>CP086218.1:999044-1002230 GCA_020844795.1 Methanothrix sp. | reverse complement strand
GTCATCGGCTCAATGTTCGTCGTCGGCGTCGTCGTCGACGAGGAGAGGCTCTTCGACCTTGCTGCCCTGGGGGTGAAGGACTCTAAGCTTCTGCCCCCTCAGCGGAGGGAACATCTCGCCGCCCGGATCGAGAAGATCGCCAGGGATCGGTACGTCCTGGAGGTGAAACCTGAGGTGATCGACGAGCTGCGCCAGATTATGACGATGAACGAGATCATGGTCAAGAGCTTCGCCAAGGTGGTGGAGAAGCTCTCGGCGGATAAGGCGATCTTGGACGCCGCCGACGTCGACCCGAACCGGTTCGCAAAACGGGTTAAAGATCTGAGCGTAACCGGGATGGAGGTCGTCGCCGAGCACCGGGCCGACAAGAACCACCCCGTGGTGGCCGCAGCCTCGATCCTCGCCAAGGTCAATAGGGACCGGTCGGTGAGGGAGATCGAGAAGGCCGTCGGAGAGGATATAGGAAGCGGCTACCCCTCCGACCCCGCAACCATCCGGTTTCTTGAAGAGTGGGTGAAAGAGCACGGCGACCTTCCCCCCTTCGCGAGAGGGAGCTGGAAGACGGCTGTCCGGATAAAAGCTAGGTTTATATAGACTTCCTGTGGTTGTTGGATCGAGGGATAATATTTGGATATCGAGGATACGCTGCTCATGATCCCAGGGCCGGTCAGAGTCCCCCAGAGGATCCTCCGGGCGATGTCGAAGCCTATGATCAGCCACAGGAGCTCCGACTTCGAGAAGATATACGAAGACTGCAGGTCCCGGCTCAGAGAGCTCTTTGAGACAGAGAACGAGGCCGTGATCCTGAGCGGCAGCGGTACCGCCGGGATGGAAGCTGCCGTCGGCGGCATCATAGGAAGAGAGGATAAGATCATCACCGTCACCAACGGGAAGTTCGGCGAGAGGTTCACCGAGCTCGGCGACCGGTACGGAACCGCCGTCCTCCTGGAGTTCCCCTGGGGGACGCCCTTCGACCTGGAGAGGATAGAAGCTGCCCTCGAAGAGGGGGCAAAGGCCATCTCCATCGTCCACAACGAGACCTCCGTCGGGATCGTCAACCCGGCGAAAGAAGTCGGAGAGCTGGCCAGAAGACACGATGCCATATTCATAGTGGACGGGATCTCTTCCGTCGGCGGAAACGAGTTTCTCACAGACGAGTGGGGGGTCGACATAGCCATAACCGGCTCTCAGAAGTGCCTCGCGGTCCCGCCGGGCCTCTCCATGGTGACCGTCAGCAAGGGGGCTGCCGAGATGCTGGAGGACGGAAAAGGCGGATACTACACCGACCTGAAGGCCCACCTCGATAAAGCCAAGAAGAACCAGACACCCTACACCCCGGCGGTCTCCCTCTTCTTCGCCCTCCAGGAGGCCCTCATCATGGCCGAAGAGGAGGGGTTGGCAGAGAGGAGGGCCCGGATGGCGAGGCTCGCTAAGGGGGTGAGAGAGGCGGCATCTGCCCTGGATATCGATCTATTCCCCCAGGTGAACGAGCACACCACCTACTCCAACACCGTCACCGCCATGAAGACGCCTGAAGGGATCACCGACGGCCAGCTTCGAGGAGGAATGAGAGAGCGCGGCGTCGTCGTATCAGGCGGCCAGTCTGCCCTGAAGGGAAAGATATTCAGGATCGGGACCATGGGCGCCTGCACCGAGGCCGACGTTCTAAGGACGATCCAGACCCTGGAGCTGGTCCTCTTGAAGGAAGGGTTGATATCGAGTTTGGGAGCAGGAGTGGAGGCGGCGAGCAGAGCGATGGAGAGGTGAATCCCATCCATTTTTTTGGGGGCTACTGGCCGTCCTTTCTTCCGTTAACATTTAATAGGTACGTCTCTCATAGCTCCTTAAGCGATGCCGAATCATATCAAGGATATCGGGGGTTATATGAGCTTGATATCTCCAAGATGCGTCCTACTCCTTTTTGTCGCAGTGACACTGGTCCTCGGTCCGGCCCATGGCCAGTCGGAAGCCAAAATGAGCTTCCAGCAAGCAGGATCATCCATGATGCCGTTCAATGTCAATCAGCCAGTAGTATATAACATCCACCTTATAAATCCCATGCCATCCTTCATGCGCTACCAAGTAGTCTTGGAGGTTGGTCCCGATTACAACGACTACAGCATCTCTAAGAAACATTCGAGATACGTCGATCTGGATTCCGGCGCCTCCCAGGAGATCCAGTTCGAAGTCAACTACAGGTCCCCTGAGCTTTCACGATCCGAATTCGGCAGGTGGGCCCAAGACAACAACGACACCAGCATCTGGGAACGGTCCTGGTATCGGGCAACTTTCACCCCCAAGGTCGGAAACCCCCTGAGATCTCTGGAGGGTTACGACGGCCAGCCATCTCTGATCAAGATGATCACCGTCTATAGGAACGCCGATCTATCTCCAAAGATGGGGACCGACCAGACCCTTTATAGCTATCGGGTCGACTTATTTTCGAGCGCAGAAGATGCCGTGACCCTCCAGGTCGCCCCTGAGGCGATAGGTCCCTGGAAGGACTGCGGCACCTTCAACTACACCAACATCGGCGCATGGCAGACGTTCAGATGGGATAACATAACCCTCGACTTCGACTTCATAGCCGCCCACTACAGGTTCGCGGGACGGAAGCAGACGGAGGTCTTTGAGGGGCCCTTCTGGCCTATCGATTATGAGTACGCAAACGAGAGCGTCCATCCTCCCGAGGGATTCTCGGGCACCCCCTTCACCTACTCCCTCGACTTCAACGGCTCAAAAAGCCTGGACGTCGGCCTCCACGTCTGGGACGTCGATCAAAACCTCTTCAGACTCATTGAGAGGAAGAAGTACACCGACGCCAACAGCTGGCAGAAGATGGTATGGACCGGCGTCACCCCCAGTGAGAGGATCGGCTCAGAGGGCACTTCATCCTACTACTTCAGCTTCTATTACCCCGGGTCTGAGAACCCCCTCGGGACCAGCCGGGAGGATGAAGGAAAGGTGTACCTGGGCCCCGATATCGTCCTGATAAGGTATGAGAACCCCACCGTCTCCCCGGATAAGGGGAGCACCGTTTCCCTCTACACTTACTCTGTGGAGGTCGAGACCGCCCTTCCGGTCTGCGACATCGAGCTTCAGACGAGTGAGCCGGGCTCCTCCATATGGAGGTCCCAGGGGATCGCCACCTATAACGGCGAGCCGCAGATAAGCTGGAGGGACGTC
>CP086218.1:995609-998944 GCA_020844795.1 Methanothrix sp. | reverse complement strand
GATAAAGAACGTGTCTGACAAAATAGACCTCTATAGTGACCGTGGCGTTCTTTTAAAGAGTGACGTTGACCTGAGCGCCGTCAGCCCACTCAAGAACGCGGCGATGAAGAAACTGATCAACCTGACCAAGCGGACCGTGGCGGTCAACCTGGCAGGTATCGAGAACGCTCTTAAGGCCGGCAAGGTAGGTGGCCAGGGCAGGCAGATCAAGGGACGCGAGCTGAAATATGACGTCGTCGCCAACGCCGACGCCCTAGCCGCCGAGATGAAGAAGCTCCTGCAGGTCGAAGAGGGAGACGACACCAACGTCCAGGTCCTGGGCGGAGGAAAGCAGCTCCTCGTCCAGATCCCCACCGCCAGGGTCGACGTCGCATCCGAGTTCGTCGTCGGTATGACGGCAGCAGCAGCAGCCGCCACCGAGGCCCTCGTCACCCAGTTCAAGGCCGGCATGTTTGAGGCCCCCATGATCCACGCCGCCGTTTGGGGCCAGTACCCGCAGACCGTCCCCATGGCCGGCGGAAACGTAGCCTCTGTCCTCAACATCCCCCAGAACGATGAAGGTCTCGGCTTCGCTCTGAGGAACATCATGGCAAACCACATCGCTGCCATCACCAAGAGAAACGCCATGAACGCTGCAGCCCTCTCTTCCATCTACGAGCAGATCGGAAACTTCGAGATGGGCAACGCCATAGGCATCTTCGAGAGGTACCAGATGCTCGGCCTCGCCTACCAGGGCCTCAACGCCAACAACATGGTCTACGACCTGGTGAAGGCCAACGGCAAGACGGGAACCATCGGTACCGTCGTCCAGAGCGTCGTCGAGAGGGCCATCGAGGACAAGGTCATCAAGGCCGGCGAGAAGCTCCCCTCCGGGTACGTGATGTATGAGGCGAACGACGTCTCCAAGTGGAACGCCTACTGTGCCGCAGGCACTCTAGCCGCCACCATGGTCAACTGCGGCGCCCTCCGAGGCGCTCAGGCCGTCTCCTCAACCCTGCTCTACTTCAACGACGTCATGGAGAAAGAGACCGCTCTGCCAGGGTGCGACTGGGGTAAGGTCATGGGAACCGCCGTCGGTTTCTCCTTCTTCAGCCACTCCATCTACGGCGGCGGCGGCCCCGGCGTCTTCAACGGCAACCACGTCGTTACAAGACACTCCCGAGGATTCGCCATCCCCTGCGTATCCGCGGCGGTAGCCCTCGACGCAGGCACCCAGATGTTCACCCCGGAGATGACCTCCGGTCTGGTGGGCACCGTATACGGAGAGATCAAGGAGTTCCGCGAGCCTATCGTAGCAGTTGCGGAGGCTGTATAGATAGGTTGAGTATGCATGGTCACTAAATCAGACACGGAATCGGTCCAGATAGAGATCTTCCCTCAGAGATTTCTGAAGCCTGATACAGCCCAGCGCCTCCTCGACGAGATCTTCCAGGGTGGAGGCATCCTCAGGATCACGGTTCAAGGTCCCAACCTCCCGAGGATGGTACCTTATGGTCCTGGTAAGGGACTTCCCATCGAGGAGCACAAAAATATGCTCCTGGAGCTGGCAGACCAGGCCCTCGAGCTGAGGGTCAAGGTAGGAAGGATCTGGCTGGAGCTGGATAGCGAGGATCGGATCGAGGGGATCAGAGCGGCATGTGAGCGAATGCTGCCTTTTTCCTTCACCATAAAGAGAAAGCAGATATTTCACACCAAGCCCACCGTCTCGGACTACGCCAAGTACGGGGGCGAGGTGGATGACAAGAGGATCCTGGGAATGATCGATCCGAAGGCCAAGAGGGAACGTGATATGGCCATTCTGTCTGATACAGGCGGTGACTCATAGCATTTTCATAAGGAGGTTTAGGATATGGCATACAAACCCCAATATTATCCAGGCACCACGTCTGTTGGAAAGAACAGGCGCAAGCACATGTCTGGCGATCTGGAGAAGCTCAGAGACATCTCCGATGCCGACATCGTAACCATAATGGGCCACAGGGCCCCCGGCTCAGACTACCCCAGCACCCACCCGCCCCTGAAGGAGATGGGAGAGCCCGACTGCCCCATAAGGCAGCTGGTAGAGCCGACCCCCGGCGCCGCCGCCGGAGACCGTATCAGGTACTCTCAGTTCGCCGACTCCATGTACAACGCCCCCGCCATCCCCTACTGGAGGAGCTACTGGGGAGCGATCAACTGCAGAGGCTGCGACCCAGGAACTCTGTCCGGAAGACAGATCATCGAGGCTAGAGAGAGAGACATAGAGCAGTACACCAAGGTCCAGATGGACTCCGAGATGACCGACCCGGCCCTCGCCACCATGAGAGGCTGTACCGTCCACGGTCACTCCCTCAGGCTCGACGAGGACGGCATGATGTTCGACATGCTGGCCAGGACCGAGCTCGCTGACAACGGGAACGTCAACTACGTCAAGGACCAGGTAGGTATCCCCCTCGACAGGAAGGTCAACTCCGGAAAGCCGATGAGCGAGGCAGAGGTCGCCAAGAGGACCACCATCTTCAGACACGACAACGTGCCATTCGGTGGAGCGATCGGCTCCAGGAAGTTTGATGAGGGTCTGATCGCCCTCCACCACATGTGGGAGCGGAGAAGCAAGTGGGGATTCAGGCCGGAGTAAATGGTGGTGATTAAAGATGGGAAAGATTCACACTAAAAAGCTGTTCGTAAAAGCTTTGAACAAGAAGTTCGGCAAGGACTTCGACCTAAGCGGCAAAACTACGGTCTATGAGAGGCTGGGGCCGATGCAGAACGCCCGAAAGCGGGAGTTCATGGAGGCATCCAAGAAGCTGGAGGGGAAGCGTGGCATCTCCATGTACAACCCCTACCTCCACGCCGGCGGCGTGCCCCTGGGCCAGAGGCAGCTCGTCCCCTACAAGCTCTCCACCACAGAGTACATCGTAGAGGGTGACGACCTCCACTTCGTCAACAACCCCGCCATGCAGCAGATGTGGGACGACATCAGAAGGACGATCGTCGTCGGTCTGGACATGGCCCACGAGGTGCTGGAGAAGCGTCTGGGCAAAGAGGTCACCCCCGAGACGATCAACAACTACCTGGAGATCCTCAACCACGCCATGCCCGGCGCGGCCGTCGTTCAGGAGCACATGGTGGAGACCCATCCTGCCTTAGTCGACGACTGTAACGTCAGGATGTTCACCGGCGACGACGACCTGGCAGACGAGATCGACGACCAGTACCTGGTCGACATCAACAAGCTCTTCCCCGCCGAGCAGGCTGAGGAGATCAAGGCGGCCATGGGCAAGACCTCCTGGCAGGCGATCCACATCCCGACGATCGTATCCAGGACCTGCGACGGCGGTACCACCTCCAGGTGG
>CP086218.1:981107-995509 GCA_020844795.1 Methanothrix sp. | reverse complement strand
GCCTCTGCACCTCTCCCGATCTCATACGCCATCGCCAGACACCTCCGACCCCAACGACCTCAGGGAGCCCCCCGGCCCCCCGTCCCGGGGGACGTCAGGATGATCGAGATCCGCCTTTTTAGATAAAACCGTTGGGCATGGAGAGAAGAGATTTATCCTTTCGAGACTCTGTATAATCCATGATCATCGAGGTCGTCGTCGTCAGCACCTCCCGGTTCGAGAGGTTCGGAGACGTCGGAAATCCAGAAGAGGCGGAGGACCTCTCAGGGATGGCGATCCTGGACCGGCTCGAAGCCTGTGGCCGCGATTTCACCTACCGCCTAATATCCGACGGGGTGGGGCCGGTGAGAGAGGCGATCCTGGCTTCAGAGGCCGATGCCGTCGTCCTCTGTGGAGGGACAGGCCTCGCCCCGAAGGACCTGACGATCGAGGCGGCAGAGCCGCTCTTCGATAAGACGATCCCCGGCTTCGGGGAGGTATTCAGGCAGAAGAGCCTCGACGAGGTGGGGACGAGGGCGATCCTCACCAGGGCCTCGGCGGGGGTGGTCCGGGGCGTCCCCGTCTTCTGCCTTCCGGGATCCCCGGCGGCTGCCCGCCTCGGGATCGATCTGATCCTCGCCGAGATCGATCACATCCTCCACCACATTTCAGAATAAGAAAATTATAATACACTTTAAATCTGATAGAAAAGGATGCAGTGATCCTTTTATACAGGGAATCTCTTTAATAAGAACGGCGATCTGCCGCGGAGGTGACTTGCATGGAAACAGAGATTCCGGTGCGGGATATAATGGCCCGACCCGTGATCACCGTCGATTCATCGGTCGATGTGATGAAGGCTGCAAAGAAGATGTTCTCCGCAAACGTGGGCAGCTTGATCGTGATTCACAACGACCAGCCGATGGGGATCATAACTGAGCGGGATCTGGTCGGAAAGATTGTTGCCAGAGCCGCAAATCCAAAAGAGGTAAAGGTGAGCGACGTAATGTCCTCACCCCTGATCACCGTCCATCCGGAGATCAGCTTGAGCGACGCCGCCGTAAAGATGCTCAAATCGGGGGTCAAGAGGCTCCCGGTGGTATCGAGCGATGGAGAGCTGATGGGCATAATCACCGATACCGATCTGGTATCGGGATCGGCATCCATAGGCATGGGGGAGATCCTGCGCCATCTGATAGAGATGCACCGGGATAGCGTCCACTTCGAGGAACCCAGGGAGATGATTCGGGGGATCTGCGAGAGGTGCGGCCAGATCTCGGACTCTCTGGAATCGGTCAACGGCGAGCTTTCTTGCTGGAGCTGCAGAGACGGTAATAGATGAGCATGAGCATCGATAATTTTTCGGATACGATATGGAGGGGTTAATTTGGGAACTAAAGTCGGAGAGATAATGTCGAAGGATCCGGTCAGCGTGATGGAGGGCGACTTTGTTACCAGGTCAAGGCAGCTTATACGTGACAACCAGCTGCGGGGCTTGCCGATAATAAACGGCTCTGGAGAAGTCGTCGGGATCGTCACCGATCGGGATATGATGAAGATAGCCTCGACCCGTTCGAACGTCACCGTCTCCGGGTTCTCTGTTGAGGTCCCCGTGATGACCCCCGAAACGTACCTAGAAGAGGCGGCGAGGCTTCTCATCAGGGCAAATTATGCCATACTTCCCGTAGTCCGGTCTTCAGAAGATCGCCGTCTCTTGGGGGTGGTCAGCCCCATTGACATATTCAAGAGCATAGATCCCGAGAGGCTCGCGGATAGAAAGGTCAAAGATATAATGAACACCGATATAGAGACCTGCAACCCTCAGGACTCGGTGGCCAAGGTATGGGACGCGATGCTCGACTCCGACTTCACCGGGATGCCGGTGTTGGACGATAAGGGGCGTCCCGTCGGCATGATCACCCGCTTCGACATACTGAAGACGGGGGGGGCCCGGGTCGGCAAGGATACCACTTATGTGATGAAGGTGGAGAAGCTGATGAGCACACCCCTCTACAGCATAGGTCCAGAGGCGAACCTTCGCGATGCATCGAAGATGATGCTCGATCGGGGGATCGGCAGGATATCCGTGGTGGACGACGGCCACCTCGTGGGAATAATCGACAGATACGACGTTATAAAAGCCATCTTTGGTGAGGGAGAATGAAGAGACTATCAGAGGATCGGAAGGATGCCAAGATCAGGATGCCTGGAGCGATGGACAGGGGACCGGTCCAGTTCGATTCCAGGGTCGCGAAGCGGACAGGGGACGTTCTAACCATCGCGACCGCCGATGTGGTGACCGCTCCGCCCACCACCACCATCATCGGCGCCATCAAGATAATGACCTCTTACGGGTTTGGGAGGCTGCCGATAGCCGATCCTGGAACCCGCCGGCTCCTGGGGTTCGTCACCGGCGTCGACATCGTCGACTTCCTCGGCGGCGGCATAAGACATAACCTCTTGAAGAAGAAGTATGAGGGAAATATACTCGCAGCCATCAACGCCGACATCAGGGATATCATGAGCTCCCAACTCATATCCATCGGAGAGAAGTCCTCGGTGGAGGACGCCCTGAAGCTGATGTACGAGAAGAACGTCGGCGGCCTGCCCGTGGTGGACGAGGAGAACAGGATCAAGGCCCTGGTAACAGAGCACGACTTCGCCAAGCTCGTCTCCGGGCTGAACACTGGGATCAAAGTCGAGGAGTTCATGAGCCCGAACGTCATCACCGCCAACGGCCAGATCTCCATCGAGAAGACGACGAAGATGATGGTCCAGCACGGCGGTTTCCGCAAGCTCCCCGTCGTCCAGGATTCGATCCTGGTGGGGATGGTCACCGCCTCGGATATAATGAGGTACCTGGGAAGCGGCGAGGCGTTTGGAAAGGTGGTGACGGGCGACATCGGAGAGGTGATGAGCCAGCCGATAAAGAACCTCGTCCGAAGGGATATCGTATTCACGGATAAGGAGACGGATCTGGGGGCGGCTGCAGATAAGATGATGGAGAATGGGGTAGGCGCCCTGCCGGTCATGGAGAACGGATCTCTCATGGGGATCATAACCAAGAGGGATTTCATCAGGGCATTTGCGGTGGAGAAGCGAGGGATCATAACATGAGCAAGGTAAAGGATTACATGCAATCTCCCGTCTACGTCATCGACAAGGAAGAGCCGGTGCAGCGAGCAAGAAATCTGATGCTGAAGCACTACATCAGCAGGCTTCTGGTGATGGACGGAGAGAAGCTCTCGGGGATCGTGACCAAGCACGACATCTCCCACCGACTGAGCCAGGCCGCCCCGGAGTGGCGGAGGCGTCCCATCAGCAAAATCCCCGTGAGGCTTGTCATGACCGAGCGTCCCATCACCATCTATCCCGGGGCGACGATGGAGCAGGCTGCCGAGATCATGGACGAGAACGGGATAGACGGCCTCCCCGTCGAGAGGGGCGAGGGGGATATCGTCGGGATCATAACCTCAAGGGATCTCCTCTCCTACTTCGTCGAGAAGAGCCCCGATTCGAAGGTCGGCGACCTGATGTCCCAGGGGGTGGTCAGCGTCCACAGGCACCACACCCTCGACCACGTCCTCGAGGAGATGATAGAGAACAGGGTCGACAGGGTCGTGGTCTGCGAGGATAACGCCACCCCCGTGGGGGTGGTGACCCACACCAACCTGGCCATATCGGGGATCTCAGACGCAAAAGACGAGCTGAAGAGCAAGAGCATCAAGATGACGAGGAAGGAGAGCACCGCCGGCAGGAAAGGCTACAGATACGTCAAGGAGGTCCCCCTGGTGGCGGAGGACGTCATGTCCTACCCCATCATCTTCACCGACCCCGAGGTCCCGGCCGTGGAGGCGGCCCAGATCCTCCTGGATAAGGAGATATGCGGCCTGCCCGTTTTGGACGATGATAGGGTAGTCGGTTTCTTCTCGACCCGCGAAATCTTATCGGAAGTGGCGAGGTGGTCTTGATCATGTTGATAAAGGATATAATGACGGAGCCGGTGTCGATAGACAAATCAGAGAGGATCACCCAGGCCCTCGACATCATGGAGAAGCACGATCTTAGAAGGCTCCTCGTCACCAACGACGGCAATCTGGCGGGGACGATCACCATGAGGCAGATAGCGAGGGTTCTGGGGACGAGGCAGAGGGTTGGGATGCCCGCCACCTCCCTCCATGTCGCCTCCGCCACCTCAGACACCGTCATCAAGGTCGACCCGGATATGAAGGTCGATGACGCCGTATTTCTCCTCCAGAAGACCTCAGTCCTGGTGGTGATGGAGGGCGAAGAGATCCTGGGCTGGGTCAGGCCCAAGGACATGTTGAAGGCGATCCGGATGACCGGGATGGCCGCCGACGCCATGAGGACACCACTCACCGCCAACTCCTCCGACCGGCTCGTCCACGTCCGCCGAGTGATGCTCGACCAGGACGTGGGCCGTTTTCCTGTGATGGAGGGGGGAAAGCTGGTGGGGATGATATCTGAACGGGACGTCGCAAAATCTCTGCGCGCCTTCAGGGATCTGGTCCAGGGCGGCCAGCAGGACCCGAGGATCAAAAACCTCCTCGTCTCGGACGTGATGAGCCGCGGGGTGAAGTCCCTCTGGGTCGATACACCCCTCGAAGAGGCGAGGAAGAAGATGCTGGAAGAGGATCTGGGAGGGATGCCGGTCTTGAACCAGAAGAACGAGCTGGTGGGGATGCTGACGAGGAGGTGCTTCTTCGACCACCTGGTGAAGTCGAGATGAACCTCCGGTCCGCGGCAGATAGGCTGGGGATCTCCGCCGGGAGGCTGGAGCGGATGCTCGGGAGGATCGTCCGCTCATCCGACTGGCCGGAGCCCCGCCTCCTGAGGTTCGACAAGGCCATATCCGGGATAGAGGCGGGGACGGTCGTCTTCGAAGACGGCGAGATCGTCTACGGCTACCCAAAGATCCGGCGGGCGATGATGCTCGACCCCGCCATAAGGAGACACTTCTCCGGCGGGGTCCTCGTCGAGGAGAAGATGAACGGCCACAACGTCCGGGTGGCCAGGGTCGGCGGGAAGACGATCGCCCTCACCAGGGGGGGTTTCGTCTGCCCCTACTCGACGGAGGTGGCCGAGGGTCAGATACCGGCCGGGGTCTTCGATGACCATCCCGCCATCGTTCTCTGCGGTGAGATGGTGGGGCCTAAGAACCCCTACGTCCCCAAGGACGTCTACTCCGCCGATTCGATGGATTTCTGCCTATTCGACGTATCGCGGAAGGGGAAGAGGGATATGGAGGGGTCGAAGGCGGCCCACGCCATCGCCGAGGAGTATGGGATAAAAGCCGTCCGCCTCTTCGGAGAGTTCGGCGTTCCTGAGGCTGCCGGGGAGATCAGGGAGATCGTGGAGGACCTGGGCTCCCGGGGGCGGGAGGGGGTCGTCATAAAAGATCCGGAGAATCTCAGTAGCCCCATGAAGTACACCAGCTCCGAGAGCAACTGCAGAGACCTGGAGTTCGCCTTCCGGTACTACAACGACTACGGCCAGGACTTCTTTTTCTCCCGGGTCGTCCGGGAGGGGTTCCAGGCGGCGGAGTGGTCCGATGGCGCGGCAGAGTTCGATGCGAGGTGCCTCCGTCTGGGAAGGTCGATGCTCCTGCCCATGAGGGAGACGGTGGAGGCGAAGATCTCCGGGGTTGAGATCGCCCAGGAGGTGGAGATCCTGGTCCGGGACCTCCGGACGGCGGCGGACTTTGAGGAGCACTATAGAAGGATGGGGGTTCGGGCGGTATTCGAGCCCCCCAGAGCCGTCCCCGGAGGCCACCTGGTGAAGATAAGGAGGCTCGTCATGTCCACCAACGACAAGACCCGGTCGGTGATCGAGGGGCAGCTATGGTGATCCTCGATGGATGGGACGGCTTTTATCTTCGGTTCAAAGGGAATAGTTCTTAGATGATCAGGTCGAGGTTGGTAGATGGTCACCATGGTCGAAACCTGCGATATTGAGATGGAAGGGCATCTGATAGATTCGCTGACCCTAACCAAGGCTCTTGACAAGATCATGAGCATGGGAGGCGAGTTTGAGATCAAGAAGTTCCAGGTGGGAAAGAAGAAGCACGATACCAGCTACGTGATGATAGCCATCTCCGGGGATGATGCCGATCATCTCGGCCGGATCCTCCTCGCCCTCCACCCCCTCGGGGCCAGGGTCATCGAGGTCGAGGACGTCCATCTCGAGATAGCCCCAAAAGACAGGGTCGTCCCCAGGGGGTTCTACTCCACCACAAACCACCTCACCTCCGTCAGGTACCGGGGGGCGTGGCTGGAGGTGGAGGATATCCAGATGGACTGTCTCATCATCATCAAGGATGGGAGGGCGGTATGCGTCCCCATAGGCCAGATCGAGAAGGGGGATGCCGTCGTCGTCGGAACCGGAGGGGTGAGGGTCACCCCCCCGCAGCGGCCCCGGGAGAGGACCTTCTTCGAGTTCATGTCCAATGAGGTATCCTCGGAGCGCCCTTCAGGGGAGATAATAAAGCAGCTGGCAGGTGAGATCCTGGCCACCAAGAAGGTGGGAGGGAAGATCGCCGTCGTCGGCGGGCCGGGGATAATCCACACCGGGGCCGGGGAGTCGCTGGCCGGTCTGATCCGGGACGGCTACATAGACGTCCTCCTCGCCGGAAACGCCCTCGCCGTCCACGACATCGAGCGGCAGCTCTTCGGGACTAGCCTGGGGATGGACCCCCACGGCCATCTGACTTCAGCAGGCCATCGAAACCACATATACGCCATCAGCGAGGTGATCTCCAGCGGCTCCATCCGGCGGGCGGTGGAGGACGGCAAATTGAAGGGGGGGATCATGTACGAGGCCGTCAAGCGGGATATCCCCTACGTCCTGGCGGGGTCGATCCGGGACGACGGCCCCCTCCCCGACGTGGTCACCGACACAGTCCTCGCCCAGAAGGCGATGTTCGAAGCCCTCCGGGGGGTCGATATGGTTATCATGATGGCGACGATGCTCCACTCCATCGCCACCGGAAACCTCCTCCCCTCCCGGGTCAAGACGATCTGCGTCGACATCAACCCCTCGACGGTGACGAAGCTGATGGACCGGGGGTCGGCTCAGGCGATCGGCCTGGTCACCGACATCGGGATATTCCTTCCCGCTCTCGCCGAAGAGGTGAAGAGGCAGAAGGAGGCCTCCTGATCCTGGGTGGATAGATCGATGACGGATCGGCGTTATGGATCGATAGGCTGATCGCAACGCTTAAATTGAGAACGGCTGCTATATGCCGGATGTCCCAGTGCCGCCGTGGCTTAGCCCGGTAAAGCGGCTGATTCGTAAGGCAGACGACCCGATATATCAGCAGGTCATGGGTTCGAATCCCATCGGCGGCTTCTTCTTTTTGTCTATTTTTGTCTATAACCATATAGAATCCGATCAGAATCCGATCCCTGCCCCCCTCCATCCCATGCATCACCACCTGACCAGAAGGGCTCTGCCACCCCCGCCCTGGTTATAATCTCCGGTCCAGAAAGACGGCGCCATCCCCCTGCCGGCGCCGATCCCCGCAATACTTTATATACCCTCAGTTTAAAAATACCCTCACTTTAAAAAGGGAGTTTCCGGAGAGACGTCATTATGGAGTCCACCATCAACATAGAGAACGTCGTCGCATCTACAAAGCTCGCGGAGGAGTTCGATCTCATAAAGATCGAGTCGGAGCTGGAGGGCGCCGAATACAACAAGGAGAAGTTTCCAGGGCTCGTCTACAGGGTCAAATCTCCCAGGGCGGCCTTTCTGATATTCACATCAGGGAAGGTGGTATGCACCGGCGCGAAGAACGTCGAG
Source organism: Methanothrix sp. (assembly GCA_020844795.1). GTDB lineage: Archaea > Halobacteriota > Methanosarcinia > Methanotrichales > Methanotrichaceae > Methanocrinis. Next base: position 987,709 of record CP086218.1, on the reverse strand, counting down.
GACGTGAGGACGGTGATAACCAACATGGCCCAGACCCTCAAGTCGATAGGTTTTCAGGACGTCAACCTCAGCCCCGAGATCCACGTCCAGAACATCGTCGCCAGCGCCGATCTCAAGACCGACCTGAACCTCAACGCCATCGCCCTGGGCCTGGGCCTGGAAAATATCGAGTACGAGCCAGAGCAGTTCCCAGGCCTCGTATACCGTATCAAGACCCCCAAGGTGGTGGTCCTGATATTCAGCTCCGGAAAGTTGGTGGTGACCGGAGGAAAGTCCCCGGAGGAGTGCGAGGAGGGGGTAAAGATCGTCCGGGTCCAGCTGGAGAACCTGGGGCTCCTCTGACCTTCGATCAAGATCTTTGGGCCAGCCAGGTTCGCCCCTGGATGGTCCGGTCGGATCTGCGGCTCCATCCTGAGATCCGGGATTTGATCTCACCTCCTGAAGGCCGGGCGCCACCGCCGAAGGGCGAGGCCTTCCTGCAAACCGCCGGCTGCCTATCCAGCCAGCTTTTCGGCGATATCGTCGATGGAGAGCGCCTCCTGAGATCCCGTCGCCATCTCCCTGAGGGTGAACTTTCCAGCCTCCACCTCTTTTGGACCTACTATGACGGCGTAGCCTGCACCGATGCTGCTCGCCTGCTTCAGCTGGGGGCCGAGCCCCCTGCCCATGACGTCGAGGACGACCGGGGCCGAAAGGCGATGGCGTAGGATCTTCGCTACCCTGACCGCCTCTACCCTCACCTGGGGGACGAAGACGACGGCCACCGGCGCCGGCGGCGTCTCGTCGACGGCGACGATCTCCATGATCCTGTCAAAGCCGATCCCAAAGCCGGTGGAGGTCGTCTCCTGGCCCCCCAGGAGGCTTGCGAGCTGGTACGTCCCGCCGCCGCAGATCTGGTTCTGGGCGCCGAGGCCGCTGGCGTAGATCTCGAAGACGGTCCCGGTGTAGTACTCCAGCCCCCGGACGATCTGGAAGTCCACCGTCGCCTCGACGCCGTAGATCGAAAGAAGCTCCACCACCTCCCGGAAGTGGGGGAGGTCCAGGTCTGAGGAGGCTGCCCGATCGGACCTCGCCGCCCGGTCCCCGGCGGCGCCGGTGGGGGAGGCCTCAGAGGTGGCTACACCGCTGTCTTCGTCCGGAAGGTCTTCGCCCATCCTCGCCAGCTCCTCTGCCAGCTCCTCCGCCCTGTCGAGGGCCGTCTTCCCCTCGATCTGCAGAAGCTCGATGAGGCCGAGGTGATCCATCTCCATCTCCTGGAGCTTCTCGGCGAGCAGCCCCCTCTCCTTCTTGTCGATGAGCCTCATCACAGCAGGCCTCTCGGCGGCGGGTATCATCTTCATCATCGATCTTATCAGGCCTAGGTAGCCGATATGGAGGTCTCCATTGACGCCGGCTCCTGCTATCAGGTCGTGGGCGAGGGCGACCGTCTCCGCCTCGGCGTCGGGGCGGTCGCTTCCTATAAGCTCCGCCCCCAGCTGCCAGAACTCCCGGAACCTTCCCCGCTGGGGGCGCTCGTACCGGAAGCAGTTTCCGAAGTAGTGGAGGCGGAGGGGCTTTGGAGCCTTCTGAAGCTCGTTGACGTACATCCTCATCACCGGGGCGGTCAGCTCCGGCCTGAGGGCTAGATCGCGGCCGCCCTTGTCCTTGAAGGCGTATATCTCCTCGGTGATCGATGGCCCCGACTTTATGGTGAAGAGCTCCAGATGCTCGAAGGTGGGGGTCGATATCTCCCGGTAGCCCCACCGTTCCAGAAGCTCCACCATCCCCTTCCTGACGGCTCCCCGCCTGAAGGAGTCCGTCGGGAGGAAGTCCCTCGTCCCTCTCGGTCTCTGGATCGTCATGCCACCTTGCGCCATGGCCCAAGCCCCCTTATATCTTTTGGGGGGACCCCAGGGACGGGCTTAACTATTTCACCCACCGCCACCCTAAGGGGGCAGATGAGGAGTCGCTGATATGAAGTTTGCAAGCCACGTCGAGGAGATCGACATCTCCGGGATAAGAAAGAGCTTTGAGGGGGCGGGTCCGGGGGCGATAAACCTCGGCATCGGCCAGCCGGACTTCGATACCCCCGACCACATCAAGAGGGCGGCGATCGAGGCGATCGAGGAGGGGTTCACCGGCTACACCATGAATATGGGAACTGCGGAGCTGCGGGCCGCCCTCTCCGAGAAGCTCAAAAGGGAGAACCGCATCGATTATTCTCCGAGGGAGATAATGGTCACCAGCGGCGCCAGTGAAGCTCTCTTCCTCGCCATCGCCGCCGTCGTCGAGGAGGGGGACGAGGTGTTGATGGGAGACCCCGGTTTCGTCTCCTACTCGGCCCTGGCGAGGATCGCCCGCGGCCGGCCCGTCGGCGTCCCCCTCGACGAGAGGTTCCACCTCACCGCCGATGCCGTCGCCGAGAGGATAACACCGAAGACGAGGGCGCTCGTCGTCAACTCCCCCAACAACCCTACAGGCTCCGTCCAGACGGCTGAGGAGCTGCGGTGTCTGGCAGAGCTCGCCGATGACCACGACTTCGCCCTCATCTCCGACGAGGTCTACGAGCAGTTCATATATGAGGGGGAGCACGTCAGCCCAGCCCTCTACTCTGACGACGTCATCACCATCAACGCCGTCTCCAAGACCTACGCCATGACCGGCTGGAGGCTCGGGTATGTGGCGGCGAGGGGCGAGGCCATCGAGAATATGCTGAAGGTCCACCAGTACGTCCAGGCCTGCGCTTCGTCGATCAGTCAGATGGCGGCCCTGGCGGCGGTGAGTGGGACTCAGGAGCCCGTCAGGATCATGAGAGAGGAGTTCAAGAGGCGCAGGGACGTCCTCGTATCCGGCCTGCGGTCTATGGGGGTGGATATCAAAGAACCAGAAGGTGCCTTCTACGCCTTCCCGGAGGTGGGGGACGGAGACGACGTCGCCGCCCGGCTGATCCGGGGCGGGGTCGTCACCGTCCCGGGGTCGGCCTTCGGTCCCCGGGGGAGAGGGCATATCCGGATCTCTTACGCAGCGTCGATGGAGGATCTGAAGACCGCTCTGGAGCGGATGAGAGATATTCTTTAAATAGGATCTGTGGTATTCGTCGGGACTGTGACTTATTGAAGGTGACGTGATGAAAGAGCAGGTGGAGACAAGAGAGCTTAAAGAGGGAAGGTACGTGATCATCGATGACGAGCCGTGCGTCATCAAGAGCATAGCCAAGTCCAAACCGGGAAAGCACGGTGCCGCCAAGGCTAGGGTCGACGCCGTCGGGATCTTCGACGGCCAGAAGAGGTCCATCGTCCAGCCGGTCACAGCCAAGGTCTACGTTCCGATCGTCGAGAGGAAGTCGGGGCAGGTGCTGACGATAGCGGAGACTTCAGCCCAGCTGATGGACAACAGCGACTACAGCACCATTGACATTCCCATCACCGCAGAGGATCGCGAGAAGCTGGAAGAGGGGAAGGAAGTCTCCTACCTGCTCGTCATGGGCAGGACCAAGATGGATATGCGCTAGAAGCGCCGAATCGGATGTTCAACAGATCCAATTTTGCGGACGCCGACGCCGACCCGGATGAGGCGGATTTCGTCATCGTGGGGGCCCCCTTCGACGCCACCACCTCCTTCCGGTCAGGGACCCGGGACGGCCCCGGGGCCGTCAGGCGCGCATCTTACAACTTCGAGACCTACGTCCACCGCCACCGGATCGATTTTCGAGATATAAGCCTCGCCGACCTCGGAGACCTGGACCTCGGCGCCGATCCCAGCTACGCGAGAGAGACGATCCGGGAGTCCTTCGCCTTCATCCCATCGGGGGCGACGCCGATATTCATCGGCGGAGAGCACTCCATCACGCCCCCCATAGTCGCCGAGGTGGCCCGGCGGAGGCGCGGCGAGAGCGGCGCCGACAAAGGCGGCATCGGCGTCATCGTCGTCGACGCCCACCTCGACCTGCGGGAGGAGTACGGCGGGACGAGGTACAGCCACGCCTGTGCCAGCCGCGAGATCCTCCAGACCGAAGGAGTGGCCGGCTACGCCTCCATCGGTATAAGGTCCGGGGACCTGAAGGAGTACATCCTCGCCGAGGAGCGGGGGATCAGCTACCATTCCAGTGACGAGGTCCGGGAGCGGGGGATCGAGGCGGTCCTCAACGACGCCCTGAAAGAGGTCGGATGCGAGGAGATCTACCTCTCCATCGACTTCGACGGGATCGATCCCGCCTACGCACCGGGGGTCGGAAACCCCGAGCCCTTCGGCCTATCCTCCTGGGACGTACGGCACGTCGTCGAGAGGGTGGCGCCAAAGGCCGTCGGCCTCGACGTCTGCGAGATCGCCCCCGCCTTCGACGGCGGCCAAACGGCGGCCCTGGGGGCAAAATTGATCCGGGAGTTCATCGCCGCAAGAGCTGCGGCGGCTAGCAGGTAGATTTTCGGGCCCAGAAAGATCAATAAATTAAAACCGCCAGCTCTGAGACCTGGGAGATCTTCTCGAAGTCTCGATCCCTGGATATTAGCCTCTCAGCACCGTTTGTGATAGCGGTGCCCGCAATCAAAACGTCCAGGGTGTTCACGGGCGTCCCCTGGCTCAGTAGCTGGCCCATAATAGCGCCAGCCTTTTCGGCAGCCCTCATGTCGAAGTCTAATATCTCTATCCCGGAGAAAAATCGCCTGAAGAACTGCTCCTCCCTCTCAGTTTTTCTGTGGTTGATCCCGGCGAAGATCTCGTAGCAGCTTATCATGGTGGTGGCCGCGTCATCGCTGACAAATGCCTGGATCTGATCTGATCCTCTGAAGAGGTCTATGAGGGCGCTGGTATCGAGGACTATCATATCCTCGACCTCGATAGCTCTCTGATCCTCCTCGAGTCCTCTTCAAGTCCCCTCAGCAGCTCTTCATCCTTGATGGCGCCGAAGTAATCTTTGAGGTTGAACTTCTCCCGTCTCATCAGCCTATCGATTACGTCACTGAAGCTCTCTCCCTCTCTCTTTTCGCCTTTCAGCATCTCGTAAGTCTCTTCTCGGATGGAAAGGGTCTTGGTTCCCATGCATCTGTGTATGAATGCACAGAGATATATCGGCTTCGCCTTGAGGGTTCGTAGCGTCAGATCCCCCTTTGACCCCATCTATTACAAGGACGCCCTGCATCTTATCCCAAGGCCATCGGCCTCGACTTCTGCGAGGTAGCCCCTGCCTTCGAAGGCGGCCAGAAGGCTTCCTTGGGCGCCAAACTGATTCTTGAGTTCATAGCCGCCAAGGAGGCGGCTAAGAGATAGATCACTCCTCCCCAAAGTAGTCCAGATCGACCCTCTTGACCCTGTAGGTGGCGACGTCGGCGACGCCGATATCGTGGTCTATCATGAACTGGGCGAGCTCTTCGCCGCCGATCAGGACGATCTTAGGCTGCTGGATCGCCTTGACGTAATCGCTCGCCTCTCTTGTGAACTGGGATGTGGTGATGAAGACGCCCTTTCCTGCCCGGTTCCCCATCAGGCTTCCGGCGAAGGCCTGGACCGCGGGCCTTCCCACCGTCCCCTCCCACCTCTTGGCCTGGATGTAGACGGCATCGAGGCCGAGCTTGTCCTCCTTGATGATCCCGTCGATTCCGCCGTCGCCGCTCCTCCCGACGGCTTTGCCGGCGTCTCTTCGGGAGCCGCCGTAGCCCATCGCCACCAGCAGGTCGACCACCAGCTTCTCGAAGAAGTCAGGAGAGCACCCCATTATCCGGTCCAGCAGATCCAGGGCAAGGTCCCCCCTCAGTCTCTGGTAGCTCGTCTCCAAGATCTCTTCAGGGGTCTTTGTCTTGTCAGCGGCATCATCGTTGAGATCTTTGTTGTCGTCTTTTGAGGACCCGCGATGAAACTCGAGGAATCCAGGAAATTGTTCCAGAAACTTGACGTTGATCTCAGGGGGATCATCTCTCAAGACTGAAAGGCCTCGATCGTTTATCCGGAACTTTCCCCTGCCGGTGCTCTCCAAAAGGCCCGCCTTCTTCATGTAGGTCCTGGCCCAGCCAATTCTGTTTGCGAGCTTCGCCTGCCTTCCGCTGGGAAGGAGCTCCCTCCTCTCTTCGTCGGTCAGATCGAATTGATCTGCCAGAGTTGATATGACTTCGTGGAGGCTGTGCTCTTCTCCGTCTCCCAAGACCTTGAGGAGCGGAAGCATCACGCTCTGGAAATCTGGAACCGCCATCTATGCCGACCTCGCCGCTGAACCTATTTCAGTCCGGATAATTAAGTGCTGTGCTGTCGCGCCCGCACCATCGCCCCAAGATAGTCAGGATGTGACGAAAACCCGATCGAAGATCTGACAGCAAAAATAGCGGCCGTGGGAGGACGCCGGCGGCCCCGCCGCCGACTGGAGAGCCCGTAACCCCCGGTTTATAATGAGGCAGAAAGCCTCCTCCTCACCTCACCTTCGGCCTTCCGCCCTCTTTGCCGGAGGCGCCGAAGTGCTCTTTTATCTCCACCTCAACTTCGAGCTTCTTCTTCTTGGCGTCCTCCTTGAAGGAGATCTCGAGGGTGATCGGCTCGTCGGGATTGAGGGTCACTTTCTGGCTTGCGAGGTCCATCTCCACCGCCCCTCTCCTCTCCAGGGTGTCGGCGAGCTCCCGGAGGAAGGCCGCCGCCTCGGT
>CP086218.1:974940-981007 GCA_020844795.1 Methanothrix sp. | reverse complement strand
GAGGGTATCCTCGTAGTTGACCCTCAGGGCGCCGTCCACCTCCTCGACCTCCGAGACCCGGCCCCGGATGAAGTTGATCCCGAGCCTCTGGGCCCGGATGTAGAACTCCTCGTAACCCTCTCCCCCGGCCCGCAGGTCGATATAGTGGATCGAGACCTCCGTCTCGGGGTACTTCTCCTTTATCAGCTGGGCGTTCTTGAGGGCGTACATGCAGCAGACCCGGGAGCAGTAGGGGTTTCCTACGCTCTCGTCCCTGGAGCCGACGCACTGGAGGAAGGCGACGGATTTGGCGACCTGGCCCGTCGAGGGACGGACGACCTCGCCGCCGGTCGGCCCTGCGGCGTTTAGGAGCCTCTCGACCTGGAGGGCGGATATGACGTCTCTGTATCTGCCGTAGCCGTACTCCTCTTTTCGGGCTGGATCGAAGGACTGCCAGCCGGTGGCGACTATGATGGCGCCTACGTCGAACCTGAAATCCTCCTGCCTCTGGTCGTACTTGACGGCGTCGACGGGGCAGGCCTCGGCGCAGAGGCCGCAACCGATGCAGGATTCCGGGTCGATGCAGGCTACCAGGGGGACGGCCTGGGGTATAGGCATGAAGATCGCCTTCCTCTTCCCGAGGCCGAACTCGTAGTCGTCGGCGACCTCCACGGGGCAGACCCCGGCGCACTCGTTGAGGCAGCCCTTGCAGAGCTTCTCGTCGACGAACCTCGCCTTCTTGACCCCGGAGACGGTGAACCTCCCGACGGACCCCTCGATGTTCAGGATCTCGGCGTAGGTGACGAGGGTGATGAGGGGGTGGTTGTAGACGTCGGTCATCTTCGGCGCCAGGACGCAGATGGAGCAGTCGTTAGTAGGGAAGACGTCGGTGAGGAGGGCCATGTACCCCCCGATCGTAGGCCTCCTCTCCACCAGATATACGTGGAGGCCGCAGTCGGCCAGATCGAGAGAGGCCTGGATCCCGGCGACGCCCCCGCCGATGACCAGGACCTCCCGGCTGACGGGCATCGTCTCGCCGGTGAGGGGGCTTAAGAGGGTGGCCTTGGCCACCGCCATCCTGATGAGATCTTTCGCCTTCTCCTGGGCCTGGGGCGGCTCGTCCATGTGGACCCAGGAGCACTGCTCCCGGATGTTCGCCATCTCCAGCATGAAGGGGTTCATCCCCGCCTCGGAGACGACCCGCCGGAACGTCGGCTCGTGGAGCCTCGGCGAGCAGGCAGCGACGACGATGCTCTCCAGCTTATGCTCTTTTATGTCCTCTTTTATCGTCTCCTGGCCGGTGTCGGAGCAGGTGAACTGGAGGTCCCGGGCGACCTCGACCCCCGGGAGGGTCTTGGCGAACTCCGTGAGGCTGTCGGGCTCCAGGACCCCGGCGATGTTCAGGCCACAGTGGCATACGTAGACTCCGATTCGCATCGAAAGGACTCCAGGGTAACATCCGGTATCCATCGACTTAAAGGTACCTGTTATGGCAGGAGGGGGCAGGATCAATAAAAATCGCCACCAGACCCCCCCCGTCTTCGCCTGGATCGATATGGATAACAGGGTGCGAACAGTTGTAGAGATGGGTGTTGGAAAAGTTAGGTGCCGGGAACGGGATCCGAACCCGTGACTTCCAGATGCCTCAGGAGACGAGCGCCTCATATTCGATTCCCTATGAGTCTGGCGCCCTAACCGACTAGGCCACCCCGGCACAGCAGATCCCCTAGGGCGATTTGTTAGATAAACGTTGTGCTCAGCGGCCACAAGGCCCCCGAAGGAGAACCTATTTCTAAGGGGGGCAAGGATACGGGTCAGCTGAAATTCATGTCGAGCATATCCGGCACCATCAGCGATTCCTTATCTGGAAAGCTGATCGTCCTCGCCGTCACGGGGTCGATCGCCGCGGTGAGAACCGTCGACCTCGTCCGGGATCTGATCCGTCGGGGCGCTTCGGTCCACTGCGTCATGAGCTCTGCCGCCACAGAGATCATCCATCCATACGCCCTGGAGTACGCCAGCGAGAACCCCGTGGTCACAAGGATCACTGGAAGGGTAGAGCACGTCGAGTTCTGCGGCGTCGGGGGGAGGGCTGACCTCCTACTCGTCGCCCCCGCCACCGCCAACACCATCGGTAAGATCGCCTGCGGGATCGACGACACCCCCGTCACCACCTACGCCACCACAGCTCTCGGGTCCGGCGTCCCCGTCGTCGTCGTCCCCGCGATGCACGAGGCGATGTACCGCCATCCTGCGGTGTTGAAGAACCTGGACGCTCTGCGGTCGATGGGGGTCGTCGTCGTCGACCCCCGGATCGAGGAGGAGAAGGCGAAGATAGCCGAGAACAGGACGGTGGTGATGGAGGTGGAGAGGCTCCTGGGACCCGGCGACCTCGCCGGAAGGAGGATCCTCGTCACCAGCGGCGCCACCGCCGAGAGGGTCGATCCCATCAGGATACTGACGAACAGGGCCTCGGGGAAGACGGGCGCGGAGATCGCCCTGGAGGCCCGGAGGAGGGGGGCGGAGGTGACCATCGTCCATAGAGGGCACCTCGGTCTCCCCCTGCGAGAGATATACGTCGAGAGCGCCGAGGAGATGGGATACGCCGTCCTGGCGGAGCTGGACGGAGGGGGGTACGACGCCATGATCGCCGCCGCCGCCGTCTCCGACTACACCCTCACCCCTTCTCCCGAGAAGATCAAGTCCGGGGGAGAGGTCACCCTCAGGCTATCGCCCACCCCAAAGATCATCGGTGCCGTTAGGTCCCTTCATCCGGAGCTGAAGATGGTGGGGTTCAAGGCCGAGACTTTCCTCACCGACGAGGAGCTGATATCCCGGGCACGAGAGTCGATGGAGAAGAACCGCCTCGACCTCGTCGTCGCCAACGACGTCGGGAAGGGGGGGATGGGTACGGAGGAGAACAGGGTCCTGATCCTGGGGCGGGAGGGGCCGCGGTCCGAGGTCTCCGGGAAGAAGAGGGCCATCGCCAAAGCGGTCATCGACGCCCTGGGGGAGGAGTTCTCCTGAAGGCCTCCGCCCCCGCCCATATAACCGGCTTCTTCGCCAGCCGGCGGGACCCCGACCCGAGGCGGGCTGGATCCGTAGGCTGCGGCATCAACCTCGACCTATTTGCCAGGAGCGTCGTCCGCCCTTCGGAGGAGACGGTCGTCCTCCTAAACGGCGTCGAGGCGGAGGCTCCTGTTACGAGAAGGGTGGTCGAGATGCTCGCCCCTTCGCCCGTCAGGGTCGAGACGGAGCTATCTATGCCCGAGGGGTCCGGGTTTGGGGCGAGCGGGGCCGGGGCCCTCAGCTCTGCCTACGCCATAAACGGAGCCTTCGACCTCGCCCTCACCGCCAACGCCGTCGGGGAGGCGGCCCACCGGGCGGAGGTGGCCTCCGGGACCGGCCTCGGGGACGTCATCGCCCAGAACGCCGGCGGCCTGGTGGTCCGGCTATCAGCGGGAGCCCCTGGCGTCGGGTCCGTCGACAGGATCCCGGTCCCGCCCCTGCGGATCGGATGCATCGTGAGGGGCCCCCTCTCGACGGAAGAGGTTCTCTCGGACCCTGGGGTGATGAGGGGGGTGAACCGGGAGGGGGAGCGGGCCCTCAAGGAGCTACTGAGGATGCCGACGTTGGATAGGTTCGTCTCCCTATCCTGGGAGTTCGCTAGGCGGTCGGGGCTCGCGAAGGATTGGATGGAGGAGGCGGTGGAGGCGGTGGAGGCTTCTGGAGGGGTGGCGAGCATGGTGATGCTCGGGGACGCCGTCTTCGCCGTCGGTGGAGCTGAAGCCCTGGGGGAGTTTGGAGATCTCATATCAGCCAGGGTCTGCCTGGGAGGTGCCGGCCTTGAGTGACGTTCCGCCATCCCATCCGCGGTACGCATCCCTCCTGACCCGGGAGAAGGTCGTCGAGGGGGTTGAGATAGGGATCACCGGCCAAAACGGCCTCATAGCCCAGGGGAGGGGAGAGGCCTTCGATTATCTCATCGGGGAGAGGACGACGGAGGCGGCGGAGGAGGCGCAGAGGGCTGCGGCGGCGATGCTACTCCTCGCCGAGCGGCCGGTCCTGAGCGTCAACGGTAACGCCGCCGCCCTCGTCCCCGGAGAGATGGTATCGCTGGCGAAGAGGATCGCAGCTCCCCTGGAGGTGAACATATTCTATCGGACCGAGGAGCGGGTGAGGAGGATCGCCGACCACCTCCGCAGCTTCGGTGCCGAGGAGGTGTTCGGGGAGGAACCCGACGTCGCCATCCCAGGCCTCGACCACGCCCGGGGGAAGGCGACGAGGGGCGGCATATTCGACGCAGACGTCGTCTTCGTCCCCCTGGAGGACGGGGACCGGTGCGAGGCGCTGGTGAGGATGGGAAAGAGGGTGATCACCGTCGACCTAAACCCCCTCTCCCGGACCGCCCGGACCTCGACGGTGACGATCGTCGACAACGTGGTCCGGGCTCTCCCAAACCTCATATCCCTGGTGGAGGAGATGGCGGGTCGGGACAGGGCGGATCTGGCGGGGATCCTGGAGGCTTACGACAACACGGCCATCCTGCGCAGGTCGGTAGAGGAGGTCATCACCCACCTGGCCCGCTCTTTTTCTCCCCTCGATGAGCTGTCCCCACCATAATATTTTATATTTGATTTACATAATATGGCCTCATGCCCCAGCGGGTAATCTCTCATAAGGATCTTATCGAATCGGTCCATTCCGCCACCGGTGCTCCCTTCGAGTCGATTTACCCCACCGATCGCTCTTATCTGGCTTTATCCCTTGGGGAGGTCTGGGAGATCGTCCAGTCTTTCGGCCCCGGGTCGCTGAACGGGGGGAAGGACGACCCGGATCATCAGGCCCGGAGGCTCTGGTACGCCTTCAAGGAGACCGACAGCCGCTATGCCTGTGGGATGGTGAGGCTCAGCCGCCCCCTCGCCAGGGACCTGGTGGGGGTTTTGACCGTCGATGACCTCCTGGCGGAGGGGGGCGGCAGCTCCGGGAGGCTCGACGACTGCGTCATAACCGACGACCTGGCGGAGTACGCCGAGGAGGTGGGGGTGAGGTTCGGAGTCGATCCGAGGAACGGGGGGGTGGAGTCCCGGGACCTGGGGGTCGGGATCGAGATGACCCTCATAGATCCCCAGACAAAAGAAGTCTTCAAGAGGGGCGATGGGGGGATCTTCGGTGCAGGGGAGTGGCGGGTATCGGAGATAAGGGCGGTGGCGGTATGGTTCTGATTATCCGGTCGGAGGGGATTGAAAGCCGACCTCAACCCATGGACTTGTTCAGTGTAGTCTCTTTGAGCTCAAAATTCAGCTCACCTTAGCTCTGATCTCGGCGATGGCGGCTTTGATCTCGGCTATCTCCTGGCTGAGCCGCTCATACTTCTCCTCCATCCTATCGCTTTTGAGGGTCGATATGATCTCGTCTCTTCCGCGGCGGGCCTCCTCTCTGATGGCTCCGATCTCGGAGGTGTCGGCTTTGATCTCCTGGAGGATGGATATGGAAGCGTCTTGCTTGTCCAGCATCTGGTCCTGCTTGTCCAGCATAATCCTGCTGACGGCCAGGTTCTCCTTGCTGACGATCAGGTTCTCCTCGCCGAGCACTATGCTCCGGTGGAGAAGTCCCACCGCCACATCGAACCTCTCTCCCAGCTCCTCCTGCCAGTCGCCTCTTAAAATCTTGAAGTAGGGAAACTCGCCCGTTGCCGAAGCCCAGCGGACCTCCAGCTGACGGACCTGGATCGGACCGTCCTCTATTCTCAGAGCCTCTACAAACTCCTGGAGGGCTTCTTCGTCCCCCTCGGCCACGATCCTGACATCGTAGGGCTCCTGGTTCTGGACGGTGCCAGATAGCTCCAGGTTCCTTGCGATCCTCTGGACCGCGTCTCTGAACCCGACCCTCTGGACGTCTCCTCTGGCGAGGATCTCAACTCGTTTCATATCCCTTCTTCATTGGGGTTCTCCTTCCATGTCAGGATTTCGGTCGAAGATCGAGAAGATCGTGTCAGGTGGACTAAGAGGCCTCAGCCCCATCTTCGGGGCGCTTATGGCATCTGTGGATGGCTGCATTATGGCGTGATCGCCGGTATTCGGGGCCG
>CP086218.1:971033-974840 GCA_020844795.1 Methanothrix sp. | reverse complement strand
GAGACCTGATGATCGCCGACCGATGGGATGGATAGCCCTTATTCTTTTCCAAGCTCCGTCGTCTCCGCCATTTCACCAAAAGATTTTCTTAGATGGGAGTCGAAGTTAGATCCAGGCGGTTTGCCTGATGATTATTAAGACGATATCCCTCCTCATTTTGACAGCCTTCGCTCTCTCAACGGCAGGAGCGGAGGCGGCGACCATCACCGTCGGCCCTCAAGAGGCCGATTATGCCACCATCCAGGGGGCCATAGATGCCGCCAGCCCCGGCGACGTGGTGGAGGTGGGAGGGGGGACGTACCGGGAGAACGTGGTGGTGAAGATCCCCATAGTCCTCCGGGCCGCGGACGGAGGGGGAGATAAGCCGATCATCGACGCCGGTGGGCGCGGGAGCGCCGTCGTCCTCACCGCCGACGGCGTCGTCCTTGAGGGGTTCATCCTGGAGAACGGGGGCTTCGGCCGGGCCGGGATCGAGGTGAGGTCGAAGGATAACCAGATCAGAAAGAACCTCGTCACCGACAACCGATGGTACGGAATTTACCTCGACGGCTCCCGGGGGACGGTCATCGAGGAGAACGTCGTCTGGAATAACAAGTACGGCATCTGGATCAACGCAGGAAGCGACGACAACAGGATAGAAAGAAACGTCTTCGAGGCGAACGATAACAGCAACGCCTTCGACCTGGGCAGAAACCTCTGGGAAGGAAACTACTACGGCGACTACGACGGGTCGGCCCCCACCTACTCCATCCCGGGGATATCCGGCGTCGACCTCTCACCATCGGGCCCCGAGAGGGTGGAGGAAGAAGAGACTGGCGAGGCGGTTACCGTCCAGGAAGGGTTGCCTCATGAGGTCTTGGATGAGGCAGGAGAGGTCGCAGCTCGGGACGAAGCCCTTCCCTCTGAGGAGGAGCTGGCCGAGGATCTCGCCGCCGGGGAATCGATCCGGACCGACCCGGCGGGCTGGCGGGCTCTGAGCCTCGCCGACCTGGCCCTCTCCCTCCATCGTCCTCTATCCGGAGGGGGCACGGATACTGAGAGGAGCGGCGAGGAGGAGGCTTCGGGTCCCTATTGCGGGGACGCCGTCATAGACTCCGAGGCAGGGGAGGTCAGCGGTGACGAATCCGGCGAGGTGGCAGATGAAGTTGTGGAGGCCGTCGAGACGGTCGAGGAGACGGCGCCCATCCCCAGGGAAGAGTACACCCCCAGAGATTGGGTCGCCCTGGGCGACTCCCTCGCCGCCGCTGGCCGTTACCCGGAGGCCCTCGCCTCCTACGAAAGGGCCCTGGAGATGGATCCCGCCATAGCCGGAGCCTGGGTCGGAAGGGGAGACGCCCTGACGATGACGGGAAGCTACGATAAGGCGGCCAGAAGCTACGATAGGGCCCTGTCTATCGACCCCCTCACTGCCAGAACCTGGTACCACAAGGGGAACGCCCTCCAGATGCTCCTCCGTTTTGAGGAAGCTCTGGCCTGTTACGAAGAAGCTGTACGGATCGACCCCTCCTTCGCCGAGGCCTGGAACAGGAAGGGGGTGATCCACAACCGGCTCGGCCGATATCAGGAGGCCCTCGAGTCCTTCGAGAAGGCCCTCGCCCTCGAGCCGGGATACGCCGCCGTCTGGAACAGCAAGAGCTGGGCCCACCAGATGCTGGGGGAGGCGCAGGCCGCCAAGGAGGCCTACGAGAGGGCGAGGTCTCTTGGATACCGCTGAGCATACCGCTGAACCATCTTCTCAGCCCTCGATAGATGACATCGGCGCCGGTGAACAGCCTTGGGAGGCGATAGATCGAGAGGTCTCGGCCCTCCGGCAGCTCCACGGCGACGCCATCTGCGACGCCGAAAAGTGCCGCGACTTCAACCGGCGTATGTCAGATCTTTTGATGAAATTGGAGGACGCCGGGGAGGATCGGCTCGCCGACCGGGTGATGGAAGCCCTGGCGGTCTGCAGCCCCAAGACCGGCTCCCACTGCGACAACTCCGAGAGGATGAAGGGGATGCTGGAGCGGCTCTCCGAGAGGGTGGATGAGAGGACGGATGATAGGGGGATGGAGGAGATGGAGGACGGTCCATAAAGGGGATTTGGGAGGGCTGAACCGCAGAAAACGGCTTCTTGCGCCCCTGGCGAGAGATCCCCCGGTATCTTTTGCTGAGCTATATCTCCCGGAGGTCCACGATCTTCTTCGACTTCCCCTGGGTCCGGGGGAGGCTCCCCTTCTCCACCAGCTCCACCTTCGACCTGATCTTCATCACCGACTTAAGCTCCCCTTCCACCTTCTTCTGGAGGCGGGCGAGGTCGGCGAGCTCCCCGGTGAAGGCGAGGTCGCTCACCTCCACCTTGATGGAGATATCGTCGAGGGCGTGCCTCTTCCTGTCGACGATCACCTGGAAGTAGTCTCCGATCTCGGGGATCTTGAGGAGGACGTCCTCGATCTGGGACGGGAAGACGTTGATCCCTCTTACTACGAGCATGTCGTCGGCCCTTCCCAGGAACCGGTGGAGCCTGACGCTACTCCTCCCGCAGGGGCAGTCTCCTTCCATCATGTAGGTGACGTCTCCCGTATGGTACCTGATGAGGGGCATAGCCTCCTTGGTGAGGGATGTGAGGACAAGCTCGCCTCGCTCACCGGGAGCGCAAGGCTCCCCCTCGGGGTCGAGGACCTCCACCAGAAAATGGTCTTCCCAGATGTGGAGACCGTCCTGCTCCTGGCACTCGAAGGCGACTCCGGGGCCGAACATCTCCGAGAGGCCGTAGGAGTCGTAGGCCTTTATATCCAGCATCTCCTCCAGCTCCATCCGGGCTCTGTCGGACCAGGGCTCGGCCCCGAAACATCCTATCTTCAAGGAGAGGTCACCGGCGACCCCCATCTCTGCGACCGTCTCGGCGAGGTAGAGGGCGTAAGAGGGGGTGCAGTGGAGGGCAGTTACGCCGAAGTCGATCATGATCTCGATCTGACGTTTTGTATCCCCGGTGCCGCTGGGGACGGCCATGGCGCCCATCCGCTCGATCCCGTAGTGGATCCCGAGGCCTCCGGTGAAGAAGCCGTAGTTTACGGCGTTCTGGAATACGTCCTCTCTCCTGCAGCCGACCATCACCAGGTCTCTTGCCACCATATCAGACCAGGCATCAATATCCCGGGCGGTGTAGCCGACGACCGTCGGCTTGCCGGTCGTCCCGGAGGAGGCGTGGACCCGGACCACCTCGTCCCTGGGGACGGCGAAGAGGCCGAAGGGGTAGTTCTCCCGCAGGTCCCCCTTCCTCGTCTCCGGAAGGGACCTGGCGTCCTCCAGGCCCTTCAGGTCCCCGGGCGTCAGACCGAGGTCCTTCATCTTCTGGTGGTAGAAGGGCACCCTCTCGTAGGCCCTCTTCACCGTATCCTTCAGCCGCCTCATCTGCAGATCCTGGAGATCTGACCTCTTCATCGTCTCGAGCTTTGGTTGCCAGAAGTTCATGGGAATACGATCCTGATATTTTAGTCGGCGATAGACCGATATGCTGCACGGTGTCGTGAGAGGGTAGGTCGCGGTATATCAATCATTCCCTGAAATTCCGCGAAAATCAGGACCATCGGTGCGGTGGATATTGACTTTTCTGAAACCTTTCGTCGATAGAGATGAAGCTGAGAGGAGACAGAGAATAAATAAAGGAAAAAAAGAAAAAAAGAGAAGAAAGGTTCGAAGCGGCGTCACCGGTTCTTGATCCGCTCCAGAACCTCGTTCAGCCTCCCGGTCGAATAGAGGTAAGCTCCTCCGCCGATGGCAAAGAGGAGGATGAATATCCCGAGGATCATCCCCGTACCGCTCTTC
>CP086218.1:968179-970933 GCA_020844795.1 Methanothrix sp. | reverse complement strand
GATCCTCCTGGCCCTGGAGAACCTCGAGCCCTTCCCCTGGAATATCTGCGCCGACCTCGAGGAGATGGGCCGGTTCCTCGACGACTTCCCCCTGGGGATGACCCTCGACATATCCCATGCCACGCCCCCCGCGTCCAGGGCGATCGCCTTCGCGAAGACCTTCGCAGAAAGGATCCTGAACGTCCACGTCAGCGCCACCCGAGACGGGACCAGACACCTCCCCACAAGGGACGGATCCGCTGACGAAGTCCTGGCGGCTCTTCGAGATATCGGGTACGATGGGCCTCTGACCCTGGAGCTGGACGACAAGAAATTTCCCGGGACCCTGTCAAAGAGAGACAAGGTCGAGGTTTTGATAAGGGAGCGAAACCACCTCGAGTCGGTATGGGGATGATTTCTGCTGATCCTTTACTTGGATTGAGGCGTGGTCGTCGCGATCACGCCATCATCTGGCCCTTGGTGTAGGCGGAGGGTGGTTGTTCAGCCGTTGAGCTTGGAGACCCGCTTCCCATCATCCGACCTTTCATGTAGAAGGGCTCGGTCGTCTCTACCGGCTGGCCTGTGAGAAACTCCCGCTGAGTTAAGGTCCCCGGGGCTGTGGTGTCGATGAGGCTCTCATTGACCGGCGCGTCCAGGAAGGCGGCCTGGCTGCTCGTCAGGGAGAGGTTGGTGTCGATGAGGCTCTCATTGACGGGGACGTCCAGGAAGGCGGCCTGGCTGCTCGTCGCCGAGAGGTTCAAGTCGACTAAGGGCGAGTCCACCGTTTCGTTCAGGGTCTCATTAGCGGTATCGTTGGCGGTGTCGTTGAGAAAGTCGGTCAGAGCAGCCGGAGCGTCCACCGGCAAGCTGAGGCTGAGAGAGTCTTGGACGTCCTGTCCCATCACAGACCAAGCCTGCAATACGGCCAGAGCTACGATCGTGAATGCTATAATTCGTCTCATGATCTTGGCCTTATACACCGGACGTGCATAAATCTTTCCGTCTAAAGTCCGGCCACCAGAGGAAGGCCGGTGGATCCCCGCCGCTCAAACAGGCGCAACAGAGGGTTTGGGATCTTCATAGATCCCCCATCCGGTCCGCTCTCTTCAGCTCCTCGACCGTCGCGGAAGGATGGTCCCTGAGGTACCGGGCGACCTTCGGCCTGTGGACGAGGGTGCAGTCGACGCAGGACCAGAGCCTTTTGCCCCGTTTTGTCTTTATGAACCTGCCGAGCTGCGGATCTCTGCAGGGGTATAGGGGACAGAAGCAGTGGGTGCAGTCCTGCCCTTCGAAGTGATGGCATGGGTAGTACTGGCACTCTCCTGCCTCGACGTTGGTCACCGGCTCGTCTGCGGCCTTCCGGACGCTGCAGGGATCGTCAGTGACGATCCCATCGGCCCCGAGCCGTTTCAGCCATCGGACCTCATCGGGATCGTTTATGGTCCAGGGATAAACCTCGATCTCCTCCCGATGGGCAGCCTTGAAGAGGTTGGGGTTTGTCAACCTCGGGAATATGGAGTCTGCCTCCGCCTCGAGGGCGAGGTCCACCGGCTTTACGGGAAGCGACGAGATTATGATACCCGTCTTGATCTCTCCGAGATCCTTGATCTCGCGGACGGAGGCGTGGTAAAAGGATGTCACTATAGCCCGTCTTCCCCGAACCTCCCCGGCGACCAGATCTTCGAGCCCCTCCTCCATCATCTCAACGACGATCCCCAGGTCCAGCTCTCCGGCCAGGGCCGCCGCCTCGGCGAGGGTTGGGACCATCTCACCCTGCCCTGCGTCCAGGAGCCTGATATCCTCCAGGGCCATCTCCCCCACCCTCCCGGTACCGTCGGTGGTCCGGTCGACGGTCTCGTCGTGGATCACCACCAGATAACCGTCCTCTGAGAGGCGGACGTCCACCTCGACGAAGTCTGCGCCGCACCTTCTGGCGGCTCGGATCGACTCCAGGGTGTTCTCCGGGGCTGCTGACCTCCCACCCCGGTGGCCGATGACTATCGACATCATGACAAGGTCTCTTGAGAAGATATATCACCTTTTCTACAGGGGGGAAGGCCCGGTTCAGGAGAAGAATTATACCATAGGGGGATCAAATTCCGCATGGATGCTTGACAACCTAGATAAGTTCAAATGCCTGAAGAGGGGGACATCAGGGGCTATAAATATCGACCCTCTCCAGCGGGGAGGGGTTTTAACCCCGGAGGCGAGAGAAGCGATCCTGGAGTGGGCCGACGGATACTCTGTCTGCGACTTCTGCACAGGCTCCCTGGAGTCGATCGACAACCCGCCCATCAGAGAGTTCGTCCAAGAGGTCCTCCCGGAGTTTCTGGAGGCGGACCAGGTCAGGATAACCCACGGGGCGAGGGAGGGGATCTTCGCCGCCATGCACGCCCTCTGCGAGAAGGGAGAGACGGTCGTCGCCGACGGCAACGCCCACTACACCACCCTCCTGGCAGCAGAGCTCGCGGGGTTACAGGTGGAACCGGTCCCCGCCAGCCAAGAGCCCCATTACAGAGTCGATCCCCAGGGTTATGAAGAGGCGATCGAGAGGGCGAGAGGGAGGGGGGAGGTGGTGGGGATGGCTGTCCTCACATACCCCGACGGAAACTACGGCAACCTGGTGGACCCCCGGGCCGTCTCGGAGATCTGCCGTCGCGAAGGGGTCCCCCTGACCATCAACGGCGCCTATTCTGTGGGGAGGATGGCCGTCGGCGCGAAGAGCCTCGGCGCCGACGTCATCGTCGGAAGCGGCCACAAGTCCATGGCCTCCTC
>CP086218.1:945459-968079 GCA_020844795.1 Methanothrix sp. | reverse complement strand
TCGTCTTTGCCGAGAGGGAAGCCGAAGCACCTGTTCCTCACCATCCCCACCGACCGGCAGGAGTCGGAGGTCTTATCCCTCGATCTGAAGAGCTCCATCGCGGCGAGGGAGATTACGGGGATGGGGATCTCCTTCTCTATGGCGTCGTGGACGAGCCAGTTCACCTCCCCCGCGTCCTCGACGTGGGTCGGCAGGTCCGAGAACCTCTGCTCTGCGGCCCCGGCCGCGAGCATCTCCACCAGCCAACCTCTGACGTCGGAGCCAGAGGCCCAGTTTTTGAAGATCCTGTCGATCTCCAGATGGAAGTCGCTCCCCCGGAGGAGAGAGACCCCCTCGCCGATCGCCTGGATCATCGCCGCCTCAACCCCGTCGTGGACGAGCTTGACATAGTGGCCGGACCCGGGCTCGCCGGTGTAGAGGCAGCCCCCGTCGCAGGCCAGGGCTTTCAGGACCGGCTCTGCCACCTTGAACCCCTCCTTCCTTCCGCCGACCATGAAGCAGGCCCCCTTCCGGGCCCCTTCGACCCCGCCGGAGGTGCCGCAGTCGAGGAAGAATACCCCCAGGTCTGAGAGGTCCTCCTCCCTTCGGACGGAGTCGAGGTAGAAGGAGTTTCCACCGTCGACTATCACGTCGCCGGGGTCGAGCTTGGGGACGAGCTCCTCCAGGACCTTGTCGACCGTCGGCCCGGCCGGGAGGGAGAGGTAGATCACCCTCGGGACGTCGAGGAAGTCGACGAAGGGTCCGTACCCGTCCACCACCTTCACCCCCTTCCTCTCCAGATGGGGCTTTGCCGACCGCGACTTGCCCACCACCGCCATACCCTTCTCCTTGGCCAGGAGCGCGAGGTTTCCACCCATCTTTCCCAGCCCCAGGATGCCGAGCTTGACATCTTCAGATTTCCTCATCAAAATCACCACCATTTCCATCTTCAGCTATAACTTGACGACGACTCCAGGCTCTCTAAAAGTCTTCTCAAACGCCCATCAAGGGCGGGGTTATCTGCTCATCCCGGAAGGATCATTCGGGAGATCCTCATCTCTTCGATATCCGCCATCCCTCCCTTCATCTCGGAGGATGAGGGCCCTCCGATGGGGGCGGACGGCGTTCGGCGGGCTCGCGGTGGAGGAGCCGCCAGAGGTCGGCCCGGGATGGTCCTCCGTTATGGCCCTCACTTGGCGGCGACGACGGGGGCGAGCTTCGGCGGCCTTCCCCCGAGGTCCCGGTCGAGCATGTAAAGGAGCCCGATACCCCTATCGCCGCTGACCATCCTCAGCTTCTCGACGATCTCGCTGGCGTTCGCCTCCTCTTCTACCTGCTCGGAGACGAACCACTGGAGCATGTTGAGGGTGGCGTGATCCCCCTCCTGGGCGGCCAGGTCTACAAGGGCGTGGATCAGCCCCGTCACCTTCTTCTCGTGGTCGTAGACCGCCTCAGCCACCTCCAGGGGCGATCCCCACTCAAACTGGGGCTTATCTATCGCCAGAAGCTCGGCTCTGCCGCCCCTCTCGATGACGTAGTCGAATATCTTCATCCCATGCATCAGCTCCTCCTGGGCCTGGACCCTCATCCAGGTGGCGAAGCCGGGAAGCTTCGTCGCCGAGAAGTAGGCTGACATCGCCAGATAGAGGTATGAGGAGAATAGCTCCCACTTCGCCTGCTCATTGAGAGCCTCCGCCATCCTCTCGCCTATCGGTGCCATGATCTCATCTCCTATCAGGCCGCCTCGAAGGCGTCCGTCGGAGCCCCGCACTCCGGGCACGTCCAGTCCCCGGGGAGATCTTCAAAAGCGGTACCTGGAGCAACTCCTGAATCGGGGTCGCCCTTCTGCGGATCGTAGACGTATCCGCAGACTGTGCAGGTATATCTCTTCGACATCCATCTCACCTCCAAAACAACGATATCGCCTCCCTCGTACAAGACCGGGCCTGACGAGGAGAAGCCATAGGGGTGGTCAGAGTTCGATTCCGCTCAAAACATATCCTATAATACGATGGTCTATTTTCTATCGAGGTGGATATAATCCTTTGGATCGGAGGGCGTGAGGTCCATCACCTCGATCTCCCCGTTCCAGGATACTATCCATCATCGTCAGATGCATCCTTCCTGCCTATCCGTAATCCTCAGATGTATCTTTCCAGCGTCTTCCTTATAGCATCTTCGATGTCGATCTCTCTTGGGTTCTGCTCCCCAAAGTTATCTCCAAAGGATGGCTCCTCCTTCTTGTAGAAGACTCCCAGAGGTATCGGGCCGTCGGAGTCGTAGTCCCACTCCCTCATCTTCTCCTCGGCCTTGACCCGGTCTGTGGGGTCATGACCCTCCAGGGGATAGACCCGCTGGTTGTAATGGTCGTATAAGTTGAAGAAGGTGGCACAGACCTGGAGGACGTCGACGAAGGAGAACCCCCGGTGGAGGATGGCACTCCTGAAGATCTCCTTGAGGAGATCGATCCCGTGGGAGTATCCCCGGGCTATGAAGGTTCCCCCGCTTGCAGATAACAACTCCAGGGGATTTAAGGGGGGGACCTCTAGCCCTCCAGGGGTCGATCTCCCCTTAAACCCGGAAGGAGATGTGGGGGTGTACTGGCCGGTGGTGAGCCCGTATACGCGGTTGTCGTGGATTATCGCCGTTATATCGACGTTCCTCTTCGCGCCGAAGATGAGATGGTCCAGCCCCTCGGCGTAGATGTCGCCATCTCCGGCGAAGCAGATCACGGTGAGGTCGGGGTTTGCGAGCTTTATCCCTGTGGCGACGGGGATCGTCCTCCCGTGGATGGTGTAGAAGCTGTTGGCGTTGATGTAGTCGGCGATCTTGGCGTGGCAGCCTATCCCCGATACGAGGACGACCTTCTCGATGGGGACGAGCCCCTCCTCGTCCAGCTCCGTCAGGACCGGCTTTATCGCGTTCAAAATGGCGAAGTTCCCGCAGCCGATACACCAGGTGTTCGTCGCTTTGGTCTTCAGATCTTTCGGTCTCATCTCAGAGCCTCCTTCAGCCTCTTCTCCAGGTCGTCGACGGAGAAGGGCCTCCCATCGTACTTGAGGATTGAGCGGTCCGCCTCAAATCCATGATAACGGATCAGCCGGCCCAGCTGCCCGGTGGAGTTGGTCTCGACGGATATCGTCTCATCGACCCCCTGAAGAGCTTCCCGGAAACGGTTTATGGGAAACGGGTTCAAGATCAGGGGATGGACGACCCGGAGGCCGAGCCCTCCGCCGACCTCAGAGCAGACCCCCTTGTTCGATCCCCAGCAGAGGAGGGCGGTCGTTGACCCCCCATCACCGTATACACCCACAGAGGGCAACTCCTCCACCTCCCGCCTCAGGGCCTCTTCCTTCTTCAGGAGCTTCGTCTGACAGGAGCTGATATCCCCGGGATCCTCCGTCGTGATCCCCGATTCCAGGTGGGCGTAGCTGTTCGCCTTCACCACCTGCCCGGTCAGAGGTGGGAAGGCCAGGGGGGAGATCCCGTCCTCCGACGGTGCGTACCTCATGTAATCGCCGCCGCCGTCCCAGAGTACGGGTCTTATTTCTGGGACCTCCCTCGCCTCTTCGATATCGAAGCTGTAGGCGGTCTCGCTGAGGGTCTTGTCCGATAAGAGGATGGCGGGGATCTGGTACTTCCAGGCTAGGGCCATGATCGTCGCCGACCAGCGGAAGGACTCTTCGGCGTCTCCCGGGGCTATGACGAGATGCGGAAACTCGCCCTGACCGGCGTTCATGACGAAGTGGAGGTCGGACTGGGCGGTGTAGGTGGGAACCCCGGTGCTGGGGCCCGGCCTCTGAGATACCACGACGACGAGGGGGATCTCCGCCATCCCCGCCAGGCTCATCCCCTCGTTCATGAGGCAGAAGCCACCGCCAGAGGTCCCGACGGCCGCCTTCTTTCCGGCGTAGGCGAACCCCTCGGCCATCAGGATAACGGCTATCTCGTTCTCGGGATGGACGACCTTGATGGAGAACTCGTCAGCGACCTTCGCCAGGAAGTGGAGGATCCCCGACGAAGGCGTCATGGGATAAGAGACGTAGGCGTCGAGGCCGCCCCGGAGGAGGCCGAGGCCGATCAGCTCGTTTCCTGTGATGACGGGGCAGCAGGGGTACGACCTCCTCTCGATCTGCTTTCCCACTCGACCCTCGATCCCCTGGCGCCCCCGGCGGGCGATTACGAGGTTTTCTTCGAGAGATTTTGGTATCTCTTTTCGAAGGACCTCCTCTACGATCTCCTCCTCTATCCCCGCGGCGCCAGCGAAGGCGCCGATGATGCCGACGTTTCTTGCGATCCTTGGAGCCTTAGCCTCCTCTGCTATAGTCTTGAAGGGGAGGCCGACCCCACCCTCAAAGGGCGACTTCACCTCGTCGGAGTCGTAGATGACGACGGATCCTTCCCTCAGCCGCCATCGGTGCAGATCGATCGTCTCCTGGTTCAGGGCGAGGAGGTAGTCCACCCCGTCCCGATGGGCGCCGATCTTCGTCTCAGCGGCCCGGACTATGGCGAAGTTGTGGCCCCCCCTGATGAGGGAGGGGTAGTCGAGGTACTGGTAGAGGCAGTATCCGAGCTTGTTGATGAGGCGGGCGATGATCATCCCCGCCTCGGTTATCCCGTCCCCGGCCCTGCCGCCTACCAGAACTGAGCATTCCATCATATATCGATCATCCTCCCATCTTCCTTTAGACGTCCATTATCCACCGGGTCCTCCATCTCTCCTCTGCCCGAGATAAATCAGTAAGATGGACGCCCTTCATCTCAAACCACGTAGATATAATTTCATTTCGAGAGTATATAATAACTTCGATTCCCCCAGAGGGGGATGCTGAAGATGGTGGGGGGTAGGTTAGCATACCTATCTGATTGCCCACTTTCATGGCAAGAACTACGATATCTTTTAACGCAGGTCGAAGGCGGTGAGGAACGCCTTCCAGACGATGGACCTGCCCTTGATCGAGCAGAGGTCCAAGGAGATCGATCTTTAGGATCAGTTCACGATGGAGGGATTTGAGTCCAAATTATAGACTACTGTATATACTGGACCAAAAATTATTTATTCATTTGTAATCATACGAGACTGCCATTCTTGAGGTAGGTGTAACGATGGCTAGAATAATTTTGTTGTTCTTCTTGTTGCTCGTCTATCTGGCATCTCACGGATGCTCTGCAGCGCAAGATCTGGAGGATGGGATGGAATCGAACCCAGATTGGCTCAGTCCATGGGTGGGACGGGTGCCGATTAGCAATGACGAGGCCGATCCGGGGCTGGCCGGCATGATACGCTGGCTCCGCCAACCAGTTCCCAGATACCCCTGGTATGCCAGTGACGATCCAAAATTCTACAGACAACCTGTTCCAGACGGTGCTTACTCGACCTTCACAGAATATTATATAACGCTCGGTACTCCGGAGTTCCAGTGGCCACCTTCAGTCGTTTACTTCGGTTCTGGAGTAGGGTTGCCATACTCCCAGTACATATCCACCATGCCATCGGAGACGAACGCCCTATGGATTCAAGGAGAAAAAGATTGGACGCAATATGTCGCATGCCCGGTCGGAACCATGTTGCATCTGATCGCCTACACGCCAGCGGAGGGACCCGCGGGGATCTATGAGACGATTCAGACCGAAACAACCAGCTTGACGTACAGGATCCTCCAGCTAGAAGGGGGCTACAGCGTCTTGAACTTCAATGCCGAAGATATTGGGAGACACCTGCTCTACTTCGTAGTAGACAACCAGCCAAGCAACGTTGTAATTGTGGACGTCTTCCCTGAATTCGCCTCGGGTCAACCGGCCTTAACGCCGCCGGGATAGGCAATAGATTGAAGGTAAAGTGGGCTGTGCCCGTAGGTGGGCGATCATCTCAAAGCTGGTAGGTGTGTCCAGGATCAGGATAATTAGCCCAAGGGCCAAAGACGGATAGAAATCCAGATGGACATGCATCGGCGCGACCCTGAGGTCTATGATCGATAATCCCGCCGGGATATAGATGGAATTTAAAAATAGCGAAGTTTCAGGTAGGAGAGACGTTCAAGTACGTCGCCGCCTTAGTAGTCTCCATGAAAGTCCCGGGGGATATAATCCGCCTGGACCGCCCCCACCCTCGATCCTGTGGAGGCGGCGGAAACCGAATCAAAATCGTGGAGGATGCTCCGTTTGACTAACATCATCGAGATCAAGAAGCTTAGAAAGGTATACGGAGACGGCGTGGAAGTGGTGGCCCTGGATGACGTCGACCTGACCATAAAAGAGGGAGAGGTCCTATCCATAGTCGGGCCGAGCGGCAGCGGCAAGTCGACCCTTCTGAACCTGATCGGTCTATTGGACACCCCCTCGGGAGGCGAGATCTGGCTGAAGGGTCAAAACATAACGGATGCGACACCGACAGAGAGAGCGAGGCTGAGAAATAAAGAGCTGGGGTTCATATTCCAGTTTCACCACCTTCTCCCGGAGTTCAACGCCATAGAGAACGTGATGATGCCGCTTTTGATAGCCGGCGTCGATAAAGATGAGGCTAAGGAGAGGGCCGTAGCCCTCCTGGAAGAGGTGGGGGGGCTTGAAGACAGGCTCCACAACAGGCCAAACCAGCTCTCTGGAGGCCAGAACCAGAGGGTGGCGGTGGCCAGAGCCCTCGCCGCCCATCCCTCCATAGTCATAGGGGACGAGCCGACGGGAAACCTCGATTCGAAGAGCTCCGACATGATCTACGAGCTTCTTAGGAAGCTCAACCGCCAGATGAACCAGACCTTCATCCTGGTCACCCACGATATGACGATGGCCGAGAAGACCGATAGGATCCTCCGGATCGTCGACGGGAAGATCGCATGCGAGATGAGGAGGGAGGGGGACGGTTTCGTCTCCACCGACCTCTGCCAACAAGATTGAACGGCATGCCCTCGGATGGGGTTCGGCCGCCAGGCCGGTCGATCCCTCCCCTATACAGGAGGGCCCCGGAGGGCCTTTCACTGATCGACATTCCCTGGCGGCCTCGATCAGAATGGTTTATCTGCGACCTTTGCCTCTGCGCCTCCTGAATAGAACGAGCCCGGATGCGGCGATCAAGATTATCAGGATAGCTGCCAGGATCCTCGAGGTCGAACTCCCCTCATCAACGGGAGCTTCCGCCACCCTCGGCCTTGGCGGGATCTTCGCCTCGATGACGTTCTCCTCCACATCGATCAGATAGCCGTCGTTTCCTAGCAGCTTCGTCGATAGATAGTATATGCCTGGATCGAGGGTCTCGTTCCAAGCTATCTCGACGGTCTCGTCGTCCCCTGCTAAAAGGATCGGCGTCCTCTCTTCGATCGATCGGAGGAGAGCTCCCCCCTGATATAGGTCAAACTGGAGAGCCCCCTGGAAGGGGACGCGGGATCTGCCCATCACCGTCGCGCTGGCGCCGGTCTCGTCTTGATAAGTGTCCGTGATCTCTGCGTCAGCAACGGCGACGAAGCTGTTCATGAAGGCCCGGGTCCTGCCGTCCCTCACCTCGACGATCTTGACCCTTCCCAGGTACTCCTCGCCGTCTTCCAGTATCTGCCTCCATTCGAGGCTCAGATCGGCAGGGGCCCAGAGGCTCCCGGAGATCGGTATAGAGCTCCTCTTAGTCACAGATACCGCTTTATCCCCCCGAACGAGCATG
Source organism: Methanothrix sp. (assembly GCA_020844795.1). Lineage (GTDB taxonomy): Archaea > Halobacteriota > Methanosarcinia > Methanotrichales > Methanotrichaceae > Methanocrinis. The sequence goes on along the minus strand of CP086218.1, from coordinate 960,455 downwards.
TAGTAGATGTCGACGACGGTGAGGTCTTCGGAGTACAACAAGAGGGTTATACCCCGGCGGTCGGCATGAAAGTCACGGACGTCGAACCTGAGGCTCTCCCGCCCGCCATAATAGAAGTTGGTGCATCTCGTCGAGAGGACCGTCCCGTCCTCGATGAGTTCTGCGCAGGCGGAGAAGGGTCCAGCTTCCTGGGCGGGGACATCCCAGGTTGTGACCCACGTCCCCGGTCCGTCTAGTTGGACGGTCCTCGTCTGGACCAGCCCCCGTTGGGAGGATAGCCCCAGATGCAAAATACTGCCAGCCACATCTCCTGTCACGGTCACGTCACAGGAATGGAGGTCCGAATGGAAGTCTACGACCTCCTTCGTCTCTGCCGGAGCCGTGGCGATGATCAGCACGATGGCAAACCAAATCAAGATGGATCGTCTCATGGTACCGCCTCAAATATACTTTTTTATCAGACTAATGTCATTTTCCTTCGGCCAGACTTTTCCGCTCGACGTGACCTCGATGAGGCCGATCATTCCGAGATAGGTCGTCTTTACCGGACCGTTCATGAGTGTCACCTTCCAGCTCATTTAATCTGTTGCTATCGCTTTCACCGGATCAAGCCTTGAAGCTTTATATGCCGGGTATATCCCGGAGATGAAGTTGACGACAAGGGCGAAGAGGGAGACGTAGATGAACGTACTCAGATCCAGGACGACGTTCAGGGTGGAAACCATATATATCTCGCTGGGAACCTCGATATTCCCGATCAGCATCGCTGCCAGATAGGCGAGGCCGCCGCCCAGGAGGGCCGAGGGCGGACCCAATATCACGCTCTCCAGAACGAATATCTTCATTATAGATCTCTGGTTCACCCCCATCGCCATCAATATCCCGATCTCCTTGGTCCTGCGGCTTATTATCATTATCATGGTGTTGGCTATGCCAAACCCTGATATGACGAATATGAGAAGGTAGAAGATGTAAGCGTAAACCTGCTGGGTGTCCAGCTGCTCCAGGATGTCTCTGCTCCTCTCCTGCCAGCTGACGGCCTTGTAGCTCGTAGCTTCGTTAAGATCCTCGGCTATAGCCGGAGCCGCATATATGTCTATCACCCTGACGCCGACCTCGGTGACGACGTCCCCCTCACCGACAAGATCCTGGGCCGTTCTCAAGGGGAGATATAACAGGGTCCTGTCGAGTCCTGTCCCGGTCCTTATGATCCCGACAGCCGTCAGCTGGAAAGTCACGTCCTGTCTTGTGATCCTGAACTTGTCCCCCACATTCAGGTCCAGGTCTTCGGCAAGGCCAGTGCCAACGACGGCGGCGTACCTCTTGAACCGGAGGTCATAGTAGTCGCCGCTCACGATATCTTCCCCGACATTGAGGAGGATATCCTCAGAGACGGGGTCGACTCCGATGAAGTTGACCCCTTTAACGTTATCTTTGTGCTTTGCAGCCCCCATCCCCAGAAGCCTGGGTGACGCCACCACCACTTCGGGATTATCGGAGACGATATCCGAGAGGGTCCTATAGAGGTGGATGTAGTCCTCCCCCTCCTTCGGTTCGATTGTTATGTGGGGAGAGTTCTCGACGGTGGTATCGATGAGGTTCTCCCTGTAACCCTCGGTGATCCCTATGAGGACCACTATGACCCCTACGGCCAGGGCGACCGCCAGGACCGTAAAGAGGACCATCCTGGGATTTCGGAGTATGTGCCTCTCTGCGATCGTTAGCTCGAACATCTCTTCAACCTCTCAGGGCGACTACCGGATCCAGGTGGGACGCCTTATGGGCAGGGTAGACCCCCGCAGCTATGCTCAATCCTATGGCCAATACCGGGAATATCAATAGATCCATCGGATCCACAATGAACTGGAGGAGGATGGGTCGAGGTATCTGCTCAAACTCGAAGGCGAACCCGAGGCTGTGGAGGTATACCGATATACCGTAGCCGAATACCGCCCCTGCCACGCCGCCGACGAGACCGAGGACGCCGCTCTCGACCAGGAAGATCCTCCTTATCTCAGAGGGAGACGCCCCCATGGCCATCAACATACCTATAGATTTAGTCTTATCCAGGACGACCATGTTCATGACGTTGGCGACCCCGAAGGCCGAGATCAGAAGAACCAGGGCTAATATAAGGTTGTTCGTCAGATCTCTGAAGGCCATCGTCTCTTCGAACTCGGGAAATAGATCCCTCCAGCTCATGGCATCGTATCCGAGTGCGGAGATCTCCTCTGCCGCGGCGTCGGCCTCATAAGGGTCGGAGAGGTGGACGCTTATAGAGGTCATGACGGTGCCCCGTCCCAGAAACTCTCTCGCCGTAGGGTGGGAGACGAAGGCCGACTCGTCCCACCCTGCAACCCCGGTCCTGAATATGCCGGAGACGACTAGCCTCAGGGGGGTCGCATCGGGAAAGGAGACGGCGACGGTGTCGCCCACCTTAACTTTAAGCCGATCTGCCACCTCGTCTCCTAGGACGACCCTCCTCCCGGTCTGGATCGAATCGAGGTCCCCCTCGATCATGTACTTGTCACCGATCCCGCTGACCCTGTTAAGCTCTTCGGGGACGACTCCCATCAAAACGACGTTCTCGATCCTATTTTCGAAGGATAACGAAGCCGGGGTATCAAGCCCCGGAGCAACGGCCACCACCCCGGGTATCGTCCAGATGATATCGGCCAGGGTCCTGAAGAGGTATATGTAATCCTCTCCCTCCTTGGGTAGAACGAGGACGTGAGGTGCAAGTTCGAAGATGATGCCGAAGAAAGATGCCTCGATGCCGTTCTGTAGCGATCTCATTATTACGGTTACTGCTACCGCCAGGCACACCGCTCCAACGGCAAGGGCTGTTTGCCTCCTCCTGCTCTTGATATGTTTTTCTGCTACGAAGAGCTCGAACAAGGGATCTCCCCCATCGGCATCCGGATGGATATCGAATACTATGCAGCATGAAGTTGGAAGCTGATCATATAAAAAAAAGCTCCTAGATATCGACATCTTCATGAGGTTAAGTCCAAATGGATTGAACTGATGATGCAGATGATGGAGGATATTGACCTGGAGGAGGAGGAGGAGAAGCTCAGTGGCATAGATGAGATGTTCGATTTCATGAAGAAGAAACGTCCTCCCTCACGGGAAGGTCGATTAGAATCCACCCTCTCAAGGGGGGAAGAGACGATCAGATCCAGCACTTCAGCCGCCAGATTGTGGGATATCTCGACCCATCCGACCGGATCAGTGCCGGGGTCATCTGCCCTCACAAATAGGTGGTTGACTCCGGAGATGACGACGATGGTGACGTCCTCGTTACCAGCAGCATCCGTAGCCTCCACCAGAGCAGGCTAGTGGACGGTGGCAGGAAAGATGTCGTCGAAGAAGGCGTAGAGGGCCGGGAGAGGAGCTCAAACTTGCACCTCACGTCCTCGTCCCTGATATGCCACCTCTCTTGAGACCCGGGATAGCCCAGATGGCATCGAAAGCGGCAGGAGTCTGAAAGTTGCCGTTTCCTCCTCCCCGTGGGATGGATGGGGCAAAAGAATAATTAAGGTTCAAGACACAAAGTATTGTAAGCCGTATCCGAACCGAGAGTCTCCTGGGAGATGACCATCGAATTCTCCTGATGAATCATAATGCCAAAACCACTTTTACCATTACCCTGGAGGCCGGTTTTCAGGCAGAGAAATCGTAACCGTAGCAGCATCGCCGAAAGCTCTCAAGGGATGTTGCATCTCTCTACCGAGGATCAAAAGATCGCTACCGCATCCAGGAGACCGGCGATCGGAGAACGGCGGTTGGTCCCTGTTAGGAGGAGATATAGATGGCAGCAAACTTATGCAGGCTGATGGGGCAAGCACGGGATTTTGAGGACGATATGGCCCGTCGGGTAGAGGCGACCCATAGAATGGAAGGGGAAACGAGGATCAGGTACGTCGTCGCCGATATAAGGACGGCGAGGGTTTTAAAGATGCTAAGGCGAGGAGGTGGTGAGTCGAGGGCGGGGCGGTGATCCTCCAGTAGCGGTGCAGTGGTATGCCCGGTCCTGGTAATCAGGAGGCGATCTTCACCTCCTCGTTCTCTTGCTCCACCCACATCTATATTTTTATCTGTCAAAGAGGCTGCGACGAACGCAGTTTGATTTTAGCGGATACGTTATGGTTTGATGCGATGCGCATTGCTTCAATTTTACGAGTAATTGTTGAAATATTATGTCCGGTCATATTAGAGACTTATTAGAGACTTCGAGTTTGATAAATATCTTTTAAAAATATTTAAGTTTTTACCAAAAGATTTATCTATTCCGCAACGAGAATAATAGTTTCTATGAAGTCTAGTACAGTAATCGTGGGGGTTCTATCCGCACTCATTCTGATAGTACCCGGGATCGGCCAGTCGGACTCAACTGTAAATCTGATGTCGGATTCCGAGTCTCTTTTCGCCGATTCGATGATCGCATCCCTGAACGACGTAAATCCAGACGCAGCAAATAATGATAACAACGTGACAGCAAACAACCTGACCGCTCCCGATCCGGAGTTCGTGGACGTATCCACCGTCGACGTATCTGAGATCTTCGAGGAGGTTGATATGGCCGAGGAAGTCGATGTAGCAGAGGTTGAGGCGGTTGCAGTGACACCAGAGACTGAAGTTAACGTGACCGCTCCCGCACCGGTGTTCCTGGACGTATCCACTATCGACGTATCCGGGATCTTCTCCGAGATGATCTCTGAGGAGGCTGATGTGGCCGAGGAGGTCGATGTAGCAGAGGTAGAGCCGGCTCCAGCGGCGGATGATGAGACGTTTCCTGAATTGATTGATAGGAGGGTTCTGGTGACGTCATCGATCGCCGATTTTCTTGAAATACCTTATGTCGTCGAGAGACCCTATACCAAAGGCCAGATGATGGGTGTAGCAGAGATGGATCCATTGGTAGATGATGAGGCTTTGCCTGAATTGGTTGATAGGAGTTTTCAGCTGACGTCATCGATGGCCGGGTTTCTTGGGATACCTTACGTCGTCGAGAGACCCTATACCAGAGGCCAGATGATGTCCTAGGCTTCGAAAGATTCGATACGCTTCGGATGCTTCAGCTTCAGAGTAAAAGGGGATTACCATGACCCGAAAGATCGATCAAGCCGCCCTCGAGGATCTGAGCAAAAATTTTGATGGAGAAATCTTGCTCCCCGATCACCCGGCTTACGATGAGGCCCGGCAGGTATACAACAAGATGATCGACCGCCGCCCTGCCGTCATCGCCCAATGCGCCGGAACGGAAGACGTGGTGCGTGCTGTTCGCTTTGGTCTAGATCTTGGCCTCGAGATCGCGGTTCGTAGTGGAGGCCACAGCGTCGCGGGCTGGGGGGTCACCGACGGTGGTCTTATGGTCGACCTGCGTCACATGAACGCGGTCGAGGTCGACCCGGAAGCCCGCATCGCCCATGTTGCCGGGGGCGCAACATGTGGCGACGTCGCTCGTGCTTGCGAGCCTTATAATCTGGTCACGACCGGTGGTACAGTCTCTACCACTGGCGTCGCAGGGTTCGCGCTTGGTGGTGGCTGGGGATATCTATCTCGCAAGTTCGGGTTGGCGTGTGACAACTTGCTCTCGGTGGAACTCGTTACCTATGACGGCGGGATCATCGTCGCATCGCAAGAGGAGCACCCTGAGCTATTCTGGGCGCTCCATGGCGGCGGGGGCAACTTTGGCGTGGCGACGAAGTTTACCTTTCGGCTTCATCCCCTGCCTGTGGCGACGATGGCCTTGCTGATCTTTCCACCCGAAGAAGGTCCAAAGGTTGTGCGCAGTGTACGCGACTTATTCGAGGCCGGTGCACCGGATGAGCTGAACGTCGAGCTTGGGTACCTGACCGCTCCGCCCGAGGAATTTGTCCCCCCCCATCTTGTCAACCGGCTCTCCCTGCTCGTAAACGCCTTCTACGCCGGTTCTGAATCTGAGGCACGTAAGGCGTTAGCGCCGCTCTTCGAGCTGGGTCCCGAGGGGGAGATGATAGCGCAGATGTCCTATGCTGATATCCAGAGCGCTTTCGATTCCCAGGCCGGCTTTCGATACTATGGGTCGGCGGAACTACTCCCGGCGTTGCCCGACGAAGCGGTGGAGAGGTTCTGTTATCGAGCCCTTGATATGATCGTGCCGTCTGCGTCCGTTCAGACCATATCCTCGTGGGGAGGTGCGATCGCAAGGCAGGCCGGTGACTGGCCCATGGCGAGCCGTGATGCGACATGGCTCGTATATCCATTCGGACAGTGGACCGATGCCTCTGACGACGAACGCGGTATCGCCTGGGTAAGAGCGCTTGGTTCCGATATGGCCCCATACGCTGCCGACGGCACCTACATCAACCTCATCACCGACGAAGGTAGGAAGAGGACCATCGCCAGCTACGGTGGAGAGGCAAATTACCGGCGTCTAGCCGCGGTAAAAGCCAGATACGACCCAGACAACATCTTTCGCCTGAACCACAACATCCGGCCGGATTGAAAGTTCTATAATGTGGGAACCTTAGACGATAGAACCAGTTAGTATTGAACGAATTTTTGCTTGAGCGTCGATCCAAGAAGAAAAGCTTTCGAAGATCCGATAAAAACCAAAAATAGGTTTGAGACCATAATCGGTCTCCCCAATACCTTTATGACGCTATCTCTAAGCTGATACGATCTTGAAGATCGATCCCGTGCGATCGACCGGCCCGAGCCGAGATGAGGTGAGGACGTAGATCTCGCCCTCATCATCGATCCCGAAGGACCGGATGAAGAGATCGAGCCTGCCGCTGGGACTGTCGGCGATCTCGACCTCCTCCCAGGCCCATAACCCCTCTGAAGAGGGCGTTGCGACCAGGAGGGTTCCGTTGCCCGTCGAGAAGCTGTTCGACCAGTCTGCGAAGATATATCTCCCTTCCATCTCCGGCAGAGCCTCGCCCCGGTAGATGTAACCGCCCACGACCGCCGTTCCCAGATGGTGGCCGTACTCGATTACCGGGTCTATCAGCATTTCGCCTCTGGCGTCGACCTCAGGGCAGAGAGGCGGAGGATTGAGGGGATCGGCTGGATCGAAGCAGTGGGTACCCTCTCGGATATTCCAACCGTAGTTTCCGCCTTTAACCACAAGGTTCACCTCCTCCCAGAGATCCTGGCCTACATCGGAGACGAGGAGGGCACCATCCCCCCGGGTATCGAAGGCGATCCTCCAGGGGTTCCTGAACCCCAGAGCGTAGATCTCCGAAAGGATATCCTCGTCATCCACAAAGGGGTTATCGGCCGGTATCCCGTAAGCCGCATCATCGCTCGTCACGTCGACATCGATCCGGAGGATCTTGCCGTGGAGGGTCGTCGTGTTCTGGCCGTTTCCGTCCAGGGGATGGCCGATTCCGACGTCGTTTGCGCCGCCGCCGTCACCCAGGGGGACGTAGAGGTATCCGTCGGGGCCGAACTCGATCGTTCCACCGTTGTGATTGAACTGGGGCTTGTCGACGTAAAGAATTACCCTCTCAGAGCCCATATCAACCCTGTTAGAGTCGTCGGTGGATATCGAGAACTCCGAGAGCCTGTTGGTCGAGTCCCACCCATCGGGAGCCTCGAACCTCAGGGGTCCGGTGTAAAAGACGAATATTCTGCCGTTCTCGGAGAACTCCGGATGGAAGGCGAGCCCCAGGAGGCCGCGCTCGTCAAAGCCGGTCCGTAGCTCGATCATCCGGTCGGTGAGATCGATGAACGGCTCGTCAAGGACGGTTCCGTTAATATAGACTATCTTGACCAAACCGATCTGGTCGACGTAGAACATCCTTCCCGTCCCATCTCTCGCGGTAATGAACCCCATAGGCGCTGTAAAGCCCTCCGCCACCAGCTCCACCTTCACCCTCGTACGCTCGTCCGACTGTTGGTTCGACGTCTCCGCAGGAGTTACAACGATCTCACCCCTCATCTGCGGGTGGGGGATACAGTGGTACAGGAAGGTGCCGGGTTCGAATAGGGTCAGGTAGAATTCGCCACCGTTGCCCCTGATGCTGCCTGAATTGAACGACCCGTCATCGGCTGTAACTGTATGAGCAAATGAATCGCGGTTGATCCATTTTACTGCGGTCCCAGAAGGTACGGTGATCGATGCTGGCTGAAATGAGAAACCTCTGATCTCAATTTCGATAACTTCTTCATTTATCATCGGTCCTGTTGAGCCATCTTCGGAGGCGTTAATACACCCTGAGAACGCGGCTACCAAGACCCCAAAAAACAAATATAATCGCCATTCGGATCTAATTTTCATCACCTACCTGAAATGTATATTGTCTTGACAGATTAAAAGTATTTCGATGTCGCTGGGGGTTACGCCCCCTTCTCTTTCCTGGTGGATTTTTTAGTCAGCCGGATTGGCCCCCAGCTTCGAACTTGCACTGCGGAATATCGCCTTGCTAGAGTGATATCGTCTCTGCATCTCGAATCGCTATTAAGGATGCGATAACTCAGTCATAGCTTTCATAGAAGACAGAGGAACCCATAACCAAGATCCTCGACCGTTCTGAAACCTCTTACGGCTGAAACGGCAGGCATGGTCTACGACTATCTACTGGAAAGTGAGGCCGAAGAAAAGCATCATCCCCGTAATAAGAGCGATTGTAGCTGACAATGAAATGACGCGGCTTAAGTGGCAATGGCTCTTATGAAATACTATGGCTCCTCGCTGTTTTGTGTGGGTGGATTTAAGGGACCACTATTCCTGTAGCTTGGTCCTAATAACTTCAGGACTGCCGGGATTTGGGATGATCATGAGATGTATCGCCACCTTATGACTCACTAACGAGATCCAAGGCAAGCATTAACATGATCTAATCCGCTTATCGCTATCCTGAAGTTACCCACACGGAATAGCGAAGAGCCTCTCATTAGGATAAGGAAAAAATCGTGGAAAATGTTACGGATTGGAGGGTTGATGCGGAAAGCCGGGTCGATATCGATATGACCGCATTCAGTCCAGTTGACCTGGGCCTGGACACCTGGCTTCGTCTTGTACCAATAATCCGCAGGAACACCGATCTTCGGTCGCGTCTATCTGACGTAGTTCTTCACGATCGAATATTTGCCCTCGAACCCCTGTTCTTAGATTCTTCCTTCTCAGCGTGATGGTGGGGATGCTTTAGGTTTGCGAAGGCGTTGTAAAGGACCTCATTTATGGTGGGATGAATAACCTGCGATCTGATAAGAGGCATTAAATCCTGATACTCCGAGTTCATCAAGTAAACCACCTGCTGCGCCAGAGTCGGGGCCTCGGAGCCCACGACGGAGACTCCCAGAATCTTCGTTGTTTCTTCTTCGACCACCGCTTTGACAAATCCCTTATCCTCAGCCATGGCGATGCCTTTGGCGGCATCGGTGTACCTAGATCTTCCCACCAAGATCTCGTATCCGGCTTCCGAAGCCTCAGATTCGGTCATCCCAACGGCAGCCACGGGAGGATAGGAGAAGACCGCGTGAGGTACAGCGTGGTAATCGACCGTCTCTCGATCTTCTTTGCCCCTGGCCTTTAACATGTTATGGGATACCACGTCCGCTTCGTAGTTTGCAGTATGTCGGAACATATGCTTTCCGAGAGCGTCGCCGAGCGCCCATATTCCGGGCTTTGTGGTCTGGAGATACTCGTCTACGACGATCCATCCTCGGGAGTCGGTCTTTACTCCGGTCATCTCGGGCTTGAGAAGATCTGAGTTGGACCTCCTTCCGACGGCCATCAGTATCTCCTCTGCCTCAAGCTCGACTTCAGAATCTTCCTCGATATTCCGGGCATAAATCAGCTTTTTTTCGTTGGCATTCTCCACTCTGGAGACCTCGTGGCCGGTGTATACGGTCATCTTCTCCGAGAGGGCTCTTTTAACGATTGAGGATATCTCAGGATCTTCGTTGGGAAGAAGGTTGAGATTCCTTCCGATCAGGGTAACTTTGGTTCCTACAGCGGAGAAGAAATGGGCGTACTCGCATCCGATATATCCACCGCCGACGACGATGAGGCTTTTGGGCAGTCTCTCCAGATCGAGGAGAGAGACGTGGTCTATGAAACCCACCTCTTTTAGGCCCGGGATGGGCGGAATAAGGGGCCTTGCGCCGGACGCTATCACGATATTTGGGGCCGTCAGGGTGACGTCTCCGGATTTGAGGGTGTGATCGCCCACAAACTCTGCCGTATCCCGATACCAGGTAAGATTATCCTCAGATCTTATCTGCTCCTCCATATCCGAACGAGTCTCGCTGATCAACGAATGAGTGCGTTCCATAATCTTCTTGATGTCGATCCGGTCTATGTGACCCTCGATCCCGACCGCTCTGGCATCTTCCAGGGTCCTGATGACATCTGCAGGGTAGATCAACATCTTCGAAGGAATGCAACCGGTGTTGAAACAGGTTCCGCCCAGGGGGCCGTGCTCCATCAGTGCCACCCGCATCTCCTCTTTGAGGGCTTCAGATGCTACACTTAGCCCCGCCCCCGAGCCTATTACAATCAGATCGAATTTCTCCAAAAATATCACCCCATCCAGAAGATGATCAACAAACCGTTGTTGTTTTTTCTTCATATAAGCATTTTGATAGCATTCTTCAGAATTATTTACATCGGGAGTGCTGAGGGGTACGAGTACACCACCCTTTAGGGCGAGGTGGCCGCGCGCAGTTTGATCTCATCAATAAGGTTGTAGCTGACTTCGAGGAGCCAATTGGCAATACCGCCAACCGCATCGATCTGTTGAAGGAGAGGCCGGGGAGATACACCATCAGCGAGCTAGTAGAGATTTTCGGACACTGTACAAGGCGACGGTGATAACCGTCATGAATTGGGCCGTCAAGATGGACCCGTCTCACGTCAAGCTAACTCAGGGAAAGATGCGGAGGAGGGGTCGGAGGATTGCGATAAGATCCATCTCGAACTGATTTTCATGACCTGAGGCCGACATCCTTGGCCACTTGCCATCTTGAGCCCAGCGATCGTCCAAGAACCTCGATTTCCGTTGCCTTCATGCAGTCGCTGGATGATCTGATGACGGAACCGGAATCGGCATAAGACCGTCAAGATTCCATATCCTCGATGAGCCATCCGATGAACCTGAAGGCTATCCCGTAGGCCTCCTCAACTTCCCGGAGCATCGTGATATCCGCCTCCACCTCGGAGACGAGATGCTCCTTCAAAACCTCCAGGTCGAGCCCTTCGAGATCCTCGCCGTAGCCGCCGTTCTCAACCTCGTAGGCGATCCGACCGAATGCCGGGGCCAGCCACCGGAAGAGACGCCCCTCGTCTCCGACCCAGTCCTCTGCTAGAATCTCCTTCATCCTTCCGGTCAGAACGGCATCTTCGAAGGCCGTCAGTTGGCTGCCTGGCGACATCCGATCCTCTAGGGAGATCCCCTTCTTCAATACCTCAATAAGTCGTTCTCTCTTTTTTGGCTTCATCCTGACACCCAGCATTCCCCTCCGCGAGAGCAATAGAATATGGTGTCGCTAGAGCATAAATCTCCATCGATCGCCGCTGGCGGTAAATCCTCTTCTCCCTAGTTCAGCCGCATTAGCCCCCCAGCTTCGAACTGGCACTGCGGAATATCGCCTTACGAGAATGATATCAGTCTCAACATATCGAATAGCTATGTAGATAACGATAACTCAGTCATAGCTTTCATAGAGGAACCCATAACCAAGATCCACGAGCGGGGTAAACTTCTTACGGCTGAAACGGCAGGCATGATCTACGACTATCTACTGGAAAGTGAGGCCGAAGAAAAGCATCATCCCCGTAATAAGAGCGATTCTAGCTGACAATGAAATGACGCGGCCTAAGTAGCAATGACTCTTATGAAATACTATTCCATTAACGAACATGTATATCGATAAAAGAAATGTCGTCAGATCTATCCAGGCATGGAATGTGAAGAGATCTAAGGGGAAAAAACGAATGCGTCCTTCGTATATGTAGCCAATAAGGTCGATAATTCCAAAGATGATTATGGCGAAGCTGATAAATCTGTGATTCTTTTTAGAAAATTTGAAATATAATAACAAAATTAAAACTCCGGCAATGAAGGACGGGACGCAATGGACCAATACGAACACCATGCTATATATCCTAAGTTTATGTCATATAATGCCTCGTTGTTCTCCCGCAAGTTATTTATATCATCGAACAGATAAATAACTGAAGAGGTGATACAAGATGAAGAGGACGTTCTTGTTGGCACTGGTCCTACTGGGACTCGTCGCCGCAGCAGCATCAGTCCAGGCGGTAGCTGAGAATGAGGAGATGGCAGAAGACGAATACTTGACCAAGGCCGACGCTTTCTTAAAGAGCCTTATTGATAACGAGCTGTTCTTGATGGAAATGCAGGAACTGATCGATGCCGTCGACGCTGGTGATGAAGGCCTGATAATCCTGGATGTTAGACCCGTAGGCTACGATGAGGCCCACATCCCAGGCTCGATTAACGTGCCGTTCACAGAGCTAGTCCCAGATATGGAAATGGTGCCCGCTGACAAGAAGATCGCCGTCGTATGTACTTTCGACGCCAGCTCTGTCTTTTCAGTATCTGTATTGAGGATCTTTGGGGACCGTGATGCCTGGGTCGTGGTGAACGGGATTCCGGGATGGTTGGAGGCTGGAAGGGAACTAGTAGCTTCAGAGATGTAGACCTGGTCAAAGCCAGCCAGGAGATCATAATCCTCGATTATTTTTTTTACTAAATGAAGATGAAATTTGTATGAGCCTAACAAGTACGAGAAATATAAATCGCCAGGGATGGATATGGAACATAAAATGGATGGCTCCCAAGAGATGAACGAAGCAGGCAGCGAACATGAGCTAAACAAGATGGGTACACATCCGGGCAAACCCCATCAGGCACATCGCGGGAGACATGAAGGCCACAATACAGAAGATTTTAAAAATAGATTTTTTATATGTCTGTTCTTGACCGTACCGATCCTCGCGCTATCTCCATTTATCCAGGATATATTTCAGTTTGAATTGGTGTTTACAGGTGACACCATTGTATTATTTCTGTTATCCACATTCGTATATTTCTATGGTGGGTATCCCTTTCTAAAGGGCTTTTTCTACGAGATCAAGGACAATAACGTGGGCATGATGACTCTGATATCCGTAGCCATCAGTGCAGCTTATTTTTACAGTTCGGCGGTGGTCATTGGACTTGAGGGAATGGACTTCTTCTGGGAGCTTGCTACGCTGATAGACATCATGCTTCTAGGCCACTGGATCGAGATGCGTTCCGTCGTTGGAGCTTCTAGGGCTCTTGAAGAACTGGTCAAGATAATGCCATCTGAAGCCCATTTGATAAAAGACGGTCAGACTTTCGATGTTAAAGTCGATGCCTTAAAACCTGGAGACAAAGTCCTGGTCAAGCCTGGTGAGAAGATACCCGTTGATGGTGCTGTGATTGAAGGAGAGACGAACGTCAATGAGTCGATGCTCACAGGCGAATCCAAACCGGTTTCGAAAAGAGTCGGGGACGACGTCATAGGAGGATCCATTAACGGTGAAGGATCTATATCTCTTGAGGTTAGAAAAATTGGGTCCGAGACGTACCTGAATCAGGTTGTTGAACTTGTCAGGCAGGCCCAGGAAAGCAAATCAAAGACCCAGGATCTCGCCGATAGAGCCGCCCGCGTGCTTACGATTATCGCACTCAGCATCGGCGCTGTTACCTTTGTGGCATGGCTTTACTTTATCGAGGATTCGGCTTTCGCTGTCGAGAGGGCTGTTACGGTCATGGTCATATCTTGCCCTCATGCCCTGGGACTTGCAGTACCTCTTGTGGTTGCCGTCTCGACCTCTCTGGCTGCGAAAGCAGGTCTGCTGGTCCGGGACAGATCCGCCTTTGAAAAGGGCAAGGACCTTCAAGCTGTCGTATTTGATAAGACTGGAACTCTGACGGAAGGGCGATTTGGAGTCACAGACATAATACCCCTCGCGGATCTGGATGAAAATGAGATCCTCAGAATGACTGCATCCTTGGAAGAGAATTCAGAGCATCCCATCGCGGCAGGAATTTTAAGCAGCTCAAGGGAGAAGGGTGTCGAGCTGGATCATATTCATGAGTTCAAAGCAATTCCTGGGAAAGGAATTGAGGGTCGGGTTCAGGGAAAGAGATGGATGGTAGCGAGCCCTGGATATTTGAGGGAAAGCAAGATCGATATCAATGATGAGAAACTGGATAGATTGGCTCGGCAGGGAAAAACGGTTGTTTTCTTGCTGGAAGAAAACAAGCCTGTCGGGGCCGTAGCCTTGGCAGATATAATTAGAAATGAATCTAGGGAGGCGATCGACGAGCTGAAGTCGATGAACATAAAGTGCATAATGCTTACGGGAGATAACAGGTTCGTGGCCGAGTGGGTGGCCAAGGACCTGGGTTTGGACGATTTTTTCGCAGAGGTATTGCCTCATCAGAAGGCAGAAGTTATAAAGAAAATTCAGAATAATTATATTGTGGCCATGGTGGGTGATGGCGTCAACGATGCTCCCGCACTGGTACAGGCTGATCTGGGTATTGCGATCGGTGCAGGCACAGATGTGGCCGTCGAGTCCGCGGGAATAGTTCTCGTTAGAAACGACCCAAGGGATGTAACAAGCATAGTCCGTCTATCAAAGAAAACTTCCACTAAGATGTTCCAGAACCTGATCTGGGCAACTGGCTACAACGCATTTGCCATACCCCTCGCAGCTGGCATACTCTACAGCTACGGCATTCTTCTCAGTCCTGCGATTGGTGCGATCTTCATGAGTGCCAGCACAGTGATAGTATCCATAAACGCAAAGCTGTTGAAGATGTAAATAGTTCCGTAGAGGAGAGGATAATGATCGTTGTATATTGGTTGGGGTATTCGCGACCCTCCACGCCCCCCAAGTAATGATTTCCCCTCTATATCACACTATCAACCCTCGCGCATCAGCGCAGGCTTATCGAATAAGTCGGTCCTGAGGACGGATATCCTCTTTCCGATCAACT
>CP086218.1:937266-945359 GCA_020844795.1 Methanothrix sp. | reverse complement strand
CACTAGGCTGATAAATTCGGACATTATGCGGCCCTCTCAGGGAGGGCTTCTGCAAATAAGATGTCATCTGCCTGGGGTATCCCATCACAGATCGAGAGAGGAAGGCCTGCTTAAACCTAGGCCAGCTCGAACCGATCTTTTAAAAAATGAGGAGATTCAAATATGGGGTGGAGGTCTCGCCCGAGACCGAAGAGGTCCCTCTCCCAGATCGATCCCCATACCATCCTCGAAGCCCGCACCATGGCGGTCGAGACGTTTCATCACCCCCCTAACCACCTATCCTCCTCACCAGGCCATCCCATCCGTCAGCCTCCTCACCCTTCGAGCCAGGGGGAGGGAGAGGAGGAGTATCCAGACCTCGGGGCGCAGGTCGAAGATCCCGGGGAGGGCCTGCGCCTCTCCGAGGAGGTACATCAGACCTTCTGCCCCCATCATCAGCAGATAGAGGATCCCGAAGACGGCGGTGAGGAATAGCCCCCCTACGAGGAAAGAGAGCCCCTCGTATCTCCCTTGGAAGACTCCCTTGACCCCGTTCAGATAGGTCGCCGCTATCACCAGCAGGACGAATCCGCCGAAGAGGTCCCCGGGGATGATCTCTCCCCATCCGCCGGAGATCTCAACGAGGCCGACGACAAGAGAGATCGCCCCGAGAGCCGAGGCGTATATCCCCAGACCTTTGCCTGTCTTGATGCTATAATCCGTCATCATCTCACCTCACGAAAACCCGAGCAATCCGCCTATGGCTATGATGAGGCCTGATACCACGAAGGCCAGGATTATCAGATAGGCCGTGGCGAAGGCCGCCCAGCGATACGAGTTCGTCTCCCTGAAGATCGTCGCGATGGTGGCGATGCAGGGGACGTATATCAGCACGAAGGCCATGAAGGCGAACCCGGTGAGGGGGGTGAAGAGCCCCAGGGCGACGAGGGACTCTCCCAGGGCCCCCTCTTCGACGCCGAGGAGGATCCCGTAGGTACCCACCACCACCTCCTTGGCCAGCAGGCCGAAGAGGAGGGCGACGGCCGCCATCCAGTCCCATCCGAAGGGTCTGACCAGGGGCTCCAAACCGTGGCCGATGATCGCTATGTAGGAGTTCTCGATCATCTCGCCCCCAGCCGTCGCCTCCCAGGGATGGGCGGCGAGGAACCAGACTATGACGACCGTACCGAAGATGATCGTCCCGGCCCTGATGAGAAACCACTTCCCCCGGGCCCACATGTGAAGGACCGTCGTCTTCGCCCTGGGGACGGCGTAGGCGGGAAGCTCCAGAATGAAGGGGGAGGGCTCTCCCTTCAAGAGGGTCCTGCGGAATATGAGGGCCATGATTATCGCCAGGGCGACCCCCAGGAGGTACATGGAGAAGATGGCGGTACCGGCGTATCTCGCCCCGAAGATCGCCCCGGCGATGAGGATGTAAACCGGGAGCCTGGCTCCGCAGCTTATGAGGGGGATGACGAGGGTGGTGATCAGCCTGTCCTTCTCCCCCTCTATCGACCGGGCGGCCATGATCGCCGGGACGCTGCATCCGAAGCCGACCATCATCGGTATGAAAGACCGGCCGTGGAGGCCGAGGCTCTGCATCAACCGGTCCATGACGAAAGCCGCCCGGGCCATGTAGCCGCTATCCTCCAGAATCGAGAGGGCGAAGAAGAGGAGGAATATCGGCGGGACGAATACCAGAACGGAGCCGAGGCCTCCAAAGACCCCCCCGGCGACGAAGGAGGCGACCTGGGGGTTCGATATCCCGGCCCCAGCGATCTCGCCGAGGGCCCCGAAGATCTCCTCTATTATGATCATCAAGGGCTCTGATAGGGCGAAGGTGAACGCGAAGACCGCCCAGAGGAGGGTGAGAAATATGGGGATGCCCAGGGATCTGGACAGGAAGACGTGGTCGAAGATATCGGTATAGGTCCACCTCCTCTCCCCCCTGACGACGGCGGCCTCCAGGATCTCTCCGATCGCCTGATATCTCCCCTCGGCGATAGCCGAGGCCATATCTTCTACGGAAGATCCATCGACCCGATCAGCGTCCATACCTCTCCAACCTCCCTAAAATCTCGTCCCGGCGGGGGCTCTCCTCCACCAGCCTCTTAGCCTCGGCGTCATCTTCCAGAAGCTTGATGGAGAGCCACCGGGACGGATACCTCTCCGAGAGGATGGGGTCTTGAGATACCGCCTCCTCCAGATCCCCGATGGCGGACTCCACCCTATCTCCGTATCCGATAATAGGCCGCCTCCTCTTACGGTCGGCCTTCGCCGCTGCGCTTACCGCCTCTTTCAGCTCCTCGAGACCCTCACCGGTGGTGGCGACGGTGGGGACCGCCGCCGCCCCCAGGAGCTGCGAGAGCCTCTCGACGTCTATCGCGATCCCCCTCTCTCTGGCCATGTCCCACTTGTTCAAGGCCAGGACGAGGTTCGCCTCCAGCTCCAGGAGGAGGAGGGTTAGGTAGAGGTTCCTCTCGAGGCTCGTGGCATCGAGGATGTTCACCACCACATCCGGCCTCTCCTCCACGATGAACCTCCTGGAGACGAGCTCGTCGGCGGCCTGGGCGGTGAGGCTGTAGGTCCCGGGGAGGTCGACGACCTCCATCTCATCCCCGCGATGGGTGAACTTTCCCGTCTTCTTCTCGACCGTCACCCCGGGCCAGTTGCCGACCTGCTGCTTCATCCCCGTCAGCCGGTTGAATAGCTCCGTCTTTCCGACGTTCGGGTTTCCGATCAGGGCGACGGTCAACAATGCCCCTCCCACCTCCTGACCAGGATCTTCATGGCGACGGACCTCCCCAGGGCCACCCTGGCGTCTCGGACCCAGAGGAGGAGGGGGCCCTGGGGGTGGGACTTGATGACCCTGACCCTCGTCGAAGGGGTGAGCCCCATATCGGAGAGCCGCTGGGCGAGGCCGCAGCCCCCCACCACCTCCAGGACGTCCCCCTCCTCCCCCTCCATGAGGAAGGCCAGAGGGAGGCCTCCGCTTGATATCGATCCCGCTGCCATCATTCTAGCCGACCTCCAGCAAGACGTTGGCCGCCTCCCCACCCCTCAGGGTGAGGTTGTAGCCCCTCAAGAGGAACTCCACCGGATCCCCCAGGGGAGCCCGGCGAACCATCTCGATCTCCGCCCCCCTCACGATCCCCATATCCATGAGCCTGCGGCGGAGGGATCCACAGGGGGATATTCCGATGACCCTGCCCCTCTCGCCCCGTTCCATCTGATTCAGCCTCTTCTCTGGCATAGATTCTCCCCTGTAAACGATCAGCCTTCCGCCGGAGAGTTCTAGCCCCCCGGATGATCGCCGATCTTCTTCTCTTCTTCCCAATCTCGACTGAACGATGGAGTTAGGTAGAGAAATTGGTATCCCGAAGATCGTTAGAATCCTGATCCAAATCCTAACACCTCGATCGCCGGACCTTCCGATGGCATGAGGGTCCAAAGCCGCCGATCGGGACGGAGAAGGTGGAGGTTAAAAGGAATCGGGCCGGAGACGGTCGTGCGTATATTACGTTGAGGATGGAGTTGTGATGCATGGCAGCCCCGATGAGATCTGCGAAAGGAGGTCACCTTTGAGCGGTTCCAGGAACATCGGGAGGGTTTAGCCCTATCAACTCATTCTCCGGCCCATGGGATTACATACCCTTTAGGTGAAGAAGTAATATCCCCTAAAGGAGGTAGGTTGGAGGGACGGGACCTAAAAAGCCGTTGGAGCAAAGTCGCCGCCCCATGGAGCAGAGGCGGTAGCTCGGTGATGACCTCCCGCTTTCAGGATCGACACCCTCCGGCCAGGTCTGACGGCTCACAGAGGGGGAAACTTGATCCGCCCCGGGAACTCGAGCAGTCTTCTCCGGCTCGATATATCACGTAGTTTCGCCCTCTCCTCTCCACCAGATGGTCGCATTCTGGCGGCAGGTGGTCCATCATGGGGCCGCTCCTGATGATCACCCTCTCCCTTGCTATACGGAGCATCTCCTCCACAAACCTCCTCACCCCGGCTCGGGTGTCGCCCCGCCCCCGAAAGGGCTTCATTGGAGGGTTGAAGGAGACGACGTAAGAGAAGCTTCCCGACGGATAATCGAGCTCGTTTATGTCGGCCAGCCGGGCGGGAACCCCCCGTTCGACCAGGTGCTCTACGAAGGCTGGGGAGTTGTCGTGGCCGCAGACGTCATCGTAGAGGCAGGCGAGAGATACCGGCCCGCACGCCACGTCCAGGATCCTCCCCTCCAGATCTATCCCCATATGGTCCAGGTAGCTCTCAAACCGATACCGGGCCAGACGACAGTATCCAGCGCAACGCACCAAATCTATTCACCTCGCATATCTCACACCCTGCCAGCCTCGGAAGAACCGCCCTTCAGGCCCGGCGAGGCATCGGAATGGTACGTGCAATATTCTTTAGGATGGCATATAATATTCCCTAAAAATAATAGGTTCCAAGGCCTAGACCTAACTAGGCCCGGCGGTCGGCGTAAAGCATCCATGACGGCGATCGGGGATCGAGTCGTATCGATCCCCCTAGACCTCCCCAAGGCCGCTGGGGCTCAGATCCCCTAAACGCCAGACCGAGGATCGAGCGGTCCCAGGTTCGGAAAAAAAGCACGTTCTGGCAGTAAAACGCGCGGATCGCGTTTATACCGCCAGATCAGCCACGGCGATCACATCCGGCAGCATCCGTACGCCCAGCTGCACCATCGTGCGCATCCGCAGCTACAGCAGATCGAGGCGCTGGAGAAGGCGGGGCCGCAGTTGGTGGCGACGCAGCCGATGTAGCCGACGATGGAGGTGGCCGATGGGCTGCATTTGTCGATCGAATCGCCGCACTCCTCGCCGATCTCGGGCAGCTTCCCTATTATGCAGGTCCACCAGCTATTGGCCTCCAGGACCTCGAGCTTCCCCGGGGACCCTCCGACGTAATATTCCCGGATCGAAGAGACGTCGGCCTTCGGGGCCTCCAGGATGAAGGTGTAGGTGTTGGTATAGGTCCCCGCCGAATCTCTAAGGGCGATCCGGCCGAGGGCGGCGGTCATCTCCGAGTCGGGGTTGGAGTACTCCTGGAGGTAGAGCTCGTAGCTCTGCTCAGCTTCTCCGCCCTCCAGCTCCCCGGTGTAGGCGTGCCTAATCCCGAAGAAGTTATCCACCGTATCCTCCATCGCCGGCCTGAAGCCGAGGGCTGCGAGATGCTCGTCCGCCTTCTGGACCCGGTCGTCCCGGGCCCGCAGGTCGTCCATCGCCAGACTGACGCCGGACCCGGCCAGGATCTCAAACTCGCCGGTGGCGGCGATCCCGCCCTCTTCATCCGCTCCGCAGATCATTGGAGAGGCCGCAAATAAAAGGCCAAATATCACAAATAAGGAGACTATCGAGCTTATTCTCATACTTACCCCCCTCTATTCTGGCGGTGGCTGATCATCATCCTTTCAGTCATCGCCATAATTTTAGGGGCGTTTTGGATATATGACCTTTGCGCCAGCCCGATGGCCGGGCCGGGTCGGTCGATCTTTGCGTATTGTGAGGGATTCAAGCTTACCACCCTCCCACCCCCTCTTCCACCATTTCCTCGAAAAAGTTTTTAATCGGTCCGGACCAATCCCATATCGTGATCAGATATGACCGAGATTGAAGCTCTCTTGAAGGCCACCATCGGAGAGATGGAGAGGCTCCTCGCCACCAAGACCGTCATCGGCGAGCCGATCACCGCGGGAGGAAAGACGGTGATACCCCTTTTGAGCGTCGGCGCCGGCTTCGGGGTCGGGGCGGGTTCGGGCAAGGGGGACGAAGGAACGGGGGGCGGCGCCGGAGGAGGCTTCGGGATGAGGCCGATCGCCGTCATCGTCATCGAGGAGGACGCCGTCCGGGTGGAGCCGGTCCGGAAGGGGGGCGGCTCCCTCATCGAACAGCTGGCGGATAAGGTCCCCCAGCTGATCAAGAAGGAGATCGAGGAGCGGGAGGAGAGGAAGCAGAAAGAGTCTGCGGAGAAGAAAGGAGGGGAGGGGAAGGAAAAGGGAAAGGAGATCAAGGTGGATTAAGGCCAGGGTGAAGCCCCTCCATGACCATCCCGGCGATCCTGGGCCCGGCGGCCCTGGTCCTGCTCCTCCTTTTTGCTCTTCCGGCCCTTATACTTCTCGTCCCCATCGACCTGGAGGGAAGGGCCTCCAGGGGCAGGGGCCCGCCAGAGACCAGGATGAGGATAGGCTGGCTCTTCGGCCGCCTCCATAAAGACTTCACCTCCTCCGACGAGCTGGAGCCCTCGGAGAAGGAGGCGGAAGAGGCCTCAGAGAGGAGAAGAGAGGAAGAAGGGCACGAAGAGAAAGAGCATGAGGAGGAAGAAGAGGATGAAAAGAGGGAGGTCAGGAGGGGGAGGGGCACCTTCAGAATCGCCCTCGCAGTCCTGAGGACCGAGGGGTTTCTTGAAAGCCTCTCCCGCCTCCTGAGGAGCCTCTTGGGGACCCTTCAACTCAGGAGCCTCTCCATCGATATGAGGATCGGCCTTCCCGACCCGGCCGAGACGGGGGAGGCCTTCGGCCTCATCTCGGCCGCCCTCGCCCCCCTGAAGGCCTTCTCGCCGGTGAGGGCGAGGATAGTCCCGAGCTTCGCCGGGGAGGAGATCGCCGGGTCAGTTGAGGGAGGGCTGCGGATATGGCCGATAAAGGCGGTCCCGCCCATCACCCGGTTCCTCCTCTCTTCCCCGCCCTGGCGGGCCGGGTGGAAGGCGGCCTCTGCCCTCTGGTGGGAAGGGATGGCCTGGAAGAGATGGCGGCGGATGAGGCCGCTGGGGTGGATAGAGGAGCGTAAGAGCCGCCGGGGGAAATGGTGAAGTAGCCTGAGGAGAGAGGGCTGGCGGAGCTACGATATGAAGGCTTTGATCTACGGGGGCGGCGCCGTAGGCCTTGGAGTTGCAAGCTGTCTTCTCTCCTCCGGCGAAGAGGTCGATATCATCGCAAGAGAGAGGACGGTCTCGGCCCTGAGGAGGAACGGCCTTCTGAGGACCGGGATCTTCGGCTCCGTCGAGTTCGGGCCCGGGGAGTTCGGAGCGTTCGCCTCTTCAGATGAGCTTCTCCGGGGCGAAAGGCGACGGGTCCGAGATGGCGATAGACATATCGAGGGCGGTCCCGGCTACGATTATATCCTCATATGCACCAAGTCCTTCAGCTCCCCGGCCGCCGCCGCGGACCTCTCCTCCCGCCCCGAGATCCTGGCCCCCGCGGGGAAGATCGTCCTCTTCCAGAACGGCTGGGGGAACGCCGAGATCTTCAATGAACATTTTCCGATGGATCGGATCTACAGCGCCCGGGTCATCACCGGGTTCAAGATGACGGCAAAGAACGCCGTCGAGGTCACCGTCCACGCCGACTCGATCCACCTGGGAAGCCTCTTCGGCTCCGACCTAGCGCCGATGGTCCCCCTCGCCGGGGCGATCTGCCGAGGCGGCATCCCCGCCGAAGTCGTTACGGACGTCGGAAAGGACCTCTGGGCTAAGATCCTCTACAACTGCGCTCTAAATCCCCTCGGCGCCATCTTCGGCGTCCCCTACGGCGTCCTCGGCCAGGATGCCTCCTCAAGGGAGATGATGGAGGCGGTGATCAAAGAGATCTTCTCGGTGATGGAGGCGGCGAGGTACGAGACCCACTGGTCTGCCCCCGAAGAGTACACCGCCGTCTTCTACGAAAAGCTTCTCCCCCCCACGGCGGGCCACGAGTCGTCGACCCTCCAGGATATCCGGGCGGGGAAGCCGACGGAGATCGATGCCCTCAGCGGCGCCGTCGTCCGCCTGGGGGAGGAGACTGGTGTCCCAACGCCCGTCAACTGGGCGCTGTACAGGATGGTGAAGTTCATGGAGGGGGGGAGCCGGAACCGATCGGGGGGCTGACGATCTCCTCCAGAAGAAGGATACTCCGGTTCAATCACCTCGTCAACTACCCGCCAATGAATTGGCGGGCATGATGCTCGCCAGTATGGGGGGCTTGGGCACTGCGCCCTCAATTGGTTGATATTTTATGATACTGATAAGTCAACAGCTCCCTAAACGACCAATCATGGTCTGTCAAACCACATGTCTTCGCAGGGCTGTTCTTTCTTTTCCTCCCCAAGCAATCCAAGCTTAT
>CP086218.1:930405-937166 GCA_020844795.1 Methanothrix sp. | reverse complement strand
ATCGACAGACTCCGCCGTGAGGATATGCTCGAAGCAATCTCTCATTCCATGCCCCGGGTGATGATAAACGACTTTGAGCATCCCCTGGGTCGGGATCTCCTCGCCGAAGAGCTCTCTGATGGCAACTTGGGTGACCCTGGCGGCCACTGCCGCGCAGAGACAGTCATCTCCATGAGCTTCTTTTGCCGCCTCTTCCACGGACAAGCTTATCAGCTCGCCCTGGGCATCGTATATCTGGATCTTTTCCGGGACCTCCTCCGAGTTTGCGGCATCATCCATGCCAGAGACACCAAAAAGTAAGAGCCCCGCCATCATCACAACAACGCATACTGCCCTAATCGTCTTCATCATTCCACCTCTACTTACCGCGAGCTGCTCAAAGATCCGCTGCACAGGTCGCTTCCGCGTTCAGACACGTCATCACAGCGTTTCATGAAATAATAGCAGCTGCACAAAATGACTACGAGATTAGGTATGGAAAGCGTTGTCCCTAAATGAATTAGAATTATGGGAAGGAATCTAACAGAATCGAGGTAATAAGCGAGTTTGTTCTCTCGATATCCTTCCCTTGATCCCAGAGATCGAGGTCGCCTCCGCAGTCGTCGTCCTTGCTGAGATCGTGAAGTCAAAGGATGGCAGCGCGGCTAGCCCCCTGCCTCACCCTGCCACCATGCTTACATGGAAAAAGGGGGCAATGCCTGTTTTCCGTCCTGGCTCAAGCAGCAATGCTCCACCCCTGCGCCTCCTGCTGCAGCTTCCAGAGCCTGGCATACAGGCCGTTTTTGGCCAGCAGTTCGTCGTGACTGCCCTGCTCGACGATCCGCCCACCGTCCAGGACAATGATGTTGTCTGCCCTACGGACGGTTTTGAGGCGGTGGGCGATAATTGCGATCGTCCTGCCGTGGATCAGGGCCGAGATCGCCTTCTGAACCTCGATTTCGTTCTCTGGGTCAAGAAACGCCGTCGCTTCGTCCAGCAGCACCACAGGGGCGTCCTTTAGAATAGCCCTGGCGATGGAGATCCTCTGTTTCTCGCCCCCTGAGAGCGTGGAGCCTCCTTCACCAACCGGAGTATCATAGCCCATCGGCAACTTCATGATAAACTCGTGACAGCAGGCTTTTCGGGCTGCGCCCTCCACCTCCGCAAAAGTCGCTCCCTCCCGGCCGAAACGTATGTTGTTTCCGATGGTATCCTTAAAGAGGTAGACGTCCTGAAACACCATCGATATCCTCTCGAGCAGCGCTTCGGGATCCATATTCCTGATATCCTCTCCGCCGAAGACAATCCTGCCCGACTGAGGATCATAGAACCGGGCAACAAGCTTGAGGATGGTGCTCTTTCCACTCCCCGACGGTCCGACCAGGGCGGTCATCGACCCCTCAGGCATCTTCAGCGAGACGTCGTGGAGCACCGCATCGGACCCGTATCCGAAAGTGACCGATGCAAACTCGATGTCATGCTTCTCGGGTGGATGCTGCTGTCCCTGCATGATGGGCTCCCTTCTGAGGGCGAGAATTCGCTCCCCAGCCAGGGCATGATACTGGAGCTCGGGGAAATTGATCAGCGCCATGGTCAGAGGGTCAAAGACTCGCGACCCGATGACCAGGAAGATGACGAACGTCAAAATGTCCAGCGTCCCTCCAAGGAGAAGGTAGACGCCGACGAGCACCAGCACCGTCAACCCTACCCGCACCGACGCCACTGCCAGCAGGACGACCGGCCCAATCAGACCCTCAAACCGGATGCTCTCTCTCATCAACTCCCGAAACGATTTCTCCAGGCGGACGAACCGGCTTCCTGAGAGGTTGTAGGCCTTGATTACCCGAATGCCGTTCAGGTACTCCTGCAGCCGGCTGGCCGCATTGATCTTCGCCCGGATGTGCCTGGAGCCCAGCGAACGCTGTACTCCGGACGAGGCGAGGACTATCAGGACGGCCATCGGCAGCGCGATGAACATGGCCACGGCCATGCGCCAGTCCAGGAACGCCAGCCCGACCAGGGCAAATATGGGCAGAATCAGAGCCCCGATGAGCTGAGGCAGGTTATGGGAAAGCGATTGCTCGATCTGGGTGAAGTCCCCCATCATCATGTTTGCCAGGTCACCTGGGTCCCGGCGGGTCAGGTAGCCGAGAGGCAGCCGCCTCAGGTGCTCGGCGAGGTTTGCCCTGCCCTCCGCCGCAACTGCGTAGGCCGCTCGATAAGAGGCCCGATACGCCCCGACCTCTCCTGCGAAGATGACGACCATGTAGAGCAGCAGTGCTGCGCTGACCCGCCAGAGGCCGTCGAGGTTCATAGGAGTGCCAGGATGAATGAACGGCTCAAAGATCATGCCTACCGCCGCTATCACCAGCACGAAGGGAACGATATTGATGAGATCGGAGAGCACAGTGAAAAAGACCGGCCGGACCAGCTTTCTGGGCTCTCCTGCCGTTATATCTGAAAGAACGCCCATCAGGCCGGCACCCCCTTCTCGATGACCCATGAAGCCGCA
Organism: Methanothrix sp.; assembly: GCA_020844795.1. Lineage (GTDB taxonomy): Archaea > Halobacteriota > Methanosarcinia > Methanotrichales > Methanotrichaceae > Methanocrinis. The sequence goes on along the minus strand of CP086218.1, from coordinate 934,675 downwards.
TCCGTGTATGCGTTCCACATCCTCCTGTACACGCCCCCTTTATCGAGCAGCTCCGCATGGACTCCCCGCTCCGCAATGCGTCCTTCCTGGAGCACAAGGATCTGGTCGGCTTCCCGGATGGAAGAGAGGCGGTGGGCGATGACGATGACAGTCTTCTCCTTCACCAGCTCTTTCAAGGCCATTTGCATCTTATATTCGTTCTCGGGATCGGCAAAGGCTGTCGCCTCGTCCAGGACCAGCACAGGAGCGCCTTTCAGAATTGCTCTGGCCACGGATACGCGCTGCACCTCTCCTCCAGAGAGGTAGACACCTCCTTCTCCGATCAGCGTATCGTAGCCCTGGGGCAGCCTCTCGATGAAGTCATGGCACTGGGCGGCTCTGGCTGCAGCGTAGACCTCTTCTCGGCTTGCCCCCGGCTTTCCGACCCGGATGTTCTCATACAGCGTATCAAAGAACAGGAACGTATCCTGAAACACAAAGGAGACCGTATCCATGAGATCCTCCGTCCGCATCTGGCGCACATCGACGCCTCCTATTCGGACCGCCCCCCCTCTCACATCCCAGAAACGGGGGATCAGGTTGGCAATCGTGGTCTTCCCTGACCCAGACGGCCCGACGAGGGCTGTTACCTTTCCCTGCTCGGCCGTGAAGCTGATCCCGGAGAGAGCCTCAATACGTGCGGATGTTCCGGTTGTATCGTAGGAGAAGGAGACTCCGTCGAACTGGACCGAGTATGTCTCCGGCTTTTTTGGGTGCTGCGGCTCCGGCACCGCCGGTTCAGAGAAGACCGCATCGATGCGGTCCACTCCTTCGGAGATATCCCGCAAGCTTGAGGAGAGGTAGAGGAACCTGTAAAGAGGTGTAGCCGTTCCGGGCCCCAGCACGATGAAGAACATCAGGACGAGGGCGAATGCCATGCTGTTCGGGTTCTGGCTCAGGAGGAGGACTCCTACCGGAAGGATGAAGCTCAGAAGCGAGGCCAGTATGGTCTTGAAAAGGGCAAACCCATTCTGGAAGCTGTCCGAAAACCGGATGCATAGGTCGCGGTAGCGAATCATATCGTCGTAGAAACAGCGGAACGAATGCACCGTCTGCCCGAAGACCTTGACCGCAGGCATCCCCTGGACGTACTGGACGGCGGAGGCATTGATCTCCTCTAGAGCGTCATAGTAGAGCTTCACGTTCTCCTTGGCCTGCTCTCCCACCCACATGGATGTCTGGATTCCGAATCCCAGGACGATTGCTGCAAGGCAGACCAGAGCCATCCAGAAGTTCAGATAGAAAAGGACGGCAAACATCACCACCACGGTGGCGAGGGCATTGAACATGTCCGGGATCTGGTGGGCGATGAACTTCTCGATCTTCTCCACATTCTGCTCAAGAGTCTTCTTCACTGCGCCAATCGAGGTTTGGTTCAGGTACCCTAGGGGGAGCCTGCCGATGTGCTCCGCAAGCTGCACCCGCAGGCCGTACAGGATGCGGAAAGCGGCTATGTGGGAAGCCATGCTTCCGAGATACATGGTGATCAGGCCTGCGATCATGCTCCCGAGGGCAATCCATCCCCAGCGTACCATCAGCGGGCCGTCAACGGAAGAGAGGTCCGCTGCATGGCTCAGCAGCTCGGCGAGGATATAATAGACAGAGACGTAGGGAATCAGCATGAAGATGGCGCTAGCCATGGAAAGGATGCCCGAACAAATCAAGAGGCCTTTCTTCTCCCCCGCGATCTCCAGCAGGCGCATGATTCCAGTCTTTTTCTTTAAAGCATGTTTCATGAGGTTCACGCTGTGTTTTTTCTGGACGGTTTGTTTCGAAATATGCACGAATCTAAAAAGAAACTCGCCAGATCTCTGGCATTGGAATCAAAGCACAAAGGCGACGGCGCACCCTAGCTGGGTGCGCCCCCAACTTGATTCCAAGCTTCGGATTATATCTGGATCTATTCCAGTTCCTATGCCGAATTTGCGGCATCGGCCATGGCTTCGTAGACCAGGTCCATGGCTGGATCGTCGAGCATCATTCCAGGGTTCGCCCAGGTTCCGTTCCAGGCGTCGAGGGTGATGAGAGACTCTCGCGCCGCTTTCATCATGGCGCCCATCATCGGCGCGCCTTCTGCATAACTTTCAGCCAACTCCTCCGCGGTGATTTCCCCTTCAGCCAAAGTGGGGTACCACATCACATATCCTGGGTTGTTGATCAGGTCATCGAAGCTGGTGTTCCCGTACCTCATGTGCCAGTGAACCATCCCCTCGTCGCCTTCCGAGTGCACCCCAGTGGCGATCAGATACCTGTACTCAGAACAGGCCTCGTCCCCTGATTTAAGCTCGAACTTGTACCAATCGAACTCCTCTCCTCCAAAAGTCACGGCCTCCCTGCCCACAAACTCGTATTCACACCGGCATCGAACCGTGCCGTCGGGGTTGTAATAGGTGACCACATCTCCTGCGATCGCCACGTCACCAAAGCTCGATCCCATCATCATCTGCAAAAAATTCTTGGCGTCGTCGGCGGTGAAGCCGTCATCCTCGGCCATGGCAGAGATCCCCAAAAGTAAGAGCCCCGCCATCATAGCAACAAAGCTTACGTTCCCGATCGTCTTCATTATTTTACCTCTGCTTCAGGCAAGCAGCTCGAATATCCGCTGCGCGAGACAGCTTCCGCGTTCAGCCTAATCGCCTCAGCGTTTCATTTAAGAGCTGCTGCATAAAGTGGTTACCAGATTAGGTAGAGAAGAAATCATCCCTAAATATGTTAGATATTTAGAGAAAAATCTAGCAATGGCGAGGATTGGCGAAGCAATAGAAGACTCCAAGGGTCATTGCGAAGCATTATGCCTGGCTGGGTTAGGTTACCAATATAATTCGAATTATTTTAGGATTATGCTTAATTGCACCTAACTCGCCATCGTAGCTTAGGTCTCGAACTAAATTAGATGAATGGAGCAAAAACATGAAGAGAGGATTTCGAATAACCCAAGCATCGCAATGTTTATATACTATTGATACTATAATTAGTTTATGGATTCTTTGATCACGTTTGCCTTACGAAAGAAGTACGAATCGATGGAGAAGATTGGAGATCCATTAGCTGATATTGGTTGTTTATTAGACTGGGAGAGATTTCGCCCGATTTTATCCGATATGTACGATAATAAGAGCGAAAAGGGAGGTCGACCCAATTACGACGAGGTCCTGATGATCAAGGTCCTTGTTTTAGGTCAATGGTATGGGTTGACGGATAAGGCGCTTGAACGAGAAATTTCCGATAAGATATCTTTCATGAATTTTCTAGGATTTCCTGAGAAGGCACCCGACTCATCCACCATCTGGCTATTCAAGGAGCGGCTAATTAAAACCGCAAAATATGACCTTTTGTGGGAAGAAATCAATCGCCAGCTCGATGCCTTCGGTTTAGTAGTCAGGAATGGAAGCATCCAGGATGCAACGTTCATCACCGCAGATCCAGGACACGCCAGATCGGACAAGCCTCGCGGAGATGAAGCAAAAACGAGAAGAAGTAGGGAAGGCACGTGGACAAAGAAGGGTACCAAATCGTCGTTTGGATATAAGCTTCATTCCAAAGTCGACAGAGAATTCGGCCTCATAAGAGATCTGGAAACAACAACAGCGTCACTACATGATAGTCGGGTAGATCTATCCGAAGAAGGAGAAGTTGTATATCGTGATAAAGGGTATTTTGGAGTAGAGGCAAAAGGCTACTCAGCAACTATGGACCGGAGTACACGAGGCCATCCATTGAGCATTCAGGATGAGATGAGAAATCAACGGATCGCAAAAAAGAGGGCTCCCGGAGAAAGACATTACGCCGTTATTAAACGAGTGTTTAGAGCTGCGCATGTCATGGTCACAACCATTGCTAGGGTCCATGTCAAAATGATATTCACTGCTATCGCATTTAATCTGCTCCAATTGCGAACTTTGAAAAAACGTATGTGTTTAGCTCCTACCTCGATTCATGCGAATTGACCTAGAATCCACCTCGACCAGAAAAATTATATAATTCTTTCACGATACCTGCTATTTGGGAGTATGCACGAAGAAGATATAATCAAGCAACTTAAAGCTGAGAATGAGCGATTAAGGCGTGAGAATGAGTTTCTCAAAGAACTGATAGCGAAGCTTGAAGCTCGACTAGCCAAATATGAGAATGCCCATACTCCGCCGAGCTTGAGACGAGGTCGCAAACGCAAAAGAGAGTATGACGACGGGGTTAGAGGGAAACCAGGCCAAAAAGAGGGTCATAAAGGGGT
>CP086218.1:924647-930305 GCA_020844795.1 Methanothrix sp. | reverse complement strand
GCGGCGGTGTCGGCGTTGACGTTCAGGTTGTTTCCCTCGCCGTCGACGGCTATCGGCGATATGACCGGGATGTACCCCTTCCCGGCGGTGATGAGGAGGATCTCGGGATTGACCCTCACGACTTCGCCGACCCATCCGAGGTCGATGGGCAGCTCCTCCCCGTCGACGACGATCGGCGCCTTCTTCCTTGCCACAATCAGCTGGCCGTCTTTGCCGGAGAGGCCGATCCCCTTGCCGCCGTGCTTTCCGATGAGGGTGACGAGGCTGGAGTTGATGTTTCCGAGGAGGACCATCCTCGCGATCTCCAGGGTCTCCTCGTCGGTCACCCGCAGCCCCCCAACGAAGACGGACTTCTTGCCGAACCGGGCCATCTTCTCGGAGATTTCGGGGCCGCCACCGTGGACGACGACGGGATGGATCCCGACGTACCGGAGGAGGACGAGGTCCTGGACGAAAGTGTCCAGAACCTCCTTATCGGACATGATCGACCCGCCTATCTTTATCACCATGATCGAGTCGCAGAACTCCCGCAGGTATGGGAGCGCCTCGATGAGCACCTGTTCCCTTTTGACCGACATCCGCAGATCCTTCCCTTTTTCCTTCCCTTTTTTACTTCCCCTGGGATTTGGGAGACGATCTTCAGTCGATGGACATCAATATGTCGCCCGGGGAGACCGTCGCTCCCACCTCGGCGTAGATCTCCTCGACGACCCCGTCCTTGTTGGCGGAGACGTTGTTCTCCATCTTCATCGCCTCGAGGACGGCGACGGCATCCCCCTTGGAGACCTTGTCCCCCTTCTTGACCAGGTAGCGGATGATGACCCCCTGCATAGGGACCGTCACGCCGTCCTTGGGCGCCTTCGGCTCCGCCGCCTCGACGGAGATCCCCGCCGGGGCAACCTTGACGAGGTACGCCTCGCCGTCCACCTCGACGTTGAAGGCCGCCGGCTTTCCGCCTATGGCCCCAGTCTGGAGATCTGCAGAGGCCGCCTTCTTGAGGACCTCCTCCTTCGCCTCCCCCTTGAGGAACTTCTCCGCCACCTGGGGATACAGGGCGTAGGTGAGGACGTCCTCCTCCGTCCTGACGAGCCCCTTTCCTTCCGCCTCGGCCTTCATCTTATCGTACTCGGGGGCGAGGAGGTCTGCGGGCCTGACGTCGATGGACTCCTCGTCCTCCAGGATCTCGGCCTTGATCTTGGGGTTGATCTCCCCTGGAGACCGGCCGTAGAGCCCCTTGACGTAATCCTTCACCTCCTTGGGGACGGCCTTGTACCTCTCGCCGGTGAGGACGTTGAGGACCGCCTGGCTTCCTACGATCTGGCTGGTGGGGGTGACCAGGGGCGGATACCCCAGATCCTCCCTGACCCTGGGGATCTCGGCGAGGACCTCTTCGTACTTGTCGAGGGCCTTCTGCTCGACGAGCTGGGAGACGAGGTTTGAGAGCATCCCGCCCGGGACCTGGTAGACGAGGACGTTGGTATCGACCCTGGCAGAGATGGGGTTGAAGAGGGGGGCATAGACCTCCATCAGCTTCTCGAAGTACCTCTTGATCTCCGTCAGGAGCTTCAGGTCGAGGCCGGTCTCGTAGGGGGTCCCCTCCAGGGCAGCGACCATCGACTCAGTGGGGGGGTGAGAGGTTCCCCAGCCGAGGGGGGATATGGCGGTGTCGAGGATGTCCACCCCCGCCTCGCAGCCGAAGAGGAAGCTCATGGGAGCCATCCCGCTGGTGCAATGGGAGTGGAGATCGACGGGGATGGAGGTCTCCTCTTTCATCGACGCGACGAGATCGTAGGCGTCGTGGGGGAGGATGAGGCCGGCCATGTCCTTGATGCAGAGGGAGTCGCAGCCAAGGTCGGCGAGCTCCACCGCCATCTTGGTGAACTGCCCTATGGAATGGACCGGGCTTGTGGTGTAGCAGACGCAGCCCTGGACGTGGGCGTCCATATCCTTGGCTGCCTTGATGGCGACGGTCATGTTCCGGATGTCGTTGACGGCGTCGAAGATCCTGAATATGTCTACCCCGTTCTTCGCCGCCCTCTCGACGAACTTCACCACCAGGTCGTCGGCGTAATGGCGGTATCCTACCAGGTTCTGCCCCCGGAGGAGCATCTGGAGGGGGGTGTTGGGCATGGCGAGCTTCAGGGCCCGCAGCCTCTCCCAGGGATCTTCGTTGAGGTACCTGATGCAGGAGTCGAAGGTGGCCCCACCCCAGACCTCCATGGAGAAGAATCCCACCTCGTCGAGCTTCTCTGCTATCGGGAGCATATCTCTCGTTCTCATTCTGGTGGCAAGAAGTGATTGATGAGCATCTCTGAAGACCGTTTCAGTTATCCTTACTTTTCCCATGAGATCAACCTTCCATCTAATTCAGATCATCTTGTGTTTTTCTAGTTCTCTCAAAACGTGATGCCCCTGGTCGGTGAGCATGTACTTCTTCCATGTATGCTTCTCGGGGGTTATGCACTCCACCAGTTCCAGCTCTTCGCACTCCTTTATCGCACGGCTTATATTCTGGATCGATCGATCCGTCCTTCGAGCTACTTCTGAAGCTTTGACCACCCTGGAATGTCGGATCGCCCTCATCAATAAAAGACGCCGATCAGCGCTGAGGACCCACCTCTCTATCTCGTCTATGTTCATAAGGATTACCAGCCCGGAGCGTTTCTCCGAGAAGAGATTATTATAAGTTATTTAAACCTGGTGGGAAAGGGGCGAGGAGGTATCGGAGCCGAGATCTCCTGGGGGTCATCCGGCGGACTTCAGAGGACGAAGGTTATCCGCCCCACCCATGCCTCAGGCCTCGATTACGCTGGTGGAAGGCGAGGCGTTTCAGGAGAGATCGAAGGTCTGACTCTCCCCGGGGATCGTCGCGACCTCAAGGCCGAAACTCATATCCGCAACCCTCAATCTCTGCTATATCCTTGGGGACGAGAGGGAAGGCCTTGCAGATCTCGGGACGGAGCGGATATATCCGGCAGAGCATCCCTTTTGCATCAAAAGCGGGGCACCCCCGACAGCACCTTCCGCATCTGTTGCACCGTCCGGTCCTCCTCGCGCCCCACTCCACCACCACCTCCCTTCGCAGATACCAGAAAAACCTCCTGCGGATCCAGCCGTCGATCATCTCAAACCCAGCAGAAAAACCCAGTCAAAGCTCCGGGGGCGCGGTCTCATCCGAGCAGCGTCGGTATTCCTCTGATATCCCCATCTCAACACCCACCCTTCATCCCAGGGTTGTTCCGGAAATCTCGATCAACGGTTAAAAATATGGCGGGGCGGGGGAAGATCTCCAAACGGCGATATCCGGTACTGGGGGTGCGATCCGCCGCCGGGATGGAGGCATCTTCGATGAAAGAGAGGTGTCCATCCTCCGAGAGAGACCGTCGTTGGAACCGCACCGCAGGGGTGTCAACTTTCTTTGAGATCGGCCCCCGAGATAGGAGAGGGGCGCATGGCACAGATCCGGGCCATTACCCTTCGATTGTTACGAAGGTTTGATAAATTGTTATCCGAAGTAGGGGGAGGTGTCTTCCAGATCAATACCGCAAAATATTCGGCGCATCGGGCAGGAAGATCCTTCCCCAGGTCGGGATCCTGCCTCCGTTAGGAGAGGTCATCGCTCCGATACGTTGATCTGGACAGTAGTGGAAGTCACAAGTGTCTATTAGTATTTTGTTTTCATCTCGCCCTTCGTGAGGATTTATGAGAGTTAGAGTTGTGAGTTCAAAAAATGAGATACCGGATCTGAACCCCAACGAGAGGATAGTCCATCTCGCCTTCAGAGCATCAAACGTCGACTTCCTGAACCTGATGAAGATATGCCCGCGGCTCCGGGCGATCCAGGTCCCGCCTTCCTACCACAAGACCATGTCCAGGGCGATCCAGCTCTTCCTGGAGATGCAGGGGATCGACCTCCTCCAGGGCGACGTCTGGGGCCACCGAAAGGACATCGACGAGTACTTCATGATAAACGACGAGACGATCAACGAGATCGAGTCGATGATCTCGGAAGGGGTGAGCATCGAAGACGCCGCCGACCAGATCATGAAGAAGACCAGGCTGGCTCCCGATCTCATAAAATACATAGCAAAATCCAAGATCGCCGTCTGAAATACTGACCCTCCATCGGCGGTGGCGTCCCTCCGCCGATCCTCTATCTTTTTCCCCGACTGACCGCCGATGGCGTCTGGCGAGAGGACGGTCCGTCTCGCCTTCAGACCTTCCAACCTGGATCTTCTCACCCTCAGGCGGCCCTAGATCCGGGATACGATGGGAGACGTCCGGGGGTCAGAAGGCCTATTGTGAAGGGGCGTGAGAAATTCCTTCGGCTGATGCGCCTGCCCGGATCGCACCCATTAACCGCAGAAGACCGAGGCGGAGAAAAGACATTTTTATCAAGAGAATGATCTGCGATATCATGCTTCAGAAGTTTTATGATAGCTGTTATCACGCGCCAAGCTGAATATGGACGTTACTATACATCACAAGTAACTATAAGTACATTGATTACATTCTTGTAATTGTAAAGGTGAAAGACCATGAAGATTAGAGTAGTCAGTTCAAAAGAAGAGATATCGGACATCGGTCCCAACGAGAGGAACGTCCACCTCGCCTTCAGGCCCTCCAACGTCGACTTCCTCGACCTGATGAAGAGCTGCCCCCGCCTCCGGGTCGTCCAGGTTCCACCCTCCTACCACAAGACCCTCTCCAAAGCGATCAAGCTCTTCCTCGATATGCAGGGGATCACCCTTCTGGAGGGGGACGTCTGGGGTCACAGGAAGGACATCGACGAGTACTACGTCGTCGACGAAGAGGCGATCGAGGAGATCGGGGCCATGATGAAGGAAGGCGAGTCGATCCAGGATGCTGCAGCCGCGATCCAGAGGAAGACCAGGCTCGCCCCCGACCTGATCAAGTACATCGCCAGGTCCAAGATCACCGCCTGAAAACTCAGGCGGTCCCTGGCCACAAAACCGACGCCCTCCTCCACATCCTAATTTTATATCCCCGTCCAGGGCGTCGAGAAAAGGCATTTTGGAAGTGATTCAGCCCGTCCCGTTTTTTTATCTCGGAGGATCGCGCCGATATGATGCCACTTTTTAGGACGGCTATGGAGATCTCCTCCTGCCAGAAATCCTGCCACAAGAGGAGACTGCATCGCGTCGCCATGGATCAGCCGGTCGATATGGACGTTAGTATACAACACAATTAACTATTAATATGTAGATTAACATTCGATTAATTGTTGAGGTGAAAAAACATGAGAATTAGAGTTGTCAGTTCAAAAGATGAGATATCGGAGCTGAGCCCCAACGAGAGGATAGTCCACCTGGCCTTCAGGCCGTCAAACGTCGACTTCCTCGACCTGATGAGGAGCTGCCCGAGGCTTCGGGCCGTCCAGGTGCCTCCGTCGTACCACAAGACTATGTCCAAGGCGATCAAGCTCTTCCTCGATATGCAGGGGATCGACCTCCTGGAGGGAGACGTCTGGGGCCACCGAAAGGACATCGACGAGTACTACGTCGTCGACGAAGAGGCGATCGAGGAGATCGGGGCTCTCATCAAGCAGGGCGAATCCATCGAGGACGCCTCCGCCGCCATCCAGAGGAGGACGAGGCTCGCCCCCGACCTGATCAAGTACATCGCCAAGTCCAAGCT
>CP086218.1:905000-924547 GCA_020844795.1 Methanothrix sp. | reverse complement strand
CGGGAGGCGATCGCAGGAGAGACCCACGAGTTCAAGGAGATGTACCCCGGGATGATCGAGGCCGCCCAGTCCGAGGGGGATAAGGCCGCCGAGAGGACGTTCAGGTACGCAAGCGACGTCGAGGAGATCCACGCCCGTCTCTACCACGATATGATGGAGAACCTGGAGTCCCGGGGGGTGGAGAGCAGCCCCTACTACGTCTGTTCTGTCTGCGGGATGACCGCCGAGAGGGCCCCGCCGGAGAAGTGCCCCGTCTGCGGCGTCAGAGGGGAGAGGTTCAAGAGGATCGACTGATAAAGGTCGGTCAGGATTCTCGGAGAAGATATTCCTTCAGAGCCACAGCGTTGTTGAGCCTCTCGTCCTTCGCTCCAAAGACGAGGGTTACGTCCCCCGACGAGATCTTCTCCGATATAATGCCGACGAGATCACCTTTCGATGCCAGCTCACTGTGGTACCTCTCTTTGAACTCGGCCCATCTCCCCGGATCATGGGCAAACCAACTCCTCAGCTCGTCGCTCGGAGCCACCTCCTTGAGCCAGAGATCTATCCGGATCTGGTCTCTCTTCATCCCCCTCGGCCATATCCTGTCGACGAGGATCCGAAATCCATCATCCTCCGACGGCGGAGCGTATGCCCTCTTCAATTTCAGCAAAATCCTCCCTACCGAACCCCCGCGCTTAAGAGGTGGCGCTCGAGCCTCTCCAGGAGCCTCCATAATAACAGGATCTGGACCATGCCGGTGGAGGTGACGACTCCGCCTCCGGATCGGTCACAGATCGGGGTGCCGGAACCCATGAGGGCGGAGAGCTTCTCCTCCAGCCCCTCTATCATGGAGCTGGGAAGCTCGCCGTCGATGGTGAGGACGGAGACCCTCCTGCCGTAGTAGTCGTCCCGCTGATATGCGATGGAGAACTCCTCTTCCGCCTCACGATAGATAGCCGAAAGGTCGATCTTAAGCTCCACCTGCGAAGGCTCAGAGTCCATCGCCTCCTGGATAAGCCTCACCGAGTACCTGTCGCTGGGGGCCTCTCCCGTAAGGGGCGCCGGAAGCCTCGACTCCTCGATCTTGACGACCGCCTCGGCGTATATCTTCTGGACGTCGACGTAGAGCTTGTAGTCGGGCTCGCGCTCCAGGATCTCCCTCATCACAGCTTCCCGCTCGTAGTTTCGATCGACACAGTCCCTCTTGATCTTCCACCGGCGCTTTACGGAGCGGCTCGGGTCGACGAAGATCCCCAGGTCGACCTCCCGACGCAGCTCTGGGGTGTAAAACGGGTGGAGCCCCTCCACGATGAGGACGGGTGCCGATCTGAAGGGGACGGGCCCTTTGATCGTACCATCGGAGTGGTCGTATACCGGCTTATCGATCTGCTCACCCCGCCGCAGGGCCGCGAGGTGATCGGCGAGAAGGTCGAGGCGGTTCGCCTCGGGGTTGAGGGGCGTGATCCCCAGAACCTTCCTAGCCACCCGGTCGAGGCTGTGGTAATCGTCCATGCTGAAGGTCGAGACGAGCTCCTCGCCCAGGAGCCTTCTGATCCCCCGGGAGAGGGTCGTCTTTCCCGAGCCGCTATCTCCTCCCACCGCCACCACGAAGACCTTTCCCGACGCCTTAAGCCGCTCGGGCAGACTTGATCTCATGAAAAGCTCCTCCGAAGAGAAGCACCTTGAGATCGAGGAGCGGACTCCATGGAATAATGGATCATCGATCCTGCTTCTCCGACATGAGGTCTGCGAACTCGCTCGTCTTGTCGATCAGCTCGAGCTCTCTCGTCTCGATGACCGCCGTCTCCTCTACCCGCTCGACCTTCGTCTCGCCGTCGACGATCACCGCCGACCGGGTCTTGGTGATTATCGAGAGGCTGCTCATCAGCCTCGCCTTCTTCATCATGGTGGGCGAGAGCTTCCCGACCGCCGTCAGGACCACCAGCGCCTCGTTCTGGGTGATGGCGTTGAAGGGGGACTGGACCGTGGGGAAGACTTCAAAGCCGATCTGGGCGAGGTGGCTGAGAACCTTGTCGTCGATCAAACACTGCTCTCCCGCCACGGAGCCCTTCTGCTCCAGGATCTCGACGGGCTTTATCAGCTCCTGGCCGAAGAGCTCCTCAAGCCTCAGGGCGACTTCGATGGTGGTGTCCATGCTCTCTATCTCATACTTGCTGACCGTCCTGCGAGATACGGAGAGCTCCGAGGCGAGGGCACCCAGGGATATCCCGCTCTCCAGGCGGAGCTTTCTCAGTAGTCCGCCGTCGATCTTGACGTACAGGCCGCCGTGGGCGGCGTAGACGAGGGGAGGGATATCCTCCACGATCCAATCAGCGAGGGTGTGAAGGCTGACGGTGGGAACTCCATATCTGAAGTAGACGACACCACCTTCGAGGCCGTGATCCCTCGTCTTCTCCCCGATCAAAAGCGGGTTTCCCGAAAGGTATTTAGCGAGGCGGCGGATCTCTACCGCGGTCTTCTCGTTGAGGCCGTCGATGTTGGAGAGGATCTTCAGAATAAGGAGGATGCCGCCTCGCCTCGCCGCCAGATCGAAGCTTCTGGGCCTGACGTAACACCGGTCAGAGACCGAAAATCCAGATCTAGCCAGAAGATCTGCGACCCGATCGGTCAGAAACTCCTTATTCATCATTATACATGTTTCAGCTAAGCCGTTATTTAAAGGTTCACCACGATGATAACGATAGGGATAGACGATACCGATTCGCAGGAGGGGCTCTGCACCACTTACCTGGCCGCCGTGATGATGGAGAGGCTCAGAGAGATCGGCGAGATCGTGGGCCTCCCAAAGCTCGTCAGGCTCAACCCCTCCGTCGAGTTCAAGACGAGGGGAAACGCCGCCATCGCCTTCTCCCTCGATACGGAGCTGCCGAATGAGGCCAAAGAGGTCGCTCTCGCCACCCTTCTGGAGCTCTCCGACTTCTCGGGACCGAAGACCAACCCGGGGCTCGTGGTGGCTGAAGAGACGCCGCCGGAGCTCTACCGCTTCTACCAAAGGGCGCTTCATGAGATCCTGGAGGTCGGGGAGGCCTTGGAGATCATCGAGGGGCTCGGCCTCTGGTCCCGGTCCTTCAAGAACCGTCAGGGGCTCGTGGGGGCCCTCGCCGCCATCGGCGCATATTTCCCCGACGAGACCTATGAACTCCTCGCCTATAGGGAGGTGAAGAGGTGGGGGACCCCCCGGGAGATCGACGGGGAGTCGGTATGGAAGGCCGACGAGCTGACCTACCCGAGGACCTGGGATACCGTCGACCGCCAGAACGAGAAGATCGTCTTCGCCCCCCGTTCGAAAGACCCGGTCCTCTTCGGGATCCGGGGAGAGGACCCGGATGCCCTCAGGGAGGCCCTGGGGGTGATCCGGAGCGAGCCCTTCGAGAGGATGGTGATCTACAGGACGAACCAGGGGACCGACGCCCACATATGCCGGGGCGAGATCGCCGGCGTCGTCGAGGATAGAAGCTACCGCCTCCGGGGGGAGGTCTCGCAGGCGCCTTCGGCGATCGAAGGAGGCCACGTCTTCTTCTCCCTCCGGGACGAGGGTGCGGACGCCTCCATCCGATGCGCCGCCTTCGAGCCGACGAAGAACTTCAGGGATCTGGTGAGATCCCTCTCCCCTGGAGATCTCATCGAGGTCTACGGCGCCGTCAAGAGGGGAACCCTCAACCTCGAGAAGATGGAGGTCTTATCCCTCGCCGAGGGGTCGGTGGAGGAGGCGCCCCTCTGCCCCGCCTGCCGCCGGAGGATGAAGTCCGCCGGTCGGGGCCAGGGGTACCGGTGCAGGAGGTGCAAGACCCTGGCCGGGGGGAAGGTCAGTATCCCCCTCCGTAGAGAGATCTCTCCGGGGTTCTACGAGGTCCCGCCGTGCGCCCGCAGGCACCTATCAAAGCCCCTGGTGAGGATGAGAGGAGGGCGGGCATATCCCAGCAGATGATGAATATAAAAAAGTAGGGGCCGCCTCACTTGAAGGCGGCTTCCAGGGGCGGTATGACCTGCTTCTTCCTCGATAGGACGCCCTTCTTGTAGATGGAGTTGTTCTCCATCTTGCCTTCGAAGGCCTTCTCGAACTTATCGGCGGGGCTTCCAACAAAGAGGAGATCGCTCGCCTCCTTCATGACGTCGGTGAGCATGATCAGAACGAAGCTTAGACCCTCCTCCTTCCTCACCTTCTCCATATCCTCCAGGATCTCCTTCTTCCGCGGAGCGAGAACCGATAGGTCCATCACCTCGATCTGGCCGATCCCGGCCTTCGTCCCGGCGAAGTCGAAGTGCTTGTAGTCGCCCTTGACTATATCTCGGGCTGTCTTGGAAGATATGTCGCTCTTGGCGGTGAGCATCGCGATCCCGTACTGCTGGTAGTCCTCCCCGACGATCTTGGCGAGCTTCTCCACCTGGGCTTTGTCCTTATCGGTGCAGGTGGGGGACTTGAAGAGGACGGTATCGGACAGGATGGCAGAGATCATCACGCCGGCCATCTCCTTGGTGATGGGGACCTTATACTGGTCGTACATCGCTGAGATTATCGTCGCGGTGCTGCCGACGGGCTCGTTGTGGAAGAATATGGGACTTGAAGTCTGGATGTCGCCGATCTTGTGATGATCCACGACCTCCAGAAGGTCTGCCTCTTTGATGTTATCCACCGCCTGTCCCACCTCGTTGTGGTCGACGAGGATGATCTTCTTGCCCTTGGCGTCGGTGATCGTCTCAGGCACCGGGACGCCGAAGTGCTCGAGGACGAACTTGGTCTCATTGTTTATGGTCCCTGCCGCTGCCGGGACGTAAATCTCCGGCATCCCCTGCTGGTTCTTCAGGTTCGCATAGGATATTGCCGCTGCTACAGAGTCGGTATCCGGACTCTTGTGGCCAACCACGTAGACGTTATCAGCCAGATGAAACACCTCCGAAGATATTCAACGCGCGAATCCGACTTAAACCTTTGCAACGCTTCCGTTTATTAATAAAAACCCGGATCAGGCCGCCTCGGGCCCGTGGGATCGGTTCAGGCCATCACCTTTATATAATGCTTTGCTTATATGTCCAAGGTTCCCTTATGAGGACCGGCGGGAGCCGAGGCGTCCGCCGTCGCCGTGACCGCCGGAGCAAAAGGGGAACGACACCAAAAGCCGCGTTGATAGGTCCTTGGGGGAGATAATGACTACCGTCTGCCCATGACCTCAAGACAACCCAGATGCGGTACAGATAAGCCCGCTGCGAGGGTCACTGGGCCGACCGGCGGATCTTTCCGGGAATGAGGCCTCAGAGTTAGCAGAGCATCGGGCGACATACCAAAATCATCTCCTAAAGTTTATTTCCAAAAGTTTTATTCATTTCATTGTATTCTATTTATAGAGGACCGCTCTGCCCATGGCTTAAATACCAGCAGCTTCTGATCAGATTTTGCTGATTATGAGAGGTATCCTGATCACCTTCGAGGGGATAGACGGATGCGGCAAGTCGACGATCGTCGCCGAGATAGCCCGGAGGATCCCTGGCGAAGATAGGCCGCCCTTCCGAGGACGGGAGTTCCTCTTCACCGCCGAGCCGACGGACGGGGAGGAGGGTCGGCTCCTGAGGGAGAGGCTGAAGCTGCCCCGGTCGGCGGTGGGCGGCGGGTCCGGATCGGCTGATGCCGACGGCCTCGAGGAGCTTGAGGATCTCTTCCTCTTCCTGGCAGACCACGCCCGCCACCTGAAAGAGACGGTCGTCCCCGCCCTGGTACGGGGCGCCGTCGTCATCTCGGACCGGTACTCCGATTCGAGGGCCGCCTACCAGGGCGCCACCCTCCGGACCGCCGTCCCCCGCCCCCGGGAGTGGGTGAGGGATCTCCACCGCCCCTGGTCCGTCCCCCCCGACAAGACGATCCTCTTCTCCATCGACCCGGCCCTGGCCTTCGAAAGGTGCCGATTGAGAAGAGGGGAGGGTCCCTCCTCCCCGCAGCCGCCAGGCCCCGATAAGTTCGAGGAGGAGCCGTTCCTGCGAGAGGTGGCGGCGAACTTCGAGGAGATGGCGAGGGAGGAGCCGGGAAGGTTCGTCGTCATCGACGCCGGCCGTCGAAAGGACGAGGTTCTGGAGGATGCCATGATGACTCTGGCGGTGGCGCTGGCGGAAGGGGAAGCGGAATCCGGGCAATAGATAGAGACCTTTCGCGGATCGATCTACTCTGAAGAAACCTCTTTCAATGCCATCCCCACCAGCCTCCTCGCCCAGGCGAGCTTCATCTTCTTTTTGGGGGTGACGTCGGGATCGTCGTAATCGAAGCCTATTGTCCGGATCTCCTCCGCCCCGAACCGCCGGGCGAGGAAGACCGCCCGGTCGCCGTCGGTGAACCCCCCGAAGTTGTAGACCCCCTCCAGGGGGACGGACTGGGTCGTCCCCAGGACCCTTTTTAGGCGGGGGACGTACTCCTTCAGGGCGGCTGCGTTGTCGCCGTGGGCGTGGACGACGACCGCCGACCCCATGGCGTTGGCGGCGATGATGTCGGGGAGATAGCCGTCCAGGTCGGTGACGATGACGTCGGGGACGACCCCCGCCGCCAGGAGGGGCGTCGTCGCCCCGTCGGCGGCGATGACGACCGGGTCGTCCATCCCCGAAGGAGGGGACGTCGCAGATTTCTTCTTCTTCTCCTTCTGGCCCTTCAGGATCTCGTCCAGCTCCCGCGATAGGCTCGGCCCGTTCCCGCAGACGAGGACCCGCCCGCCCTTGATCATCGAGTTGAGGTCTTCGATAGCGAGATCCCCCCTCCGGACCGATAGTAGGCCCTTGAGGAGCCGGGCCGCCTCTTCGTCCCCGTCGCGAGAGAATCCGAACTCCTCCAGGATCTCCCCGTATATCGGTGCCCATACCTCAAACCGCATGGTAAGCCATCGCCTCGATGGAGGTTAAGCCTTTCCAAGATGCTCATGCCAGGTCTCGTTAGAGGACGAAGGATATTGAAGGGACCAAAGCCAGATAAAAGAAGAAAAGAGGTCGGGGAGGTCGTCCCCGATTAGAATCCGCCGACAAAGGTGGCCGTCTCGCTGGGGGCGGAGGCCGACGTTGTGGGGGGGTTCAGGATGCACGGCTCGCAGGGGTTGTAGGGGCCGCACGGCGTCATTGTATCGCATCCGCCGAAGCAGCAGCTGAGCCAGTCCTTCTCCTCAACCACGTACTTGTAGGGGACGTCGAGGGCCATCTTCTTGTTGATGGTGAAGGTCCCTATGTAGTTCTCGTCGATCTCGATCATCGGGTTCCGCCACGCTGTCGTCGAGGGTATCTGGTAGCCGGTGTCATCCATGGAGTTCGGCTGGCCCTGGAGGACCCCTATGTGGACGTAACCGTCGGTGACATCCTCAGTGATGTTCATCGATGTATAGCCAACGCCCTGGTAGATCGGGTCGCCATAGAAGTACTGCTTGTCCTTGACGATGACGTCGATCTCCTTGTCCACCGCCTTGGCGTACTCCACCTGGTGGTGCATCATGGTGACGGGCCTGTAGTTCTTTATGTACGTCTTCTCCTTCAGGAGGGAGTCGTAGCGGATCGGGTTACGGGCGTAGTAGCCGTTGCCGTAGGACATGGTCATCGGGGAGTAGACCATGGAGTTGTCCTCCCTCGCTATGATGCAGGAGTACGCCTCCCACTCCAGGTAGCAGCCCACATCTCTAACGTAATCGATGATATCGGCGCTGATGATCATCTCGTTGTCGATCGTCCCGCTCCCGTGGGCGTAGTCCTTGTACATAGGGCCCTTCTGGTCGGTCCCGGGGGAAGGCAGCTGGATGTATCTGTAGGTCATGAAGTAGCCGCTACCCTGGACGGACTGCTCGAAGTCGAAGGTGATATTACGAGAGCCAACTGCTAATTCGTCTTTTTTCGTCGACATATGTGTTGGCTCTTTTTGCTCGTAGACAAACTGCGCCGCCGCCATCCCCACCAGGAACGACAGGGCGAGCATCGCGAAGATTATTTTTCTCAGATCACTCCCTCCATCTAAACTAAGTTCAGTAGAGCTTTGCATAAATCTAACGCCACCCACCTATTTTAATCTGTTGATCGCATGGCTTATGGTCCCGATGATCATGGCGGCGGATGAAAACCTCGCCGCCGATGGACCGGACCCTTTCGACATAAATATGAGAAAATTATGGCTTACCATGGCTTACGCGAAAGGCGGCCGGAGGGGCCCGTCCTAACCAAAAGATTAATACGTGAGAGGCAAAGTAGAAAAACGGCACATGCCCGTCGACGTCGATCTTGAACGCGAGCTCTATTTTGGTTCCGGGTGGCTGGAAGAGGGCGATCCGTTGATCAGGCGCGCGGACCCAGCTGAGATGACCATCAGATGACGAAGAAGACAGAGATTTTATTGATATCTCCTCAAGAACGCAGGTCGATGGAGGAGGCATGGCAAGCCGATGGTGCCCCACGATGAATAGTGCCGTAGGGAAGTGACGAAATACCAGCCCTGGTGCTGGAAAAGGAGGACTAAAGGGGGATGCTGGCAGAACTGGAAGAAAAGAAGGCCCGGCTGAAGCAGCAGGCTATCGATTTCAAGGATAGTCGAAGCCAATTGAACGCTGAAGCTAGCAAGTGGGCCGCGGAGCGGAACGAACTGAACAAGAAGACCAAGGAGCTCATAGACAAGGCCCAAGAGCTCAAGACGCTCCGTGACGAGTACAACAAGAACGTGGCTGACGCCAAACTGAACCGGGACGAGTACAACGAGAAGACCAACGACCTTTACGCTCAGATAGACGAGATCAGAAAGAAGCACAACCTCACCGGCGATCGATCCATCCGGGGTCTGCGACGGGAGATAGACCACATGGAGTTCAAACAGCAGACAGAGGTCTTAAGCCCCGATAAAGAGAAGCAGCTCGTCGAGAGGATCGCAGCCCTCCGGGCCGAGTTCAAGACTCGAAAGGAGCAGATGGAGAAGAACGACGTCCTCAAAGACCTCCTCGACGAAGCCCAAAAGCTCCGGGACCAGGCCTCCGAGTATCACGACCTCGTCACCAAGTCCGCAGAGCTCGCCCAGGAATATCATGACAAGATGATCGCCACCTTCAAGGAGGCCGACCAGGTGAGGGCCCAGGCAGACGGAGCCCACCGGGAGTTCGTAAAGGCCCAGGAGGCGGCGGACAAGCAGCATCGAGAGTTCATAAGGACTCAGAGAGAGATACGCGATTTCGACAAGATCATCACCGGTCTACGGAGAAAGAACCGGGAGAAGAGAGAGGACAAGGTGAAGGCCGAGGTCAGGAAGGAGGCCGAGGAGATCCTCACCCAGTTCCGGCAAGGAGAGAAGCTGGACACCTCCGACCTCTTGAGACTTCAGCGTTCTGGACTGGTCTGAGACCCGTCCTCGTCCGAGATCCCGAGAGCGGCCAGCCGGCCGCTCTCCCAAAACCCGCGATATCCGCCGTCGCCGATCTTCGTCCGTATAGATGGCGAAGATGGCGACCGCCCCGGGTGGATGGAGATGAAGATAACCTGGCTCTCTCATTCTTGCTTTGAAATTGTCGAGTCGACGACGGTCCTGGTGGATCCCTACATCCGGGATAACCCCACGGCCCCCAAGCCGGTCGAGGAATTCAATCCGGATATCATCGCCGTAACCCACGGCCATGGAGATCACCTCGGGGACGCCGAAGATATCGGCCGGCGGACCGGCTCACCGGTCCTGGCGGTATCCGAGGTGGCGAGGTATCTCGCCGGAAGGGGGGTGAGAGCTGAGGGGATGAACATCGGAGGCTCCTTCAGGGAGGGAGACGTCCTATTCACCATGACCCCGGCGGTCCACTCCTCCGATATCACATTGACAGATCCGCCGACCCCCGGCGGCGAAGCCGCGGGCTTCATCATCGACGACGGGATCCGAATCTACCACGCCGGGGATACGGCCCTATTCGGCGACATGAGGCTTATAGGAGAGATTTATCGGCCCGAGGTCGCCCTTCTGCCCATCGGCGGCAGGTACACCATGGGGCCCCGGGAGGCGGCGGTCGCCGCCAGCTGGATAAGGCCCCACCTGGTGATACCGATGCACTACAACACCTGGCCCCAGATAAAACAGGACCCCGCCGAGTTCCGGAACCTGGTGGAGACGCTCTGCGACTCTGAGGTGGTCATCATGGAGGCCGGGGACGCTCTTGAGTGCTGAAATCGCCCTATTTATTTTTATATTTTCGTCCATACCGTCCTTCTTCGACCCATCATCTCCTAGCCCGACCGGTGGCACGACCGCAAACTTTTAAACTCCATCGCCGAACCACCCGTTGATGAGCGATCTTCGGCTTATCTTTGGAAGACCCAAGATAAGGGAGAAAGAGGCCTTTCTGGCGGCGTTGAGAGAGGCGGCAGACGCCACCGGTTCCGTCATCCAGGCGATGGACGCATCATATCTCGTCGGCGAGAGGCACGCCGCTTCAGCCGCAGAGAGAGCCCTCCGGGCCTTCGCCGAGGAGAGGAACGTCGCCAAAGACCTGGGGCTTGAGATCCTCCGTTACGCCGCGGGTCAAAGACAGATCGAGCGGGCGCTCTCCTTGGGGGTATCGCAGGCCACCGGGCGGGTCGCCCTGGTGATTGTGGAGGAGGGAACGCCTCCGGAAATTTCCGATCTCATAGAGGTCGACGGTGAAGGGGCCAGGTTCTGCGAGGCCGCCGTCAGGGAGGCCTTCGATATCGGGGAGGCGGAGGTAGAGGCCGTGGGCGAAGAGAGGATCCCCGACCTCGTGCTGGAGCGGATAGCTCTGATGGACGCTTACCGATGAGAGGATCTTATGAAAGAAGAGTTCTACACCCGGGGCCGCTGGCAGAACTGGATCAACAAGATAAAGGAGAGCGGGTTCACCCTCCAGGAGTCGGATGAGGATCCATCAGCCGCGGTCTTCGTCTACGCCATGGACGACGTCGTCTTGGCATGCCTCAAGGTGATAGCCAGATGCGAACATGGGACGATAACCAGAGAGGACGCGATATCGGCCATCGATGAGATCAGGGATATCGTCTCCGAGAGGGACGGATCCCTCGGAGATGACGCCGCCCTGATGCTCGAGTCGTTGAACGCCTCCCTGACGGCGGTATTCATCTCAAGCCAGCGTTACATAAACGGGGGCTACGACGCAAAGACGCCCCTGGCGGAGATGGTGAAGAAGGCGGTCGCCGCCGAGGAGGCTGACCGGATGGAAGAGGCCCTCTCGATCCTGAGCGAGATCGGGGCGAGGGTGATCGGGGGGGAGAGCCTCCCGGAAGAGGCCTTCAGCGACCTGCCCTACTGCCTGACGGCGGAGCTCCTCGACGGGATCGACGCCATATCCGCCGCCCAGATCGGGGACGACAGCTACAAAGAAGACGACGGCTCCGAGGACGACGGCGAAGACTCCTGATCTTTGGGTCCCTGCCGCCGATCCGGCCCTGGAGGTCGCCAAAGTCTCTCTCTCACCTCCGCCGCGTCGTCACCTCGCATCCGCCCTCGAGGACGATCACCGTATCCTCCGCCTGGGAGACGAGGGCGCCCTCCGCCTCCACCAGGAGGGGATACCGATGGAGCACCCCCGCCCGGAGGAGCTGGCCTATGGCGTATTCTATCCTATCTCCCGAGAGCCATCTCCGGGCGAAGGGGAGGGTCGAATATCTCTCCTGGACCTCCTTCAAGAGCGCTCTCGCCGGAGGAGACCTCACCGGCCTCTTGGCGACGAAGGAGAATATCTCGGCCTCCCGCGCCTCGGAGATCCTCCCGACGCCGTCGGTGGCGAAGGGCTCGATGGCTATGACGTCTCCGGCCGAGAGCACCACCCCCTTATCGACGGCCC
The DNA here is from genome assembly GCA_020844795.1 of Methanothrix sp. Lineage (GTDB taxonomy): Archaea > Halobacteriota > Methanosarcinia > Methanotrichales > Methanotrichaceae > Methanocrinis. The sequence goes on along the minus strand of CP086218.1, from coordinate 912,758 downwards.
TGTTCGGGATCGACGGCTCGCCGTGGGCCTGGTAGCGGCCGAGGCCGTGGCCCGTCAGGTTCGCGACGGGGCTGTAGCCGTATCCTCTGATCGCCTCCTCGATGGCGGCCCCCAGCTCCGCCGTGGTGACGCCGGCGCTGACGACCTCTATCGCCGCGGCAAGCCCCGCCGCCGAGGCCTCGGCGAGGTCGGGGTGGCCACTGAGGTCCACCGTCACCGCAGCGTCGGCGATGTAGCCGTCGACGTGGACGCCGATGTCCAGCTTCACCATCTCCTCGCCGAAGACGCCGTCGTCCCCGGGGCGGGGGGTGTCGTGGGCGGCGACCCTGTCCCTGGAGATGTTGCAGGGGAAGGCCGGCTCGCCGCCGAGGGTTCGGGTCGTCCCCTCGACGAAATCCGCCACCTCCAGGATTGATACCCCTACATCGACCATGGAGGCCGCCTCTTCCCGGACCGTTGCCAGGATCTCTCCGGCCTTCCTGTACTTCTCGAGAACTTCAGATTCCATGAAATCATACTCCTCTCTGACCTTACCCCACCCTGATCATACCCATCTCTGATACCTCTCATCTCAGAGGATAAGCCTCTTTTCAAAGTCGGTGAGGTTCTCGCATCCCCCCTCCCTCACCACCACCATATCCTCCAGGCGTACGCCGCAGAGATCAGGGTAGTAGAGGCCGGGCTCCACGGTGACGACGTTACCTTCGGCGAGGACCCCGCCGACCTCGCTCAGGGAAGGCCTCTCGTGGACCGCGAGCCCGACCCCGTGGCCGGTGGAGTGGATGAAACCCCGCCCTTCCACCTCGGGGTAGCCCCGATCCCTGAAGACCTCACAGACGGTGGCGTGGACGGCTTTGCCGGTCGCCCCCGCCCCGACGGCCGCGATCCCCGCCTCCTGGGCTGCCAGGACGGCACCATATATATCGACGACCTCGGGGTCGGCCTCCCCCCGCAGGACCGTCCTAGTCATGTCCGCGAAGTACCTGCCCTTCTTGGAGCGGGGGTAGATGTCTATTACGATCGGCGAGTCTGGAGGAAGTGGGCCCGAGCCGCCGCAGTGCGGATCAGCAGCATCAGGGCCTCCCGCGACTATCGTCTCGGGGGCCTCAAAGCCGGACCGGAGAAGGGCGAGATCGATGGCGGACTTCACCATCTCCGAGGTGAGGGGCGACCCATCGTAGATCAGCTCCTCGCCGGCGGGGCGAGATCGTTTAATCATACCGACGGCGGTCCTCATCGCCTCCTCGCAGGCCTTCTGGGCCGATCTCATCAGATCGACCTCCCGGGGGGTCTTCACCTCCCTCCACCTCGATACGGGGCTCTCCAGGACAGATACCTGGAAGTCGGCGGCTAGGTCGGAATAGACCCTCACTGGAAAGTCGCCGAAGACCCCGAGCTTCTCGACGGCGTGATCCCGGAGGAACTCCTTCAGAACCGCGACGTAGGCGTCCTCAGGCCGGCCGAAGGTCGCAAGCTTCTCTTTCATCCCGTAATCGGAGGTGGCGGCCACCTCGTCCGCCGACGACTCCTTCTTTGCCCGCCCCGCCTCCATCCCCGATACCAGGATGGATAGGGATGGCGCCGCCAGGAGGGCGAAGCGGTCCGGGGCGAGGAAGCGGGATAGGTAATAGATATCGGGGTTGCATAGGCTGTCGCCGAGAAGGAGGAAGCCATCTAGGCCGTGGGCGGAGAGGAACTCTCCGATCCTCTTAGACGAAGGGGGCATGGTACCGGATTTGGATACGAGGTATAAAAAGATGGATCAAAGGAGGCTGATCGAGATGATGCATCAATAGGGACGGATCAAAATGATGTATCGAAGGGGATATATCATCGCCTTTTTATCGCCGAGGTGATCTCCCGGACGAAGGCCTCCACGTCCTCGGACCGCTCGACCCCGGTCCCGGTGACGATGATATCGGCCCCTGCGGAGACGAGCCGCCGGGCCGCCTCCCCGGACCTGATCCCTCCGCCGACTATGAGATGGGCTCTGCCTATCGCCCGCTTCGTCGCCGCCACCATCTCTGCCGGAACCGGATCCTCCGCCCCCGACCCCGCCTCCAGATATACGAACCTCATCCCGAAGTAGGTTCCGGCCAGGGCGTAGGCGGTGGCCAGCTCCGGCTTGGATCTTGGGATCAGCTTCGCGTCCCCGACCCAGCCCACCGTCCCGCCGGGCTCCACGACGACGTAGGCCATGGGTATCGGCTCAAGGCGGTATCTGTGGACGAGGGGCGCCCCAAGGGCCTGATTCTCTATGAGGTAGCTCGCGGACCTGGAGTTCAAGAGGCTCATGAAGAAGACGGCTTCGGCGTTGGAGCAGAGCCCCGATACGCCGCTGGGGAAGAGGATCACCGGAAGGCCTGACCCCTCCTTTATGGCCGAGACGGCCTCCTCCAGGCCGCGTCCTGCGGCGCCGACGGACCCGCCGACCATGATGGCGTCGGTTCCGCCCTCCGCCGCCGCGTTTGCCATCGCCCCGGCCTCGGCGGGGCTCACTGAGTCGGGGTCGATGAGGGTGAGATGGACGGCTCCGGCCGTCTCCACGACCTTTGCCAGCATCTCCTCGACGGGACCGATCATGTAAACATCAGCCCCAGCTTCGTCTACCCTCTGCTCTCCTTGGACTTGACGCGGAGCCCCTTGTAGCCGCACTTGCGGCATCGGGTTGAGCGGACGGCGTTTCGCGCGTTGCAGCGCATGCAGATCTTCATATTTAGAAGTCGGTTTTCTGCCTCTGGAAATCGAGCCATGAAATTTGCCTCTTGATCGATGGTTGTCAGGTATGCGATCACCGCAGACGCGAAGCGGCGATATGAACTTTTTGGATGAAGGTTATTGGCGCCGGGGTTGGGATTTTCCTGGGAGGGCTATCGCGCCCCCCCATTTCGAACCCAAGAGTCCCGGAAGGGACAACAGGTCTCGAGCCTGCCGCGTTTGGACTCTTCAGACTCCAGGGAGAGAGAAGATTAGTCCGCTCTGCCACCCCGGCTCCGGAGCTTCATCTTCAAGCTTCTGGTTTATATCTCTTGGCCCCATGCCCGGGATAGGCTTATGTGGACGGGAGGCGAAACTGCGGCCGGAGATTTTGATGACGCTTCGAGAGGATGCGCTGGAATTCCACCGGAAATCAAGGGGTAAGATCGCCATAAAGAGCAAGGTACCCTGCCGGACCCGGGAAGATCTGAGCCTCGCCTACACCCCCGGAGTCGCCGAGCCCTGCCGCGAGATCGAAAGAGATCCGGAGCTGATCTACGATTACACCTCCAAGGGGAACCTCGTAGCCGTAGTCACCGACGGGACCGCGGTCCTGGGTCTGGGAGATATAGGCGCTGGGGCGGCGATGCCGGTGATGGAGGGCAAAGCGATCCTCTTCAAGGAGTTCGCCGACGTCGACGCCTTCCCCGTCTGCATAGACTCAAAGGACCCCTCGGTGGTGGTGGAGGTGACCAAGAGGATATCCACCGTCTTCGGTGGGATCAACCTCGAGGATATAAGCGCCCCCCGGTGCTTCGAGATCGAGGACCGGCTGAAGCGGGAGCTGGATATCCCCATATTCCACGACGACCAGCACGGAACCGCGGTGGTGACGGCCGCAGCCCTCATCAACGCCCTCGAGGTGGTGGCAAAGGGCTTCGAAGAGGTCCGGGTCGTCACCAGCGGGGCCGGGGCCGCCGGGGTAGCCGTCTCCAAGTTCCTCATGAGCTTCGGCGTCGAAGACCTCATCCTCTGCGACAGAAAGGGGGTCGTCCACGAGGGTCGCGGCGACCTGAACCCCTCCAAGATGGAGATGGCGAAGATCACAAACCCCTCTGGAGTGACCGGGTCCCTAGCCTGCGCCCTGGAGGGGGCCGACGTCTTCGTCGGGGTCTCCGCCCCCGGGATCGTATCCGAGGAGATGGTGAGGTCGATGGCCGAGGGCCCAATAGTCTTCGCCATGGCAAACCCCGTCCCCGAGATCATGCCCGACCTCGCCAAGGATGCGGGTGCGAGGGTCGTCGCCACCGGAAGGAGTGACTTTCCAAATCAGGTGAACAACGCCCTGGGCTTCCCGGGGATCTTCCGGGGGGCCCTGGACGTCCGGGCTAGGGAGATAAACCAGGAGATGAATATGGCGGCGGCGAGGGCGATAGCCGAACTGGCGGCGCCGGTTTCGGCGGACCGGATCATCCCCTCCCCCTTCGACCGGCGGGTGGTGCCGAAGGTGGCGGAGGCGGTGGCGAGGGCGGCCATAGAGTCAGGGGTCGCGAGGGTCGAGGTCGATCCTGCGGAGGTGGGCCGGAGGGCGGCGGAGAGGATCGGGCTTATGGGGTAGACGGCGGGGGAAGGGGCCTTACCTAAGACAGATGAGGGGGTCGTCAGGAGGGCGATCAAAGTGATCAGAGGACTCCCGCAGGCAGGGGATTGAGCCGAGCGTCTACCAAGTCGCCGAGGTTGTGGGGGGCCATCCTAAGCATTTGGGACGGTGGCTGAAGGCCGAGGGGCTGGAGGATCAGAACATCCGGCGGGGAGGGACGAGGGCGAGGAAGTACACCTTCGAGCTGAAGAAGAGGGTGGAGGAGCTGCTGGGTAGCGGCGAAAAGAAAAGCTAAAGCTCGATGCCTATATCTCTTGCAAAAGCTCTGAATGGGATAGGGTCCGGGTCACCACCACATCCGGAGTTGATTTCATCGATTTCGTCATCACTTAGCCCAGCTATAAAACTGTCTAAGTACTCAATTTCATCTGCCATCACCATGACTATGGGATATCTTGGTATTTAAGCTTTCCAATACTTAAATATCAGAAACCGCGATCCTTTCGAGTGAATTTACTTTCTATAATCACTTTTCCTGCGTTTAGTAAGATGTATTCTGGTTATCGTGACCGTCCGATCAGTGCTATTTATCGTATATTCTACTCTGATCTGAGCACCTATTCTAAGACGATAACTTGGGGGATTTGAACCTTCGATATGATCGATATCGGTTCCCGATCTCGGCTTATAAGGATCGTCTTCTAATTTAATTATATTATTTGATATAATTTTAGCTACTTCTTCGTCCTTGTCTTTGACCTTTTCGAAGGTCTTTCGTGAGCCCTCGTTTATCATTATCTCATATCGTTTTCCCAACGCCGCCATCCCCAAATGCACCGATGTTAACATAACATAAAAACCCTTCATCTAACTGACTCACGGCGGCGCGTATTCGAGCTGAGGGAGAGGGTCGAGGAGCTTCTAAATAGACGTGAAGCCGAAACATTTTTAGTCTCTAAGGGCTGCCATTTTTCCAGGAGAGGAGAATGACGATCATGAACACAATTTGCCCCAAATGCGGACACGGAAATGAAGGCAACTTTTGTAGCAACTGCGGTGCATCGTTGTCACAGCTAGATATCAGAACGGAACAATGGCGTTCTTTGTGACCATGCCCAACATTGCGAGGGATCTGATAGAAATAGGCTTGTCCAGGGGCCTCAGAGTAAAATTCGCCGCCTGCCAGTGGCGGATTTGTGGAAGATAAAAACAAAAAAAAGAGAGGTCAGATATCCTTCTGGACCTCGCCCCTGATATCCTCGAAGTCGACGAAGTGCATCCCCGCCACCTCTTTAAGCTCCCTTGCGATGAACCGCTTCGTGGACATGACCATGAACCTCTTCCCCCGGGCCCGCAGGAGGCGCAGGGGCCGCTCGAAGTCGCCGTCGCCGCTGACGAGGATCGCCATGTCGTAATTATCTATGGTGTTGAACATGTCCAGGACGATCTCGATGTCCAGGTTCGCCTTCCTGATCTCCCGGCCGTCATCGAGGACGATGATCTTCAGCTCCTTGGTGATGATGGAGTAGCCGATGTCGGCCAGAGCCGTCAGGAACCCCTGCTGCCTCGTGTCCGGGGGGTTCTCCTCCCCGACATAGTAGTAGGCGTCGATGATCTCGCCGCCGGTTCTATTCTCTATCCAACGGAGGAGCTTCTCGAAGTTGATCCACCACTTAAGCTCGTCTTTCTGCATGTAAAAGATGTTGGCACCATCTACGAATACCGATATTTTCACTTATATTTCCCCTTTGTGTTAAATATAATTAACATCATGGCCGGTCTCCGGGCCATGGCTGCGATTACGGGTGGGAGTAGATCTGAGGATACATATAGTTTGCTGAAAGTCTGCTGAAGGCAGCTCGCTTCTGGCTCCCTGAAAAAAACTACCCCTTCGCCTGGAAAAGTACTTATTAAAGAATATCATTTATAACGTTTGATGGTGAGGATATGGCCAAGATCGGAGTTGTAAGACATAAGGTGGAGGACTTTCCTGCCTGGAGAGAGAAGTTCGATCAACGGATGGAGATCCGCAAGAACAACGGATGGTCCGGCCACGAGCTCTACTACGACGAAGGCCGGAAAGAAGCCTACGTGGTCCATACCGTCTTCGACGAGAAGCTGGATATGGCCAGGGAGCATATGGAGAAGTTCAAGGCCATGGGGAGGCGGACGGAGATGAAGCCCTCCGGAAACCCCGACCACTCGATAATGCCGAGGGGGGAGAGGATCGAATCGGTTCAATACTGATTCCCTAAATTAAATGAATTAAATATTAAGTGATGCCCCGAAGGCTTCAAACGGATCTTAGATCAGGTGGTGAAGCCTTCTCCCCTCAAGCTTTTACATCAAGATCATCGAAGAGAACTCTTTAAAGCAGATTCGCAATTGGAGATGACCACCATGAAATTTCCCGTTATAATCCTTATGATCGCAGCCCTCCTCTCAGCCGCAGGCTGCGCCGACAAGACCGATTACAATGGAGCCGCCGGAGAGGGGCTGCCGGTGGAAAGCTTCACCGTGGATATCATGAGCGATAACCTGACCTATCCCGCCTACGTGGCGGCTCCGGCTCAGCCCGGAGGGGAGATCGACGGGGAAGGCAAGATGGCGGTATATCCAGGGATCGCGATGATCCACTCCTTCAACGGCCTCGAGCCCGGCTACAGAGACTTGGCCGACCGGCTCGCAGCCTCCGGGTACGTCGTCATCGCCCCGGAGTGGCAGACCTTCGAGAGGGCCCCCCTCGATGGGGTCGTCGAGGGGCTCCTCATGGCCTCGGCCGCTTATCTGATGGATAGGGATGACGTCGACGGCACAAGGCTCGGCCTCACAGGCTTCTGCGCTGGCGGGAGGTACACCATGCTCTTTCTCCCCCAGATGGACGAGTTTCGCTCCGGCGTAGCCTGGTACGGATTTCCCTACTCCGGCGGCTTCAACGACGAGGCCCATCCCGCCGACCTGATCGACGACCTCGATGCGCCGATCCTGATCATCCACGGGACGAAGGACGTCCCAAGCCCCATCTCCGGGATATACGAGTACACCATCGCCCTCGACGCCGCTGGAAAGTACTTCGAGCTGAAGGTCTACCAGGGGGAGCCCCACGGCTTCATGATAACCGGGGGCGAGAGGTCGGAGAGCTTCGCCGCCCTCGACGCCGAAGAAGAGATGGCCAGGTTCTTCGACAGGACGCTTAAAGGATGAGGATGAGGTCGTCCGCCGGGGCCGGGGGGTTTATAAAGACCTTATAAAGACCTCGCCCTGGCACCTCCTTCCATTTTTTTCTGCTTTAAACCTCCGACCGGCCCGTGACCATCTCGGCCACCCAGTCCCAGTCGTGGTCGTAGATGTGGGCCGAAGCGCTCACTGTAGTGATCGACCCCGGCTCCGCCCCCACCCTCTCCGCTACGTATTCTAGGAGCCTGGTGAGGCCGTAGAGGTTTGCCGGATAGGCGCCGGCG
>CP086218.1:887345-904900 GCA_020844795.1 Methanothrix sp. | reverse complement strand
GTCCTGGCGGAGGCGCTCTCCGACGAAGAGGCCCTAGCTCTGGCGGATAAGGTCATAAAATACTACAAGGCCAACGCCGAGAAAGAGAGGCTCGGCGAGTTCATCGAAGAGATCGGATTTGAGAAGTTCAAGGGAGCTGTCCTTTGAGCTAGTGAGGTGATGGGGTTCTTTGCTGGAGGCTGAGAGGTCCAGAGGGAGCAGGATCCGATCGCTGAAGATCACCGGAGATGCTCTTCCATGACGGCGATGGCGCAGTACTTCCCGCACATGGAGCAGCCGTCCGTTCCGCCTCGAGAACGGATCTCCATCGCCCGGTCACCATCGATGGCGAGGCTGAACTGACCCTCCCAGTCCCTCTCCCTCCTTTTCCTTGCCAGCATCTCGTCCTCGGACCTCGGCCCGTACTTCATGGTGTCGCCTATGTGGGCCGCGATCTTGAAGGCCACCACCCCCTCTCTCACCTGGCGGGCGTCGGGGAGGGCCAGATGCTCGGAGGGGGTTATGTAACAGAGGTAGTCGGCTCCGGCGCCGGCTGCCATGGCACCGCCGACGGATCCGGCGATGTGGTCGTATCCGACGCCGATATCGATGGGAAGGGGTCCGGCGACGAATAGGGGCCTGAAGTTCGTTCTTCTCTTGTAGAGGGCGACGTACTCGGGTATCCTGTCAGGCCTGACGTGGCCTCCCATCCCCTCCACTATGACCTGGACCCCGAGATCGTTCGCCTTCTTCGCCAGATCCGCGTTCATCTCCATCTCCGCGATCTGGACCGCGTCCATGGGGTCGGATATGCACCCGCTCCGCATGGTGTTTCCCAGAGATAGGACCGCGTCCCTTTCGGCGAGGACCCCGCATATCTCGTCGAAATGGGTGGAGAAGGGGTTCTCCTCCCCCTTCTCCAGCATCCATGCCGACGTGAAGGAGCCGCCCTTGGAGACGACGCCCATGATCCTCTTCGCCCTCTTCAGACCCTCCAGCATATCGAGGGTGATGGCCGCATGGACGACGACGGAGGATGCCCCCGCCCCGACCTGCTTTCTGATGGTTTGGAGGATCTCGCCCTCGGTTATGGAGTCGAAGGAGCCCTTCTCGGCGACGGCCTGATAGATGGGGACCGTCGTCAGGGGGGAGCTGGTCGCCTCTTTTATCCTCTTGAATATATCGTCGATGGGACCCCCCATGGAGAGGTCGGTGACGGTGTCGGCGCCGTACCTCTCGGCGGCCATCGCCTTCTCCACCTCGCCATCGGGATCAACGAGATCGGCGGAGGTGCCTATGTTGGCGTTGACCTTGGTCCTCAGCCCCTCTCCTATCCCCAGGGGCGGTCTGCCGTCTCGCTCCATTATGACGACACGTCCGGCGGCCACCAGCTTAAGAAGAACGGCTGAGCTTATTCCTTCAGCCCTGGCCACCATCCTGACGGCCGGAGGCTCTCTTCCGCCGATGGCGGCCTGAAGAAGGTTCTCCCTCGACGACATATTCGGACCTCTCTCATCTGGACTATCCGGATTGTGGAATGCCACGACAGCTCTTCTGTCTTTCGATCCGAATCCGCCTGAACCTGCCCGGCCTGGAAGATCACCATACCCCCGGTATCTCCTCGCCACAGGCGGGGCATCTGCCGTCGACGACCCCGTTTCGCGCCACCCGAAAGCTGAACCGCTCCACCAGCGCCTCGCCACAGGCTGAGCAGGTCGTCTTCTCTTCTTCGCCGGGGACGTTTCCGTCGTAGACGAAATGTAGCCCCGCCCTCCTTCCGATCTCCGCTGCCCTGCGGATCGTCTTGGTGGGTGTGGGCGGGGCGTTCTTCAGCTTGTAGGTCGGATAGAAGGCCGAGACGTGCCAGGGGATATCTGGGCTGATCCCGGAGAGAAATTCGGCGATATCCCGCAGGGTGGCGTCGGAATCGTTGTATCCTGGGATGATGAGGGTCGTCACCTCCACCCAGATCCCGAGGCGCCACAAAAGCTCGATCGTCCTCTTGACGGGCTCCAATTTCGCGCCGCAGACCTTTTTATAAAAATCGTCGTCCCCCTTCATGTCGACGTTTATGGCGTCGAGGTAGGGCTCTATAGTCCTCGCCGCCTCCTCGCTCATGTAGCCGTTGCTGACGAAGACGTTCTTTAATCCTTTATCAGCGGCGATCCTGGAGACGTCGAGGGCGTACTCGAAGAATATCGTCGGCTCGGTGTAGGTGTAGGCGACGGAGATGCAGCCGGCTGCCAGGGCCTCGGCCACCACCCTCTCCGGCTCCACGAACTCCCCCGGAATGATCCCCTTCTCAGATGGGATCTGGGATATCTCGGCGTTCTGGCAGTGGAGGCACCTGAAGTTGCACCCTGCCGTGGCTATGGAGTAGCTGAGGTGGCCTGGTATGAAGTGGTAGAGGGGCTTCTTCTCTATCGGGTCGACGTGCATGGCTATGAGCTTGCCGTAGACGAGGGTCTTGAGGGCTCCTCCATCGTTCTCCCTCACGCCGCATATCCCCCTCTTCTCAGGCTTAATCCGGCAGAAGTGGTTGCAGAGTCCGCAGCGGACGTCTCCTCCATCGATCTTCTCGAAGAACATCGCGTCAGTCATCTCAGACACCGCCTCTTATGAGAGAAGAGATCTAATCAAATGGATGTATATCATCCCTTATAGTTATTTTTGTCGGATGCCCTCGACGGCCTCGAACAAGGCGTTCATAAGATCTCTCCTCTCCGCTGTCGGGATGGAGAAAAACGCGACGATGATGTATGTTATGGAAGGGAGGACGAGGATCGCCACAGAAGACGGAACCGCTGATGAGGAGTTCAAACAGATAAAAGAAAAGATGGAAGAGCTTCTGGCTCTTCCAGGGATCTTATTACTCTCTCTTCCTCAGGACGAGGTAGGATACAGCCAGAAGTCCGGTGATGGCGAAGACCGCCTCAAATCCGGGGATTCCGTTCTCGGGCTCGGGCTCGGGCACGGGCTCCTCAACTACTGGCTCCTCGACCACAGGCTCCTCGACTACGGGCTCGACTACGGGCTCGACTACGGGCTCGACTACGGGCTCGACTACGGGCTCAGGGGCGACGACTGGTGTGGGGACGGGTTCGACTACCTCGTCCTTAATCGTCACCTGCTTGTAGATGTAGAACCTGAGGGGGTCCTCTGCGGTGGCGTCCTGGTCAGCGGTCTTGATCCTGACGTCCTGCATCAGGGCGATGTCTCTGTCCTTGCTGAGGGTGATCCTCTCGCCATCGTTGTTCATCCTGATGGTGTCGACGGTGACATCGTCGATGGTCATCCTGCCGTACTTGGTGTCCTTGGTGACGTCCTTCGTGGTGTCAGATATCTGCCAGATGCCGTCGATGGTTGCGAGGTCGACGGTGGCTCCACGGAAGGCGTTCTTGAAGTTGACGGCTATGATGACGACCTTCTTGGTGTCTCCCAGATCCTTCTTGTAGACGTAGGTCTTGTCAGCGGTGGTCGCTCCGGGCTTGGACGGCTCGATGACAGCGGAGTCGACGACTGCGCCGTTCTTCATCAGCTGGACGTACACCTTGTTCCCGTCGAGGTCGATCGCCTGGATGGCGAGCTCATAGTTCTCGGCGAGCTTCAGGGGTGTGCCGGTGGTGAAGGTCATCTCCTCATCGTCGTCCATCAGGACCTGGCTGAGGTGCTCGTCCCTCAGGAGGTTGATGTCCGTGCACTGGCGGGCGAGGTATCCACCGGGGACGTACCCTGCGAAGTACTCGTCAGCGAGGAATCCGATCGTCAGGAACTGTCCCCAGGATTCGAGGCCGGCAGGAGCATCGAAGTCGAAGTCCTTGGCCTGAGTTCCCGTGGTGTAGATGACGCCGGTGTCCTCATCGAGGACGTTGCCCCTGGTGATGGTCATGGCGATCTCTTCGGTCCCGATGTTGTCATCGATGTCGAAGAAGAAGCCAGCGAAGTTCTCCGGAGTCCAGGAGATGGGCTCGCCCTCTACTACGGTCTTGACAGATCCTCTGATCTCGTAGGTTCCTGGCTCGGTGATCTCCTTGTAGAGGTAGAACCTGATCGGCTCGTCGGTCTGGTCAGCGGTCTTGACCCTGACGTTCTCCATCAGGTTGATGTCCCTGTCCCTGCTGAGGGTGATCCTCTCGCCGTCGTTGTTCATCCGGATGGTGTCGACGGTGACATCGTCGATGGTCATCCTGCCGTACTTGGTGTCCTTGGTGACGTCCTTCGTGGTGTCAGATATCTGCCAGATGCCGTCGACGGTTGCGAGGTCAACGGTGGCTCCTCGGAAGGCGTTCTTGAAGTTGACGGCTATGATGACGACCTTCTTGGTGTCTCCCAGATCCTTCTTGTAGACGTAGGTCTTGTCAGCGGTGGTCGCTCCGGCCTTGGAAGGCTCGATGACAGCAGAGTCGACAACGGCGCCGTTCTTCATCAGCTGGACGTACACCTTGTTCCCGTCGAGGTCGATCGCCTGGATGGCGAGCTCGTAGTCCTCAGCGAGCTTCAGGGGCGTGCCGGTGGCGAAGGTCCTCTCCTCATCGTCGTCCATCAGGACCTGGCTGAGGTGCTCGTCCCTCAGGAGGTTGATGTCCGTGGACTGGCGGGCGAGGTATCCGCCGGCGACGTAGCCTGCGAAGTACTCGTCAGCGAGGAATCCGATCGTCAGGAACTGTCCCCAGGACTCAAGGCCGACCGGAGCTTCGAAGTCGAAGTCCTTGGCCTGGGTTCTGGTGGTGTAGATGACACCGGTGTCCTCATCGAGGACGTTTCTGTTTGTGATGGTAAGGGTGATCTCTTCAGTTCCGATGTCGTCGTCGATATCGTAGAAGAATCCCGCGAAGTCCAGCGGGCCCCAGGTATAGGACGTCTCCTGGACCGTAGCCACAGGACCGCGGATCTCCACCTTATCGACTGCGCTTACCGCCATCGCTGATGCGAGCAGCATGACCAGAGCTGTAAGCGTAATCGCGGTCACTTTCGTCATTATCTTGTTAACCTCCTATTATATCCCCTATGGGGTTAGGTTCATGCAGCATACAGTATGATTATCCTTAAAACTATTGCCCACACTGATCTCCCCGCCACTGTGGTGCCACCCTACTGACGGCGCCAACAGCTGCTGTTTAGCATCAATATGACACTGTATAACCGCATCACCCTCCCGATCCCTTTGGGACTATGGAGATATGATATAAGATTTCACCATATATCTTTTGTGGTCTCTCGATGAGAAGATCGTCCCCTTGCGCCTGAAATTCTGGAGGGGCGATGGACGGATCATAGGAGCTTCGAAGAAGGATCTTAGATGAGATCTACCATCGTTTGGCTCCATCCATCCGGGGAAAAATGTTTCTACATCAGCCTCGATATACGAAGTTGTATGGCGAGAACTGGCCTGATATATCACCCCATCTATCTGGAACACGAGACCGACAGCCATCCTGAAAGGAAGGAGCGGCTCATCACCACCCTCGAGAAGATAAAGTCCTCGGGGCTGGGGCTGGAGTTTATCACCCCCAGGAGTGCCACCCTGGAGGAGGTGGGGATGATCCACTCTCCCGGGTACATCGACCAGGTGAGGGCCACCTCTGAGAGGGGCGGAGGATACCTCGACCTGGATACCGTCATATCGGCGAGGTCCTACGATGCGGCTCTGATGGCGGCGGGGGGGGTGATCACCGGCGTCGAGGCGGTCGTCAAAGGCGATCTGGATAACGCCTTCGCCCTGGTGAGGCCGCCGGGGCACCACGCCCTCCCCAACAGGGGTATGGGGTTTTGCGTATTCAACAACGTCGCCATAGCGGCGAGATCTGCCCAGAAGATGGGGCTAGATAAGGTCCTGATCGTCGACTGGGACGTCCACCACGGCAACGGCACCAGCGCCATATTCTACGACGACCGGTCGGTCCTCTATTTCTCCACCCACGAGTCTCCCCACTATCCGGGGACCGGGAGGGTGAGGGAGCTGGGGATGGACGGGGCCGAGGGGTTCACGGTGAACGTCCCCCTACCCCGGGGGACGGGGGACTCCGGTTATTTGGCCGCCTTCGAGGAGGTCCTCAAGCCTGTAGCCCTGGAGTTTGACCCCGATATAGTCCTCGTCTCCGCCGGCCAGGACCCCCATGCGGGAGATCCCCTCAGCGGCATGAACCTCACCACCGATGCCTTCGGATATATGGCCGCGGCGGTCAAAGAGATCGCCGACGCCTGCTGCCGGGGGAGGCTCGTAGGGGCTCTGGAAGGTGGGTACAACCTGGAGGCCCTCTCCGACTCGGTGGTGGCGATATTGAGGGCCTTCAAGGGGGAAGCCCCGCCGCGGATCGAGGTGGAGGAGGATCCGAGAGCGTCGGAGAAGATAGAGGAGTTGAAGAGGGCTATCGCCCCCTACTGGAGCTGCTTTGGGACGAAGGCGTAGATAAGGTCCTGAAAGGGGTCAGCCCACCTTCTGTCGTGCCGAAAAGTACCTGGCCATGAAGGCCCGAAACTCCGGGTCTACGATCTTTAGGATCTCCTCCCCGCAGTATATCTTGTAGCCACGGACCAGCTCACGGCCCAGGTGGCGCCCCAGGGCGAGGGTGGCCACCCGGGCGGCGAGGAGCTCCGAGGCGAGGGCGAACCTTCTGGGGACCTCCACCACCACCCGACCTTCCCGGACGTAGGGGCCGGAGAGGGGTTCCGGGTGGCTTTCGACGAACTTCTTCGCGTGCGCCGCCTCCCAGACCGGGGGGCCGACCCTCCTCTCCACCTTGGGGAGGACTGCCACCTCCAGCTCGAAGAGGATCCTGATGGCGCCAAAGATCCCAGATTCGCCTACGCCGTCGGCGCCTGGAGGCTCAAAGGTCACGCCCCTATGCCAGTCAGCATCCGACCGGAGGACGGAGAAGCCGCTCCTGACGAAGAGGGCCCGGACCGACTCCTCGGCCTTTCGAAGCTGCGGGAAGATCACATCCTCCACCAGGTCGGGTCCGCCGAACTCCAGGAGGATGAAGGTGCTATCTCGCTTCGCCATCTCCTCGCGAAGGTCGCCGTCGGTAAGGGGCGAAATATCCGGCGGGAAGAAGAAATCCAGGTCCGGCTCTTCCAGAAACAGGCGGGCCGCCGCCGCGAACTGGAGCATCCTGTCCAGGGTGAGGGCGGCGGCGACGTTCCTCCCCGGATCTACGGGGTCGACGACGACGAGGGGGTCGGGGTGGTTCCGGGAAGAATGGCCCGAAAGGTCGATCGTCTCCCCCGGCCGCCAGGAGGAGGCTCCTACCAGGACGGCGACGAAGGATCCGTACCTGATGACCAGAAGCTCCGCCAGGTAGCCGGAGAAGCCGCCTACCTTCAGCTCCGAGCCGTAGACGCCGATCCCCTTCATAAACTGCTTTGTGAGGAGGATCTCGTCCTCGAGCCCTCTGATCTTAGCCGAGACGTACCGGCAGTGGAAGGGGGTTCTGTCGACGGCGGAGATGATCCTCGAGGCGTCCTCCACCAGATAACAGGGGACTAGGTCGATCTGGAACCCCTCGAAGTTGGCGTGGACGTAAGGATGCTCTGCGTACCTCTCCTCGTGCTCCGGTGCCACGAGCCTTGCGACCTCCAGGGCAGGGAGGAGGGACGAACCCTCAGGAACGCCGATGAAGACGTCCAGGTCGTGGTCCCCTGAGAGCCACGTACCCCTGGCGGCAGAGCCGACCAGGATCGGCTCGCATTCTATGCCCTTTGCCTCCGCCAGCCCTTCTATCCGCGCGACGATCTTCTCTGCGACTGCGGCGAGCCTTCCCCGCTCCTCGCCTGAAGGCCTGACCCGGGAGAGGATCTGGTCAAGGACGGGATAGGGGGAAGGCTGCGACGTCCTCGTAGATGGGGCCTCCGGGGGTGAGGGTGCTCTTCTTGAGGATGAACTCCTCTGCATCGAACTCGCCCAGGTCGATCTCTTTGAAGGGTTCGAGCTTTGAGGCGAGGATGGCCGTGGTCTCGGGGCTGGAGCTTTTGACCCTGGCGATGGTGGCGTGGGAGGTGAACCTGCGCCCCTCCATCTCGAAGCCCAGGGGGACTAGTGCCTCTTCGACGGCGGAGAAGAGCTGCTCAAAATCCCCTTCAACTCCCATCCAGACGACCCGGATGGAACTCCCCGGAAAGGCCCCGATCCCCGCCACTCTGGCGGTGAAGGCCGGCCGCTCGACGGTCCGGAGGGCTTCGACGACCCGGTCCACCTTCGGGAGAGGGACGTCCCCGAGGAACTTGACGGTGACGTGGATGAGGTCGGGGTTTACGAGCCTCACCCCCGGAAGGTCGATCTCCCTTTGGACAACAGCGATCTCATCGCGGATCGAGGCGGGGATCTCCACGGCTACAAAAGACCTGATCCCCTTCTTGCCCCCTCTATCCACCTGAGACCTTCTCCTCTTATCGGCCATCTCCAACCTACCTGAGAACCCCGCCCCGGCTCGCGGAGGTGACGGACCTGCTGTACCTCGCCAGCATCCCCTTCGCGACCTTGGGCTCGGGAGGCTTCCAGGCGCTCCTCCGTATCTCCAAGGTCTCCGGGTCCAGGAGAAGGTCGATCCTCCGCCCTTCTATGTCTATGCTGATCTCGTCGCCGTCCTCCACCAGGGCGATGGGCCCGCCGACCGCCGCCTCGGGGCATATGTGCCCGATGCAGGGCCCTCTCGTCCCGCCGGAGAACCGACCGTCGGTGACGAGGGCGACGGAGTCTCCGAGCCCCGCCCCCTGAATCGCCGATGTGGGAGATAGCGTCTCCCTCATCCCCGGGCCCCCTTTCGGCCCCTCGTACCTGATGACGACGACGTCTCCGGCGACGACTTCGCCTCCCACTATCCCCGCCAGGGCTTCTTCCTCGGAGTTGTATACCTTGGCTGGGCCGGTGTGCCTCCTCATCGATCCGGTGACCGCCGTCTGCTTGACGACGGACCCTTCGGGGGCGAGGGACCCCATGAGGATCGCGATGCCGCCCTCGGGGTGGACGGGGTCGTCCAGGGTTCTGATGACCTTCGCGAAGGTCTCGGGGTTGGCTGGCCTGAACTTCCCGATCTCTTCGCCGAGGGTCCTGCCCGTCACCGTGAGGACGTCAAGGTGGAGCTTCGACTCCAGCCGCTTCATCACGCCGGGGATCCCTCCGGCCCTCTCCAGGTCGAGGATATGGTGGGGTCCGCCGGGCCTGAGGTTTACGAGGTGAGGTGTCTCCCGGCTCAACCGATCGAACTCGGCGAGGTCGAGGTCGATCTCGAACTCCGAGGCGACCGCCGGGACGTGGAGGGCGGTGTTGGTGGATCCGCCTATGGCCATGTCCATCCTGATGGCGTTCTCGATCGATTTGCGGGTCACGATCTGCCGTGCCGTGATCCCCTTCTCGATCAGCTCGACGATCTTCACCCCCGACATCTTGGCGATCCTCATCTTCTTCGCGTCGGCGGCGTGGGCGGTCGCGCAGCCGGGGAGGCTCATCCCGAGGGTCTCGGTGATGCAGGCCATGGTGTTGGCGGTGAAGAGGCCGGCGCAGGAGCCGGCGCCGGGACAGGCGGAGCTCTCCAGGACCTCCAGGACCTCTCCCCCCTTCTGCCACCCCTCGAAGACGTCGATGAGGTCGAGCTCTTTGTCGCAGGCGAAGCCGGGGTACATGGGGCCGCCGGTGACGGCTATCGTCGGAAGGTCGAGCCTCCCGGCCGCCATCAGGTGGCCCGGAACGATCTTGTCGCAGGATGAGATGAGGACCATCCCGTCGAGCTGGTGGGACTCCATCATCACCTCGATGGTATCTTCGATGATCTCGCGGCTGGGGAGGGAGTACCTCATCCCCCGGTGGCCCATGGCGATACCGTCGCAGAGGCCTATGGTGTGAAACTCGAAGGGGACGCCCCCCGCCATCCTGATCCCGGCCTTGACCGCCTGGGATATCTTGTCGAGGTGGATGTGGCCCGGTATGAACTCGTTCCAGGAGTTTGCGACCCCGACGAAGGGGCGGCCGATCTCCTCGTCTATGAGACCGGTGGCCTTGAGGAGGGCCCGGTGGGGAGCCCTCTCCGGTCCGACCTTGGTGATATCGCTTCTCATGAGAAGAACCTCAAAATCAGGCTAAGATTTCATATCTAATTAAGTAGTTGGTGATTATCGCCAGGCATGGTTCTCAGCGCTGATAGACAAATCCGGACTCGATCATCCGCCAGCTTTCTCCGACCTTTCCCAACATCAGGCTGATCACCCAGCCCTCTTTACATATCGAGCTTATCTTTTCGGATACGATCACCGGGCCTATCAATCCGGTTTGTCCTATATAACCTTCAACCCACAACTCGCCCGGCTTGATCGCCACCACTGAGAAGTATCCGTCTTCGATCTCTTCAAACTCCACGTCAGGGCTTTCCCGTATGTAGTCGAATATCAGAGCGCTCAGTTCGGTCACCTTCGCAAGGTCGCCTTTCAACTCATCGACCGCCATGGCGGCCCCCTCGTAACATTCAGAGTCCATGTACCCCTTCTCACCCATCCATCTCACAAATTTTCGAATTACTCTGCCGACGGTCTCCATAAGTGTATTGCTGCCAGCCACCTTTCGGATCATGAAATAATCAAGGAACTCCGCAATCTCAGAGGATGTGATCTTGTCTGGCCCGAATATCTCACAGAACTCCTTTCCTTCATCATAGAGTTCGTCGTAGAGATCCGCTTCCTCCTGATTCAGAGAATTCCAGCCGTAGCCATCCAAGCAATCTTCGAAGAGGGATATCGCCTCTTCGTACCCTCGATATGTTCGAGGCTTCAACTGGGCTTCCTGTTCATTCAAAAATTCCTGAAATACCAATTTGATCGTCTTCATCTTATCATCACCTAACAATTATTATAAATTGAATGGGCAGTAACATGCTGCAGTTTTACTGCTGGAATAATGACAATTCAACGTATCTTCATACTTCGTCCTTTACCTTCGCCCCCAGATAAATGCCTATAATTCCTTAAAAAACCACATCTCTCATCCCTTAATATATTCGCGATCCCTCTGGACGAAAGGTGACCGAATGGATTCCTATCATCTCTTCCTCTTGCTTCTGAGGCTTTACCAAGAGGCAGAGGGACGAGATCTGCATATCCTTCCAGGAGATCGAGGAGACGGTCCTGGAGATGGGATTCTCGGTGACCTCCGGGACAGCGAGCCAAAATATCGGAGGCTAGGATAGATGAGAAGATACGAGGAAGATGTGGATGTCGCCGTCGTCGGGGCGGGGCCGGCGGGCTCCGTCGCCGCCGAGGCAGCGGCTAGGCGGGGGGCGCAGGTCGTCCTGATCGAGAGGAAGAGGGAGGTGGGAACCCCCGTCCAGTGCGGCGGCTTCCTCCCGGAGGTCTCTGAGCTGGAAGCTCTCCTCCCCCGTTCAGAGATCCCCGGGTCCCTGGCCGATATCCCGGAGAGGTACATCCTCGCCAGGACCCGCCTGCAGAGGATCTACTCCCCCTCGGGAGACGCCAAGGAGTTCTCTGTCCGGGGAAGGGTCATAGACCGGAGGAGCTTCGACCGCCATCTCGTCTGGAAGGCGGCGAGGGCCGGGGCAGAAGTCCTGGTGGGGACGAGGGCGGATCTCGGAGGGGGAAGCCTCCGCCTCTCGGGGTTTTCCTCCGGGGAGGTGGAGGCCGGGGCGATCATAGCCGCCGACGGCCCCAGCTCCGCCATCGCGAGGGGCGCCGGTCTCGCGGATAGAAGGGTGGCGGGGGTCTGTCTCGAGTACGAGATGGCGGGATTAGATATCGATCCCGATGTGGTGGAGATGTACTTTGGGACCCGGTCTGCCCCCGGTGGTTACGCCTGGATCATCCCCCTGGGCGAAGACGTGGCGAACGTGGGCGTAGGCACGATCCCCGCCAGGATCCGGGGCCGGAGGCTCGGGGACCTCCTCGACTCCTTCATAGCCGACCACAGGATCGCGAAGGAGAAGCTCCGGGGAGGGAAGGTGACGGCGGTGATGAGGGGGCTCGTCCCGGCGGGGGGGATGCCGCCGGCGATCCAGAGGGATAAGGTCCTCCTGGCTGGAGACGCCGCCGGGATGGTGATGGCCACCTCCGGGGGCGGGATACCCCTCGCCATGGTGGGGGGTGATATCGCTGGAGAGGTGGCGGCCCGCTACATCTCCGGGAATGGCTCCCTGGCGGAGTACGAGGGCAGGATCGCGAAGGCGATGGGGCGGGAGCTAGAGAACTCCGTCAGGATCAGAGAGGTCGTCGAGAAGATGATTAGCTCCGATCTGCTGATGGACGGCCTCTTCGCGATCCTCTCGCCAGACCAGATGAAGGCGACGATGAGAGGACAGATCCCCAGGGCCCTGGAGAGGGCTCATGAGATGATGGCGAAGAGGTGAAGGGGGCTAGGTAGCGAGCCTCGGCTCCAGCCCATACTTCAGAGGGCGGTCGAGACGACGGCGAGGGTCGCGACGATGAGGGAGGCGGTCCCCAGGACGTCCATGATGCTGGTTATCATCGGGATCGTCACGTTGTCGGGGTCGAAGCCGACCCTGACGAAGAAGAGGGTGAAGGAGTAGGTGACGACGATGGCGAGGATGGTGGTGGATAGGCCCGCCACAAGACAGATAGTCATTATCTCGGAGAAGGCCAGGGCGTCCATCCCGAAGGCCCTTGATACCAGATAGCCGAGAACTCCCAGGGTGGGAAATAGAAAGGCCGCCAGGATGAGGGTGCAGCCGAAGTTGATCTTCGTCTCCTCCTCCAGCTTTCTTCCCATCTTGATCGTCCCCAGGTGATACGCCGACGTCAGCCTCGAGGAGAGGATCCCCCCCAGGTTTCCTCCGACGGCGTTGAAGACCGGTATCAGCAATAGGACCGTCGAGAAGGCGACGAGCATATCCTCGTAGATCCCCATGAAGAGACCAGCCACGGTGCTGAAGAGGGTTGCGGTCATCAGCACCGGCATCGACTGTCGTACGATCCTGGCCGTAAGCTGGTGGTTTGAGCCGATGCCGTAGACGAAGGCGCCGGTCGATATGAAGATGAAAAAGAGGGTCCCCGCCATGGTGATGGGGTCGGCGAGGGTCGAGACGAAGATGGCGGTCCCGAAGAGGATGGGTATCGTGATCACGTCCCCGGCGACGGTGATGAAGGGGACGGAGATGTTGTCGGGGTCCCACCCCTTCCTGAAGCTCTTCTCGATGACCAGAAGGGTGAAGACGAGGAGTATGAGCCCGGAGAGGATGCTGCTCAATACCGATATCATCACCAGATCGTATATGCTCAGGGTATCGAGGCCGACGGCGATCCCGAAACCCTTGACCACCAGGGCGAGGACGAGGGAGACGGAGAGGACCTGGACCGCGACCCCCCCCACCTGCTGGCGGAGGGATCCGGACCTCCCTAGAGGGGGGGAGATCTCTCCGGTGTGGAGGCTCGTCCCGAGCCTCGCCCCGAAGGTCCCGAAGATGGTCCCTCGCATGTCAATGGCGCCCGGTATCAATATTATCAGACCGGGGTAGAGGGCTAGGAGGTGAGAGAGGTTGGCGAGGGAGAAGCCGGCGATCATCGAGGTGACGGCGCAGATCGCCAGGGCAAAAAAGCTCTGTTTAACGATCTTTGGTATCCTCGCCAGGGATGCGCCGAGGCCGGCTTCGACGGTCCGATCCGCCGGCATGGCCACTAATATCGACGGATCTGCGGCCCCTCTGGAGAGGAACGAACCCTCTTCTCTCGCCTCGAACTCGACCATGAGCCGGACCTCTCATAGCTTTAGGCGGGGGGTCTGGTTGGTGGGCCTCTTCTGCCATGCCGGCTTCCTCCATCATTTCATAAGGGGAGGCCCGTATCCATCGACGGGGATATTATGACGGGGCTAAAGAAGCAAAACCTGGTCCTATTATCCGTCGGATCGGGCCCGAAAAGGTTCCTCACTCGGTGGGGGCGGCTCCCAGAAGCTCCTCCACCGATTTGGCGCCCCGCTCTTTGATCTTGGCGTTTATCTGACCGACGTCAGCCGATATGTCCCGGCCGTGGACGGTCTTCCTCTTCCTCCTACCCTTCTCGGAAGGGTGGTACCCGGTCCCACCGGCGATGAGGATCTTCCTCCTCTTGGACCCGGGGAGGTCGCGGCGGAGGGGGAAACCTTCCCTGTCGCTCCCACCGGTGATCTCAATCGAATAGCCGGGCATACCCACGACGTCGCCTTCGATGACGTCGCCGATCTTTCGGCCGAGGAACTTGTTGGCGGCGGCGTCCTTCGCCTCCACCTGATAAGCTTTCCCGCTCTTGGGATCTGATATAACGACTCTGAAGTCCATCTTTTTCCCTCGCAACTGAACAGGGCCAGACTACGGCCCATCAACATATAAAACCTTATCCGGGATGGCGGGCCTCTGCCGTCCAGCTCATCGATCGGGAGGCTTCGGCGACCTGGCCCTCCCGGTCACAGGCCCCACCTCTGATATGGCGCGGTGGGAGGGGATCTCCTCCAGGAGGTCCCCTTCCTTCAGGGGTCGGTCTACCATCACCGCGTAGATCCTGTAGACGGTCCCCTCCACGGCGTCGCATCGGGTCGACCATCGGCCGTCGCGGTTCGGCTCTAGCCTCTTGGCCACCTGGAGCTGGTCGTCGTCACACCTCACCAGGACGTAAAGCTGTTTCTTCGTTCCCCGGATCCTGCTGGATTGACCTTCTACGAGGCCGCCCCACCTATCCTCTCCATCCCGGGGGAAGCTGATCTTGACGGAGTTGGTGAGCCGAGACCGGGCCCATGTGGCGATGGACCCTGACCCGATCAGAAAGGAGAGGAAGGCGACGACGATCAGGAGCTTCCTGTAGTTCTCCTCCCAGAAATCGTCTCCTTGACCCGACGGCGTCGTGGCGTTCGGAAGGGAGTTCGCAGGGCCGGCCGCCTCGATGGAAGGCAGATCCCCCATGGGATCCGAGACGTCCCGGCCAGGATCCGTCTCGGCAGTCTCGGCCGTCGCGACGGTCGTCGGCCGTCTGGGGGTGAGGGTAACGGCAACGCTTCTGGTGGCATCAGAGAAGTCGACGACGTTGAACCAGTTCCAGTACCCCTGGAGATGAACCTCTACCAGATGGCTATCCGGCACCACCGTCGCCAGGAAAGGGGTGACACCGTAGAAGATGCCGTTGATGTAGACCTCGGCCCCCGGGGGATCTGAGAGGACGGGAACCCTGACGTAAGAGGGCCTCTTCTCTTCGATCTGGGCCGTATCCATCCACGATCGGTCGGATCCGAAACCCTCCTTAGGAGCGTCTTGTGAAGCTGGAGCGGGGCCGGTGGCCTCCGTAGGGGCCTCACCGATCTCCTCTGGAAGATAGGATGCAGGATCCCACACCTCATCCGATGGCACCCGGCCCGTCGCCAAACTGCTCTGAGCCCTATCTATCAGGTCGTCTATGTCTACGGGACCGTCGCCGGAGTATCCTATCCTGTAGATAGGTCGCGGACCTGACCCAAGATTTACGGTCTCCGAGCCGTCCGACTCATAAGATACGGCGGCGGGAGCCATGGCCGCAGAGAGTATCAGCAGAAAGGCCAGAGTTCGAAGTTCGCGAATCAACGTCCCCACAGCCAGAGCTTGATCATGAGAGATCTTATAGCCTATGGTCAGATTCAGCGCAGGTCTCTCATCATCCCGTACTCCAGGAGGGACGATATCGGCGCGGTCGTGATCTCGGCCCCCGCCTCCGCGGCAGCCACCGCGGCGTTGACGCCGCCGCAGAAGGCGATCCCCACCTTTCCGGCGGCTACAGGGCAGCCCATATTAGGCTCTCCGGGCTTGCTGATCCTCATAAGCCCTCCGATCCCGACCCCCTTCGCCCGTTCGAGGAGATCCCTGGCCTGATCGATGGCCGCGACCGGGATCTCCCGGGAGTTGGCCAAGAGGCCGCCGTCGCCGGTCTTTGCGGCCTCGTTCACCCTCGTCGTCTTTCGCGACATGAATACCCGCATGGGATCGAGGGACGATCCGGCGTAGGCTATCAGGTCCGTGAACTCGCACAGCTCCCCTTCCCTCACCTCCACCACCCCCGCGAAGGTGGTATTTACGGGGATCCCCGACGATAGGAGCATCCCGTCCAGGGTGATGCTGCAGACGGTGGAGATGCCGAGAAACCCCGGGGGGATCAGGATGGACCCCATCTCTTCGCCCTCATCCTGGATCAAGGCCCGTCTGCTGACGGTGAAGCCGGCGTCAAATACCCGCACCATCGTCTCCAGGGCCCTCTCGGAGTCCCTCTTATTCAGGAGGCTGGTGTTGACCACCACCCTCTTCTCCCCGGCGTCGGGATCGAAGGACGACCGGTACATGTACTCCTCGATCCGGGTGTTGACGAACCCCACTCTGTCGTCGACGAGGGCGTCGGAGAGCTCTCTCTTCCCCAGGGGAGTGAGGGTCCGGCCGCTGTAACCCTCCTTCATGGTGAACCCCAGCTCGTCCATGATCTTGAGGTTGTACCGCACCGCCCTCTCCCCCACCTCGTAGCCCCTGTTGGAGAGCTCGTCGGAGATGGCCCTGGCCCCGACGGGCTTCTCCGAGGCGTTTATCACCCGGAGGATCTCTATCAGCCGCCTCTGGCTGGTATGGGGTCTGGTGAGGAGCTTCATCTCTATCTTCGGACCCCAGGCGGGGAAGCGCATATATATCTTATGCAGATAGACCTGCAGACGGCCCTCGCGAGGCCCGGGAGCGGCGGTGAAGTCCCGTGGGGTAGTGGTCAATCCTGCAGGCCTTTGGAGCCTGGGACGGTGGTTCGAATCCGCCCGGGACTATTTTTCGCTCCCCGCCTCGCCAGGCGCTTTGGCCCAAAGGGCTGGAGAGGTACCGGCGGGGTACCGGCGGGGTACAAAACGTACATATAGGGGGCAGAAGCCTTGGATGGAGATGGCGGCCCGGACCTCCAGATCGCTTAAGGGCGTTCCTGGAGCTGATCGGACCCCAAAGGGAGAAGCGCTCCGGTAGTGTAGTCCGGTCAATCATTCCGGCCTTTCGAGCCGAAGACCCGGGTTCAAATCCCGGCCGGAGCATAATGCCTTTTTTTTTTTATCTATGCAGAGTCGCTGCATCCCACTCTTTCGGAGAACCCGGAGAAATGGACCTTTTATGACTTTATCTCAAAAGAAACCTTTTCCGAAAGCCTGTATGGGTCTGCACCGACCTATTCTCGATTGGAGGACTCGCTCGCCGTGGTCGGTCCATCATGACAGATCCATCTCGGACGAGATCTGAGAGCAGCCAGAATGGGGAAGGGAATGGGGAGGGTTTCAACTCTCCCCGCCAGTTATCCCGACGAAAAAGTATAACTACTTGAATGCAAAAGCTGGTTCCATATCACGCTGCTAAAGCAATATAACCTGTCAGGCAGGGTGAGATCTTTGCAGGCTCTTTCGCCGGCGAACTGAACCCGTCGGGGTGCGAGCGCTGCAGTTTATCGATCAACTGTATAGGTGGGAGAACAACGAGGAGAGAACTAGCTATTTTGTTGGTAGCCTGTATCGCCCTGGTGGGGATGGCAGGCGCGGCCAACTACATGTACGAGAAAGCCAACATCAAGGGCGTTGGCTACAAGAACGTAGAGATCATCATTCAGACTCAGACCGGCCT
>CP086218.1:878964-887245 GCA_020844795.1 Methanothrix sp. | reverse complement strand
CCTTTGACTACTTCCTCCCACCCCTCGACCTAATAGATAATAAAATTGCAGGTCCTATCAGAGGCACGCTGCAGTTTATTGAACGGACGCCCCTCAAGGCCTTCGGTATATCGGTCTTCTGCATCGCGAGAAAGAGGGGTCATTCAGGGAGGCCTACGCTGTAAGGCCTTCGTTCCTATTAATCCAACAAGGCCCGCAGCAGACGTCTTTGCACATTATGACCAGTAGTGACTGGATCTACGTCTTGTACCACAGTTAAGGCTGTAGAGGTTGTGATCAAAAAGGTATGGGCCGGTGAGGTATATAATAATATCATCTAGGGTGGAAAGGTTGAGGATAGGCAGCGTCATGATTTGAGGTACAACCAGGATTCCAGCAGGATCAGAGTTCTGGATTTGAAACCTGAGCAATAGGCTTTTAAGGAAGGTCTGATGAACACAGTCGAATGGTACTCGAAGAATGGTTGGTGGTGGAAGCCCCTTGCCGACGAAAGGACATCGCATCCGGCTCCTTGGAAGCTGGCATGATGACAAGGCATTCATTTTGAGCGATATCATGCGAAATTTGCGAGAGGTACTTGATTGAATCGCAATTCATTTATTTTTAATCTTATGGATGGATTTAAAATACTTTATCGAACTGGCTTTAAAGCCGCAGCAAATCCGTCGAGTCTGTTTAATCAATACATATATATAAAAATATATAAATATAACCGTTCCATCGCGGAATTACAGGATTTCTCAAATTCGGATCTTATAAAAAATAAAGAGCTGATGGCACATTTTAATAATATAAAGAATATTGAACCAAAGAGCATAAACTGGTTTATTCCGTACTTCGTTCATGCATATGCGGGTATTTATACAATTCTACGTTTCGCAAGCTATTTTCATACAAAGAAGGGCATAGAAAATAGACTTATTATCTATGGAAATCCATTAACATCTGAAACCGAAATTAAAAATAAAATCGCCAATTCTTTTCCCGATCTTTTGACCGAAAAGATAATTATACTAAAAAATTATGATGTGAACTCTTTGCCATATGCAGATATTGGCATTGCAACTCTTTGGACATCGGCCTATTTACTATTAAAATTTAATAATTGTAAAGGAAAATTTTATTTTATACAGGATTATGAGCCATTATTTCACCCAGCAGGAACAATTTATGCCTTAGCTGAAAATACATACCGATTCGGTTTTTATGGAATAGTTAACACACCAGGATTGAATGATATATATACAAAAGATTATAAAGGCGTTTCAGAGCATTTTATACCAAACGTCGATAAAAAGATATTTTATCCTACAGATAGAAAACATTTGAAACCTTCAGTTGAGAATCCGTTCATCATATTTTTTTATGCAAGGCCTAACACCCCTCGGAATGCGTTTGAATTAGGTATTGCAGCATTAGAGAGGATTAAGAAGAAGTATGGTGAATGCGTTAGGATTTACACTGCCGGGGCTCAGTGGAACTCTCAATTTTATGAAGCTGAAAACATAATTAATAACTTAGGACTTTTGTCGTACGAAGAAACCCCATTCTTGTATCGAAAATGTGATCTAGGTATTGTTTTCATGTTTACAAAACATCCTTCTTATCTGCCTTTTGAGTTAATGGCTTGCGGCTGCACGGTATTAACAAATTATAACCCTGCAACGACGTGGCTTCTTAAAGATGGATTTAATTGCTTGCTTACTGAACCATCCATTTCGTGTATTTGCGAGAAAATTGAGACAATCATGAATAATCCCGATCTTCGTAAAAAGTTAACGTCTAATGCGATAGATTCATTAGCGGATAATACTTGGGATAACGAAATCGAGAGAATATATAAGTTCATTTCAAGGGATGAATAATTATGAAATGTGGTATTTGCGACATCGATCAGAGTAACCCAACTTTTAAAGTAAAGGAAATGATGTTTGGTACTCAAGAAGAGTTTTCTTACTTTGAATGCTTATCGTGTGGCTGCCTTCAGCTTTCTGGAATACCAGGAGATATGTCAAAATACTATCCACAGGATTATTATTTATCCAGCAAGCAACGATCAAAGGGAATTATATTGAGAATTAAGCTACTGTTAATGCGTATTCGGAAAATTGTGATTGCGCGCAGGGCGAATTTTTTATCTTTTTATTTAAATGATTATATGAGGAATGATCACATAAATTTTGACTCTAAGATATTAGAGGTAGGTTGTGGGACGGGGGAATTGGTACGTAATCTATATAATTGTGGATTTAATAATATACTTGGAATAGATCCATATATAGATGATGAATTTATAAGAAATAATAAATTTATAGCTAAAAGTACAATTTATGAATTGCACGATAGCCAGAAGTTTGATCTGATTATTTTTAATCACGTCTTCGAACATGTTCCAGATCAATTGGAAACACTAACAAAAGTTTCGAATATCTTATCTGACAGCGGAGTCTGTTTGATTAGAATACCGATAAAGACAGAATACATATGGAATCGTTATGGAGTTAACTGGGTTCAGATAGATGCTCCGCGTCATTTATTCCTTCATACATTAAATAGTTTTGAATCTCTAGTTAAGAAATCCGGACTGACTATAAAAAATATTATTTTTGATTCGAATGAATTCCAATTTTGGGGAAGTGAACAATATAATAGGAAAATATCCTTAAGAGCATCGAATTCGTATTCAATAAATCCCAAAAAAAGTATATTTTCAAATAAACAAATAAAAAAATTTAAAATTGAAGCTGGGGAATTAAATAAAGATAAACAAGGCGATCAAGCGGCCTTCATTATCTGTAAGGCTGCGAAAAAGTGAAGGCGGAATGGGCGAGTGATTAAGTAATTTGTATGTATTTAGCTCATCTCAATCAGCATCATCAAAGCCATTTCTTTGTCTCTCGTGTGGCCAGATGCAGCGAGTTGGTCTCGAGCAATTGCGGTGATAGATGTTGTTTTTCTACTTGTCAAAAGTTGTTTGTCGGCTTGAATTCAGGATTCAAAAACAGCCTTAAGCAATCGATTCAGGTGGAGCTAAACACGTACAGTAATGGAAGTCCTTCCGAAATATCCGATACACATGAATACGAGGAAGAGTTGTGAATCACTATTAGAAATAATAGTATCTAAAGAGAGACCCATCGACCTGCTCACCGTGGGGGTATGAACTCGACACCGCCGAAAGGGTCAGGGCACGACCTTGCTATCTGTATTGCCTTAGCCAGCATAGATAAAGAGCCATAGCTGTCACTGCCATTTGCACGTAAAAAGATTATTATTCAGTCGTGAGATATAATATCGCATTATCTTATTGAAACGATAAATAATGGGGCAGATCCACTACCCCTTATCTGAAACTATGATATTGAAATAGAGATCCTTGCTATTTAATCCATCTCCAGGACATTCACTAAAACTAGCTAGCTTGGGAGGGTATTGTTTCTTTGCCCTAGGAGGATAAGGCTTCTCCAGGGCTGCAATCCTTTCGGGCGTCGCATCTATTAAGTCGATAGTGATCAATCAAAAGATGCCGGCTCAAGATGGGGAACTCGCTATACCCATCGTGCCCTCGAATGCGACCGGAGTAGATCGAGATCCTAGCCCTAGGGTATGGCCGAACAGATCAGGATTTGAATAGCTATACCTTCGAGCTATAGTACGTTGAAGAATATCAAATAGCAAAACGTTATTGGTGAGGCTTTGGAGGTTATCAGAGTAAAGGCAAATCTGGTGAGGCCGGAGAATTACACGGCGGATCAAATCCCTTTGGGAATGGAAAGGGCAGGCTCGAACCTCGTCTACTGCAACGTCGAGTTGCTCGCGAATAATCCCATCAGCGGAGCCATCGTTGAATAAGATGGGCAGCCGTAGCGATAACACGATACGCTCCATAATGCTCAGCTTCTTTGGAATCACTCTTGCCTGCGACAGCATCATACCCTCAGAGGACAAGATGGATCAAAGCGATCTTTGCGGAAGCCCATCTTGGCGACAAGAAAGGCTGTCGCCGACAACCTCGTCTCAGTGGCATAGGTGTCATTCGTCAGCTAGACCGCGGCAAGATCTGAGATCGCCTCTTCCGGCGCCGCCATCCGCGCCGAAAGGGCAGCGATGCCGAAGGCCGCGTGGAGGGGGAGAGGGAGTTTGAGGCCCCGGCGGTAGGTGGCAGAGAAAGAGGAGCCGGTCGCCCCCTGCGAGATCTGTAAGCATAGCCTCATCGAGTTCGGCGACGAGATCAAGGTGATCATGGCGAACACGAGAGGGGATGCGGAGATCGCCACGGTCGCAGAGCTGCTGCCGAGGGGGTTCAAGCGGGATCATTTAGATGTGCGTAGATATAAATACCAACGCTGCATTCGGGTGTCTTTGTGGAGCTGCTTATTTCGCAAATATTGGGATATGATTATCATGAACCGGTTTAATGTAACGTACCTGGCCTTTGATCAGTTTGTCCCATCTAAACATGCCGGATTCGTCCACAGTTACTCCATCGCCAAGGCAATAAAATCCATAGGAAATGACGTGGTCCTGTACGGGATCCCGACAGGTGTCGAACTTTACAATTTAACTGGATGGCCGGGCGACTACCAGGGGCTCAATGTAAATTACGTCAGATTTATTGTATCCTTTAAATCTAAATATAGGCCGCTTTATCCTCTGAATATCATCGGCTACTACAAAATCCTGAAGAACCTCCAGGATCAGGACCATGATATCGTCGACGAGAGGATATACACCAAGAGGGGGATCAAACGTATGCTCAACGATAATGGATTCGAGGCCGTCGCCTTTCTACATAGCGAGAAAGAGCGGTCTGATGGTGGTGGATTGAAAAGCCCTCAAAGACAAGATGCCACATTAGAGCATGCCCAACAGATGTCAGAGATTAAATAGGTAGCTCTCGATGAAGGTAATAATGCAACAATGATGCTTAAATAGATCGAAGTGATTACTATGGTCCGTTTGGCAAAGACAGTAATGAGAAGCTCTATCTATAATAGCATAAGTACTTTTATAAATAAATTAGGTGGTTTGATATTCACCATCATACTTGCCAGGTTGTTAGCTCCAGAATTATTCGGAATTTTTCATTTAGTGCTATCTATAGCATTTTTACTATTGTCCTTCACAGATCTTGGGACAAGCGGGACTTTAATTAAGTATGTATCACAAGCAGTTGGTCAGAATGATGAGACATCAGCCAGAAGTTATCTGAGATATATATTCAGATTGAGACTTATTTTTAATTTCTCCTGTTCTTTATTCTTGATTCTTCTAGCAGACCCGATAGCAGTACATGTTTTTCATAAACCATATATGTATATACCTTTAATTATTTGTGGTTTTTTTTTATTTTTTACATCGTTGTTGGATTTTATAAGTGCATTATTCGTATCGTTACAAAAATTCGAATATTTAATCATAAAACATACTTTTTATGAGTTAACAAGAATTCTATTTGTACCTCTACTCATAATTCTCGGATATGGTGTTCATGGTGCTCTATGGGGCTTAGTAATCGCTTCTATAGTGACATTAGTTATATCTATTTTTTTATTTGGGATTAAATATCGATCTTTGTGGGCCGGGGAAGTAATTTGCATACAAAAAAGAGGGATACTGAGATTCTTAAGTTACATGTCTTTTGCATCCATCTCTGGAATCGTATTCGCTTATGTCGATAGTATTATGCTGGGCATTTTACTTCCAGCGGAATATGTTGGAATTTATAGAGCCGCCTATAACGTTGTTTTTGCATTCATAGGCATAATATCGATAGCATTTGTCCTTTTCCCAATATTTACTCAATTAGATGGCTTAGAATTAGAAAATGCCTTTAAAAGAGTCTTTCGTTATTCATCCATATTAGTATTCCCTATAACGTTTGGATTGATATTTTTTGCAGAACCTGTTGTGAGAATCGTTTACGGTGTCGATTACATGCCGTCAGTGACGCCGATGTATGCGCTTTCGATCCTTATTATATTAACTCCTTTAGATTTCTTTGGGATATTATTTACCGCAAAAGGGAAGCCTGAATTTCCTGCTAAATTGATGATAGTTTCATCGGCAATAAATATAATTCTTAACTATATTTTTATAGTTAATCTGGGTGTACTAGGTGCTGCCATAGCAACCGTAGTTTCAAGATCCTTTAATATTGTTATTCTAGGGATTCTCTCGAAGCGAATCTTAAATATCGCACCGAATTTGGATTCGATATATAAACCATTATTTTCTTCTGCAATTATGGGACTATTTCTTTATTTGGTTCCAGCACCATCAACTTTTTTGTTGAGCATATTTGAAATTCTTGTTGGAGTTTTTATCTATTTAACTACACTGATATTGTTAAGAGGATTAATGAGAGAAGATTTAGTATTCTTAATTGAAACTATACGATAGCACTAAGGTCCTTAGATCTCCTAAATTTTTATATGTTCAGTATGTCTTTATATAATTTGAGAGTTTTCTCCGCAGCATTCTTCCAAGAATAATTTTTAGCCGTTTTTCTTGCATTTAATGACATAGACCGCATTAAGTTTTCATCTTGGTTAATTATATTTATCTTATCAGCTATATCTTTTTTTTCGCGTTTTATAAAAAAACCATTATACCAATCTTGGATTAACTCCTCGGTCCCATTGACTTTTGTTGCAAGTATTGGTAATCCACATGATATCGCCTCCAAGGTTGCCAAGGAAAACGCCTCATAAGATGTGGGGAAGATAAAAACATCTGATGCTAAATAATACGATTTTATATCGGGTACGAAACCTGAAAAAACTACTCTA
Source organism: Methanothrix sp. (assembly GCA_020844795.1). Classification (GTDB taxonomy): domain Archaea; phylum Halobacteriota; class Methanosarcinia; order Methanotrichales; family Methanotrichaceae; genus Methanocrinis. Next base: position 880,454 of record CP086218.1, on the reverse strand, counting down.
CTAGTTACTCCAAGAGATGATGCCAATTTTTTATAGGGTAGAGGGTTGTCCTTCCCGACCACCAATAATTTGATGTTATTCGGAATATCAGGCAAGGATTTTATTATATAATCTAAACCTTTTCTCTTGTATTCGTTAGCTGAGAACATTAAGATCATTTCATCATTATCAAATCCTAATTCTTCTCGGATTTCAGCCCTTTTATGGGGGTCAGGTCTAAACTCGTTTAAATCGACGCCATTTGGAATCACCGCTATTTTTTCTTCATCGACATTATAGTATTTTATTATTTCGTTCTTTTCACCAATAGATAAACATTTTATTTTTTTTATGTCAGGATCGTTTAGATTTCGTCTTTCATAATATAAGATGCTTGATTCCCAAGGCAAATATCGTTTAATTCTCCAATAATCTCTTGATTTTATCATTCCTTTGTGGACTTCATGAAGTGTCAAGACATCAGGGCCCAAGTAATACGTTCCACTACTATGCAAAATATCAAAATCGTTGTTCTTTAGATACTTATTACTTATTATCGGATAAATCATCATAGCAATATATCTATTGGATGTTGGTATAGGTATTTGAATATTTTCGATATTATCAAATATATAGTTATAATTATTAAAAGTTATGGGTACAACATCTACATTAAGGTCGATTAATTCCTTAACGATATGGTATCCATAGTTTCCAGGCCCGGTCGTTCGATTAATAGGGTTGAGGAATCCAACTTTCATAGTTATACACCTTTATTCCAGTATTTTTCGTCCCTTTTACGCAGTTTCCACGTATTTCTTATGAGTTTTGCTAATTCCTTATCTTCAAATATTTTAAATTTTTTAAATTCATATCTTTTCTGAATTATATGATGCCGGTTTTTTATTGTATCAACAAATGCCTTGATTATATGCTTCGAATATTTAGGATGAAGGAGCATGAGACCGACGCCCTTTAGTACGGAGATTGAAGAGAAATATATCCCATACTTTACATCTAAAAGCTTGATATATGTATATAATTCATTTTTCTTTTTTTCATAGATCCATCGTGGATTAATGCCGCTAGTGCCGCCTAAATGATGATACACAACTGCATCATAATCGTAAACAACTTTGTAGCCAGATAGAATAGATCGCCAACAAAATTCAGTATCCTCCCAATATAGAAATGAATATTCATCCAGAGGCCCAATGTTGAGAATCAGTTCTCTCTTTACCAACATGGCCGCGCCCGCTACCTCCGATACTTCCTCCAATCTGTTAAAATTTGGTGGTCGCCTATAGAAGTTGTATAAATCCATATGTACAGGGAGTGCACCGACTACGCCAATTTTTGGATCGGATTTTGCAGTCTCCACTACCCTTGATAGCCATTTTGGTTGTACGATTGTATCAGTATTAAGTAGAAATACATATTCGCCATCCGTTCTCTGGATTCCAACATTGTTTCCTGCGGAAAAACCCCTATTTTCACCTGTTTCAATTATG
>CP086218.1:862102-878864 GCA_020844795.1 Methanothrix sp. | reverse complement strand
TCTGCCAGGATCAGGTCGTGCCTGATCCCGGAGCTGACGAAGACCCGCTTCACCCCCGGTATCTCCCGGAGGCGGCGGAGGAGCTCCAGCTGCCGGCTGTGGTCGGCGGCGAGGGTCGGGCAGGCGGGGGAGCAGAGCTTATCGGCACAGGCCCCGCAGGTCTTCCAGAGGGAGCAGGCCATACCGTACATGTTGGCGGTGGGGCCGCCGACGTCCTGGATCACCCCTTTGAATCGGGGGTGCTCCGTCATGGCCTCCGCCTCCCTCACCAGGGAGTCGATGGACCTGGACTGGACGATCCTTCCCTGGTGGTGGGTGAGGGCGCAGAAGGAGCAGGATCCGAAGCATCCCCGGTGGGTGGTGATGGAGAACCTCACCGGCTCCAGGGCCGGTATCTCCTCATGGTAGGAGGGGTGGGCCTCCCGGGTGTAGGGGAGCTCGTAGATCCGGTCCAGCTCTTCGGTCGTCATGGGGGTCGCCGGCGGGTTCTGGATAATCACAGTCTTGGGGTGGGGCTGGACGACGGCCCTTCCCCGATAGGGGTCCTGCTCGGCGTGGTGGAGGCAGAAGGCCTCGGCATACCTCCTCTTATCCTTCGCCACCTCGTCGAAGGAGGGGATCTGAAGCCGCCCTTCCCGGTCCGAAGACCTCCACTCCCGGACCGCCATCTTGAAGGCGGTCCCGGGAACGTTCCTGATATCGGAGATCTCCTCCCCGGAGGAGAGGCGGCCGGCGACCTCCAGAACCGGTCTCTCCCCCATCCCGAAGACGATCATCTCGGCGGGGGCGTCGGCGAGGATCGACCTTCGGACGGAGTCGGACCAGAAGTCGTAGTGGGCGAACCTCCGCAGAGACGCCTCGATCCCGCCGAGGACGATCGGCGTCTCGGGGAAGAGGGCGTGGACCCTGTCGGCATAGACGATCCCCGCCCGGTCGGGGCGGAGGAGGCGGCCACCGGGGGAGTAGACGTCCCTTCTTCGCCTCTTTCTATTCGGCGAATAGTTGTTGACCATCGAGTCGACGTTCCCGGAGGCGACGCCGAAGAAGAGCCGGGGGGTCCCCAGGGCGGAGAGGTCTTCGGCCCGCCTCCAGTCGGGCTGGGGGATGACCCCGACGGCGTACCCCGCATCCTCCAGGACCCTCCCGATGACTCCCGCCCCGAAGGAGGGGTGGTCGACGTACCCGTCTCCCGAGACGAGGATCACGTCGAAGCGGTCTACCCCCCGCCGCTTCGCCTCCTCCATCGATATGGGAAGGGGCGGCAACCCTCTTCCCCTCTCCCACCTCCCCTCACTTCTCCTCCTCATCTAGAACCTCTCTTTCAGGTTGGCCAGGAGGAGGCCGGACTCTTCGTCGAAGAGCCTCTTTGCGGAGAGACCCAGAAACTCGAATACCACCGCCTCCACCACCAGGTAGGCCTCACCCCTCTCCCGCAGGCACCCGGTGAAGGCCTGGTCATCCCTCCCGAAGGAGGCGTGGATGTGTACCCTCGGCTCCCCGCCTTCCCCTGGATAGACGGTGGCGACGCCGAAGGTCTCAAAGCCCCCCTCCAGATCCTGGACGAAGGGGCTCTTCGGGGGTATAGTCGGCTCCCGGGGACCCGTTACGATCCTTCCCCGCCGGAGGGCCCCGAGGAAGAGGATCATCCCGGAGGCGACCTCCTTCTCCGCCAGAAATCGATCTAATGAGCCGATCAGATCCTCACCGTCCGATAGCCTGATGACGAAAATCCTGCCGAGGCTTCCTTGCGAGTACTCCATGGCGGAGGCTATGGGGTTATGGTCATAATATAACCCTGACCTCTCTCAGATCGGGCGGCATCGTCGATCGGAGGTGAGCCCCCCCTCTCCTTTGGAGCCTGCGTTCGGCATCTCCCGCGGATCGATACCGTTATCTACCTGGAAGATATTTCCAGCCGCCATGCCCCGGATCCGTCCGGGGACTTTGAGATATGTGGGGGATCTTAACGAGACGAATCATATCCGCTTTGTCAATATCCGTGCTCTGCATCGCAGCACTATCCGCCATCGGAGCAGCCGCCGTAGTGATCAACGAGGTGGAGCTGAATCCGCCGGGAAACGCAACCAAATGGGTCGAGCTTTACAACAACGGTGAGGAAGACGTGGAGATCTCTGGCTGGGTCGTATCCATCGTCAACCTCCCCTGGATAGGGCCGATTGCGATACCCGAGGGGACGGTCATCCCTGCAAAGGGCTACTATGTGGCCGAGGGCTCCATTCAGTGGGGACAGGAGTACAGCGGCTATGTGACCCTGGTGGATGTCGGGGGGTTCAAGGTCGACGAGACCCACTTCATCACCGACGATGGTGACAGCGACTTCACCTATGGCCGCTATCCCAACGGGGTCGACACCGACCAGAAGTCCGACTGGAAGCTCATGAAGGCCACTCCGGGATCGGAGAACGTCCTCTCCATCAGGGCATGATCTGGAAGATCGAAGAGGTATAGCGACTTGGGGATCGGTTATCTTAGTCAAGAGGCGGGGATTTTGTGGCGACTCGTACTTACCTGGGAGCTTTGACCTCCTTACTGGCGGTCTTGGCAATATCCTCTCCGGTCATCGGGGCGGTGGTGATAAACGAGGTGGAGCTCAACCCCCCCGGCGACGGCAACGAGTGGGTGGAGCTCTATAACAACGGGGCCGAAGATGTTGATATCAGCCGCTGGACCGTATGGATCGTCGACACCGAGCCCGCCTGGACCGGCGTTATGAGGATACCTCAGGAGACGCTCATCCCTCCCGGCGGCTTTTACGTAGCCGAAGGGGATCGAAACTGGATCCACCCCACCGGCGCCGGGACGGTGATCCTGAAGAGAGAAGACGGCATGGAGGTCGACAAGACCCCCCTCCTCAGCGACAGAAGCGACAACTTCTTCACCCACTTCCGCCATCCCGACGGCTTCGACACCGACCAGAGGTCTGACTGGATCTTCGGGAAGGGGACAAGAAACGGTTCCAATTCTCTATAGACGAGTGGGGGGGACGAGATCTAGGTCCCCCCTCCCTATCCATCGACACGGTTATTTATTCGAAGGTCCTCAATATCCTGCGGGCCGGGACGGGGAAGTCCCGGAAGAGATTGATGTGGGGGTTAATCATGAAGCTGATCTTGAAACTTGTCATGGCGTCATTGACGATCTTATCGGCCTTGTCGCCAGCATCGGGGTCGGTCGTCATCAATGAAGTGGAGCTTAACCCGCCCGACGATGGGGTGGAGTGGGTGGAGCTTTACAACACCGGGGACGACTCCGTGGATATAGGCCGCTGGACGGTATCGATAGTCGAGATCCTGCCCACCTCCGGGAGATGGACCGGAGCCAAACCGATACCCAAAGGGGTGATCCTCCAGGCCGACGGATACTACGTCTGGGAGGGGGACCCCCGTTGGGTCCATGGAAATAACGGGACCGTCTACCTGACGACCGATGAAGGGCTGGAGGTGGATAAAACCCCCCTTCTCTCCGACGAGGAAGGAAAAGATTTCACCTGGTCCCGATGTCCCAACGGATGGAATACAGGCCAGAGGTCCGACTGGGCCTTCGTAAAGTCGACGAGGGGCGCAGAGAACATCTTCTGCATCGGAACAAGGCCCTGAGGAGATCTCAGGGTTCATCGGGGAGACCGATCGGGTTGGCGGGGCCTCAGGGGTCAGGGGAGGCCCTTCGCATTCATTTATATCAGAGGATGCGGTAAGTAGCTACCAGGTGGAAGTTCATGGTATCTCTGAACGTCAATGCGGAAGCCAAGGCCAAGGTACAGGGGAGCGAAGATGCGCAGAAGTATCCGATCGTAGCCGAGGTGAAGGGGACCGGCAGGGACGGAGGTCTCCTGGTTTCGGTGGGTATCGAGTCGCCGATATCCGCCAGGGTGAGCGGTGATGAGAAGAGCCCTCTGGCCGTCAGCCTCCCCGAGCTTCGCGATATAGCCCAGGCCGTCGCCCGGATGGCGGAGGGGGTCAGGGTTGAACTCGCTGGCGAGGATGATCGCCCCCTGAAGGTAGCCTTCGGTCGGGTCCCCGTCGATCTGAAGATCTCTGTCACCTCCCCCAAAGATGAGTCGGTGCTGACGGTCAGCATAAAGGGCTCGATAGGGGACTGATAGAAGGGGATATTCCTCGAACTCAGGTTCTGGTTTTGAGAAGGTTGAGACTTTCGGAGAGTGGTCGGTCTGATAGAGCTCTTCTATTCGATACCGGGATGGCTCGCCACCTTCCTTCTCGCGATGTCGCCGGTCTTCGAGCTGCGGGGGGCGATACCCCTCGCCATAGGAGTCTACGGCATCCCTCCCCTGGAGGCTTATGCCATATCCGTCGTCGGAAACCTGGTGCCTGTCGTCCTCCTCCTCTTATTCCTGGAGCCGGTATCCCTCCGGCTGATGAGATACCGCCCCGGCAAAGTCTTCTTCTCCTGGCTCTTCTCCCGGACCTACAGAAACCACGTCGAGAGGCACCGGAAGTACGGCCTTCTCGCCCTCATCTTCTTCGTCTCCCTCCCCCTCCCCGTGACGGGGGCCTGGACCGGCTCTGCCATAGCCTTCATCTTCGGCCTGAAGTTCAGGGAGGCCTTTCCCGCCATCGCCATCGGAGTCCTGATCGCAGGGGCGGTGGTGACGGCGTCGGTCGTCGGAGTGATAACCTTCGCCTTCAGCTGACCCTCCGGACCGAGGACCTTCATCGGAGCCATCGCCCAGAAGCGGTGACGATCTTCCCATCCCGCACGAATAGTCAAATATTCGAGGTCGAAGTGATGGGGCACCGCCCTCATCCATCCATCCCGGCGGATAGGTGATAGTCTGCGAAGGTGACGGTTTGCGCATTAATTTCCAGGATTTCAGGCCAAGAAAGCTCTCAATAATCCTTCATCGAGCCGATCGCCGTCGGCTCATCGAAGCTATCCTACCCAAGAGATATTAACGGTGATGAGAGATTACCTTTCAAAGGTGCGTGGTGGATCATGTACGGCATGACCCCGGAGATCGAGCTCGCCTTCGTCGTGGTGGCTGTGGCCGTCCTCCTTCTGGTCACCGAGGTGGTGAGGATAGACGTAGCGGCGGTGCTGATCCTCCTCCTCCTCGCCTGGACCGGCCTTGCAACCCCGGCCCAGGCGTTGTCGGGGTTTGGGAGCAACGCCGTCATCTCCATAGCTGCCATAATGGTCCTGGGCAAAGGCATGGAGAGGGCGGGGGTGGTCAACGGCATCAGCAGGGCGGTCATGAGGGTGGCCGGGTCCGAAGAGAGGAGGCTTCTCGGGGTCACGTCTTCGGTGGTGGGATTCATCTCCGCCTTCATGCAGAACGTCGGTTCCGCAGCCCTATTCTTACCGGCGATCCTCAGGATATCCAAGACCACCAGGATCCCGGCATCGAGGCTCTTGATGCCGATGGGGTTCTCGGCTATCCTGGGGGGGACTTTGACCATGGTCGGATCCAGCCCCCTGATAGTTCTCAACGACCTGATGGTCCAGAGCGGGGAGGAGCCCTTCGGCTTCTTCAGCGTCACCCCCATCGGGATCGTCCTTCTGGCTTCGGGGATAGGATACTTCCTGATCTACGGCCATCGGCTCCTTCCGAAGGCCGATAGTTCGAAGACCGATTCCGGGGCCCAGGTGGATCTGATTGAAACCTGGCAGCTCCCCTCCATCGTCAGGTACTACTTCGTATCCTGGAAGAGCGACTTCGTCGATAAGACCCGGGAGGATGTCCGGATGAGGCGGAACTACGGTGTCACCCTCCTCGCCATAGTGGAGGGGGAGGAGGTTATCTACTCCCCCTGGAGGAGGACTAGGTTCTCACCGGGCCAGGTTCTGGCTCTCCTGGGGGAGAAGGGGGATCTCCAGCGGCTCTCTTCTGAGCACGACCTCTGGGAGATCACCGACGATCTCAGGCTGAGCGATCTCCTCTGCGAGGCGGAGGCGGGCTTTGCCGAGGTCGTCGTCCGTCCCCGGTCTTCCATAGTCGGAAAGACCCTCAGGGAGATAGGGGTACGGAAGAATTACGGCGTCGAGCCGATCCTCCTCTTAAGCGGGACGGAGGAGCAGAGGAAGGACTTCGCCGACCGTCCCCTGAACCCGGGGGACACCTTCGTCATCCACGGCCTCTGGGACAGGATAAGAAAGATCGGATCTGACCGCAACTTCGTCCTTCTGACCCCCGTCGAGTCGGTGAGCCTGACCCCGTCGAAGGCGATCCCTGCAACCCTCTGCTTCCTCGGGGCCCTGGCCCTGGCCCTGGCTGGCTTTCAGATCTCCATCGCCCTTCTCACCGGCGCCTTCGCCATGGTCCTTCTGAAGGTGATACCCGTTGACGAGGCGTACGGTGCCGTAGACTGGAGGACCGTCGTCCTCCTGGCAGGGCTGATACCCCTGGGGATAGCCATGGAGGAGAGCGGGGCGGCCAGGTTCGCTGCGATGGCGTTGATGAACCTTCTCGAGGGATCTCCTCCCATAGTCGCCCTCATCGCCGTGGCGGCCCTCACCACCTTCCTCACCCTCTTCATATCCAACGTGGCGGCAGCCGTCCTCCTCGTCCCCCTCGTCATGGTGATGGGTCAGGGGATGGGGATCGATCCGAGGGCCCTCGCCCTCCTGGTCGGCCTCTCCGCCTCCAACTCCTTCCTCCTCCCCACCCACCAGGTAAACGTCCTCCTGATGGCCCCCGGCGGGTATAAGAGCGCCGACTTCCTGAAGGTCGGAGGGATCATGACCCTGATCTTCATCATCGTCGCTTCATGGATGGTGGAGCTCCTCTACCTCTGAAAGTTCAGATCTTCCGGACCTGGACCGTCGTCCCAGGGGTGGCTTCGACCGCCTCGGCGGCGCTATCCATGTTGATGGCTATCTCCAGCCGTCCCGAAGGGCCGGCAAATAAGACCCATTCGCCGGCGGGAACGTCGGCGTAGGTCCTCCCGAAGGTCGCTTCGACGACCTCCCCGTCCAAGGCGATCTCAACCCCATCCTCCGGCGCGAGGCCCGCCTCGTCGGCCAGCTCCCCCGGGATGTCGGTGACGAGGTTTCCGAAGTGATCGACGAGGGCGACGGTTCCGACGATGGCTCCATCTTCGATCCCACCCCGTCTCGCCTCGATCCTGACGGGATCGGAGATCTCGGGGCCGATGGAGGTGGGGTCCATCCCGGCGGAGAGGCGGCCGGCGACGGGTCCGTAGATCCCGACCCCTCTGAAGGCGGCTGTCTTTCCTTTGGCCGTCAGGTTGGGGTCTGTGATCTCCCGGATGGACGCTATCCCGAGGTCTTCCATGACCCCGGAGAAGAGGCCGTTGTCAGGTCCGACGAAGAGTTTGCCGTCCGCCGTCACCAGGACGATAGCGCGCGCTCCACCCCCAACACCGGGATCGACCTCCGCCGCAAAGACCGTCCCCGGCGGAAACTCCCGCGCCGCCTGAGCCAGTATATAGGACCCCTCGGCGACGTCGAAGGCAGAGACCTGGTGGGTTATGGTGGATATCCTCGCCTCCGGGTTTGCGGAGTAGATCGACCCCTCGAGGGCGCCAGCGTAGAAGCCGGTGGTCCCATAGTCGGTGAGGAGGGCCACCAGGTCTTCGACCCCCCTTACGCCGGGGTCGGCCTGACTCCCGGAGATGAGGGGTGAGATAGATGCCATCACCGCTGCCATTATCAGAAGTTTCTTCATCATTCCATAACACCCTCTCAAATCCCTCCCATCTCCGTACCACCTTTATAAAGAGGTGACGACGTAGAAGGGTGGTTTGGAGGGAGGTCAGGCGGGAGGATCTGAGAACTGGACGATCCCCCTCCCCGAGGACCCCCACTTCATAAAGCTTCGAGGAGATCCCGATGCTGGAGTATCTGAAGATGGATCTGTGGTCCCCCTACGTCGTCGGGGTGGGTATAGGGGTCTTGAGCATCCTGGCGTTCCTCCTGTCCGATAGGCCCATCGGCTGTTCAGCCGCCTACGTCAGGACGAGCGGTATTATCGAGAAGCTCTTCATCGGAACCGCCGTCTCCGAGAAGGCGTACTACAGGAAGTTCAAGCCTGCCGTAGAGTGGGAGGTGATGCTGGTTTTTGGTGTCGTCATAGGATCGTTCCTCTCTGCTACATTTTCGGGGAATCTCCGGCTGGAGATCGTCCCCCCTCTCTGGCTCGATCGGTTCGGTCCCGATCCGTTCCAGAGAACCGCCGCCGCCTTCGTCGGCGGCGCTCTCATGGGGCTGGGGGCCCGGTGGGCGGGGGGGTGCACCAGCGGCCACGGGATCAGCGGGACGCTCCAGCTCGCCGCCAGCTCCTGGCTCGCAGCTGCATGCTTCTTCGCCGGCGGGATCGCCGGGGCGATCCTTCTCTTCGGGTCCGGGGTCTGAGGTGGTGATGGAAGAGATGCTCGATATACTTGAAGATCTCAGGAAAGATCCGAGGTCCCAGCTCGCCGTCGGCCTATCCATAGGCATCGTCTTCGGCTTTCTCCTCCAGAAGGGGGGGGTGACCAGATACGACGTCATCCTCGGTCAGCTCCTCCTCGTCGACTTCACAGTCTTCAAGGTGATGGCCTCGGCGGTGATAACCGGGATGATAGGAGTCCACCTCCTCCGGAGCCGAGGGTGGGTGAGGCTCCACCCAAAGCCCGGCTCCTGGGGGTCCACCGCCCTCGGCGGCCTCATATTCGGCGCCGGCTTCGCCCTTCTCGGATACTGTCCGGGGACGGTGGCCGGAGCCGTCGGCCAGGGATCCATCGACGCCCTCCTCGGCGGCGTCGGCGGGATCCTCTTGGGGGCCGCCGTCTTTGCAGAGCTCTATCCGAGGCTGGAAGAGACGGTCCTCTCCAGGGGCGACTTCGGCGACGCCACCATCCCCGAGATCCTGGGGGTTGGCTCCTGGGCGGTCGTCGTCCCGGCGGCGATCATCCTCATAGGCCTGCTTCTCTGGATCGAAGGAATGGGTCTATGAACCGAAAAAATCAAATAAGATCGCATCCGGAGGTACGCGGCAGGCCCATCAGTATAAATATCAGCGGTGAGCTAAACCGGGATCTATACAAGAGAGGGGGCTGACCTTCTGCCATTCGAGGAGCTCATCACCGTGGTACCCCACGCCGGCCTCGTCATCCCGGCGGAGATAGAGCCTTCGAGGTTATCGGAGGAGTTCCTCGCCCTCGCCAGAAACATCGACTGGTTTACAGATTATCTATACGACTTCCGGGACCTCCTCGGAAACGATCATCTCACCTTCCCCTACTGCAGCATAATCCTGGAGGCGAACCGCGATCCAGCGGTCATCGAAGACTCCGTCCCCTTAAGGGACGTATTTGGAAGGGCGATCTACAGGGAGGGGAAAGAGCCCGATGGATCTGCTCGCAGGAGCCTCTCCGATAGATACATAGTCCCGTTCCACCGAGAGATCGGCGATAGTATAGCGGCAGGCGCCTCCTTTCTCTTTGAGGGGCATTCGACGATAACGGCCCGGGGCGTCGGAGACGATCAGATAGACATCATGAATTATCAGCGTTCTCTGGAGGACGGGAGGAGGGTTCGCTTCTCTCCGGATATCTACGTGGAGATCTACGCTGAAGAGCTCCAAAAGCGGCTGCCGGAGGTCTATGTTACCGTCAACTCCTCCGAATACGACGGCGTCTACGGCTCCATCTGCGCAGAGCATTCGGTCGATTCGATGGTCCCTGTCGGAGGTCGGGCACCCGCCATCCTCCAGGAGACGAACCAGCGGCTCTACCTCGACGAGGACGGGATCCCGGACCTGGTGAGCCTCCACATCCTCAGGGTCGCCTTCGCCGAGTCCCTCTCCGTTATGTATCATAAGGCCCGTGGAGGAATATGATACGATGCCCGTGATAGATATCGATATTGGAAGGCAGGCCTTCGACTTCGATTGCGGTGCCAAGGCGCTCCAGCTGGTGATGGCGTACTACGGCGTGGACCTGCGCCTAGACGAGCTCTTCGAGAAGCTGAAGACCGACGAGATGGGAACCCCGATCCGGAGGATGATCGACGTAGCCGGCGAGATGGGCTTTCAGGTCCTGGCCAAGAACATGTGGGGGCTTGGGGAGGTGAAGGTGCGCGTCGATGAGGGCAGGCCCGTCATCGTCCTCCTCCAGGCCTGGGCCGAGAGGTACATGACTCTCGAGGACTGGAGGACGGACTACGATGACGGCCACTACGCCATCGTCATAGGCTACACCAACGGCATCCTCATCTTCGAAGATCCCGCGTCCTTCCGCAGGACGTGGCTCCCCGAGGAGGAGTTCCTCGCCCGTTGGCACGATAAGAGCCCCGAGACCGGCGAAGTCCACGAGCGTTTCGGGATGGTCCTCCTGGGCCGCGAGCCGGTGAAGAGGATCCCGGTGAAGATGGGGTGAGGGGGCCCGATGGTCCCGGGAAGATCCGCAGGCCTCGCCTTCAGTCAAACGGTTATCGATGAGGTTAGGCGACCTCGTCGGATTCGAATCCCTCGGGGTCGATCGTCCATCTCAGGGGCCGCAAATAAGTATTATGTAAATTTAACTCCCATAAGGGTGAGCAATATATCCGGAGCATTTAAATATGCGGTAGCATATTCCAGGCCAAATAGTTGAATATCCATACTCTCTGCGATGCGGGTGGTACGATATGAAAGTTGCAGTTCCAACCATGGGGGACGGAGGTCTCAATGAACTGATATGTGCCCACTTCGGCCGGGCCGAGACCTTCACGATAGTCGACGTGGATACCGGCGACTTCGATGTGGTGAGAAATACGAGCGAGCACATGGGAGGGACCGGCCTTCCCCCTGAGCTGATCTCCGCCAAGGGCGCCCAGGTGATGCTGGCGGGAGGGCTCGGGCCCAAGGCGGTGAAGATGTTCGAGGGATACGGGATAGAGGTCTTCGTCGGGGCGACCGGGACCGTCAGGGACGCCATAGCCGACTGGAAGGAGGGATACCTCGAAGAGGCGACCGACGAGAACGCCTGCAGGGAGCACCGACACTGACGGGCGCTCACCGCCATCCGATAGTTTTTGGAGACTTCTCCGGCGATCCCGGGCGTTGTAGACCTGTAGACCCCTAAATCAGATCTCCATCGGGTCTTTGTCCCCGGCCACGTGGCAGACGGAGCAGATCTCCCTCTCCTCCTTCAGCTCCCGGGTGGCCATGGCGAGGACGGTGGCGTTGGCTATGTTCCCGGCGATGAGGAGGGCGGCGGCGATCTCGTCGTTGGAGATCCCCATCCTCTTGGCGATCCTCAGATGCAGTTTTAAACAGTGGCTGCAGCGGACCGCAGCGGCGACGGCGATGGATATCAGCTCTTGAGTCTCCAGGTCCAGGGTCTTGGAGCTTCTGATGATGGCGTTGTTGTGAAGGATCTTAGTCACCAGAAGCTCGGGCTTGTCCTTCATGAACCCGAATATGTACGGGACCTCGCCGTAGGCCTTCTCGATGGAGGCGAGCATATCCTCCGCCGTCTGTTCCTTGCCCTTATCGAGGATCCTCTCCAGATCTTCTTCAAAACTCATTCAACTCACCTAGACGACAAAGCCGGTCTCAGAGACGGGCAATATCCGAACGAGTATATAGTTCTTCATCCTGGAGGGGACGACTCGGGCGATCTCCTCCAGGGTCACACCCTCATCGAAGGTGACGCCTTTGACCGCCTCGCTGTACTCCTCGAAGGGGAGCTTTATCCTCAGGCCGTTCAAGTTGAGGGCTATCGGCAGCGGCGAGAGGGACTCCGTGACATCCGGAACCTGCTCTCTGACCGCCTCCATCACCCGGGGCGGGGTGGTGGTGAGGGGGTCCTTCGATATCGAGGTCCGGACGCTGTCGAGGGCTCTTCCGACGGCGGCTACTATGTTGTCCAGAGACCCTATCTCCGTCGCCTTCCGGGACCGATGGGCTATCCTCCCGACCCGCGGGACGTACTCGAAGGCGAAAGGCAGGTCCTCCTTCTTCATCTCCGGCCCTCCGGTGAGGATGACTGGGACGGTGAGGGTTCGGTAGAGGTGCTCTTTTTTGATGATGCAGTCGGCGAAGTTGCCGAAGGTGAAGACGACGGCGTCATGCTCGTTTATGAGGGCGGTCTCGAACTCGTCTATCTGGGAGATCTTCTTCGCGACCCCCCGGCCCATCCCGATCATGTTGCTCTTGGCCCCGTGCCTTCTGAGGTACTCGGCGACGTCGCAGGCGGGGTGAGGGAGGTGATGTATGGCGAGGGTGGGGGTTACGACGGCGATCTCCGTCCCAGCCAGGGGCGCCCGTTCGAGCTTTCCTCGCAGCTCCTTGGTCAGGGCCTCGAGGATCGGAAGGTCTTCATGGGGGACGAGCATCAGAAGGATCACTTCGCTCTGGGTGACGTTCTTCTGGAGGAGGTAGCCTCCCAGGTCCTCGACGAGCTCCGTCACCAGGTCGTGTTTGTAGACGCCGCCGGTGAACATCACGGGATCAAGCATCTGTCATCCCTCCCAGCCTCTCCTTCGCCTCGGCGATCATCTCTGGAGTTATCGTCTCTTCCGCGGCCAGGAAGAAGAAGCTCTCTTTGCCCATCTCGTTCCTCCTGTTCCGGAACCCCTCCGGGGCTATCCGGACGAGGGCGTCCATGAGGTCCCGCCGGAACTCCGTCTCGGTGTCTGCCACCACCAGATCCTCGGGAGACTCCTCCGATAGGACGACGAGGATGTTCCTCTCGGGCTGCTCCACCTTCTCCCTGCCGTACTTCTCCCAGAGGGCCCGGATGAGGCCTGCCATATGCTCCTCATCCTCGACGGTGATCTGATAGCCCCCCTCAGCGTAAAGGAGATCTCCGACGTCTCCTACCCTCAGGGGCGGCTGCTTACCCCGGATCATGCCGTGGACGGCGAAGTAAGGGATCTTTATGTCGACGTAGACCCGCAGCCTGCCTATCGACCTGATCAGCCCCAGATCTTGGAGGATGTCCATGATGATCTCCCTGTACTTCTCTGCCCCGTAATCCTCGCCGGGCATTTCGACCTCGAAGACCTCGAGGGGGTCCATCTCCATCTCAATCCTCCACAAGGCCCGATACGAGGAGGCTCGCTCCGACGCAGCCGATGTGCTGGGCGTAATCGGGGACCGTCACCTTCAGCCCGAGGAGCTGCTCCATCGCCCGGGGCAGCCCCTCGATGAGGGCGGTCCCCCCCACCATGATCACAGGCTCCTTCACCTCCACCTCCTGGAGCTGCTGCTCGAAGACCTGCTCTGCGACGCTGTGACAGGCTGCCATAGCCACGTCCTCGGGGCTCGAACCCGCCGAGAGGCTGTTGACCAGACTCTGGGTACCGAAGACGATGCAGTAACTGTTCATGGGGACCTTCTTGTGGTCCCCCTTCAGGGCAAGCTTGCCGAGATCCGTTATCTCGACGCCGAGACGCTTGGCGGTCAGCTCCAGAAACCTCCCCGAGGCGCCGGCGCAGATCCCGCCCATGGTGAAGGTGCCAGGGACGCCGTCCTGGACGGAGATCGCCTTGTTGTCCATCCCGCCGATGTCGATCACCGTCGCGTTTCCCTTCTGGGCGTCCGCCAGGAAGACCGCCCCCTTGGAGTTGACGGTGATCTCCTCCTGGACGAGCTTCGCCCCGAAATGCTTGCCGATGAGGTGGCGGCCGTATCCCGTCGTCCCCAGCCCCTCGATCTCCTCCTTCTTGACCCCCGCCGATTCCAGGGCTTCGCTATAGGCGGCCTCGGCGCTCTTGATCACCTCGGTGGTGGGGACCCAGCCGGTCCCTATGACCTCATTA
Organism: Methanothrix sp.; assembly: GCA_020844795.1. GTDB lineage: Archaea > Halobacteriota > Methanosarcinia > Methanotrichales > Methanotrichaceae > Methanocrinis. Next base: position 865,136 of record CP086218.1, on the reverse strand, counting down.
TCCCTCATCACCACCGACTTGGTCGTCGTCGAGCCGGAGTCGATCCCGGCGGTGAGGCCGGTCTGCCTCTCCCGGGAGAGGAGCCCCTTGAACCGTGCGGTGGTGACGAGGGCCTCCATCCTGGTGAGGAGCGTCTCGGCGGTCGTCCTCTCGGTGAAGGAGTAGCTGAGGACGGGGATCCGCGAGTTCTCGTGGATGTACTTTCGGATCTCGCTTCTGACGATAGCCCCCTCGGCGCACCTAAAGCAGGTGGCGACGAAGACGGCGTCGGCGAGGTCGGGATTCTCCACGATCCGGGTCGCCCTGGCCATGGCCAGGTTCAGGTCGCCGCTGGCCACCTCGATCCCGAACCTGTTCTCTACGTCCCTCACGTCCTCGAGGGATACCTCGGGGAAGACGAGCTCTGCGCCCACCATATCGGCGGCCTTCTGCAGCTCTCCCTGGACGCCGCTGTACTCGGGGCCGCAAGAGAGCTGGGCTATCCTGATCAACTCAAACCCTCCAGAAACTCGCGAATTTTGAAGACGAACCGCTTCGCCTGAAACTCATCTTCGGGATATTCCAGCTCCAAAAGGGGGATGCGTTTCGTCTTCAATAGGAACCGGGTCAGCTCGTTAGTCCTGGCGCAGCCGGTGCACCCCAGGGTGCAGTCGTCCCCTTTTATGACGATCGCCGCCTCCGCCTCCTCGATCATCGGACCCAGGAGCGACATCCGTCCCCTCACCCCGGAGGGGACGTCGACGGCGGCGTACTTAAGCCCCTTCTTGGGGTCTTCGGGGGTCATGTTCAGGGGGGGAGAGTCGAGGCCGGGGGTGACTACCTTCTTTCTCACCTCTTTTGAGACTACCAGCGCTTCGTGACCTTTCCTCTCGACGAGATCCGCGAGGATCATGCTGGTGGGAGGGTATACCATGACTTTAACCATGAAAGGACCTCAGGAAAATTCCTCGTTTATCATCGCTTCCAGCTCCTCCAGGCTCGGGCGCCGCTTCGTCTCGACCCCGGACGGAGGTTCTTCGCCCCTCGCCTCGGATTCGAGGCCCCGGGATATCAGGGGGAGGATATCGGACTCGCGTTCCATCATGTAAAAGCCGGGCCTAGCCCCCCCGCCCCTGTGGGCCCGACACCTCCTGGGGTCCCCGGGGGGAAATCCCCGATCTTTGATGAAGATGTTGTTCTCGTCCATCTTCCTCACCTCCTCCACCGTCGCCGAGATATCCTCCTCTTCGCCGTCGATGATGACGCCAAAGCAGGTCTCTTTGACGTTTATCTCACGGCCGATCTCGTAGATCCTGAGGGCTATGTCGGAGGGGAGGACGTCGGAGTCCTGACTCGTCACCACGTACTTGGTTGATCTCACCTATCGCACCTCCAGAACGTAAACGGTCTCCTCCTCCTTGACGTCCCGGAGCTTCTCGGGGTCGAGGATCCTACCCACGATGTTCGTCGCCAAAAACTTCTCTCCTGAGGGGCCGTACTTGGGGTCGTCCTCCAGCTTTACTCCGACGAGGCCAGCGTTCTTAGCCGCCTGGTTGGTGACTCCGATCTCCCCGGCCCGGACTAGATCCCCAGGCTTGTTCTCGGGGAGGATCTCTTTGTAGCTGGTGGCCGAGATCGCCGGCTTGAAGAGGATGGTATTTTCGTAGACGAAGTGGACGGGGAGGGGTCCCACCGATTTCTCTTTCAGCCCCACCACGTGTCTGAAGTAGTCCAGGGTCTTTGGTGCCAGGTCGTCGTAGAGCTCGATCGCCACCATCCGGTCTGACGGGATCGATTTTACGGTGACCTTCCCCTCCTTCAGGATCTGCATGGTGGCGACGGGCCTCTGCTCCACCACCACGGCGTCGTCGCCAAAGTGGCCCTCGACCTCAAAATCTATCCCCCGACCCTCTGCGATCCTCTCCGCCTCTTTGAGGGGGAGGCCCATCAGCATGATCCTCTCGGGGTTGACCTTAGCCGCCAGCTTCATCCCGCCCTCGGCGAGCTTCACCAGGTCCATCCCTGAGGTCACGGTCCCCACCACTGAGTGGCCGGGGATGGAGGTCCTGTCCGCCTTGTAGATGAAGATCCTCCCCAGCCCCCTGCCGCTGGTCCTGATGGTTACGGCGCCCTCGCTCCTGGGCTCACGGTTCTCAAACTCTATCCGCTCTCCCAGCAGGACGTCGGAGGATACGTAGGAGCTGGAGGTACTGTCTACAGAGAATACCCCGTCCCTCGTCGCTCCTAGGAAGAACTCGGCACCCTCTGGAGCCGATTCGTTCAGGTCGACCTCTATCCGTGTGTATATCTCCATCCCGTCGGCGAGGGGGAGGGATCGGTCCTGGGTTGCCATCTTCTCGGAGATGGCGGCCCACTCTACGATCGGCTCCGCGTCCAGGATCGAATCTCCCAGTTCCAGCCTCCCCAGGAGGTCTTTGCCCCCCACCACCGTCGCAAAGACGCCCCGGTTCTCGGCGGGAGAGCCGTAAGCTGCAGAGTGCCTCTTCCTCGCGAAGACTATCTGGCCTTTATCGGCCTCAAAGCCGCTGGCCCCCAGGATGACCTCCCACCGATCGTACTCTTCCTCTCTTCTGGTGGGAGACATCTTCGTTCCCACCGGCCCGAAGGCTACGGCGGCGCCGTCGCTCCACCGCACCTTCAGATCCGAGATGGTGCCGACGGCCTGGTGCCAGACCTCCTGCAGCCCCGTATCGAGAAGATCTATCCTCATCTTCCCCTTGGTGGTGTTGAGCCAGTAAGAATTGGTCTCCTTCGCCTCCTCCTCCCGACCCTTGACTATCCCGATGATGGCGCCCTCCGCTGCTTCAACGCCCGCAGCCTCTAGGGCGTCTTTCAGGGTCGAACCAGCCGCCAGGGAGATCTCCGCTCCGTCGAGAAAGACTTTCAATTTAACTCCCCAACATCTCCTCTTCTTCCTCTTTTGTCATCAGGGAGAGGACGCCGTCGGGGGTCCCCACGTGAATGATCTTGCCGTTGCGCATCAGAGCAGCCCGGTCGCATACGTTCTGGACGAAGTCCATGTCGTGGCTGACGA
>CP086218.1:857143-862002 GCA_020844795.1 Methanothrix sp. | reverse complement strand
GAGCCGGTGATGGTCCTAGGCCAGGCGATAGTCGACTCGGCGATAAATGCCGGCGCCCGCGACCCCCGGTTTCCCCGGGTCAGGCCCGAAGAGCTTCCCAAAATCGAGATCGAGGTGACGGTCCTCACCCCGCCGAGGCGCTACGATGTCAGAAACCGGGACCTTCCGGAGGCGGTCAGGATAGGGGAGCACGGCCTCATCGTCCGCCGGGGCATCTGGTCGGGGCTCCTTCTGCCTCAGGTGGCGACGGAGTGGGAGTTCGACGCGACGGACTTTCTATGCCAGACCTGCCTGAAGGCGGGTCTTCCCCCCGACTCCTGGATCGACGAGGAGACGGAGGTCCTCTTCTTCGAGGGTCAGGTCTTCGCCGAGGTGGCCCCCGGCGGCGAGGTGGTGGAGAAGGGGCCCGAGAGCTGCTCCTAAGGTATCCGGCTCTCAGGGGGTATCCGGCCCCCTCTCTCGTTCGTCCTCTTCTTTAGTCTTCGTGTCTCTTCTTCGTACTTTTCTTAGCCTTCTCTTCTTCCCGCTCCATCGCCTCCTTTGCGAGCCTGATGGCGCATAGCTCGTCGCACATGGTGCAGGTCTCGACGTCGACCCCTCTGCGGTGGCGGATCTTCCTGGCGATGGCGGGGTTTATGGCGAGGTCGAACTGGGCGGGCCAGTCCAGGTCCCTGCGGGCGACGGCCATCTTCCGGTCCCAGTGGCGGGCCCGTTCTCTCACCCCGGGCTTGGTGAGGTCGCAGGCGTGGGCGGCGATCCTGGTGACGACCGTCCCCTCGAAGATGTCCTCTTTCGTCGGCAGATCCAGGTGCTCGCTGGGCGTCGTCGCGCAGAGGAAGTCGGCGCCGCTCATCCCGGCGATGACCCCGCCGATGGCGGCGGTGATGTGGTCGTAGCCGGGGGCGACGTCGGTGACGATCGGCCCGAGGAGGTAGACGGGGGCGCCGTCTGTGACGTATTTCATCGCCTTTACGCTCGTCTCTATCTCGTCGGCGGGGACGTGCCCCGGCCCCTCCACCATCGCCTGGACCCCGGCCCTCCTTGCCCTATCCACGAGCTCGCCGAGGATGATGAACTCCATGTACTTCGCCCTGTCGCTGGCGTCCTCGATGCAGCCGGGGCGCAGGCCGTCGCCCAGGGATAGAGTCAGCTCGTGCTCTCTTGCTATGTCCAGGAGGTGGTCGAACTCGGCGTAGTAGGGGTTATCCTCCCCGGTCTCGCTCATGTACTTGAGGGTGAGGGATCCGCCCCGGCTGACGACCCCCATGATCCGATGGCTGTTCTTCAGCCGCTCGAAGCTGTTGAGGTTGACCCCGACGTGGACGGTGACGAAGTCGACGCCGTCTTTAGCCTGCCGCTCAAGAGCGTCGAAGAGCCCCTGGCTTGTGAGATCTCCCGCCACCTCCGCCTGGTATATGGGGACGGTCCCGACGGGTATAGCTACGGCGTCGAGAACCCGACGCCTTATCTCGTCGAGGTCGCCGCCGGTCGATAGATCCATGACGGTGTCGGCTCCCGCCTCCATCGCCACCACAGCCTTCTCCACCTCCGCACCGGGGTCGGCGAGACCCCGGGACGACCCCAGGTTCAGGTTGACCTTGGTGGTGAGGGTCTCGCCGATCCCGATGGGGTCGATCTCCCGGCGGACGTTCCTCGGGATGACCGCCCTGCCCCGGGCTACGAGGCGGGCGAGCTTATCGGGGTCAACCCCCTCCCTCCGGGCGACGGTCTCCACCTCGGGGGGGGTCTTCCCCTTTTTTGCGTCTTCGATCAGAGTCATGATACCAACCGGCCGATATATTTAAGGGACAGCATTCATCTTGTGGGGTGACTTCTTTGGTGGAAGTGCATAAGGTTAACGGCGGCGGACCCACCCACGAGGGGAACGTCTATCTGATCGTCGACGAGGTGGCGGCCCTCATCGATGCGGGGAGGGATGCTTCAGCGATCCTCCATAACGTCGGGGAGGTGATCGATCCCAGGGATATCGAGTTCATCATCCTCACCCATTGCCACCACGATCACATCGCAGCGGTCCCCGCCCTCAAGGCGGCGACGGGGGCGAAGGTCCTCATCGGGGAGGGGGAGGTCTGCGACCTCGGCGACGACGTCGCCACCGGATCCTACCGGTACGGAGAGGACCCGGCAGAGTTCGGGATCGATGGGACCCTGGAGGAGGGGGACATCATACGCCTCGGGGAGTGGTCGCTTTCGGTCATAGGAACGCCGGGCCACTCCCCGGGTTCCATCTCCTTATACGAGCCGAAAGCACGGGCCCTCTTCTCCGGGGATACCCTCTTCCCCCACGGTAACATCGGTAGGACCCGCCGGTCGGAGGAGGCGGTGAGGGACCTGGTCAGATCCATCGAGAGGCTCGCGTCCCTCGACGTCCTGGTCCTATACCCAGGGCATATGGAGCCGACGGACGATGAGGTCAACGAGCAGATAATGGCGAGCCTCGCGTTTGCCAGGTCGATCCACTGATCCAGCGGATCGGTACCGCCGCCTATTTTTGCCTTGCCGGGGGAATGGTCCCCTCATGCTCAACGATCTCTTCGATCTGGTCTTCCTCGCCGGATTTGTCGCCGCCTCCCTGATCCGGGTCTACTGGCTGAAGAGAACCCCTCCCTGGTGGCGGTCCCCCTCGCAGGTCGCCGATAGCAGCGAGAGAAAGCAGGACCGTCCCCTCATGCTCCTCACCACCGCCGGGATGATCGTCGTCCCCTTCCTCTACCTCTTCACATCGAGGCTCGACTTCGCCGACTACACCCTCCCGGAGACGGCAAGCCTCGTCGCCGGCTCCCTCGGGGCCGCCCTCTTCCTCCAGGCCCTCCTCCTTCTCTGGCGGTCCCACGCCGACCTGGGAAAGAGCTTCTCCCCGGGGCTTCAGATAAAAAAGAGCCACCGCCTCGTCACGACGGGCTCCTACGAGAAGATCCGCCACCCGATGTACGCCGCCCACCTCCTCTGGGCCACGGCCCAGATCCTCCTCCTCCACAACTGGATCGCCGGCCCCGCCTTCCTGGTGGCGTCCCTCCCCCTTTATATGGCGCGGATCCCCCGGGAGGAGGAGATGATGCTTGGAAGGTTCGGCGAGGAGTACCGGCGATATATGGAACGGACGGGGCGGGTGGTGCCGTGGTGGCGGGGATAGCCGAGAGGCTCGATTCGGGGTTGGTAGGCATGGGAACCGGAGCCAGCAGATCTGAGGCCGGAGAGCTGGGCCGCCTTGCCAGGAAGTCGAAGGAAAAGGCGGATCTTGGAAGAGCCGACTGGGAGGGCCGAAATTAAAATATTACTCGTTCAGAGAACTTCAACCGGCCGCAAATCATATAAAAATAATTATTTAGTTGTGAGCTGTGCCGCTCACAACTACCGCGTATAGCTGAATTGCCACCAACCAGACTTGGGCCCAACCTCGCCGCCGGGTCCGATGGCCCAAACCCTCCATCTACCAGGCTGGGCGCCGACGAAGCTGAACGAGTAAGTCGTACCTTCTATCCCAGGGACCACCTTCCAGGTCTTTCCCACATCGGTGCACCATTTGTTGGACTCGCAGCAATGGTAGCAATCGACCTCCACGGTGTAGGAGGCTGCCCCGGATACGGGCATCCATTGCAGCGTAGTATCCCGAGGATAGTGGCTGAATACCTCATTATTCTTTGGCGCGATCTGGGTTGGAGCCGCAAGACCCGTGGTTGTGATGACCGGAGTTCTCGCAAGGCCTGCGAGACCTGGAGTTGTGAGAGCTGGAGTTGCAGGAGCACGGGCGAAGGTGTACTTGCTGGCGTAGTTGGTTCTTCCGCTGGAGTCGGTGAACTCACTGAGGGATATAACATCCAGGCGGCTTCCAGAAAGGGTCAGGACCAGGGTGGTCTTCTTGAAGCTTTCCGTAAATACCGCCAGGACGGCGTTGGCCTCATTGGTGAGGTCTGAGCCGACGGAGGGGGCAAAAGCTACGCCCTTGGCGGTACCCCAATCACAATCGGTGGGGTGGCACTTTCCCCAGGCTTGAACCGCGACTTTGGTGCCGGAGACGTCCACCTTGAGTTTGGTAATTCCTGAGGTTCCTGAATCGACGTTCGTCCAGGTCCCTTGAAATTGTGCGAGGCTGGCCGAGGCGCCGGAGATAAACAGTACGCCAAAAACCAGAGCTAATGCAAAGACTATACCTTTTTTCATACCCATACCTCTCAGGGGGCGGATGAAAGTACCCTTATACTTAATTGTTATTGTCATTGTAATTAATGATTATTCAATCCTTCGGTAAGATGGTTAGGTTCTGATATCATGGAGACTCACATCCGGAGAGTTCATCGGCTGCTCTTCAATGGTCGTGGCAAACTGCATATGACGAGCTGGGGGATCATGGGGGATGGTGGCGACCAGCTCCTCCTTCTGACGGGGGGCGAGTCTGGCGAGGAGCGCCGCAGCTCCCCCCCTCTCGCCCTCTTCTCTCTACCTTCCCACCGGCACCTGGATCTCCGTCACCCAATCCTCCGGCGGCATCGCCTCGCCCCATTTGAGATAGACCTCCCGGGCGGCGTCTTTGGGCTTAAAGCCGTTCGAGAAGACCCATCCGAATAGCTGGGTGTAGGCGTCTTCGAGGCTGGTATAGGGCCCCTCCACCGTGAGAAACGCCACCTCCGCCCCCGGCAGGACCTCCACCGCCGCCCCGCCCTCGGCGACCACGGGCGTCTCGGCCGCCACCGGCACCACCACCTTGAACCGCACCTCCTCGGGGGCGACGGAGGCGGGGTCGTCGTAGTAGAGGGCGAGGCCCATCGGCGAGCCCGATAGAGCGGGGATCGACTTTTTCGCCATCCAGGCCGCCAGCTCCTCGTAGGCCTTCGGGACGG
>CP086218.1:853436-857043 GCA_020844795.1 Methanothrix sp. | reverse complement strand
GTTGAAGTGATGGGCGGTGAACCGGTTTGAGCGAACTAAAAGAGATCATCATCACTGAAGAAGAATACCGGCGACATCTGAAGGAGAGGCTGAGGCTCACAAACCCCGCCGTGGCGGAGGAGGTGGAGCGGGTCGGCTTCCCCTTCCTCTTCGCCTCAGGGAGCGAACTGCTCCGCTCTTACATCCTCCACGAGACGGAGTTCATCTCAAGCCTCCCCGACGGGCTGAGGGTCCCGGACCGGGGTTACGCCTGGTATATGTTCTCCCAGTCGGTGAGGGAGATCCACGTGGAGAGCAGCAGGATAGTGGTGAAGTACGAGCCGATGGACGACTACAAGCTCCCCTTCAAACGGTTCTACCTCTGATCCGAGGAGCCCCACCTTCCCGTCGCCTTCCCCCTAAGGGCGAGTTCTCCCATCTCTTTTGCGACTTCGGCGGCCAGGTCTGCGGGCTCTTCGTCCTCCAGAGGCGTCCCTGGGAGGGGTATGAAGTGGTGGGCCCTGATCCTCCCGCCTCCCCCGACGACCTCCCGGGCCAGGTCGAGGGTCATCCTCTGGTCCTCCGCCGTCTCCCCGGGAAGGCCGACGATGAGATCGAGGTTGGGGACGAGCCCCCCATCGAGAGAGAGGTCGCAGGCCCTTCTTATCGCCTCGACGTCGTGGCCTCTTCCTATCATCTTGAGAACCCGGTCGCTCCCCGACTGGCCGCCGATGCTCAGGTGGCGGTTTCTGCAGTGCCTGACGATGAGGTCGATGGCCTCCTCCGTCACGAAGTCGGGCCTCACCTCCGAGGGGAAGGTCCCGAAGTAGATCGGCTTGTCGAGCTGCGATAGGGATGAAAGGAGCCGCTCCACCTTATCGATCCGGGGGTGGAGGCCGTCGGAGCCGTAGGCGAGGGCGTTGGGCGATGTGAACCGCAGGTCAGAGTAGAAGCGGGCATACTCCAGGATCTTCGATACCGAACGGTGGCGGATCCTCCTTCCGAAGAGCCTCGGCGTCTGGCAGTATGCACACCCCCAGGGACAGCCCCGAGTGATCTCTATGGGGGAGAATATAGGCGGCTGGAAGGGGGGGTAGAGATCCAGGTCTACGTCCTCTCGGGGGAGCGTCAGCCTCGCGATCCCGTCCTGCCTGTATCCGATACCCTTTACCCCAGCGGGGTCGCCGCCGCCCTTGATGACTGATATCAGCTCCGGGAGGGTCTCCTCTCCCTCCCCTATGACGACGTAGTCGAAGCGTCGGAGCGCCTCCTCCGGTCGGGCTGAGGGGTGGGGGCCTCCGGCAACGAAGACCGCCTCAACGTCGGCTCTGGAGCTATCGACCTCCCGGTAGACCTCCTCCGCCTGGGGAGAGGAGAAGCTGTAGAGCATAATCCCCTCCCGGGGGCGGTCGGCCAGGCCGGCGCCCGGAACCAGGGGGAGGAGGGCGGCGATGCTGTAGCCGTTCTTTTTGTTCCAGCGAAACCAGATTCCTGCGGGGCTGGTGTCGAGGGGTCTCTTCCCTGGGGTCATATTCCCCTTCCAGGAATTCCGCCGCCGGCCCGTCCCACCAAAGATCTCCCCGGCACGATATCCGACCCCTCAGGCCTCCTCCCCATCGCCGACGAAGAGGGGGACGAACTCGAACCTGTTCACGTCCACGAGCCCCCGATCCGTCAGCTTCAGCTCCGGGATGACGGGCAGGCATAGGAAGGAGAGGGTCATGAAGGGGTCTTCCGGGGCCGAGCCGAGGTCTTTGGCCGCCCCCACCACTTTCCCTATCTTCTCTGCCACCTCCTCCATCGACCGGTCGGAGAGGAGGCCGGCTATGGGGAGGGGGAGAGATTCGACGACATCCCCTTCGTCGACGACGACGAGGCCGCCCTCCATCTCCTTCACAGCTGAGATCGCCCGGAATATATCAGCGGAGCTGACGCCGACGGCGGCGATGTTGTGGGAGTCGTGGGAGACGGATGAGGCGATCGCCCCCCGGAGGAGGCCGAAGCCGTTGACGAGGCCGAGGCCGACGTTCCCCATCCCCCTGTGCCTCTCGACGACGGCCATCACGAGGAGGTCGCGGTCGGGGTCGGCGACGACTCTGCCCCCCTCGACCTTCGGCCGCGCGATAAACGATCTCGTGATGATCTGGTCCGGGATAACTCCGATCGCCCTCGCCAGATCGCCCTCGGCCTTTATATCAAACGATCCGGGACCGATCTTGCCGACCTTCATCGATGACGATCGCGGCCTGGGGGCCCTTCCGATGGGGACGAGGAGGCGGCCGCCCTCTGCGACGACGACCCCGCCCTTCAGGACCTGCTGGACGGAAAGCTCCTCCAGTCCGTCGAGGACGACGATATCCGCCCTCCGGCCTGGAGCTATCGCCCCGAGGTCCCGGAGGTCGAAGTACTCGGCGGCGTTGAGGCTTGCGATCTGTATCGCTACGATCGGATCGAGCCCCGCCCCTACCGCTCTCCTCACCATGGAGTCGATATGCCCCTCCCGGAGTATGTCAGAGGGGTGGCGGTCGTCGGAGACGAAGAGGAACCGCCTGGAGTTGGCCTGCGTCACCAGGGGGAGGAGGTCGTCGAGGTTCCTTGCGGCCGTCCCCTCCCGGATCATGATCCTCATCCCTAGGCGGAGCTTCCCTTTCGCCTCCTCGACGGTGGTGGACTCGTGGTCGGATTCGATCCCCGCGCCGACGTAGGCCGCCAGGTTCCGGCCGGAGAGGAGCGGGCAATGGCCGTCGATCCGGGGGCGGGAGCCGTCGAACCTCCTCCTTCCCGCCAGGCCGATCTTCGCCATTACGGCGGGGTCCCGGAAGAGAACCCCGGGATAGTTCATCACCTCCCCGATCCCCAGAACCCCCTCCGCCCCCATGAGATTCGAGAGGGCATCAGCGTCGAGGCTGGCGCCGGAGGTTTCAAGGTGGGTCGCCGGGACGCAGGAGGGGAGCATCAGGTAGACCGACAACGGCGACAGCTTCGCGGAGTCGAGGACGTACCTGATCCCCTCGGCTCCCAGGACGTTGGCGATCTCGTGGGGGTCGGCGACGACCGCCGTCGTCCCCCGGGGGACGACCGCCCTGGCATACTCCGGGACGGTCACCATGGAGGACTCCAGGTGGACGTGGCCGTCGATGAACCCCGGGGCCAGGACCTTCCCCGATAGGTCCAGGCTCTCTTTGGCGCTGGGGGAGTCGAACCCGACGACGGTCCCGCTGTGGATCGCCACATCCGATCGATACACCTCCCCGGAGAGGGTGTTCACCAGATCAGCCCCCTCCAGGAGGAGGTCGACCTCCACCTCGCCGCGGGCGGCGGCGATCAGCTCTTCTATCTTCATGGAAGCTCACCGGTCCAGAATACTCCGACCGGGAGATGGTCGAGATCGGTCTTATCCTTTTCCGGCGACCTTCCTTTGGAGAAGAGCTCTCGGAGGGTTGCGACCGGAATTGGAGAAGAGATGAGTCGGACCTATCATGCAAAGGAGGATGGATCATTCCTAAACCCGAAGAAGCGATGGGACCCTGCCTGAAGGAACTTTGGACCAAGGAGTTCAAGAAGTCGCAGAACCCTTCCCTAGACTGATAATATGAAGAGAAGATTCGCCTTAACCCTGGCCTCGTCG
>CP086218.1:850214-853336 GCA_020844795.1 Methanothrix sp. | reverse complement strand
GTCTTCGCCAGACAGATCCGGGAGGGATGGACCTGGCGGGCATCTCCGGCGGGAGGCGGAGATATGGTCCGGAAGATCGCGGAGTTTGGGATCAGAAGCTGAAAATGAGGCCGAAAGGATGTACCGCGCCGTAGTGGCGGGTGTTCCGGGTCCCCGGCGGCTTCCGGTCGGCGGTCGGCATTCTGCGGGCATTCTGGTCTATCGACCCAGGCCGGTGGGTTCGGGGGTGGGAGGCGACGAGGCCGGGCGGGGCGGTCTTACGCCGCAGGGAGTATATTTTAGATCGTATTTTAACCATTTAATATATTTGTTATCGTCTCGACGACCTCGCCTACTCTCTCAGCTTTGAGGTGGCCTGCGCGGTACAAAATTATCCTGCTGTCGGCGGTGAAGAGCCGGTTGGGCCTGACGTTGCTCTCCTTCTTGAGGGACCCCTCTTCGAAGTCGGCATCATTTATACCAACGGAATACCTGTCCTTGAAATGACGGCTGGTTATCTGACAGAGGATCCTATCGTCCCCCTCAAGCTCCGCCACCACCAGGGCAGGACGCCTCTTTGCCTGGGCGAGATCGGAGAACGGGAAGGGCACAACTACGACATCTCCCTTCACAAATCGTCCCAAGCTTCGTCCTCCTCAGGGGTGAGCCACTCCTCGGCGAGGACCGGCTCACTCAAAAGGGCCCCCTCGATACCCCTTCCGGAGGGTTTTTCCTTCAAGAAGCGGACGAAATCTAGGACCTCCTTGAGATAAGGCTCGGGAAAGACCTCGATCTCCCGGAGGATCAGCTCCTTCGTCTTCATGTCAGCGAACTTATAAATCTCCTTAAGTAAAAGACTTTCTCCGATCCTCCAGAGCCCTTCGGATTTCAGCATTCAGCCTTGGAGCGGCGGTTCGCCATCCGGCCCTCGGGTAGGTCGGGCCCGACAGGTGGGGCAGGGGGCGGTCGGCGCTGAGGCCAGGCGGGGCGGTCTTACGCCGCTCGGAATATATTTTAATTTTTATTTTAAGAGCTGATGTTCTTAATGGCGTTCCATATCCGCCTCCTTCGCCGCCCCCATCGTCTCCGCGCGCGCCCCGCTGCTCCTCCCCTCGCCCACCAACGGGCGGCCTCGGATCTCCACTCCCGCCGCCGGTCGCCCGCGAGTCTCCCGGCGCACCCGTGAGCTTCCTCCTTCTGGCCTATCATGAATCTCAGCGCCGCGCGGCACTTTAGCACCCGACGGAAGGGGCTGCCGGGATGGATGATGGTCGGGGGCATCCGGGCAATATCCCCCCCGGAGAGAGCGGCCTGGCGGGTGGCTCCGCCGCCGGGAGTATATTTTTGATTATATTTTAATAACCGACCGTAGATGACCTCCCTGCGACCATCCGCCCCGGCGCCAACGAGCCGGGGGGTGCGGGGACCGTATCAAGCCACCACAGGTGGGAGGGGGCGGTCGGTCGGCTCGTCGAATCCTGGAAAAGGGTATAAATTGGCAGAGGATGAAAGATAACTCAGCTATGTTCTCCGAGTACATCCAGGCTGCCCTCTCCCGGGCTGAATACGAGCCGATCGAGGAGGGCGACTTTTGCGCCACGATTCCGGGCCTCCGGGGCGTCATCGCCACCGGAGAGACGATCGAGGAGTGCCGCAGAGATCTCATCGAGGTCCTCGAAGGATGGATCGCTTTGCGGCTCAGGCTCGGAATGGCCATCCCTCCCATCGGGGGCAAGACCATCGAGGTCTCCGCGGAGCCCGAGGCCGTTGTCTAAACTATCTCCCATATCTCATCGAGAGCTGATCCGGCGCCTGAGAAAGCTGGGGTTCGAGGGACCATATAGCGGAACGAAGCATCCGTACATGGCCAAAGGAGACCTTCTGGTCACTATACCGAACCCTCACGGCAGTACGATCGGCGTGAAGCTCCTGGCTATAATCCTGCGGGAGGCCGGGATCGAAAGAGACGAGTGGCTCTCCGCTTAAGTTGAGAGGAATCGACCTCATGAAGACATACCTTCTGCTCCAGATCGAGTATATCGGCAGTTCGACGGTTTTGTCGGCGAGCCTCGTGGATTCACGAGATCTGAGCAGGCGGGTTCGGAGGTGAAATATGAGCAAAACGGATTGGTCGAAGCAGGAGAAGACTATCGGACGCATCGCCTTCGAGGCCGCTTACTTCCGGGAGTGCATGGCTGCTCGTGATGTGGTCCGCAAGATGGCGGCTGAAATCGACGATCCGCCAGGATTATGGCGGCTTTCGGATTTTCTGACGGAGAAACGCAAGGAGATAGATGAGAAGTACGACTATCGTTATTCTGTCCTCGCGCTCGTCTTCGCCCGGTTGATCAGGGAGGGATGGATCAAGCAAGAAGACCTGGTGGGCCTCTCTGACGAAAAGCTGGAGCAGATCCAGGAATTTGCAGAGACTGGAATTAAACCTGGGAATTAAGCCTAAGGGAACGCGCCGCCATTAATGACATGCAGTCTGATCCCCGGCGGCCTCCGGTCAGTTGTTGGCTTCCGGCCGTCGGATCGATCGGCCTCTAGGCCAGGCTGGGCCGTCTTCCGCCACCGGGATTTTATTTCTGCCGCTATTTTAGTAAATAAATTTATCCTCTCGGATTTTTCCCATCGCGGTTCGACGGCCGCCCTCGCCTAAGAGAACGCGTTGGCAGGCGGATGGCGGTGGCGAAAGACCCGGCCACGGGAACTCCCACCTTTCGCGGCATATCGGCACCCTCGTTTTCGAACTTCGCTGATTGACGTAGGAAGCTATCGCCATCGTCGAGGAGGCCTCCCGGTGATCCGCCCTACCCCAGCGCCGGAAAATCTCCCGTCCTACCCCTTCACCACCCGCTCCACCTCGTCGCAGAACCCCTTGATCTCCTCGTCGGTGAGCTTCCCCTCGGGGATGACAAAGACCCTGTACCCGGCGGCGGTGAGCTTTCTGACGGCGAAAGGGTCGGCGTTTCTGGTGTCGAGCACTATTATCTTCTCATTTTTAAATAATATGTCTGCGACGTACCCCACCCGAAGAGAGGCCGACTTGCGAAATTTGAGACCCCGGGCCTCCAGATCAGAGACGACGCCATCGAGTTTACGTAAGAGTACCACCTCCTGGGAAGATGGTGGGACGCGAT
>CP086218.1:847578-850114 GCA_020844795.1 Methanothrix sp. | reverse complement strand
GAGCTGAACAGCCCCGGCTTCGGCCTTCTGGGAGCGGCGGGGCTCGCCTGCATGGTCATCGGGTCGGTCCTCCTCGTCCCCATCGGGTCGCCGGAGTGGTACACCCCCGCCTCTTACAAGCGGGACGCCTTCGTCGCCCTCATCGCCCCAACGATCGTCATCGGGGCCTTCTTCGTCTTCGCCCTCTACAAGGTGGCGGAGGCGCGGCGCAGGCCCACCTACTCCGAGGTGATGAACCGGGAGGTCGCCGAGGCCCTGGACCGGATCGACCCCCGGGGGCACGTCATGTACAACGGCGAGTACTGGGCCGCCGAGGCGGAGGAGCCGATCGAGGCGGGGGAGACGGTCGAGGTGGTGGGAAAAGAGAGGATGGTGCTGAAGGTGAGGCGGAGGGGATAGGTGGTGGTGGGTGCGTTCAGTATTCGCAGAACTCCCTCCGTCTCAGATATCCATATGAAAATTTTAATATTTTAATAATAGAAAGATTTCTTTGGGAGAGTTTTAGCGGTTTGAATTAGTTTTATATACTATTAAGAATTGTTACATATCACATCCATATCTTTATTGCATTTAGAGGAGTTAACAAAATTGAGCAATGACAAGACGAATTTATTGGATGAAATTGGCGCAGAAAAAATATTAGATGCGGCGATGTTTGTATTGAAGTCTGGATCATTTGGCTTAGATCAATATGATATAAAAGATATAAAAATTAATGAAAATTCTTTATTGATTTATTATACGCCTAAGGTTGAAAATAGGGTGGCTATTTATTCAGATATATGTCAGATAATGTCATTTTTTGTAAGTTTTATAGGAGACGACTTAAAAAAGAAAGGTGTACAGGCTATTGGGGTAGAAGCATCAATACCTGGCAAATTTTCTCGTGATAATATATACGTAGCTTCGCAGATAGATGTCGCAAAGGAACTAGGTAAAGGAAATATAGTATACTGGTATAATAATTCTTTTAGGAATGAACCACTTTTTAGCCAAGATGAAGTATATTTACTTATTGAGGGTGAAACCGAATATGTTGCTTATCCAATATTATTCAAATCAAGTGGATATTCTTTAGTGGCCCATAGAATAAAATTGCTGAAATATTCAGAATTGGACTTGAGATCCACATTAAAAGTATTTGCCGCAACACACCATTATTTTTATCTGGTATGTGACAATGATAAAATCGAAATAATAACTGATTTAAATAGAGAAGGCTATTTTAAGTCTAATAATTATCACGTTCTTTCAAAGGGCGAATTTGAGGATTATGTTGAATCTGATGCATTAGTTGGAATTCTAGAGACAATCGATCCAGGAATAGGGATAACTTCGGAGTATATAGAATCAAATAGATATAAGAAAAAAAGTACATCTAAAATTATATCAGATTATTACTATCATATCGGCAATAAAAATGGATATGTATTACCAGGAAAACCAAAATTGGGTGAAGAGATCGCTCAGTTTTGGTCTCAAAGCCAAATTCCTCCTGAGATAAAATCTATAATTTATGAGGTTATGAACATCGCAAAATGAATTATTTAAATATAGTTCTTAAGTGATCGAAATTAAAGCAGCACCTTCAAACCCTTATTGAACAATCTATTTCTCTAAAAATGTATAATAGATCAATTCTCTTAATTTTGATAAAGAAAGAATTCTTTAAGTATAACATTGTCCTCTGCTTAGATTCTTCCTTGCACAATAAGCTTTAAACCAAACCCCTCCCTTACCCTCCCCTACCCATGGTCGAAGATCCCGTAGCGAAGTGGGAAGAGTTCATCCGGTCCAGGTACTGGGACGAGCTTCTGGAGCTTGCCGACTCCTACCCCTTGCGCCGAAGCCTCTCCATCAAGTTCCCCGACGTCGACCGGTACGACCCGGAGTTCGCGGACGAGCTTCTTGAGAAACCCGAGCCCCTCCTGGAGGCGGCGGAGACCGCCCTCCTGGAGATCGATCTGCCCATCGACGTAGTCCTCGAGAAGGCCCACTTCCGGATCGTGGGCCTTCCGCGGCGCCACAAGACGAGCGAGCTCCGGTCCGACCACATCGGCCGGCTCATCGCCCTGGAGGGGCTGGTCCGGACGGTGACGGAGGTCCGGCCGAAGGTGGTATCGGCGGCCTTCGAGTGCCAGAGGTGCGGCCACCTCTTCTATAAGGAGCAGACCACCTCCAAGTTCCAGGAGCCCTACGACTGCCCCAACGAGGCCTGCGACCGGCGGGGGCCCTTCAAGCTCTTGCTGGACCGGTCCCGGTTCGTCGACGCCCAGAACGTCCGGGTCCAGGAGTCGCCGGAGGAGCTCCGGGGCGGCGAGCAGCCCCAGACCCTGGACGTCCAGCTCGAGGACGACCTCTCAGGGATCATCTACCCCGGGGACCGGGTCGTCATCAACGGCGTCCTCCGGTCCTACCAGAGGACGACCCAGACCGGCAAGTCCACATACTTCGACCTCTTCCTCGAAGGAAACTCCATCGAGATGATGGAGCAGGAGTTCGAGGAGATCGATATCAAGGCAGAGGACGAACGGCT
>CP086218.1:788621-847478 GCA_020844795.1 Methanothrix sp. | reverse complement strand
CTGGCGGAGGATCTCGATCCCCTTCGCCTGGACCTCGCCTTTCAGGCTCAGCCCGGAGCAGAACCGGGGTATGTAGTCGATGGGGCTCGTCGGCATCAGCTTCAGGGCGAGCTCCCGGGATACGAACCTGTAGGTCCTGCCGATCTCCTTCCTCGAAACCCTCGAGACCTCGGCGATCTCGTCTAAGGTCCTGGGGACGTTGCACTGCCGGCATGCGGCGTATAAAGCCGCTGCGGCGACCCCCTCTATGGACCTTCCCCGGATCAGGTTCTTGTCGACGGCCTTCCGGTATATCACCGCCGCCGTCTCCCTGACGTTCCTCGAGAGGCCCAGGGCCGAGGCCATCCTGTCGAGTTCGGATAGGGCGAAGGCGAGGTTCCTCTCGGTGGCGTTGCTGACCCTGATCCTCCGCTGCCACTTTCGCAGGCGGTAGAGCTGGGCCCTGTTCTTCGATGAGATAGTCTTGCCGTAAGAGTCCCGGTTCCTCCAGTCTATCATCGTCGATAAGCCCTTGTCGTGGATGGTGTAGGTCATGGGAGCACCGACCCTCGACCTCTTCATCCTCTGGTCGTGGTCGAAGGCCCTCCACTCAGGCCCCTGGTCTATGAAGTTCTCGTCTATGACGAGGCCGCAGTCGGAGCAGACGAGCTCGGCTCTCTCGTAGTCGTGGACGAGGGCGTGGCTTGCGCACTCGGGACACTCTACGATGAACTTCTCGAACTCGTCGACCTTCTCCTTCTCCCGCCTGAGCTTGATCTTCTCCTGGATCTTCTCCTTCTCAGACCGTTCGATCTCCCTAATCTTTTCTATTTCTTCCACCGAATCCGCGCTCCTCGAAGTAGAGTTTCTTTCCCAGGTGAACTGCCATATCGACGTCTCTATAGGGCTTGACGACGATGTAGGGGTGATCCTTCGGGCCGAATATGTCAAAAACCCGGCCGATTCTGGCCTTCTTCTGATCTACAACCACAGAATTGATCCTCGGAATCTCGGTCTTCTTTTCGCCGATCATCGGCTCTCCGCGCACAATCAACTTCTTCTGAACTGAATGGACGGTGGTGCCCAACCTCTTCAACAGGTCACCTCACCTCCTCATGTTCGGCCTCAAGCTATAAAAAGGTTCCGCAAACATTTTATTTGATGAGTTTTACCCCCAGACTCAAAGTTTATCTCCATGTAGGGACACCCATGGCGGTTATGTTCGAAAGGCTTCCAACCGTCCCCACGTCCCAGGAGCTGGTGGACCGGGCCTTCAGAAGGTCGACGAGGGCTGCTTCGAGCCGGAAAAAGGACGAGGCGATGCTGATGACCGCAGGAAACATCCTCTCAGACAACCTGACAAACCTGGTCCGAAAGTACCCATCCTTTGTGAACATCCCGCCCTTCTACTACGATCTCGCCGACGCCGTGGTGGGGGTGGACGAGATGAGGATCCATCTATCCAGGGTCTCCTGGGCAGCTGCCCAGATCCGGACGATCACCAAGGAACACCTGGCGGAGATGAAGGGGGCCAAAGACAAGCCGTCGGTAAGAAGGGCCTCCTTCGGGAGGATGGCCTCGGTGATGAAGTCCATCGAGAAGGACCTCCTCTTCCTCAACGACGCCCGCCAGAAGCTGAGGTTCATGCCGACCGTAGACCCTGACCTCCCCACCATCATCGTCGCAGGGTACCCGAACGTCGGCAAGTCTTCCTTCATGACGGCGGTGACCGGGGCGAGGCCCGAGATCGCCAGCTACCCCTTCACCACGAAGGGCGTGGGGGTGGGCCACTTCACAAGAGGTCATCAGAGGTATCAGGTGGTCGACACCCCCGGACTCTTGGATCGACCCCTCTGCGAAAGAAATGAGATCGAGCTTCAGGCGATAGCCGCCCTTCGACACCTCCGGGGAGTCGTCCTCTACATCCTGGACCCTAGCGAGCACTGCGGCTTCTCCCTGGAGGAGCAGCTCCGCCTTCTGGAGGACATCCAGCCCTGGCTCCGTCTCCCCGTCCTGGTGGTGGCAAATAAGGTGGACATCGCCCCCTACGATGGGATTGGTATGACCATGTCCACTCTGAGCGGCACCGGCGTCGCCGAGGTCCTGGATAGGATGGTGGAGATCCTGGAGGAGGAGGAAGGCCGAACGAAAGAATAAAGGGCTCAGCCCGGACGTGGGGGTTATCTTCCGCCCGTTCAGGCTGATTGTCTTATGATGTAGTTGACCATCGACGGAGATAGCTTCATCTCCCAGGATATCCTCGAGGAGATCTCTCCGGCGTCAAGTCCGTCGGACTGGAGCTCTTTTATCCTCGCTATCATATCGTCGTTGATGACGTAGTACTCGTCGATATCCTTTCTGTGGCCCCATACGTCCCCCTCGATTATCTGGACCCCCTGGGTCTCCAGGAAAGCCCTCCCGGTGTTGGGCATATTCTTATAGTATGAAGGCGGGACCTGCACTACCCTGAGCCTGGGGCTCGCCTGGAGAAGCCTGAACATGTCGGTGCTGGATGCCCTGTAGGCGAGGTGGACCGTAAGATCGTTCCTCGTGAGGTCTTTTATGTCGTCCTTGGAGCTGATTATCCTTATCTTAATCATAGAACCACCACCGAATCGCCGCTACGTCGTCTCATCAGACCGATAACCCCCTTAAGCCCCGACCCCCCGCCAAACTGGGGATCTGATCGGGGCCGATCTCGGCTGGAGAGACGCTCGCCCGGAGAGGTAGATATCCTCAAGCCGTCTGTTTTATCATGTACCTGACCATCGACGCAGATAGCTTCGACTCCCTGGAGATCCTTCCGGCGATCTCGTCGACGTTGATCCCGTCGGACTGGAGGTTGTTTATCCTATCGATCACCTTGTCATCGACGGTATAATATTCGTCGATATCCTTCCTGTGGCCCCATACGTCCCCTTCGATGATCTCCACCCCCTGCATCTCCAGGAACATCTGGCCGGCGTGGGACATCGTCTTGTAGTAGGACGAGGGGACCTGGATGGCTCTGAGCCTGGGGCAGGACTGGAGGAGCCTGAATATGTCCGTATTGGAGGCTCTGAAGGCCAGGTGTATCATCTGCTCGTTTCTGTTGAGCTCGTCTATCTCCTTCTTCGAACTTACAACTCTGATCTTCATCATCAAATCACCTCTGATATAACGGGTTATTGTGCATCGGATATAAGTTTATTGGAATCAAACAGTTTTGCTTTGATAAGGCAAAATTATTCGAGGATAATATCGCCGAGATATCATCCCGATCATATCCTGAGATCGGGTCGATTATGAGGATCAGAGCCCTCCGATCGGCGGGGTTTTAAACGATCCGGGCCCACCAGTTGGCATCGCCAGAAGATCCGCCCCACTCTGGATATATAATGCATATTTAAATAAGCCTGCGGACGGCCGCCTCCGGCTACGACTTCATCGCAGGTGGCGAAGAGTCCCCCCACCGGGGAAGGGCGAGCCTCAGGACCAGGAGCTCCTCGAAGAAGTATCTCTCCCTCGCCACCACCTCCGCCGTCAGCCCCTCCCGCCGTGCCTTCTCCATAACCTCTGAAGCCCCACAGAGGCTTGATATGAGGAGGAGGGCGCGGCCCCCCCCAGCCTCCAGATGGTCTCCAAGGGCTTCCAGGAACCTGTTTATCGTCTCTCTCCCCGTAGCCCCGCCGTCGAAGGCGCTGTTCAGCCACCCCTCCAGAACCTCCTCCTCCCCCGTTGGAAGGTAGGGTGGGTTGAAGAGGACAAGATCGAAGCGCCAGCTTATCCCGGAGAAGAGGTCGGCCCGGACGGTCTCGATTCCCTCCCGTCGGAGGAGATCGACGGCGATGGGGTTTATATCTGTGGCGATGACCCTCTGGGCCAGGGGGGCGATGGTTTTAGATATGACCCCTCTTCCGCATCCCAGCTCCAGGACGAAGTCGTCGGGACGGACCTCCTCTACGGCTGCTCTGAGGAGGAGGCAGGTATCCTCGGCTTCCTCATAGACCTCCTCCTGATCCGGCCCGTCGGGACCCTCCGGGTCCGCCGGGAGAGGATCGAAACGGCCGCCTATCCGACGGGGTGGCTTCACTGCGGCTTCTCGGTCTTCAACAGCCACAGGTCCTCACCTCCCGACCCCGCAGATTCCGTCCATCCCGCGACCGCCATTCCGCCGTCCTTCGTCGAGACGATCGACCTGCCCAGGTCGAAGCCTCTCCCTCCGAAGGTCTTCTCCCAGATCTTATCGCCTTCGAAGCTCACCTTCAATAGCCACAGATCCTGGCTTCCCATCCCCTGGGAGTCGGTCTGCCCTAGGATGACGACCCCGCCGGCCACCGCAAGAGCCGCCATCCCACCGTCATCTCCCGGGCCGCCCAGGGTCTTCTCCCAGAGCTTCTCCCCCTCATAATCGGTCTTGATGAGGAAGAGGTCTCTTCCCCCGGAGCCGAGGTCCTCGGTGACCCCCACCACCAGGAGACCATCTCCCAGGTCGATGATCGAGTTGCCCCTCTCGTCGGAGCTTTTCCCGAAGGTCTTCTCCCAGATCCTCTCCCCGTGGAGGTCCGTCTTCACCAGCCAGACGTCCTTTCCGCCTGCGCCGTAAGATTCCGTCGTCCCCGCCAGGACGTACCCTCCCCCGGTCTCCACCATCGATGAGAAGCCGTCGTCCTTTGAACCGCCGATGAAGACCTCCCATTCCCCGTTCCCGTCAGTATCGGTCTTTACGATCCAGCCGTCAGAGCCGCCGGAGCCGCTGGAGGTGGTGACTCCGGCGGCGATGAACCCGTCCCTCGTCTCCAGGAGGGCGACCCCCCAGTCGTCGCCAGCCCCCCCGAAGGTCTTCTTCCACCTCTCGTAGCCTTCGGCGTCGGTCTTGACCAGCAAGAGGTCTCTTCTGCCGGAACCCCAGGAGTCGGTGACCCCGGCTATGACGAACCCGTCCTTCGTCTCCACCAGAGCCCAGCCCTCGTCCCGGCCTGGCCCGCCGATCGTCCTCTCCCACTCCACCTCCCCCTCTTTATCGGTCTTTATGAGGAGGAGGTCCCTATCCCCTGCTCCCTTAGATCCGGTGTAGCCCGCGACGATGAGGCCGGCGTCTCTCGTCTCCAGCAGGGAGAGCCCCCTCTCGTCCCCCGCACCCCCGAAGACCTTCTCCCACCTGAGGTCTGGCGGCTGGCCGGAGGCGGTCTGGGCGATCGTCGAGATGAGAAGGGCGGCTACGATCAGGTATCCGACGGCGAATAGAGACCTTCGGCCGATGCCCCTTCTCATCCGGGATTCGGCGGCTTTCATCTTCATCGGTCTATAGCCCATCATCTCAATTCCCTATCGATCTCTAAAGGTATCTATCGAGGGCGATGAATATCATCAGTATCAGGGCTGCCAGGGCCCATAATGAAGACCCTCCCCCTGAAGCCTGGCCTTCTTGCCCGTCTCTCCTCTCTCCTCCGTCTACGTCGCCGTCAGATCTCTTCGCTATGATGGCCCCTCCCTCCTCGGCCGGAGATGAGCCTCCCGTCGAGGATGGTGCCAAAACCGGCGTATCGGTGGTGGTATTCGGGTCCGCCTCCTCTTCCTCCTCGACGACGATCCTGATCCGCGGAGATTCGACGGTGCAGGCGGTCCCGTCCTCGTCGCGGTAACATACGCTCGTCGGCGGGATCTCAAACCTTCCGGCGATGGGGCACGATATGGTGTATATCAGGGCGGCGGTCTCCCCTGGGAGGAGGAGGCGGGAGAGGTCCTTCTCCCCGGAGGCGAGGCTGCCCCAGGCGGGGACCGTCTCCTCCGCCGAGACCATCGTCCTGCGGTTGCCGACGTTCGTCGCCGTGAGGGTCACCGTCAGATCCCCCCCCTTCTGGACCGTGGTGGGGGCGGCCTTCTTCTCCACCACCACCAGGGGGCCTATGACGTCGACCACCGGGCTTCTGGAGGTGACCCTGTAGGTGACGCCGTCGATGGAGTAGGTGGCCTCTGCCGGCGGCAGGGCCTGCCCCTCCCCAGGCTTCCTGGCCCGGATGGTGTAGCTCTTCGACTCCATATCCCCCGGAGGTATGGAGATCTTCCATTTGAGGGGAGAGTCCGCATCAAAGTCCCGGCCGGCGGAGTCGGATAGATCGACCACCAGGGGCCTCTCCCCCCGGTTGCTGACGGAGAGGCGGACTATGCTCTCATCTTTGAGCTTCATCGCCTCATCTGCGTATTTGTTCAGCTTGAGGAGGCCGAAGATCCTAAAGCTCGTCCCACCCCAGGATTCGTGGGCGACGCCTCTGCCGTCGAGGTACCGGGCCCTGACCTTCACCGATACGTCCTGGGGTCCGTCCATCGAGGGGGCAGCGAACCTCACCTTTATGGGATCGACCTCAACAGTCTGGCGATCCTCGTCCCAGATCTCCCCCGGGAGGAGGCCCGACCTCCTGTATATCGAGGAGAAGATCGGTGGGTCCGTCGTCACCTCCACCACCACATCCTCTGCCTCAACCAACCCGACGTTCTCGACCTCGACTTTGAGCTTAACCACCTCTCCAGCCTCAAAGGAGTCCTCTTCCGAGATCACCAGGACCCGAATCTCCGGGGCGGCACGGACGAGGAGGACCACCCTGGCCCGGGGCTCCACCAGGCCGTCGACGAGCCGGTCCCTCATCCAGACCTCCTGGGCTACGACCATCACCTCATCATCCAGGGAGAAGCTCTCCCCAGAACCGAGGGCTCTCGTGGCGATCAGCTCTCCGCCCCTGGATAGCTCCAGCATCACCATCCTCGGCGTCACCTCTTCGGGGGTGAAGTCCGCCGCCTCCAGGGAGTATCCACCTATGGAGAGGGCCTCCCCCCACCGCAGCTCCCCCTCGGCCCGGTCCCCCCACTCGACTCCAGAGCCGATAGTCGAGGCGAGGAGGAGGATCGCGAGAAACCTCATCATGGGATCAACGCCTGAAAAATATTATGTAGACGACGAGGATCGCCCCTATCGTCGACAGATAGAGGGTCGTCCTAGGCCCCCCTGGAGTTTCGTCCTCCAAATCGCCCCTATCCCCCAGGTATCCCCTCTCCTCCTGGTCTCTGTCTGCCCTATTCTCCACCCCGACCTTCGCGGCTTGGGAATCCGACGACGGACCCGTAGAACCCCTCGCTGCGGTCTGGGACGATAGATCCTCATCTACATCGTTCGTCGGAGAGGTTCTCGCATTCGAAGCTGTGGGGGTGGCAGCGACGGTGGCGGCTCTCCTGGACGCCGTCGTATCCGGTTCCAACTTCCCCGCCGTCTCAAAGTCCATACCCCTGGGGGCGTAGAAGGTGACGACGGTCCTTCCCTCGACCCTGACGGTCTTCCGGTTCTCGTACTCGATCTTCGTCGCTGGGTCCTGCCACCTCACCGCCAGGACGTGTATCCCCTCTTCGATGCTGAACTTGCCCAGGTCGGTGGTGCTCTCTTTCTTGGCGGTCCTCAGCCGTTCGTATTCGCCGTTGATGTAGAGGTAGGCCTCCAGATCTTCTTTGTTGTCGTTTCTGAGCATCACGTTTATGTCGAACTTCTCAGGCCCCGTATTCCGGGTTGTATACAGGGTGACCGGGGTCAACCGCTCCACCACGGCGACGACCTCCTCCTGGTGGATCTTCTTGGTGTCGTCGTCCCACCACGTGATCTTGAAGGTGTGAGGGCCGGCCTCGAGGGGGTAGTTTCCGAACTTCTTCTCCCTATCCCTTGAGATCTCCTCGGTACTCTTCAGCTCCGAGTCTATGAATAGGGATACGCTGAGGGTGTCATCGTCCCGGTTGAAGACGTAGACTACAGCCTCCCCGATCTCCGTGTCAGGCGGCTCCGGCTCCGTGGCGACCTCGCCGGGATCCTCTGGACCTGCATCCTCAGAGGCCGAGACCTCTGAAGCCGCCGCCCCAGGGGACGCCACCTCTCTGGAGGCTGCGGCCGCGCCGGGTACCCCTTCTGGTGGAGCCGGTTCAGACTCCGCCGTCTTCATAACGATCTCTCCGTAGACGTTCGCCTCGAGACCGGAGGTCGCCGACGCCGGGATCGATATTATGAGGATGAGGGCTATAATGGAGGAGGCCGCCGATGATGGGATATCGTTACGGGAAGATTTGCCGCTCATATAGAACATATCGAGTTGGACTTTATCATTTATGAATCATACGTCTCATCGAGGGGCTTCATCGGGCGGGGATTCGGCCCAACCCAGGGCGCCGAAATCTTAAATATATTCGAGATCAAACCCCGGAGAAGAACCGGCGTCCAGAAGGGGAGAGATGAGGGATATAGATGTCATGAGCCGATCGGAGGGCCGATCGGCGTTGAGAATACTGGTCTATGCTGCCATCGTCCTCAGCTCCGCCTCCTGGGCCCTCGGGGACGAGGCCGGAGATTCGAGGAGCCTCGTCCTCGACATCTACGCAGACGATGCCGGAAAAGCCCTCTTGACCGGATACGCCAGGGGGATAGAGGGGCTGCCCTTTTTGAAGAGCTCCGAGTACCAGTACGATGAAGACGCCCTCCAGCTTTACGCCGTAACCAACTCCCTCACCACAAAGGACGGGGACGACTGGACGATCAGCCTCCCCGCTACGGGCGGCTACTCCGAGTATCATGTCACGTTTTACCTGTCGGAGAACGTCCAGATAAGCGATATTACAGGAACAGACGGTCTCGATTACCTCGTCTCATCGTCCAGCGACTCCTTTGTCGTGGAGTTTCACGGCTACGACGTAACGAGCCCCACCGCCGCCGTGAGGTACCGGCAGCCGTTGAAGAACGGGAGGGCAGAGCCGTCGGATCCGATGGGCTTTCAAGCGCCGGCCGGGACCACCGCCCCTCTAATCCTCTTCGGCGCCCTCCTTCTTCTCATCGCCCTGGTCGCCGTCTTCGCAGCGGCGAGATCCAGGGGTCCAGCCGCGGAAACCTCCTCCCAAGCCCGCGAGGGTCCTTCGACGTCCGGCCCCCCCATCCAGAAGGCGGGCGATATCCAGGTTGATGAGGTCGAAATCGATCAGATCCAGATAGACGACCGACCCCACCCGGAAGGATCCGTCCCCGGATACCCGATATCTCCGGAGATGACGGCGGTGATGGAGACCCTCACAGGAAGGGAGAGGTCGGTCCTGGAGGCGCTGATGAACCACGAAGGGAAGATGACCCAGGCGGAGATCAGGTACGAGACGGGGATCCCCAAATCCTCTCTCACGGGGATCATAATCTCCCTCGAAAGGAGAAATATCATTACAAAGAAGGAGCGCGGGAGGACGAACGTCATCGAGCTATCAGACCGGCTCACCGGGGGAGGTAGATGAGGACGATCAGCAGGTTTCTGGTGGCAGCGGCGGCTCTCCTCCTCTTGACCTTTGCTGGGGCGGTGGCGGAATCCCCGCCGCAGTTCGAGGGCGGATATGAGGAAGGCCCTCAGGGCAGGCCGCCGGGGACGGCCTTCTGCGAATCAGGAGGGATGATACGCTGCGAAGAAAACGATCCGGCTCTCATATCCATCCTCCTCTCCGGGAGGGGCGTCGCCCTGGGGCCCGGAGGCGAGACCCTCCCCTTGAGGCTCCGGGTGGAGAAGGTGAGATGGATAGATCCCTCCCAGGTCCGCAGGCTCCTGGAAGAGAACAGGACTCTGGGGGAGATCAGGGCGGAGATCCGGGGGGGCGATGATGGGGCCTACGGCTATCGGGGAAACCTCCGCCTGGGGCGAGCCCACTACATCCTCAAGGGCCTGAAGGTAGCCGTCGATGGGGAGAAGATCTCCCTGGAGGCGGAGTTGTTGGAGCCGGCATGGGGAGAGATCCCGGCGCCCCCACCTCCGGGCCTGAAGAAGGGGGGGACTATCAGCATCGACTCCCGCGACCATGACGGCTCGGCCATCGGCGTAGGAAATCTAGTCATCCTCTCCGGCCCCCTCGCCGGAAGCTACGTCGTCCTCCTGGAACCTCCGCCGATCGGAGGAAGGGTGCAAGGTCCTCATACCTCCCAGGTCGGCGATTTGGTCCGGTCGGAGGGGAGGTCGGAGGGTCCGGGACCCCGCTGGGATCCGGGGAGGCCGGCATCTCTCTCCTGGAGCTGGAGGGGGCTGGAATGAGACCTCGTCGACGGTTCAGCCCTCGATCTTCTCCCGGAGCCTCTTCGCCTCCTTCGCCGTCTCTTTCTTGCCGAGGACCCGGGCGATCTCTTCTATCGCCTCCAGACGACGGACGACGGAGTCGAGGTAGTTGATCAGGTCGCCGGTATACGCATATATGCCGTAATTGTTGGAGAACTCCTGGATGATCCGGCTCGGGCTCATCCCTTCGGCCCGGAGCTCCAGGATCTTGAGGGATGCTTTCCTCTCGGGGCAGCCGCAGTAGGGGGTGTCGGGGCAGCCGCATCGGGTGAACTCCTTGGCGAAGTTCAAAAGCTCCTCTCTCAGCTTCGGGTCGAGTCTGGTGAGATCCTCGCTGCTGAGGAGGTCCATAACAGAGCCGTGGAGCGCCCTCGAGGAGACCTGCATCCGCAGCGTCGTCGAGATCCTCTCTGCGGCCTTGAGGTAGAGGTCTTCAAACTTCTCAAGGTCGACGGCCACCTCCAGGGGCTCCTTATCATCGGCGAGCCCTCTTCTGATCACCACCACCTCTCCGGGGGTGAGGAAGTGGGCAGCAGCAGCCCGCCCTATCCTGGTCGGGACGATCCCTTTGGCGAGATTTGCATCTTCCAGGGCCGAAAGGCTCGATCTCAAATCATCGAGGCCTATCGTCAGCCTGTGGAGCCGGATGAGGTCTTCCTTAGACCCCGCCACCACGGCGTTGGCCAGGACCTCCTCCTGCTGCTCTTCTTCTCCGTACTCGGGGAGGACGTCCTCCATCGTCCCCCGGAGGAGGCGGAGGGCGACCTCATCCTCAGATTCGCCCTTCCCTCCCTGGTACTTCTTCCCCGGCTCGGGGAGGAGGTAGACGATCCCGCGGTCGTGATAGCCGGGCCTTCCAGCCCTGCCCAGCATCTGGTTGAACTCGTGGACAGACAGCCACTCTATCCCCATGGCAAGGGAGTCGAAGATCACCTGGGAGGCGGGAAAGTCGACGCCTGCGGCCAGGGCGGCGGTGGTCACCACGGCATCTATATCGGCCCGCCCGAAGAGGAGCTCCACCTTCCTCCTCTGGTCGTACTGCATCCCGGCGTGGTAGGCGGCGGAGTTGGGTATGGCCATGGCGAGGCTGTTGCAGTTCTTACGTGAGTTGGTGAAGATGATCGTCTGCCCCCGATACCCGGTGGTGGAGGTCTTCGCGGCCGCCTCCTTCACCAGCCTCCTCAATAGCCCCTTCTTCTCCCGGGGTTCGGCGAAGATCAGGTGGCGTTCTATCGGAACCGGCCTCACCTGGTAGTCGATGAGGTCGGTCCCCAGCTGCTCTGCAAGGGTGGAGGGGTTTCCCACCGTCGCCGAGAGGTAGATGAACTGGGCTTGCGGGTACGAGAACCGGAGCCTTCCGATCAGCCCCGAGAGCCTGTGGCCCCGCTCCTTCTCCTCGAGCATGTGGACCTCGTCGATGACCACCGTCCCCACCTTCCCCAGGTCCCTTCCCGTCCTGAGGATCTGGTCTATCCCCTCGTAGGTTCCGACGATGATCTCTGAGTTCAGATCCTGGTTCATCCTCTTTCCCTTGCCGAGCTTGATTCTGCTCACTCCAACCCTGATGGAGGTCTTGGCTCCCAGATCCCGATATAAGGATAGCTGGTCGTACTTCTGGTTCGCCAGGGCCACCAGGGGGACGAGGAAGAGGAGCTTGCCCTTGCCCAAAAGGAAGTTTTTGATCCCGGCCATCTCTCCCACGAGGCTCTTGCCGGTGGCGGTGGACGATACCACCAGGAGGTTCTTTCCCTCCAGCAGCCCCCCCCTGACGGCCTTGGCCTGGACGGGGAGGAGGCTCTCCGTCCGGTTCAATAGAGACGCCTTCAGATCCGGCGGTAGGTCGAGGGCATCGACGGCCATAGGGTACTCCTCTTTGGCCGCCGGGATCTCGTCGAACTTAGTCAGGTCAGAGTCGAGCCTCTCCAGGGAGAGGAGGGCGAGGACGTCGTCGAGGTTTCTCCTCTTTAGGAGCGTCCTGGCCAGGTGGAGCTTCGCCGCCCGACCCAGGTGCCTGAAATCCGCCTCCCTCTGCAGCTCCTCGGCGGCGCACCTCTCGCAGATCAGCCCTCCCTTGAAGCGGATCGCCTTTCCGTCCAGGGGGGTGAACTTCCTCTTCTCGGAGAGACAGAGCTGGCATATCGAGACCTTACGGTGAGGGAGCTGGTAGCCTTCGAGAAACTCGATGAACTGCCCTTCGCTGACGGGTTCGCCCCTGGCAACGTAGATGGCGGACGCCTTCCGCAGGAGCCTCACCAGATCCTCGGGCTGGAGGTACCTCTCGTCCCCGTCTTTGTTGATGAGGAACTTCTTGGGGCGGGGGCCTTTTGGCGTCTCCTGGAGGCGGAGATGCCCTTCGAAGAGCGTCTCAGCCCCCCGGAGGGGGAGGATGAGGACCCTGCCCTTCTCCGCCCTCGCTAGAACATGGATCGGCATCTCGACCCGGTCAGGAGGTCGAGAGGTCGACGAGCTCGTACTTAAGCCCCTCGGCCTCGAGCCTTCCCATCAGGTTTGGGACCTGTTCGTCGACGCAGACGATGACCGAAGAGACGCCGTGGAAGGCCGACTCCACCGCCGACTCCTTCGCCCCGAAGAAGACATCCGGCTCCCGGCCGATCTTCCTGAGGGCGACGAGGGGCTCTATCCCCAGGGCCCCTACCATCTTACCCTCTCCGAGGGTCTCTCTCAGGGCGGCGAGGTCCACGCTCCTCGATCCTCCCATCTGGACCCTGGGAACTTTGCAGACGGTGATAGTCCCCTCCTTGAGGCTGATGAGCCCTTTGAGGTTTGATATCCCCACGTCTTCGCCGGCCCTGGAGTCGGAAATGGTGACGCCGGTCGCTCCATCTCCTTGCTTTCTGCCGACGTAAAGGAGGCCGCCCCTCATCTCCAGTGAGACCGTCTCTCCCTCCTGGAGGTCCTCCTCGGCGATGGCCCCCCAGACCGAGACGTGGCTTATGATCTCCTCCATGACGAACCGTGCGTACCGTTTCAGCTCGGCGGCGGACTCCAGGAGCATCTCGACCCCCTCTTTTGTGATCCTGTACCTCATCCTCCCGTCGGATATCACAAGCCCGTCGGCCACCAGGTCCTTGATGTACTCTGAGATCGCCTGGGGGGTGACGCCGAGCTTCTCTGCCACCTCTTTCTGCCGGACGTTCGGTTGGTTTGCGGCGATCTCCACCAGGATCTGGAACCGGGAACTCTCCCTCTTACTCTGTAAAACGTCGACCATCTTCTAAACCTCTTCCTTGGAGAGCTCTATCCTCTGTCCTCTGACGGCGAGCCTCTCCGCCCTTTTGGCAGCGCCTCTTATGAAGGCCTGGCTGAGGTCGAGCTCTCGAGAGAGGTTGGAGAGAGAGGTGTTACCCTTGGCGACGATCTCCTCGATCTTCTCTGTCGTCTCCCGGAGCTCATCATCAGACATGGATGTCAGGTATATCAGCTCGCTGAGATCCTCCAGGGTGCATACGAAGTTCGCCTGGATCCTGGAATAGCTGGAATGGTACTCCTTCTCCGGGCTCTCTCCGGGGTTTGGCATCTTCCACTTGGTCTCGACGAGCCCGCTCGTCTTCAGAAGCTCCAGGCTCCTATGAACCCCCTTTTCGTCGCCTAGAAGCCTGGAGAGCTCCGTCTCCGTACGCCATTCGGAGCTGAGCTCTTCGAAGACCCGTTTGTGAACTTCCGAACCGAAAGCCAGGAGCAGAGGAACAAGATCTGATGGATCGTTGATGATCCGGGTTCTCTTTCCCATCGCGCTAAACCTCACCGGCCAATTGACGCTCAAATTTGATAAATCTTTTGAAGAACCCGTCCAAGCCCTGAGAGGGGATGAAAGGAGATCTGGTACACCTTGGTGCTGTAAGATCGAGGGCAGAGAGGCGACGGGAGTCCCATCGCCGCCCTTCTCCCCTCCTTTCTCGTATGAAGCGTCTCTGCGATCTCATGGATATCGACGGGGTCAGATCAGCCTCACCGTCTCCAGGTTCATGGGGGCCATCGTCGGAATCCGCTGCTTCTTGTAGATGGAGCTGGCGAGGTCGAGGCAGTTGCTCTCGTCGCCGTGGTTTGTGATCACCCTGGAGGGCTTGGGGTAGACCCTCCTGACGTAGTCCATCAGCTGGTTTCGGTCCGAGTGGCCGGAGAAGCCGTCGACGGTCACCACCTCCAGGTTGATCTTGACGGTCTGGGTCTTCCCCTCGGAGGAGAGGGGGACCTCGTTCCAGCCCTTCTGGATCCTCCGGCCGAGGGTCCCCTCGGCCTGATATCCGACGATAACGAGGGTGTTCTTCTCACCGGGGCCCAGACCCTTCAGGTACTCAAGGATCGGGCCGCCGTTCATCATGCCGCTCGTCGCCAGGATGACGCAGGGGTCGCCGTCCATGATCCCCGCCCTCTTGCTTGCGCCCTCGACCTGGACGAAGCATTCCGAGAGGAAGGGGTTGATCCCCTTGTGGAATATGAGGTCCCGCAGTTCATTGTTCAGGTACTCGGGGTAGGATGTATGGATCGCCGTAGCCTCGTAGATCATCCCGTCGAGGTAGACGCTGATCTCCTCCAGGGACTTCTTCCTTATCGCCTCCTCCAGGGCGATCATCACCTCCTGGCTCCTTCCGACGGCAAAGGCAGGGATGATCACCTTACCTCCACGCCTTATCGTATCCCGGACCACCTTGAGGAGCCTCACCTCGGCCTCTTTCCGGGAGGGCTGGGTGCTCGACGACCCCCCATAGGTCGCCTCCATCACCAGGGTCTCCAGTCTCGGGAAGGTGTGGACGGCGGGGTCGAAGAGCCTCGTCTTCTCGAACTTGAAGTCTCCAGTGAAGGCGACGTTGTAGAGGCCGTCTCCGACGTGGAAGTGGCAGATGGCAGACCCCAGGATGTGGCCTGCATTGTGCATCGTCAGCTTCGTATCCGGGGCGATGTCGGTGACGTCGCCGTAGTTCAGGGTTATGGTGTGCTTCAGAGCCTCCCTGATCATCGCCGAATCGTAGGGGGTCCTCTTCCCCTCTCTTCCGGCGACGTCTATGTAGTCGAGCTGGAGGAGGACGAAGAGGTCTCTCGTCGGCTGGGTGCAGTATATCGGCCCCTCATATCCGTACTTATATAGCATCGGAACGAGGCCGGCGTGGTCGAGGTGGGCGTGGGTGAGGACCACGGCGTCGATCTGGTTCAGCGGGTAGACCTCGGGGATGTAGAGGTAGGGGGTGGCGCTGTCGTCGGAGCCGACGTTGACGCCGCAGTCTACTATGATCTTCGACTCAGGGGTCGATAGGAGCATGCAGCTTCTTCCCACCTCCCGGCACCCGCCCAAGGTGGATATCCTCACCCACTGGTCCTTCGAGGCGACGTCCCTGTGGATCCTCTTTCCTATCGTCTTCAGGATCTCCTTTCTCTCCGACTGGACCGACCTTAGGTAATCTTTGGTGTTGGCGATGGTGGAAGACCTCACCGGCGGCGTCCTCACCACCTTTGGGGTCCAGCCGATGAGCTTTGTTATCTCCCTTAAGGTGGCTCCGTGCCTTCCTATGACCAGGCCGGGCTTCTCTGCCTCGATCACCACCTCTCCGGTCTCGCCGTCGAAGTAATAGTTGCTGAGCCCCGCCTCGGGGGGAACTACCTGCTGGATCTTCTTAACTGCTCCTTCGGGGTCGGCGAGGACCTTCAGGTCAGGCCTCACCACCACCCTCTTTCTCAAATCTTTTGCGAGGGAGCGGACGATCTCTCCATCATCTGCCAGCCTTCGGGGGTCGTCGGTGTATACCACCAGTTCAGGCCCTTCGAATTCGATGCCGGTGACGTTTATATTCGGAGGGAGCTTGCTCTGCACTCTCCGCTTAAGCTCAAGTAGGACTTCCTCAACAGACAATGAAACACATCCAAAAAAAAGTTTATTTAGTTAGAGGGTCTGCCGGATCTTCTCCACAACAGATTCATCTACCACCTCATACTTCTCGGCGGTGATCTTGACCAGCTGAATTACGTCGCCAGAGGCTGAATCTCTCTTCATGGCGTTGTGGATAGCCCTCACGGCGAGCGTCGACCCCTCCTCTATCGTCATCTCCGGGTCATAAAGCGCCTCCAGGACGCCGTATGCGGTCGGGGAGCCGGACCCCGTGGCCACCACCTTCTGCTCCTCGATCTGCCCCCCCAGGGCGTCGAGGGAGAAGATCTGGGCCCCCTTCTTGTCGACGCCCCCCAGGAGGAGCTGTACCATGAAGGGGAAGTATCGCCTAGAAGCTAGGACGTTGGAGAGGAGAGACGTCGTCCCCCGGACCGTCATCGGCTCGCCTCTCTGCATATTATAGAGCTTCGACTCCACCTGGATCATCCTGACGATGGACTGAGCGTCCCCCACCACGCCGGCGGTGGTCAAGCCGACGCGGTCGGCGATCTGGTATATCTTCTTTGCAGTGGAG
Organism: Methanothrix sp.; assembly: GCA_020844795.1. Taxonomy (GTDB): domain Archaea; phylum Halobacteriota; class Methanosarcinia; order Methanotrichales; family Methanotrichaceae; genus Methanocrinis. The sequence continues at coordinate 830,998 of CP086218.1, read as the reverse complement.
CTGGCTATGAAGTTGCCCATCGTCGCCCTGCTCTCCGAAGCCAGGACGACACCATCTTTGCAGACGATCCCCACCGTAGTTGTGCCTTTGAACACCTCGACCATCTAAATACCTCGGATTAAAATCAGAAAACGGACGAGTTCTCTTCACCACCATCACTATATAAATCTTCCGCGCCTTTCTCCTCCCCGAAGAGTAGAAGGGGCTGCAGGAGACGACAGACCTCTCTCCCCCACCCCTTCCGTCAAAACCCGCGGAAAGATCCTTAAATACGATGACGCCACCAGATCCGGCCATCTCAAGATCGATGAGATGGCGGAGAGGAGATGGGCCGTTTGCACCCCTGGATATACGAATACTACATAGACCCCATCGTCTACGACACCGGCTACAACCCGGTGAACACCGTCACCTGGGCCCTAGTCCTGGGGATGATGCTGATTGGGGTCATGAGGCTCATCCGGCGGCTCGATATCAGGATCGACGAGCCCTTCGTCCTATCCACCGTCCCCTACATTCTGGCGGGCTCGAGCCTGCGGGTCGTCGAGGACGCCGACCTCCTGGCGGTCCCGCTGAAGTATCTGCTCATAACGCCCCTGATATACTTCCTGGTGGCGGCGGTAGCCCTTTCAGCTCTCATCTTCTTCAAGATGGCGGTGAAGGAGAGGTACCTTTTTGGCTATGCCGCCATCGGCCTCTGCTGGACCGGGGCGAACCTCATCCTTCTGGCCACTCAGGGAGGCGGGAGCCTGGTGATACCGGCCGCCATTATCATGGTGGGATCAGCGGCCGCCCTGGCGGTTTGGGTCGTCGGCCGCAGGCTTAACTTCCTCCTACTATCTTATCGGCTCAACCTCTCCATCCTCTGGGCCCACATGATGGACGCCGCCTCCACCTACGTCGGGGTGGACTGGTTCGGATACCACGAAAAGCACGTTCTGCCAAACTTCTTGATCGACCTTTCAGGGACGGCCCTGGTGATGTTCCCCCTGAAGCTTCTGATCATCATCCCCGTCCTGGCCCTCATCGACGGCGGCCTGCGGGATGACCCATCCCTCCGAAACCTGACCCTCCTCGCCCTCCTAACGCTGGGGCTCGCCCCGGCCCTGAGAAATACCATCAGGTTGACCCTGGGGGTATGAGTAATAACAATTGTTATATAGCCGTCGCAACCGTTCTTCGACCTCATGATGGAAGAGATATCCCGGTTGAAGGAGGATCTCGGGGCCGTAATCCTCGCTCACAACTATCAGCCCGGCCCGGTCCAGGATCTGGCAGACCTGGTGGGAGATTCCCTGGAGCTCTCCAGGGCTGCGGCGAGGCTGGACTGCCGGGTAATAATATTTTGCGGCGTCGATTTCATGGCGGAGACGGCGGCGATCCTCTCCCCCGATAAGAGGGTGGTACTCCCGGCGGCGGAGGCGTGGTGCCCCATGGCCTCCATGATCTCCGCCGAGGATCTGAGGGATCTGAGGTCTGCTTATCCGGAGGCGGCCGTCGTCTGCTACGTCAACTCCACCGCCGAGACGAAGGCGGAGTCCGACATCTGCTGCACCTCGGCCAACGGGGTGGAGGTGGTAGCCTCCCTGGAGGAGGAGGAGGTGATCTTCGTCCCGGATCGCAACCTCGCAGACTACGTCTCCAGATGGACGGAGAAGAAGATCATCAAGTGGAACGGTTACTGCTACGTTCACGATCGGTTCACCCCCGAAGAGGTGAAGGCGGCGATGCTCGCGCACCCCTGGGCGGAGGTTCTGGTCCATCCGGAGTGCAGGCCCGAGGTCATCGACCTAGCAGACCGCATCTGCAGCACCTCCGGGATGGGGAGGCGGGCGAAGGCCAGCGGGGCGGAGGAGTTCGTCATAGGAACGGAGGCGGGGATGATCTACAGGCTCGAGAAGGAGAACCCCGGCAAGCGGTTCTATCCTTTGGGGGAGGGGGCGATCTGCACCAACATGAAGAAGACGACCCCTGAGAGGGTCCTTCGGGCCCTCATGACCCTGGAGCCGAGGGTGGTGGTGGCCGAGGAGACGGCGAGGCTCGCGAGGAGGTCGATAGAGAGGATGCTCTACCTATAGAAGAGGTCCGGCTCACCAGCCCCTTATCCTCTCCCGGCCGGTGTAGACGTTCATCTTCTCCCCTCTCACGAAGCCGACGATGGACAGGCCGGTCTTCTCGGCGATCTCGATGGCGAGGCTCGTGGTCGCCCCCCTGGAGGCTATGATGGCAACCCCGGCCCGGGAGCATTTGAGGGCCATATCCGAGGATATCCTCCCGGTGGTGGCGACGAAGGTCTCTTCGAACCTGATCCCGTCCAGGAGGCCGCGGCCGATCACCTTGTCCAGGGCGCTGTGCCTTCCTATGTCCTCGACTTTGCATATGACACCACCATTATCGAAGAGCCCCACGGAGTGGACGCCCCCCGTCGCCTTATGAAGCTTCGAGATGGAGATCTCCTTCAGGGCCGCTCGAAGGTCCCCTCTATCGACCCTCAGGTCTGATGCCACCTTCGCAAGCTTCGACTCGTCCAGGAAGGAAGAGGCTCCACCGCATCCGCTCAATATCGGCCTCTTTGACCTGATCGCCCTGATCGGATTGGTCAGGACGACCTTTACAACCTTCTCTTCCACCACCAGGGACTCGATCTCTTCAAGCCCCCCGACGATCCCTTCGGAGTAGAGGTGGCCTGCAACGAACTCCTCTGCCATGGCAGGGCTCGTCATGGCCGTGGCGAAATGCCTCCCGTTTATGAATATCGAGAGGGGCGTCTCCTCGACGACCGGGTGGACGCCTTCGACGGCCCCGTCACCGTCCAGCTTTAGACATGAAAAGATCCTCATCAATGAAGACCACCCCGAGATATAGAGACCTTCTCAGTGCAACAGGTTATGGAACCGTAATCTGGAACCGCCATATGGAACCCTCATATGGAACCCTCATATGTAACCCTCATATCGGAACGTCATTCTGACCTAACCGATCTTAGATATCTCCTCGACGGCCGCGAGGAGCTCCTCCACCTCTTCGTCGGTGTTGTATAAGTATAACGACGCCCGGACGGTCCCCGCCGGAAGCCCGAGGTGTCTCATGAGAGGGATGCAGCAGTGGTGGCCCGACCTGACCATAATATCCGACCCCTCGTCCAGGAGGTGGGCGACCTCGGTGGGGCTCACGCCCGCCACGTTGAACGAAATGATCCCGACCCTCTCTCTCGAATCGACGGAACCGTAGACATCGACCCCCTCGATATCGAGAAGCCCTGCAAGAAGCCGTCTTGTGAGCCGGCCCTCGTGGAGGGCGATCTCCTCCATGCCGGCGTGCCGGAGGTAGTCGACGGCAGCCCCTAGGCCGATCCCCCCCGCCACGTCGGGAGATCCCGCCTCATACCCTTCGTAGCCCCTCTTCAGGGTGTAGCCCTCAAGGTCGACCTCCTCGACGGCCCCCCCGCCGACGAGGAGGGGGGAGAGGTCATACTTCTTCATCCAGAGGACTCCCGTCCCCGAGGGGCCGAGCAACTTGTGGCCGGAGAAGCAGAGGTAATCGCATCCGAGGTCGCCGACGTCCGTCGGTACGTGGGGGACAGCCTGGGCCCCGTCGAGGAGGAGGAGGGCTCCCCTCTCCCGGCAGATCTCCGAGACCTCCCTCGCCGGAAGGGCGGTCCCCAGGACGTTCGAGGCGACCGTCATGGCGACGAGCTTCGTGTCGTCGCCTATGGCGGCTTCGAAGCTGGCGGGATCGAAGGATCCATCCGGATCCGGCTCCACGATCTTCAGGCCGACGCCCATCTCCTTAAGCCTCATCCAGGGGAGGAGGTTGGAGTGGTGCTCCGCTGCCGTCGTCACCACCACGTCCCCCCGCCGCCATTTTATGCCGTAGGCGACGGCGTTTATCGCCTCGGTGGTGTTCCTCGTGAAGACCACCCCTCCTTCGGCTCCGATGAAGTCTGCGACCTTCCGGTGGGCGTTTCTGTAGATATCGTCCGCGAGGCGGGAGAGTCTATAGACCCCGCGGCCGACGTTCGCCCGATATCCCCTGTAGTATTCGAGGATCGAGGCGAGGACAGGCTCGGGGGTGAGGCTCGTCGAGGCGCTGTCCATGTAGATGACGTCTTTTAAGATGGGAAAGTCCCGTCTGATCTCTTCGGGGTTCATAGGACTTCGTTTGAGCTTCCCGTTCTGTACCCTTCCAGGTCCAGGGATACGTATGAGAAGCCGATCCTCCGTAGCTCTTTTGCGACCTCTTCCCTCATCCCCAGGATCTTCTCGAGATCGGTCTTTTCCACCTCGATCCTGGCCGACCTCCCGGAGACCCTCACCCTTACGGTCCGAAACCCCCGGCCCATCAGGAACTCTTCGGCCTCCTCCACCATCCTCAGCTTTTCGGGGGTTATCCTCTCGCCGTAGGGGATCCTGGAGGCGAGGCAGGCCATGGAGGGCTTATCCCAGAAGGGATGGCCCATCTCCTTCGCCAGGGTCCTGATATCCGGTTTGGTGAGCCCTGCCTCGGCGAGGGGGTGGATCAAACCCTCCTCGTCGGAGGATCTGATCCCGGGGCGGAAGTCCGCGTAGTCGGAGAGGTTCACCCCGTCGGCGACCCTTCCGATCCCCTCCTCTTTCGCGATCCTCTTGAGGACTCTGGCGTCTTCTTTCTTGCAGAAGGCGCACCTGTCGGGGGGGTTTTTGGCGATATCTTCAGATTCGAGGATCCTGGAGCCGACGATCCGGTGGCGCAGGCCCAAGGATCGGGCTATCTTCTCCGCCTCCAGAAGTTCCCTTCGGGGGATCGCCTCAGAGTCGAGGGTGACGAGAAGCGCCCCATCCCCGAGGACCTCGGCGGCCACCATGGCGAGAAAGGAGCTGTCCAGGCCGCCGGAGAAGGCGATCAGTATCCTTTCATCCTCCTGGAGGATCTCCTTCAGCCTCTCCAGCTTCTCCGCCCTCTCTTCGAGCCTCAACGTCAGTTCTTCTCCACCTTTCATATCCCTCGGCTAGTATCACCGGCAGCCTTCACATCCATCACCGGCCTCGACCTCTTCGCCCTCCCTCAGCATCCTGCAGATCTCGCAGATCTTCTCGGTAGGGTCGAAGGCGTCGCTACGAACCATCTCGTCGGCCAGCCGCGTTATCGCCTGGTTCACCTCTTCGCTGAAGGCGATGCTGTACCCCCTCTTCTTGGAGACGTACTGGGAGACGGCGGGAGGGCTGATCTTCAAGAGCTGGGAGACCTCCTTCTGAGATAGCCCCCTGTCTACCAGCTCTTTGGCGACGGCGGCCCTTATGCTCGGGAGGGTGTCCCAGACGGCGGATTCACATGGAAGCTTCATATTTCACCAAAGATCTATCTCGGTCTAAAGCTCTTCTGGATAACGATCGTGAATTCATGGGATATAACCTTTATAAACCTTATTCATCTGCCAGATAAGAGGATCTTCGACCCAGGACGACGATCTTATGAATCGAATGGTTTAACCGGCCATTATGGCGGATCAAAATCTGTAGCAGGTCGGACCATAGTTACCTCTCCTGAATCATCCTCCGTGAACGACCCTGATCACCCTGATCTCATCCTCTTCTCCTGCCAGATCCTCCTCCGGGACGATCCTGCCGTTTCTGGCCACGAGAACCTCCAGGGGGTTGATCCCGAGCTCTTCCAGGAGGTCTCTGATCAAGGGCCCACCGGAGCTCATCACCCTCGTCTCGCCGTCGGGGAGGATCACCCTCATAGACCGCCCCTTGTGACGTCTCTGTGGGGGGTCATATCGCATCCGGTGCAGGGAAGGCACATCGTCTCGGCGACGTCTGCCCTGAGGCCATGCTCGTCCAGGAGATCCAGGAGCATCCGGGCGAGGGCCAGGAGCCTATCTGCGGAGGGCCTCTTTACATAAACCTCGCCGGCCCGGAGGGGGTGAGGGGAGATCGGCCTCAGTATCGGTATAACCCCCATCTCCACAAGCCTCCTCGCCCCCGCCTTGACGGTGGCGTCCCCCTCTCCCAGGCCGATGATGAAGTTTGTAGTGACCCTGTTCTCGCCGAAGATCTCGACGGCCTTCTCCAGGGATTCCAGGACGAACGGGAGGGAGAGGCCCGGACAGCATCTCTCGAAGATCTCCCGGTCCATCGTCTCGACATTGTACTTGACCTCCGTCGCCCCCGCCGCGGAAAGGATCTCTGAGCTGGAAGATGTCGGATAAACCGAGACGCCAATGGGGAGATCGTATACCTCCCGGAGGGCTCTCACCGCCGAAGCCACCTTATCTACCTCCTCCTCCGGCGACCTGGCAACGCCGCTGGTGAGGGATATCGCCCGCATCTCGCCGGTCTGATCGGCCTCCTCCACCAGCTCCAGGATCCGGCCAAGGTCCTTGGGCTCGCCGGAGAGCTTCGGCACCGGACAGAACTTGCAGTCGAAGATGCAGGCTGGGCTGACCGTCAGATAAGCCTGCTGCGGGCAGTGGCAGAGGGCGGGCTCAAGCCTCCCCCGGGCGATCTCGGCGCCTTTGTGGAGGATGATCACGTCCCCTTCCCGGCCCAGGACCTTCAGGGGAGACCTCCTGCTTATGGATAGCCTCACCCGGTGCCCGCCCGACCGGAAGAAGAAAGACTCCTTCCCGGCCCCGGGGCCTGCAGAAGGGACCGTCGTTCTAAAACCCTCCTTCAGAACCTCCCCGTCGATATCGGCGCTCCCGATGCTCACCAGGAGCGCCTTCGTCTCAGCGTCCATCTCCACCTCAAATCATAGATATCCCGTAGCTTCTCAGGGCTCAAGCCTCGAGAATCCCCTGCCCATTAGACGACCTTCAATCTCCGGTCGTGCCATCGGGCCGGCGATTTTCAATTGTTAACATAAATTGGAGCACCCCTCGTATATAAATATTGGGAAGGGGGCGAGAAAGAAACATCACCTCGACCTTCCCAGGAGGTGGCATGCCCTGCATAGATCCCTGAAGGTGGGCTCGCCACAGATCCTGCAGGATGAGAGGGGCGTTGCGGCAGGCCTATCTTCCGCGGATTTTAATATCTTCTCAAAGCCCCTCAAGACGGAGCCTTTCGTCCCCGGATGGTCCCTTTCAAGGCCGTTCATCATCCTTCGAATCTCAAAGCGCATGGAGGAATGGGCGTAGGGGCACTCCGGGGCCTCGGGGTGGACTCCAGCGAGGATCCCGTAGAGAGCCACCTCCTTCTCAGGGATATGCCGCAGGGGCTTGATCCTGGGGACGAGGCCTGGAAGGGGCCTCTTCGGCGAAAGCCTGAGGAGCCCCTCGATGTCTCCCCTGAGGTAGTTCATCATCACCGACTGGGCCTCATCGTCGAGGTTGTGGCCTGTGGCGAGCTTCGTCGCCCCCAGGTCTCTTGCGGCCCGGTTGAGGGCGCTCTTCCGCAGAACTCCGCAGAAGGTGCAGGGGGCCTCATCTCTGCCCACCACTATCCGGTCGAGGTCCGATCCGAACTCGTCTCTGAAGGATCTCATCTTCAGCTCGACCTCCAGCTCATCTGAGATTCTCCTGGCATATCCTATGGTATCCTCCCTGTAGCCCTTTATCCCCTCATCGATGGTGATGGCGAAGAGCTCGACCGCCTCCCCGGCTAGAATCTTTTTCAGGACGTAGAGGAGGACCACGCTGTCCTTTCCTCCGCTCAGGGCCACGGCTATCCTGTTGCCATCTTCGATCATCCTGCCTGCCTTCAGGGTCTTTGCCACCTGGTCCTCGAAGGCCTCCATGAAATGGCTGCTGCATAAAAGCTTCCGAGACCTGCTGGACCTTGCCACGGCGGCATCATCGCATATCGAGCAGCGCATCTTATTCAATCCAGGTCGATCCTCCAAACGGGTCTTCATGAGGTCACAATTGTTAATTGAGCCTCTCCACTTATAATTTGCCGTCCTGAAGATCGGCCATCAATGACGGGTTTTTCGGAGGGCGGCCTTCCCGGATCGCCGACGGCGTGAATGAGCAGGTTCTCCCCTGTCTTTCGGGACCTCGGGAGAAGGTTGATACACTGGGCAATTCCCATGACGAATAACAATTGTTATATCATCGTTGAAGGTTCAGATAACGGAGGTCTGGTGGTTTATGAAGAGTGGAGATAGGGCCTTATTGATGATGGGCTGCCCCGAAGTTCCGGTCCAGATGGCGGCCGCGATCTACCTCTCCCTTCGGCTCGAAAAGGCCGGGGCGGATGTCACCGTAGCGGGGACGGATGCGGCGCTGAAGCTTCTTAAGATGACAGATCCCGAAGGGCATTACATCAAGAATACCATAGAGCTGGATCGGTGCATCGCAGATATCGTCGAGAAGAAGACGGACTACGACTGCTGCTTCGCCTTCATGCATAACGACGCCGGGGTGACCTACGCCGCCACCATGAGCGCCATATCGGGGGCGAGGATGTACGCTGTGATCTTCGGGAGGAACGCCGAAGCGGTAGCGGAGCTGGTAGATTTCCCCGCCGAGAAGATCGTAGCCAAGGCGGTCCATAACCCCATCCCCCTCAAGAATAAGATCGATCGGGTGATGGGATGAGCTGCGTTGAGGAGATGAAGTATAACCTCTACCTGGAGAGGACCAGCTTCAAAGAGGCCCGAAAGTACATCGAAGAGAACTCTGACGAGGTATTCTACGTCAGCCCCGGATACAAGATCTTCGGGGACTACTACCTCATCGGGGTCCCTCCCATCGCCATGGGGGCGAGGGGCAAAGAGCTGGTCTTCACCTACGTCAAGCCCTGCCATGGGACCTTCGTCATGGGCATCGAGGCCGAGGAGGAGATAAGAAGACTGAGAGAGGAGGATCTTAAGAGGCCGAAGGATAAGTCCGATAAGATCAGCCAGACAGCCGTCACCTCCGCCGCAAGCTATCGGGAGCTTTGGAAGAAGTGAGAGGAATTCATCGATCCTGCAGGCCGAAGGCTCGGCTCAAGGGCTCTCCCCTCTCTGGGCTGGCCCAAAGAAGGGGGGGGCGTTGACGCCTCTTCCACCTAGCGGATACATCCTCTACTATGCCTTCCTCAAGACGTCTTAAGCCTGCGGTCCCTAGTGACATCCCGGATCTTGTATCGGGTCATCTCTTCTCCAGCCTCTCTCTGATCGCCCGTCCCAGGTCAGAAGCCTTCTCCATAACCTCGGGCTCATCCTCGACGCTCCTGAAGGGCCTGAGGATCTTCGCCAACCCCTTCTGGTAAGGGACGTTTTCGGGGAGGATCTCCAGGTACCCTTGGTAGTTCACCTTCCACCCGAAGTCCATCCCGGCTATCTCGGGGGAGTAGGCGTTCCAGGATGCGTAGCTGCAGGTCTCCCCCACTCCACAGACGAAGCAGCAGGGTGTTCCCTTGGCGCTCATCCTCCCCACCACGTCCATCCCGCCGAAGGCCATCACCCGGGCGAGCCAGGACTCCACGTCCTTCTCGGCAGCGCACCCGACGGCGACGGCGGCCGCGACCTTATTTCTGGTGAGAAGGTCGACGTGCCGATAGGCGTATAGCCTCTCCATGAAGGCCTTGGTAAAGCCACTGGGAAGGCCGAAGTAGGTGGGCGAGCCGACCACCAGGGCGTCGGCCTCCATCACCTGCGGGCCCAGCTCCTGGAAGTCGTCCTCCAATACGCACCCGTTTGTCTTGACGCAGGCCATGCAGGCTCTGCACGGTCCGATATTCAGGTCCGAAAGCTTCACAAAGACGTTATCAAGTCCCGTCCCATCCAAGACCGCCTTCACCAGCTTATCGGTGTTTGCGTCTCTGGTGGGGCTTCCACTGACACCCAGCACGTACATATAAAACACCATAAAAAATATTTTTAATATTAATAAAAATTTGCGGGGGGTTTAGAGCCCCGCCCTCTCCACGATCACGTCAGCGACCTCTCTTGCGCTCTTGAAGGGAAAGTCCGTCTCCTTCAGGACCTTTCCGGCGTCTCCGGCCGTCAGCTCGCAATCTCCTGCTTTGCACTTGGTGGCCGCACCCGCGGGCATCGCCGCCAGAAGCTCTTCGGGGGTCTTTATGGGAAACTTCGCGTTCTTCAGGGCTCCCTCAATCTGGGCGTGGATCTCATCTCTTACGCTCATGGCTTTTCACCAAACTCTCCTATGCCGGGTTATAGATTTATACTTTCGCGTTATAGAAATATACAAGGGTCACGCCGATACATCTTATTGACTTAGAAATACAGGGTGGAAACCTTTTTACCAGTGGAGGTGATGGATCAATTCATGGTATCGGATCTGGAGAGGGATGTCGCCGCCATCAGGTCGAAGCTCGAGGCCGTCCATGAGGAGCTCTTGAGGTTCGCAGAGTTGTCAAACCAGCAGCATCTCGCCTCGATCCTCGAGGGGTGTCGGGCCGACTACGGCAGGGCGATCCTCGGCTACGCCCTCGAGGAGATCGAAGGGGGGCTGGAGGCGAATATGGTCGGGGACTGCCAGATGAAGACCGCCTGCAAAGCCCTCTTCTCCGACCTCCTCAAGGGGAACCTCGACCACCTCAAGGCCGGGGGGATCTCGGAGGAGTCGATAGGGGGGGCGAGGTCGAAGATGGAGGATATGAGGAGGAAGGCCCCCAGGGAGGAGTGCGCGACCTGCTTCTCGCAGGCCGGAAGGCTCCTGGAGAAGCAGCTCGACCTGATGCGATCCCTCCGGGTCTATAGAGACGCAGATATCGAGAAGGGCTCGATCGAGGATCTCGACGAGGAGGGGGTGGTCCGCAGGCTCCTCGAGCCCCTCGGGAGCGGTCAGAGGCTCCAGATCATCAAGGCCCTCGCCCTGGAGACGAAGAGCTTCTCGGCCCTCTCGAAGCTGACGGGGCTGCGGGGCGGAAACCTCCTCTTCCACCTCCAGAAGCTCTCGCAGGCTCGGATGATCATCCAGAGGCATGAGAGGGGGGACTACATGATCACCGCCAGGGGATATAAGGCCCTCAAGGGGATCTCGCAGCTTTATTCGGATATTTCTGACGAAGGGGCCGGGGTGGAGGCGGGAGCCTCCCCTCAATCGGCAAGAGTTTAGCTTCGATGCGGTAAAGAAAGTAAAAATATGATTTCGGCCTCTGATATGGGGGCTTATAAAAATTATCCGGATGGGGGGGCGACCGGCGGGGCGACCGTCCCCTCTCCAGGGCAGTTCTTTTCTTTGCGATCCTGCGCGGATCCTAATTATTTACCAGGTTTGTGGACCAGTCGTCTCCTGCGAAGATCCTGGGATTGTACCCCTCCCGCTTCAGAGCGTACCAGACCGCCGATGCGTGAAAGGCGTCATCTGAATATACGACCACCGGCTCGTCTCTCTCAATTTCCAAGAATAGATCGGCCAGCTCGGCATTGCCTTTGATCCTTCCATCCGTCAGGACCGCGTCGTAGGGGATCTTCCTGGATCCCGGCAGGGATTCGGCCGACTGCTCCTCCGACGGCCTCGCATCCACCACCTGGGTCGCATCACCATCAAACAATTCAGGATTCACGATCAGATCCGTTCTGGGCGCTGATATGTAATCCGTCGGGGACTTGGCCGAAGGCTCGCTCTCTTTGATCTCGGTGGCATCCTCCAGAACCTCGATCCTCTCCTGACCGAGGTAATCGAGGATCAGATAGACGAAGGTAGCGACAAAGGGGTCTTCGCTATATACGACCACCGAGTCGTCTCGGGATAATCCGGCGTCCCCCAGTATCTCCGATAGCTCGGAGATCGATCCGGGCATCCCGGAACCGTCCAGAAGGTAGCGGTAATCGATCTGGACCGCTCCCGGTATCAGGCTCTCTGGATCGATGAAGACATTCAGAACCACCTTCGAAGCCTCCACAGACTCCTCGGAGATAGCAAACTCCGCCGCCTGGGTGGCTGGGGAGGATATGCTGCCGGAGACTGGGCTTATGGGCGGTGTATCTTTGAGAAAATCTGCTCCAGACCATCCGCTGTAATCTCCGACGGTGCAGCAGTATGGAGCTGCGGCGGCGGTATTTGTCCCGAGACTTGCGACCACCAATATCATCAAAGCCGAAGCTGGGATCGAAATATCCCTTTCCTCAGATCTCATAATCTTTCACCTCTGCAAGAGTTTATCGGTATCATCGAAGGCATCCTGATAAATTTGTCTCCGGAGCGCGGGACCGTCTCCCAAACGCCCCGGCTGATAGAACGATCGAACTCATCCGCTCCCGTCAGCGCCGTTTCCTGGAACGGCCAGCATTTCACATCCGACCATCTGGCCGTCCCGGAGAGTGTACATCTTATCAGCCTGATTTGCAAGATCCAGGTTGTGGGTGACTATCACCAGGGTAAGACCGCTCCTGTTCAAATCCCTGAAGAGCTCGAAGATCATCCTTGATGTCGCCGAGTCGAGGTTTCCCGTCGGCTCGTCGGCGAGGATGATCTTGGGATCGTTGATGAGGGCCCGGCCGATGGCGACCCTCTGCATCTCGCCCCCGGAGAGCTGGCCGGGGAGGTGGTCGCCCCGATCTGAAAGCCCCACCATATCCAGGATCTCCTCGATCCGTCCCCTTTCGCCCTTGCGGCTGAAGAGGAGGGGAAGCTCTATGTTCTCCCGGGCCGTGAGGGTCGGTATAAGGTAGAACTGCTGGAAGACGAAGCCGATCTTCTCCCGGCGGAGCCTCACCAGACCCCGCTCTTTCATCTTCGTCGTCTCGGTCCCGTCCAGGATCACCCTCCCTTTGGAGGGGGTGTCGAGGCATCCGATGACGTTGAGAAGGGCGGTCTTTCCGGAGCCGGAGGGGCCGATGATGGAGACGAACTCCCCCTCATCCACCCTGAAGTCAACCTCCTTCAGGGCGCGGATCTCCTCCCGCCCTCGCCTGTAGATCTTGGTGAGGCCACTGGCCTCCAATATCGCCGTCATTCAAGACCCCCCCTGATCGCCTCCATAGGAGTAAGCTGCGATGACTTGAAGGCGGGGTATATACCGCATACGATGCCGAGGCCCACAGAGAAGACGAGGCTGAAGGCGACGAGCTCCGGGGTTATGTGGATGAAGCTTCCCAGAGGGGCGTAGGGGAGCATCCCCTTGACGAAACCCTCGATGATCGTCGATCCGGCCACCGCCATGACGGTCCCTAAAAGGCCGCCCAGGGCGGTGATGATCAGGGTCTCGGCCATGATCATCTTGCCTATGTCAAGCCCCGAGGCTCCTATCGCCTTGAGCATCCCGAACTCCCGGGTCCTCTCGTTCACCGACATCAGGAGGGTGTTGAGGATCCCGAAGGCGCTTATCACCATGGCTATCGATATGACCGTCATCAGTAGAGACCTGGCCGAGCCGGTGAGGTTCGTTATCGTACCCATGATCTGGGTCATCGTCACCGCCTGGATGTCGGGGATCTTCTCCATCTCCACGGCCACGGCCCCGACCCTGCCGAGGTCGCCGACCTTGACGGATATCGTCGTGATCTTCCCCTCCTTATTCGAAAGCCTCTGGGCCTCCTCCAGGGGGAGGAAGTGGAGGAGGTCGTCCTGGTCGCCGGTACGCTCCAGGATGCCGACGACGGTGAACTCCTCCCGGTGGGGGCCGAAGGGCATCACCTGGCCGACGGTCAGGTTCTCCTTCTCGGCGAGCTCTCTACCCACCACCTTGACCTTCTTCTCGTCGTCTTCGAAGAACCTCCCCTCCACCTTCCACCAGGGCTTGATCTCTCTCATATCGTCGATCTTGATCCCGTAGACGATGTGAGGGTTGTTCTGGCCGGTCGCCTCGTCCCTCTTGTAGAACTGGTACATCAGGAGGGGGGACGCCACCTCGACCCCATCGATACTTCTGACCGCCTCGAGGTCGGAGATGTTAAGGTACTTGGGTATCACCCCGCCGTGGATCATCAGGGATGCGGCCTCGTAGGGGCAGCCCTTCGGCACCGCCAGGATGTGGGCTCCGAAGCTGTCCATCTCCCGGTTGAGCTCGATCTCATAGCCGGTGTTCAGGGCGATGAGGCTGAAGAGGACCGATATGGCTATCGCGACGCCGAGGATGGTCAGCCCCGTCCTTCCTTTCCGTCTCATCAGGTTCTTCACGGCCAGGGTGATGAAGTTCATCGATAGATCTCCTTCCCGATCTTGACGATCTCGCCGATCATGTATGGGTCGCCGTCCCTTATCGAGACCTTGCCGTAAACGACGGCCTCTGATCCCCTCTTATTCTGAGGGAGGACGAAGTCGTTCGGGAAGAGGTCGACGAAGAGGTTTCCCGTCTTATCGTCTATGATAAACCAGCATCCTGCCGGGCATATCCTCTCGATCCTGCCCTGAATAACCACCATCTTCCCCTCAAAGGAGGACGGGTCTTCTATTATATCCTGGATCTCCACGACTTCGCCTTCCAGCTCTTCCGGGTCTGCAGCTGCCCCCAGGCAGGCGAGGGCTGCCAGCATCAAAAGACCAATCGAAACAACAGCCTTTATCGGCTTTCTTAGGTATCTCATCCTATCACCTCGTTTGCGATCCCGCAGCTCGGGGGTGGCTCGCAGATCGGGGATCAGAACTCCAGAGGGTCTCTCCAAGTCTGGATCTCTCTTCAACCCACCGCCGCAGGACCTCCCCTTTCAACCCCCGAAGATGGATTAGGCCCCGGCTTCGACTTGATTCACGATTGTGAATGGGGCTTTTGAGGGATCTGAAGATATAAATGTTGCGGTATGGGCAAGGACAATAGGTCAAAGTAGGTCAAAGGTTTCGGGACTTTACAGTCTGTGGGAGAGACCAAAAGCTCTAACCAAAAGCTCTATATATTAACAATTGTTACTCCCCAGTGGTTTGCGATTGTGAATCGCGAGCCACGATAACAAGGGGTTAGTTGAATGAACCGAATCAGACTAATGTTGGCGGGAGCCCTCATTCTTGTGCTGCTCCCCCTCGGAGCCCTAGGCTCCTGCGGAAATGGATGCAGCTGCCAGAATCCCGCAGATTGCTCCGACTGCGATTGTGTTGGATGCAACTGCAGCCCGTGCTACTGTGGGGACTGCTTCTGTGGCACATGTGATTGCAGCCAGTGTAACTGCGTTGACTGCAGTTGTGTTGGATGCAGCTGCTCAGCCGGTGCCGCTTCAGCCTAAACTTGATAACCGATTCCAACTGGCCACTGGATCCCCAGAGGCGTCCATTTTTTCGATCTTTCAAATTCGATGGCACATCTCGGTGAAGTATTATGGCTTTCAATGAGGAGATAGTGATGTACGGGAATTTCCTCCTCGCCCTCGAGGAGATCGAGGGCTGCAGGGAGTTTTCGCCCCTGATCCCTGAGGTGAGGACCAACCTAGTCTACGCGAGGCCGAATCCGGGGTCGCCGGAGGACGTCCTGGCGGTGGACGGGAGGATCACGGTGGTGAGGGGGATGCCCCACGCCGCCGGAAGGCTCCGGTTTGGAGCCTCCAGCCATATGGCGAGGCTTATCATAGAGGTCATGAAGAGGGACCCGGCCTATCGGGCCGGGGTGAACTTCGCCAGCGACCCAGGGCTCGCCCTCTGGCTGGAGGGGTACGCCGGGGAGAAGGGCTGGACCTATAGCGTCATCGACAGGAGGAAGGAGCCGGACGAGATTAAAGAGAGGGAGGGCGGCTCCATGCCCTGGAAGGTCTCGGAGGCGATAGAGGCTGCCGGGGGCCGCATCCCCAAGCTATTCTACGAGACCGGGGCGGTGGGAAAAGAGCCGGTGACGGTCCTCATCGGGAGAGACCCCCTGGAGGTGGCAGGAGAGGTCTGCGAGATCGCGAGGTCCTATCATGCCTCCCCCTGAGCCGAGGATAGGTAAGATCGACCTGGAGACCTTCTCCGCCACCGTTCTGTCCAGGCTCGGGGCCCCCAACGGCTCGGTGATAGTCCCCCCCTTCACCGGGGTCGATGCGGGGGTGGTGGACCTGGGGGATGGAAAGGTCCTGATCGTCGCCGAGGACCCGATCCTCGCGATCCCGGGCCAGCCCCTGGAGATCTTCGGCTGGTATACGGTCCACATAGGCGCCAGCGACGTGGCGGTGATGGGGGTGAAGCCGAGGTACATGACATACACCCTCCTCCTCCCCCCCAAGACCTCAGACGCCGACCTCGAGACGATAATAGACGCCATCCACGAGGCGGCCCTGGAGCTGGGCATCGCTATAGTCGGGGGGCATACCGGCCGCTATCCGGGGCTCGCCGCCCCCCTCATCGGAGGGGTCACCGTCTTCGCGGTGGCGGATAAGGACGGATATGTCACCCCCAGGGGGGCGAGGCCCGGAGACGATGTAATCCTCACCAAGGGGCCGGCGATAGAGGCGGCGGGGATCCTGGCGACGGTGAGGGAGGAGGACCTCCTGAAGATCCATCCGCCGGAGCTCGTAGAGAGGGCGAAGGCCCTGACGAGGGAGATGACGGTGGTGAAGGACGCCCTGGTGGCGGTGGAGGCGGGGGGTGTCACATCGATGCACGACGCCACCGAGGGCGGGGTCATCGGGGGGCTCTTCGAGGTGGCGAACGCCAGCGGTGTCGGGATGGTCGTCGACGAGGCCACCTTCATCTACCCTGAGGAGGTGAAGATGGTCTGCGAATTCTTCGGTATAGATCCGGTGGCCGCCATCGCCGAGGGCTCCCTCATCATCACGGCTAAGCCGGGTTCTTCGGAAGAGATCATCGGAAGGCTTCATTCTGCTGGAATAAGGGCCTCGGTGGTGGGGACCGTCACCGCCGATCAGGAGGAGAGGGTGATTAAGAGGTCGGACGGTAGGACCGTCCCCCTGGAGATCCCGGAGCAGGACCCCTTCTGGCCGGTATTCTTCGAGTCGGTGACGGATCCGTCGGGATGATACCAAGAAAGGGCTTCCCAGACCGTCCCCTATCCCACGGTCGACGGGATCACAAGCTTTATATAGATAACAATCGTTAACGCCGTGTTCACGATTGTGAACTCAGGGCCGAGGTGGCAGAGTGGCTATGCATTCGGCTGCAGACCGGATCTACGTGAGTTCGATTCTCACCCTCGGCTTGAGAGGAAGACGAGATGAACGTTTCGAGAAGGACCAGGATACAGAAGACTTACGAGGCCCTCTTCGCCCTGGAAGACGTCAGGGATATCTTCAGACGGTCCCTCCCCACCGGCCTCGACGAAGGCGAGGAGAGGGAGTTTTCGGAGGCTCTGGCGAGGGTCCGGGGGATCGTAGACGAGATCGAGGATGGCGGCGGCGAGGCGCCCTCGGGGCGGGTCTGCGACGGGATAGAGGTTCGTAGCCGCGAAGAGGATTACATAAACATCAACCCGATCCAGGCGGCAGGCAGGCTCACCCCCGAGGCCCGCAAGGCGATCATATCCTACGGAGATGGCTACTCCACCTGCGACCACTGCCGAAAGCCCTTCCGCCTCGACAAGATCGGCCGCCCTCCCGTGGAGGCGTTCCACCAGGAGCTGGCGGAGTTTCTCTCCATGGACGTGGCCAGGGTCGTCCCGGGAGCGAGGCGGGGCTTTCAGGCGGTGACCCAGTCCCTCCTGGAGAAGGGGGACTTTGTCATCGTATCGTCTCTAGCCCACTACACCGAGTTTCTCGCCGTCGAGGTCGCGGGAGGGATAGTCCGGGAGGTGCCCCTCGACGAGGAAAACAAGGTGACCGCCGAGGCCGTGGCCGAGAAGATCGAGAAGGTAAAGGCTGAGACGGGGTCCCTTCCCAAACTGATGATGATCGACCACTTCGACTACCAGTTCGGAAACGAGCACGACGTCCGCGGCATCGGGAAGGTGGCAAAAGATTACGGCGTACTCTTCCTCTACAACGGAGCCTACACCGTGGGGGTGATGCCCGTCGACGGCAAAGAGATCGGAGCGGACTTCGTCGTAGGCTCAGGCCACAAGAGCATGGCCGCGGTGGCCCCCTCCGGGGTCCTCGCCACCACCGAGGAGTGGGCCGAGAGGGTATTTCGGACTACGGAGATGACCGGCGACGTCACCGGAAGGAGGTTCGGGATCAAGGAGGTGGAGAATATGGGGTGCACCCTCATGGGGGGGACCCTCATCTCCATGATCGCCTCCTTTCCCAGGGTGAAGGCGAGGACGGCGGCCTGGGAGGAGGAGGTGGCAAAGTCGAACCGATTCCTAAGGGAGCTCTCCCGGATCGAGGGGACGAGGGTATTGAGCGAGCTTCCCAGGAGGCACACCCTCTCCAAGGTCGACACCACCGAGTCTTTCGACAGGGTGGCAAAGAACCACAAGAGGCGCGGCTACTTCCTCAGCGACGAGCTGAAGGAGAGGGGGATCATTGGCGAATTTGCCGGCGCCACCAGGGTATGGAAGCTGAACACCTACGGCCTCACTTCAGAACAGGTGGACTACACGGCAGGGTCGTTTCTGGAGATCGCCGAAGGATATGGTTTGAAGATCAGCTGAAGGAGAGATGAGATGACAGAGAAGAAGCTGGGGACAGGGACGCTGGCCGTCCACGCTGGCCAGGAAGATCCTGATCCGACGACGGGGGCGAGGGCTGTGCCCATCTACCAGACCTCCTCGTATGTATTCAAGAGCGCAGATCACGCGGCCAACTTATTTGCCTTAAAGGAGTTTGGCAACATCTACTCCCGGATGATGAACCCCACCTGCGACGTCTTCGAGAGGCGGATCGCAGCCCTGGAGGGGGGGACGGGGGCGCTGGCCGTCTCCTCCGGGATGTCGGCGATCTCCCTAGCTCTCCTCGCCATAACCGGGGTGGGAGACGAGATCGTCTCCGCCGACAACCTCTACGGCGGGACCTATCAGCTCTTCAACTACACCTTTCCCAAGCTGGGCAGGAGGGTGAGGTTCGTCGACTCCACCGATCCGGGGAAGTTCGAGGATGCCATAACGGATAAGACCAGGGCTGTTTACGCCGAGACGATCGGAAACCCGAAGCTCGACGTCCCTGACTTTGAGAAGATCGGAGAGATCGCCCATCGTTCCCAGGTCCCCTTCGTCGTCGACAACACCGTCGGAGTGGGCTTAACCCGGCCCATCGACTACGGAGCCGACATAGTCGCCCTCTCGGCGACCAAGTTCATCAACGGCCACGGAAACTCCATCGGCGGCGTCATAGTAGACTCGGGGAGGTTCGACTGGTCGACGGGGAAGTTTCCGGAGTTCACCGACCCCGACCCCAGCTACCACGGCCTGCGGTTCTGGGAGACCTTCGGCGACTTTCCGGGGCTTGGAAATGTAGCTTTCATAATCAAGGTCCGAGTCCAGCTCCTCCGGGACCTGGGCCCCTGCCTCAGCCCCTTCAACGCCTTCCTCTCCCTCCAGGGGCTCGAGACCCTCGCCCTCCGGGTCGAGAGGCACTCGCAGAACGCCCTGACGGTGGCTGAGCACCTGAAGGATCATCCCGCCGTAACATGGGTTAACTATCCGGGGCTTGAAGATCATCCGAGCCACGAACTCGCCAGGAGATACCTGGGGGGGAGGTACGGCGCCATCCTCGGCTTTGGGATCAAGGGAGGGATGGAGGCGGGCAAGAGGTTCATCGAGTCCGTCGAGCTCTTCTCCCATCTCGCCAACATCGGCGACAGTAAGAGCCTGGTGATCCACCCCGCCTCGACGACCCACCAGCAGCTTACTTCCGAGGAGCAGCTCGCCTGCGGGGTCACCCCCGACTTCATCCGCCTCTCGGTGGGGATCGAAGACGTCGAAGACATCATAGCAGACCTGGATCAGGCGCTCTCCAGGGCGGTGGAATGAAGAGAGAATCGGTGGGGCTCGTCCGGACCAAGATATATCGAGTCCCCGGAGAGGTCGTTTTGGAGCACGGCGACCGGCTCACCGGAGTTGAGGTCGCCTACGAGACCTATGGGCGGCTGAACCGGGATAAGAGCAACGCCATCCTCGTCTGCCACGCCCTCTCCGGGGACGCCCATGCTGCCGGTTATAGAGACGGAGAGGAGAAGCCGGGGTGGTGGGACGCCGTCATAGGACCGGGGAAGGGGCTCGACACCCGCAGATACTTCGTCATCTGCTCCAACGTCCTCGCCGGGTGCAAGGGGACTACGGGCCCCTCCTCGACGAATCCGAAGACCGAGAGGCCATACGGCCTCGATCTTCCCGTCATCACCGTCAAGGATATGGTCGAGGTCCAGAAGAGGCTCCTTCTTCACCTCGGAATTGAGAGGCTCTTTGCCGTGGTGGGGGGGTCCTTCGGAGGGATGCAGGTCCTCCAGTGGTCCGTATCCCACCCCGAGATGGTACGGATGGCGGTGGCGATAGCCACGAGCGGCTACTCTTCCCCCCAGCAGATCGCCTTCAACGAGGTGGGGAGGAGGGCGATCACCTCCGATCCCGACTGGAACGGGGGAGATTACTACGGCAGAGCTCCGCCGGCCCGGGGGCTCTCCCTGGCGAGGATGGTCGGCCATATAACGTATCTGAGCGACGAGTCGATGCACGAGAAGTTCGGCCGGCGGCTCCAGGAGAAGACCGAGTACAGCTTCCAGATGGACCTGGACTTTCAGGTGGAGAGCTACCTGCGCTATCACGGAGATAACTTCGTCAAGAGGTTCGACGCCAACTCTTACCTCTACATCACCAAGGCGATAGACTACTTCGACCTCGCCGGGGAGGGGACCCTCGCCGAGGCCTTCGGCGGGGCTAAGGCCAAGTTTCTCGTCATCTCCATCAGCTCCGACTGGCTCTATCCCCCCTATCAGTCTCGGGAGATAGCAGAGGCCCTGGCCTCAAATGATCTGGATGTGGCCCACTGCGAGATCAGGTCGAACTACGGCCACGACGCCTTCCTCCTGGAGGCGGGGCAGATGAACTACATCCTGAGCGACTTCTTATCCCATAGCTCAGTGGGGGACGTCATGGACCGGGGGGTGGTTACCATCGGCCTTGGAGCAAGCATAGAGGATGCCGCCAGATTGATGATGGAAGAGGAGGTTACCCATCTCCCGGTGATCTCAGAGGACGGAAAGCTTGCGGGGATCGTGACCGCCTGGGATATCTCAAAGGCGGTGGCCATGAAGTACACCCGGCTTCGAGAGATCATGACCCATCAGGTGATGACCATCCTGGGGGACGACCCCATCGAGCTGGCCGCGAGAAGGATGAAGGACCACGATATATCAGCCCTCCCCGTCCTGAACGGAGAGGGAAAGGTTCTGGGAATGGTGACCAGCGACGGGATAAGCAGGCTGATCGGGATCTGTCGATAGCAGTCGTCATAGCGGATATCTTGGAGGAGAAAGATGTTGGTTCATATAAGGGCCTTCGCCAGCTTCAGGGAGATCCTGGGAAAGGAGGCGGATCTGGAGGTGGGAGAGGGATCGACGGTGGGAGATCTCCTGGAGATCCTCGTTTCATCCCACCAGGGGCTCGGCCCCGCCATCTTCGAGGAGGACGGCCGGTTGAGGGAGTACGTCATAATCATGAAGAACCGAGAGCGGATCGACTCCCTGGAGGGGCTGGCAACGGTCCTGGAAGAGGGGGACGAGGTGGCGATCCTCCCACCGGTGGCGGGAGGATGACCGGCGAGGGCCCCTCTCCTCCCGGACGGAAGATCCTGATCGCCGAGGAGGGGTTCTCGATGGATGAGGCGATCGAGGCCGTCAAAAGAGATGATGCGGGGGCTGTCGTCGCCTTCATCGGGACCGTCAGGGACGACGGCATAGACAGCCTCCATCTCGAGACTTATAAAGAGGCGGCCGAGGAGGAGCTTCTGGCCATCAGAGAGGAGGCGCTGGCGAGGTTCGGGCTCCTGGAGGCCGTCGTGATCCACCGCTCTGGTCGCCTCCGTATCGGGGATGAGATCGTCATCGTCGCCTGCTCTGCAGCTCATAGGAGAGAGGCCTTCGATGGATGCAGATACATCCTCGAGGAGTTGAAGAGGAGGGCTCCTATATGGAAGAAGGAGGTGGGTCCCGCGGGGGAGAGATGGCTTGAGGTCGGGGGAGATCCAGCCCATGATCCGGCCAGGGGAAGAGAGGTCCCATGAGGGGCGAGACGACCTTGAAGCGGGATAGACCGGTGTATGTTCATGGGATACGAGATCGCCACGGAGAGGGCATGGAAAGCCCTGGAAGAGGCGCCCTCGGCCTTTCAAGCAGCCGTCCCCTTTCTTACCGAAGTCTATCTGGTGAACCCGAAAGAGAGAACGATATCTTCAGACCTAGGCGTTCCCCTCAGAGACGACGTCTCCCTCCTCGTCCTCCACTACCTCATCGGCATCCGGAAGGAGAGGCCCGTCGAGAAGGAGGAATGGATCTCGTTTCGAGAGATCGAAGGAGGGATATCCTTTCTCCCCGCCTTCGAGGAGACCGTCATCAAACCACTGGTCGGAGGCTTTGACCGAAACCCCGAGGAAGTGATACGAAACCTGCTCCATCGGTTCGGCGGCAGAACTGTAGAATGGGGCGACGCTTCCGTGGAGATCGCCCCCTTCCCCGAGGTGGTCGTCAGAATCGTATTCTGGGAAGGTGATGAGGAGATACCGTCCCAAGCCACCATCCTATTCGACCGGAGTCTTTCCCGTATCTTCACCACGGAGGACATAGCGGTGTTACTTCAGCTGTTGGTCCAAGAGGCCCTGGAGGGCGTCGGGTAGCCTTCATCCATTAGGCGGCAAGGGATGCCAGGACGAGATAGACATCCCATTTATCCTCAGGGGTGAGCCATCTGCGAAGAAAGATCAATATATAGTTTAACCGGTTGTTTTGGTCAGGAAGGTATTGGTTTTCAGTCTGTAAAGCCGCTGGCGGGCATCCAGGAAGCAGAACTGCTTCACAAGAAGCTTCTCATCCTCCAGGCGGCGGAGGGCATATCTGACGGTCCTTGCCGGGAGGTAGGTTCTGTTCACGATATCCTTCTGGGTCAGAAGGGACCCAGACTCCAGGACCTTCAATACGAGCTTTGCCGACGGTGGCAGCCGCTCAACCTTCTTCTCAAAAGACCGTTCGATCTCTCCTTCATAAACAAAGACGATCCCTCATTCTATTTCACCGATTCACAATCGTTATTTTGGGATTTAAGGGTTACCCTCCAACGGCTCTCCGAAGGTGTCTCACCCGCGATCTCGATCTCGGTTCGCTCCCTGGTTTTTGTCTTCCAGGACGATGCCCAGATCAAGGAGCCTTCCTCTTATCTCGTCGGCAAGCTCCCACTCCCTCTTCTCTCGCAGCCTCTGGCGGACCTCCCGGAGGAGGGCGAGAAGCCCATCCATCAGTTTATCGTCCTCCTCCCGAGATCCCTCCGCGGAGAGGTCCAACCCCAGGATCTCCCCGAACTCCGCCAGCATCTCCCCGGCAGCCCGGAGCCCTTCGGTGGATAAGTCTCCCTCGTCCATCCGGCGGTTGAGGTCCCTCACCAGCCCGAAGACCGCCCGGAGGGCGTTGGGGGTGTTGAAGTCGTCGTCCATCGCCTCAAAGAACTCCGTTCTCGCCCTTTCCAGCGCCTCATCTTCCTTCGGGGAAGGGAGGTCATCGCCCTCAGCCTATAGCCTCGTATCTATAGCCGAGACCAGCTTGCGGATCCTCTCCAGGCTACGGCGGGACTGATCGAGGACGCCTTCGGAGAAGTCGATGGGGGTGCGGTAATGGGCCGAGAGGACGGCCAGCCGGAAGACATCCGGCTCCCAAGTCTTGAGAAGCTCTCGGATGGTGATGAAGTTTCCCAGGGACTTGGACATCTTCTCTCCCTTTACGTTCAAAAAGCCGGTATGCATCCAGCAGCTCACCATGGGTGCCTTCCCCGATACCGCCTCCATCTGGGCTATCTCGGCCTCATGGTGGGGAAATATCAGATCGATAGCCCCTCCATGGATGTCGTACTGGGGTCCGAAGTAAGTCTCTGTTATGGCGGTATCCTCGATATGCCAGCCGGGCCGGCCCTCACCCCAGGGGGATTGCCAGCTTATCCCTTCTTCGTTTCTTCGCTTCTTCCAGAGGGTGAAGTCCCCGCGGTTCCTCTTGGTCGGATCAGGCTCGATCCTGTGCCTGTCCGGATCCTCCATGCTCTTATGGGAGAGCTTTCCAAACTCCTCGAACTTGGACTCGTCGAAGTAGACCCCGCTCTCCGTCTCATAGGCGAAGCCCCTCGCCATCAGCCGCTCGATCTGGCTGATGATCTCGGGGATGTGCTCCGTCGCCCGGGCGTAGAGGTTGACGTTCTCGACCCCGAGGGCCTTCATATCTTCGAGGTATCTCCTCTCGAACTTCCGGGCCAAGGCGGCTGGATCGACTTCAAGCTTCTTTGCCCTATCTATGATCTTATCATCGATATCGGTTATGTTCTGAAGGTAGAATACGCTGTAGCCTCGCGCCTTGAGGTACCTGGCGACGACATCGAAGGCTATATAGGTCCGGACGTGCCCGATGTGGGCGTCGTCATAGACCGTAGGGCCGCAGACGAAGATGTTGATCCGGCCCCCCATGGAGAGGCCTCAAGGCCTCCTTTTCGCCGGTCATGGTGTTGGAGATGATCATAAGGCCGGGGTCGGGAGTCGAACCCGATTGTCGCGGTCTGCAGCCGCGCACCTAGCCGTTCGGTCACCCCGGCACGTGCGAACCCCTTCACGACTGAAGATGATGAAGTAACTGCCGGTATAAGCAATAATTGCCGGCATCTCGTCGCTCACCGGAGCTCCTGCCAGGGAGGTCGAGGCTATGGATCTTGGCCAGTTTCATCACCGCAGTCATATCCGCCGCCTTCAGAAACCCTTTTATGGGATAACAATTGTTAATGGAGATCTTGTGGAGATAATATGATATGCTGGATAATCACGTGGATTAGCGGAAGATCCCTCGCCTCCAGCCTGGTAGGGAGAGAGGCACCATCATATAAGGAGTAGATCGATGAACGTCGAAAGGTTCCTGGATAGGTACGACCGGCAGATCCGCCTCTTCGGGGTCGAGGGGCAGGAGAAGATAGCCGGATCGAAGGTCTTCATCGCCGGGGCGGGGGGCTTGGGCTCTCCCATATCCGTCTACCTGGCGGCCGCCGGGGTCGGAGAGGTCGTGATCGTCGACGACGACGAGGTGGAGCTCTCCAACCTAAACCGCCAGATCCTCCACTGGGAGAGGGACATAGGGAGGAAGAAGGCGGTCTCGGCCAGGGAGAAGCTCTGCGAGATGAATTCCGATATCGTCGTCGAGACGACGGCGGAGACTATCTGCGAGGAGAACGTCTCCCGGCTCGTCGGCGACGCCGACCTCGTCATCGACGCCATGGACAACTTTCCAGTACGGTATCTTCTCAACGAGACGGCCATAAGAAAGAAGATACCCTTCATCCACGGGGCGATCTTCGGCTTCCACGGCCAGGCGACGACGGTCCTCCCCGGGGTCTCGGCGTGCCTGCGGTGTATCTTTCCCCAGGCTCCTCCACCTGCCAAGTTTCCAGTGGTGGGGGTCACTCCTGGGATCATCGGTCTGATCCAGGCGACGGAGGCGATCAAGTACATCACGGGGACCGGGGAGCTCCTCGCCGGAAGGCTCCTCCTCTGGGACGGGCTCGCTCCCACCCTCGAGACGGTGGATGTCTCAAGAGATCCCCGCTGCCGGGACTGCGGAGGGCTGGGCTAGCTTGTACCTTCTTCGGTACTCGGAGATCGGCCTCAAGTCCCCCGCCGTAAGGAGCCGGTGGGAGAACCTCCTCATGAGAAACCTCAAGGAGGCCCTCCCGGGATGTAAGGTGAGGAGGACCCGGGGCCGGATCTGGCTTTCGGGACCTGTGGACGAGGAGAGGCTGAAGCGGATCTTCGGGATAGTCTCCTTCTCCCCCTGCGAGCGGACCTCTCTACAGGATCTCGGTTCGTTTATGATCGACTACTGCGAGAGGACCGGCCTACCGGAGGCGGAGACCTTCGCCCTGAGGCTCCGCCGGGTCGGTAGCCATCCTTTCACCTCCCAGGAGAAGACGGTGGAGCTCGCTGACCTGATCCTGGAGAGGTTCCCCCACCTCAGGGTCGATCTCGAGGACCCCGAGGCGACGGTCCACGTCGAGATCAGAGACGACGACTGCTACCTCTTCCGCAACGTCGTTAAGGGGGTCGGCGGGCTACCCCTCGGCGCCGAGGGCGATCTTGTAGCCCTCTTCTCCGGGGGTATAGACTCGCCGGTGGCCGCCTGGATGATGATGAAGCGCGGATGCAGGATAACCCCCATCTACGTCGACCTCGAAAGCTTCTCCGGCCCCCTGGCCCTCGCGCGGGCCGAGGCTGTTGTTGAAAGGCTGAAGGCCTACCAGCCGGATCTTAAGCTTATGGTGGTAAAGGACGGCTTCCTCAAAAAAAGCTCTGAGATGATGAGAGAGGGGGGTCTAGAGAGGTACACCTGTCTCGTCTGCAAGCGCCGGATGTACCGGCTGGCGCAGGCGGTGGCGAAGGACAAAGGCGCCAAGGGGATCGTCACCGGCGAGTCCCTGGGCCAGGTAGCCTCCCAGACCCTGGACAACCTCTACGTCCTGGACGAAGCCGCATCGATTCCCGTATACAGGCCCCTCATAGGCTTCGACAAGGTGGAGGTGGAGAAGATCGCAAGGGAGATAGGAACCTTCGATGCCTCCATCCTCCCCTCCGAAGGATGCGGAGCAGTCCCCAGGAAGCCCGCCACCAGGGCGAGGCTGGAGGAAGTGGCCAAGATCGAGGAAGATCTAAAATCCTCTGCGGATCTATAACGGCTCAGATAGATCAGATCGATTGAGGAGTGACCGATAGATGAAACGGATATACATGGATCACGCCGCCACGACGCCCCTCGCTCCCGAGGTCCTCGAGGCGATGATCCCTTACTTCTCGAAGCGTTACGGAAACCCTTCCAGCCTCCACAGTTTCGGCAGAGAGGCTCGGGAGGCGGTGGATGATGCCCGGACCGAGGTCGCTGCCCTCCTGAACGCCGAACCTTCGGAGATATACTTTACCAGCGGTGGGACGGAGTCGGACAACCTGGCCATCAAAGGGATCGCCCGTAAGAATAAAAAGAAGGGGCGCCACATCATCACCACCTCGATAGAGCACCCCGCCGTCCTGGAGGTCTGCAAAGCACTGACGAGGGAGGGGTTTGAGGTGACCTACCTTCCGGTGACCCGGGAGGGGCTCGTGGAGATCGGGGCGGTGGAGGAGGCGGTCCGGGAGGATACCATATTGATCTCGGTGATGCACGCCAACAACGAGATCGGGACGATACAGCCCCTGGAGGAGATCGGTAGGCTTGCAGGCGAGAAGGAGATTTACTTCCATACAGACGGGGTCCAGACCGCAGGAAAGATCCCCGTGGACGTGAACTCCCTCGGCCTCGACGCCTTCTCCCTCTCGGGCCACAAGCTCTACGGCCCCAAGGGGGCAGGAGCCCTCTACAAAAGAAAGGGCGTCAGGATCGAGAGCATCCAGCAGGGCGGAGGCCACGAGAGGGGGATGAGGTCGGGGACGGAGAACGTCCCGGGGATCGTGGGTCTGGGAAGGGCCGCCAGAATCGCAGAAGAAAATATGGCGGTGGAGTCGGAGAGGATGAGGTCTCTACAGGACCGGATGAGGGGCTGGGTCCTCAAGAACATCGAGGAGTCGTGGCTGAACGGCCACCCGGTTAAGAGGCTTCCTTCAAACCTGAACTTCGGATTTAGGTACATCGAAGGAGAATCCCTCCTCCTCTATCTCGACGCGAAAGGGGTCGCCGCATCCACGGGATCGGCATGCTCCTCGAAGAAGCTTGCTGCAAGCCACGTCCTCTCCGCCATCGGCCTATCTCCCGTCGAGTCTCATGGATCTCTTCGCATAACTCTCGGGATGGCTAACACGGAAGAGGAGGTCGACTACGCCTGCCGGGCCATCTTTGACTCGGTGAAGAGGCTGAGGGAGATGTCGGCTATGAGGCCGGAGTGAACGGTCTCCAACCCGAGGCGGAATAATAAGAGGATTTATATGTCACAGCCAGGATACAGCGAGAAGGTGATGGACCACTTCATGAACCCGCGAAACGTCGGCGTCATCGAAGATCCCGACGGTTACGGGAAGGTGGGAAACCCGACCTGCGGGGACGTCATGGAGATGTTCATCCGGGTGAAGGACGAGAGGATAGAGGATATTAAGTTTCGGACCTTCGGGTGCGGCGCGGCGATAGCGACGAGCAGCATGACCACGGAGATGGCTTTGGGCAAGACGGTAGAGGAGGGGATGAAGATCACGAGGGACGAAGTTGCCAGGGAGCTTGGGGGCCTGCCACCGAACAAGATGCATTGCTCGAACCTCGCCGCCGACGCCCTCCACATGGCCCTCGAGGACTATCGGAATAAGGCTGCGGTTCGGAAGGGGTGACCATTTGATCTCCACCGATCCCGTGGTATCTGAGGGTCCTGATCGGTCTGATTTAAAGATCATGCGGTCGGCTCAGGTCATGCGGTCGGCTTAGGTCGAGACTCAAGCCAGCTACTTATAGCGTCGGGGCGAGGGATCAGGCGGGAGGAGCTGGCCTGTATTCTGAATGGGTGAGGCGCCGTCCAAAGCGGATGATACGGTAATTGTACAGCAATAGAGAGACGAATCCGAGGACGAGGATTGAAAGCTGTCATCTTATGCCCGCTGTGGTCCTCTCCTCCTCTCATGAAAATGAGGTTTTAGGCCTATGGTTGAGGATGAAGAGATCTTCGAGGGGAGATGGTTTGAGTACCGCAGGATGCAGACCGCCCTCCTATCCGGCCTCCTCTCGGCATCCGCCTACGGCCTCGAAAGCCTTGGGGCGATATCGCAGGACGTCAGGATCTTCATCTTCGCCACCGCTATGCTCGTAGGAGGATATAGCTGGGCGAGGGAGGGGATCGAAGAGCTCCTCTTCGAGAGGAAGGTCGGGATAGAGATCCTCATGATGGCCGCCGCCCTGGGCGCCGCCGTCCTCGGGATCTGGGAGGAGGCGGCCTTCTTGGTCTTTCTCTACTCGGCGGCGGAGAGCCTGGAGGAGTTCACCTACGTCAGGACGAGGAGCTCGATAAGGGCCCTCCTCGACCTCGCCCCGAAGACGGCTAGGGTCAGAGTCGGCGGGACGGAGAGGATCATTCCGGCGGCCGATATTAAGAGGGGGGACCTGTTTCTCGTGAGGCCGGGGGAGT
Source organism: Methanothrix sp. (assembly GCA_020844795.1). Lineage (GTDB taxonomy): Archaea > Halobacteriota > Methanosarcinia > Methanotrichales > Methanotrichaceae > Methanocrinis. The sequence continues at coordinate 802,010 of CP086218.1, read as the reverse complement.
CGATACCCACCGACGGGCTGGTCGTCGCAGGCAGGTCCAGCATCGATGAGGCCCCTGTGACGGGAGAGTCGGCCCCCGTCGACAAGAGCGAGGGTATGCTCGTCTTCGCCGGGACGATCAACCTCGAGGGGGCGATCGAGGTGGAGGCGACCACCTCCTTCGAGGAGAACACCCTCTCGAAGATCATCCACCTGGTGGAGGAGGCCCAGGAGGTGAAAGGGAGGTCTCAGCTCTTCATCGAGAAGTTTGGAGATAGGTACTCCCCCCTGGTTCTGGCGGGGGCTGTCCTACTGATACTGGCGTCTCCGCTCCTCGAGGGCGGCTTCTATGAGTGGTCGGAGAGGGCCGTCGTCCTTCTGGTGGCCGCCGCTCCCTGCGCCCTGGTGATATCAACCCCCATAGCCATAGCCGCCGGGATAGGCAGGGCGGGAAAGAGCGGGATCCTTGTAAAGGGGGGTGTCCACCTGGAGAACCTGGGCAAGATCAGGGCCGTGGCCCTCGACAAGACAGGGACCCTGACCCGGGGCAAGCCTGAGGTGACGGATCTGATACCCTTCAGGGGAGATGAGGTCGCCCTCCTCGCCCGGGCCTACAGCCTGGAGAGGCTTTCAGACCACCCCGTGGCCAGGGCCATCGCAAGAAAGGCGATCTCTGAGAAGGTCGAAGCAGGAGATGTGGAGAACTTCACCTGCCTCATCGGGACCGGGGTATCTGGAGACTTGGACGGGGAGACGGTCTATGCCGGAAAGCCGGAGCTCTTCGAGGGGCTGGGGGTGCAGATCTCTGATCCGACCCTGGTAGATAGGTTGAGGGCAGAGGGGAAGACGGCGGTCCTCGTCGGGACTGCCAGAGGTCTGGACGGGATAATAGGGGTGAGAGACGAGATCAGGGCTGGGGCGAAGGAGGCTGTGGCCTACCTTCACGGCCTGGGGCTGAAGGTGGTGATGCTGACCGGCGACAGCGAAGCCGTGGCCAGGGCGATCTCAGCGGATCTCGGGATAGACGATTTCAGGGCAGGCCTCTTGCCGGAAGAGAAGAGTAGGGCGGTAGCGGCCTTGGAGGAGGAGTTCGGCCCCGTAGCCATGGTGGGGGACGGGATAAACGATGGACCCGCCCTTGCCCGGGCGACGGTGGGGATCGCCATGGGGGCGGCCGGGACCGACGCGGCGATCGAGGCCGCCGATATCGCCCTCATGGCCGACGATCTGGGGATGGTCCCCCGTGCCATGGAGATAGGGAAGAGGTCGAGGAGGATAAGCTTCCAGAACATAGCCTTTTCCCTCCTCGTCCTCGCCATCATGGTCCCTTCTGCCCTCCTGGGGGGATTGAGCGTCGCCGAGGCGGTGTTATTCCACGAGAGCTCCGAGATCCTGGCGGTTTTGAACGGCCTGCGGGCGGCTCGCGGCTGAATTGACGGACTGCACCATGAGGAGCGTTCTAAACCTCTTGCCGGAGGCTCCGTTGCCTTGCGAACCTCTCCCAGTTCCAGGGCTCGTCCAGGACCCGCACCTCCACATCGCCCACCTCCGGGAGCCCCTCAACCCGCCGCTTCACCTGCTCTTTGAGGTGGTCTGCCAGGGGGCAGGCTTGGGAGGTGAGGACCATATTCACCTCGATCCGGTCGCCGTCCGCGATGATATCCTTGATGAGCCCCAGGTCGACTATGTCTATACCCACCTCCGGATCCAGGACATCCCGGAGAGCCTCCCGGACCTCCTCCTCCCTCGCCAGCTTTTCCTTGATCTTCTCCGCCTGCGGACCCGAGAGGGCCCTCTCCATGGAGCGAAGCCTATCTTCCATCCAGTTCTGTCGGTCGAGGAGCCTGCTTACCACCCTGAGCATCGGGTCGGGGAGGTTGGCGTAGTTGAGGTCGGTCCTCGTCGACGGGCACTCCGGCTCGGCTATCCTCCCCGGCACCCCCACCACGGTGGCTCCTGCCGGAACAGACCTGACCACCACCGATCCTGCCCCGATCTTCGCCCTCCTGCCGATGGTAACAGGACCCAGGACGATCGCCCCGCTCCCGATCACCACCCCGTCCTCGAGGGTGGGGTGGCGCTTCACCTTCTCCAGGCTCGTCCCTCCCAGGACCGTCCCCATGTACATCAGGACGTCGTCTCCTACCTCGGCGGTCTCGCCGATGACGACCCCCATCCCGTGGTCGATGAAGAACCTCCTTCCTATCTTCGCCCCCGGGTGGATCTCCACCCCCGTCAGAAACCGGGATATGTGGGATAAGAGGCGGGCCGGGAAGCGTAGCCGGTGGGTCCAGAGGGTGTGAGATATCCTATGGATCCAGATGGCGTGAAGTCCGGGATAGCAGGCTAGGACCTCCCAGATCGACCTGGCGGCGGGGTCCTTCTCGAATACGGTCTGTATATCCTCTCTTATCCTCATCTTCCCTCGACCTCACATATCAAAGAGCTCTGTGGAGAGGTACCGCTCCCCGGTGTCGGGGAGTATGACGACTATCAGCTTTCCTCTGTTCTCGCGCCTGGCGGCGACGGAGAGGGCTGCCCAGGCGGCGGCGCCGCAGGATATGCCCACCACCAGACCCTCCTCCTTCGCCAGCCTCCGGGCGGTGGCGAAGGCGTCTTCGTTCGTTACAGGGACGATCTCATCGACCAGGTCGAGCCTCAGGACGTCGGGTACGAACCCGGCACCGATACCCTGGATCTTGTGGGGCCCCGGCTTTCCACCCCCCAGGACCGGGGAGGCGGCCGGCTCTACGGCGATCGCCTTGAAGCCGGGCTTCCGGGACTTTATAACGTCGGCCACCCCGGTGATAGTTCCGCCGGTGCCCACGCCAGCCACCAGGATGTCCACCTTTCCGTCGGTGTCCCGCCATATCTCCTCGGCGGTGGTCTTCCGGTGGATCTCGGGGTTTGCCGGGTTTCTGAACTGCTGAGGGATGTAATAGTACCGGGGATCCTCGGCGAGCATCTCTTCAGCCTTTGCCACCGCCCCTTTCATTCCCAGAGGTCCGGGGGTCAGGACCAGCTCGGCGCCCAGGGCCTTCAAGAGCTTCCGCCGCTCTATCGACATAGTCTCCGGCATCATGAGGACGAGCCGGTAGCCCCTGGAGGCGCAGACGAAAGCGAGGGCGATCCCGGTGTTCCCGCTTGTCGGCTCCAGGATGATGGTATCATTCTTGATATGCCCCGCCTTTTCAGCTGCCTCGATCATGGAGACGCCTATCCTGTCTTTGACGCTCCCCAGGGGGTTGAAGCTCTCCACCTTCGCCACCACCGTGGCGTCCAGCCCCTCTGTCACCCGGTTCAGCCTGATCAGGGGGGTGTTCCCGATCGTTTTGGTGATATCATCATAGATCTTTGCCATATCCGTCTCGCCTCTTTCGCCTCCCCATAATGGGCAGTCGGAACTTCTAGGCATTTCTCGCGCATTCACAATTGTTAATTGAATCATCATATTTAAAGATTTCCTGGATCCCGGTAATGATCCCCCTCGGGATGGACCCGTTCAATCGCCGTCATCTCGAATATCTCCCCGGCCTTCACCTCTCCGGGGATGGCTCCCGTCTCCTTCAATAGGGACGCAAAGGCCATGGTGGTATCGATGTACTCCCGAGGGAGGCTGGCGCAGTATTTGGGAGACAATCTGTAGACCTCCAGGGCGAAGTCGGTGTCTATCACCGGCAGGGCCTCTGTCACCATCCTGGCTGCAGCAAGGGGCCTCAGCCTTATCAGGTTCGATGCGTCCTCGTGCCGCCTCAGGAACCCCTCCAGAAATCGGGGGGGTCCCTCTATCATCTTCTCTGTGGCGACGATCCCGTAGCTGGGATTCTTCGGCCACATCAATTCTGGCGGGAGGACGATCTCGGCGTTCAGCTTTCGGATCGCCAGAACCGCCAGGGGTGGGGTCCCGCACCCCCCCTCCACCTCGCCGTCGATCATGGCGTCGAGGATGAAGTCGGCCCAGTCGTAGTTCTTGATCTCGATCTCGTCCTCGAACCCGGCGCTTTCGACCATCTTCCGGAGGATGACGTCGTGGATCGAACCCCTCCTGGGGGTGCCTATCGACCTTCCCCGAAACTGGGCGAGAGATTCGCGGACCGTCCCCCTGGGACGAATCCCGGCAAGTCCCACCAGGACCGTCCCCTCCATATGGCCGCCGGCGATGCATCTTATCTTCAGGCCTCTCCCGATCCCGATGATCGCCGGGGGAAGGCCGAGATACCCCAGATCTAGCTCTTCCCTTCCGAAGGCGTCGATCATGTCGGGGCCGGTGGGAAAGAGCCGCCAGGAGACGCCAACCCCCAGCTCCCCGGCTAGGTCAGATCCCTTCATGATGAGGCTGGTGTGATAGAGGGTGCTGAGGTATCCGATCCTGATCTCTTCAGTCATGCCGATAAATTATCTCGATTATGATATATGAGGCCGAGGTGGTGGGGATGGTCATCACCGGAAAATAATATAGTCTCGGAAGTCTTCATATCGATCATGAGCGCTGGCGGCAACTTCAAAGAGGAGGTATCAAAGAGGGTCAGGGAGGTCGCAAGGCCGAGGGAGGGGGCGTGCGGCATCTGCCACGCCGTCGCCGAGGAGATCTGCCGGGTCGGGGGGAGGATCGTCGCCTACGAGAGGCCGGAGGGCATCGTTGCCCGGATCTTCGATGACGAGGAGAACATCATCGGCGAGGGATTAGGGGTGGTATGGTCCCCGGCGGTCCTGGCGGCGGAGATCGAAGCGGGCCTCCTCCCTCCGGATCTCTCCGAGGAGCTGAGGCGGGAGGGGGTGAACACCCCCGAGGATATGGAGAAGGTGGCCTCTCTTCAGGGGTACGGGAGGGTTCTTACCGCCGCCGCCCTCGCCCTCCTCGCCGTCCGGGAGATGGGGGGAAGGACCCTCATAAAGAGGAGGGGGCTTGGGGTCGTGGCCACCTTCTATGACGGGGAGGGGAAGGTGATATTCGAGTCGCCTCCCGCCTACTGCCCCACCTGCGCCGTGGCGATAGGAGCGGCCCGGGAGCCAAAAATAGCCGAGAAGATCCGGTCTGCCCTCCAGGGGACGGAGAACACCGGCAAGAAGAAGTTCGACCTGGGGGTTGAGAACAGGTATGAGGTCCGGGGCGGGGGGGTGAGGGTCACCCTGGCCAGGGGCGACGAGATCCTGGCCAGGAACGTCCGGGGATGCTGCATCGCCTACGGGACCGCCAAGGCCGAGATCGCGGCAGGGCTCGTCTCTGGGGCGAGCGCCGAGCTCTTCCGGGCCTACTGCGATCTATGCCCCTTCAAGCACTGCTGGATGGAGAAGTCGATGGGGGCGACCGGGAACGTCATCCTCCACCGCCTCAGCGAGATCGGGACGGAGATAGAGATCACCGCAGAGGGAGGCATAGTGGCCCGCATACCAGGGCCCGGAGGGGAGGTGACCGAGGGGCGTGGAACCCTCTGCTCCCTCAGCGCCCTCACCAACATGCTCCTGCGGGCAGATGCGGGAGAGATCCTCAGGCCCTCCGGCGCAAAGAGATGGGGGCGGGAGTGAGAGGCAAGGACCGTCTGGCTGATGGTCCGGGCAGCATAGATCAGGCTCTCGTCTTCGAACTACTCCCAACGATAATTCTCCTCCGGGACGGATATCTCAAACCTCGCCCCCTTCCCCTCCTCCCCCGTCTCGGCTATCGTCATCCCCGTGATCCCCAGGATCTCCCGGCTGAGGAATAGGCCGTAGCCGGTATGCCTCCCGAAGGCCTGGTCAAAGATCCGGGTCTTCACCTCCGCCGGGACCCCGGCGCCGTCGTCCTCGACGACGATGACTCCCTCGGCTCCTCCCTCGCCTCCGTCCCCCTCCTCACCGCCCTTCGCCCTCTCGATGAAGAAGACCCGGATCTCGGAGACGGAGCCTCCGTGCCTCGCGGCGTTCTCCATCAGGTTGGTGAAGACCTTCTCCAGCATCGGATCGGCAAATACCTCGAGGTTTTCCGTCGATACATCAAAGCCGATCTCTCCTGCGGCGCTCTCGGCGGGAGCTGCGGCCTTCGCCCGGCGGAGTACGTCGCTGACCCTCTGCCACTCCGGGGCCTTTACCCCCATCGCCTGGTAGTCCCGGGTGAAGACGAGCTGTTCATGAATGGTCTTTACCAGCTCTCCGATCCGGTCGATGTACTTCTCGGCTGCCTGATCCTGGGGTACGATCTCCCGGAGGAGGTGGGCGTAGCCCGAGAGGGCCGTGATCTGGTTTAAGATGTCGTGCCTGGTGACTCTGCTGAGAAGGTTCAGCTTCCTGTTAGCCTCCTTCAGTGCCTCCTGATACCTCCTGATCTCGGTGATCTCCTGGGTGATCCCCACCATTCTCAGGGGCTGGCCCGCCTCGTCCCTGGCCATCACCTCGCCGCAGTCGTGGACCCATATCCAGCGGCCGTCTCTTCTCCTCAGCCGGTAGTCGATCTCGTAGTGGGGGGTTTTTCCCAGGAAGTGATCTTCCAGGGCTGCCATAACCTTATCGAAGTCGTCGGGATGGATCATCTTCTCCCTATCCCGGACGTGCCCGGAAAGCTCTCCATCCGGGCATCCGAAGATCTCGACGAGCCTCCTGTTCCTGACGACCTCCCCCGTCACCACGTTCCTGTCCCAGATCCCCAAGCTCGCCCCTTCGATGACGAGCTTCAGCCGCTCCTCGTTCTCCTGGAGGGCCATCTCCGTCTCCTTGATCTCGGTGACGTCCCGGATCGACTCGATCGCCCCGGTGATATTGCCGTCCTTATCGAAGAGGGGCGAGGCCGTCCCCCAGACGTAAGAGCCTTTACCGGTCCGGGGCGGAATGACGAAGGCCTCGGCAAATAGGGTCTCACCTTCCTTCTTGACGTAATGGTAGAGCGCCTCCTGTTCTTGGTCCCAGGAAAAGATCATATCTATAAGAACCGGACGTCTCTCGCCGTAGAAGACTTCGCCGTAGGCGTAATCGCCCCTGCCCACCATCTCATCCTTCCCGACCCCGGTCATCTCCTCGATCGCCCGGTTCCAGGCTATCACCTTCCTCTCCGCGTCGATGACGAAGGTCGGGTCCGGCAAAAAGTCGATGATCTCCTGGAGCTGCTTGGAGGCGAGGATGAGGTCCTCTTCTGCCCGCTTCCGCTCGGTGATATCCTGCCCCTGGATGATCGTCGCGATGACGGCCCCGTCCTTCTCCGAGCGGATATTCGCCGAGTTCCAGAGGACGATCCTTACCCCGCCGTCCTTGCACCGGACGGGGATCTCCACCGACTCCCAGCACTCCCCTTCCAGGGTGTAGGCGATCTTCGCCAGCGCCTCCTCCCTTCCTTCGTCGGGGAGGAGGATCGTCGCCTCTCTTCCGATCACCTCTCCGGCGGCATAGCCCGTCAGCCGCTCGAAGGCGCGGTTGAATCGGATGATCTTCATGTTGGGCCCCCAGACCGCTATGGGGGCGTTGGCGCGGTGGAGGAGGCTCTCCAGGTAGTCCCTCGTCTCCCGCAGGGCCACCTCCGCCCCCTTCCTGTCGGTGACGTCCCGGATCGATTCGATGGCTCCGACCACCCTCCCGTCGTCGTCGAATAGCGGCGACGCGATCGCCCAGATGTAAGCGCCCCTCCCACCGTAGAGGTGGGGGATGTAGACCTCGGCGAAGATGGCGTCTCCCTGCCGGCGGAGGTAGTCGTAATCCCTCTCGATCCCGGAATCCTCCGAGAAGATGGCGTCGATGAGGACCGGCCTCTTGAACCCGTAGAAGGGCTCTCCGTAGTCGTAGGCCCCTCTTCCTATGATCTGATCCTTGGAGACGCCGGTCATCTCCTCGACGGCCCGGTTCCAGGCTATCACCTTCCTCTCCTCGTCGACGACGAAGGTGGCGTCGGGGAGGAAGTCTATTATCTCCTGGAGCTGGTGGTGGGCCCTGCAGAGCTCCTCATTGACCCTCTTCTCCTCGGTGACGTCGGAGAATATCGCCGCAAACTCTCCCCTCCCCATCGAGTAGGCGGATATGCTGAACTGCCTGCCCGTCTCCGGGATCCGCCCATCGAACTTGGCAGGTGATCCGGTCTCGTCGACCTGGCGGTAAGTCTCCAGAAACGGGGGGACGATCGACCCGAAGATCTCCGACCCCCTCTTTCCTATCGCCTCATCTGGCCCCACCCCCGCGATCTCCTCGATCTGGGGGTTTGCGTCCTTTATGACGTAGTCGACGGGGACCCTCCCCTCAACGTCCAGGACGAACTCGCAGAGGACGAGCCCGTCGTTCATGTTCTCGAAGAGGGCCCGATACTTTTCCTCGCTCTCGATGACCGCCTTCTTGGCCTTCTGCCTCTCTGCCGCCTGCCGGATCTGGTGGGTCAGCTCGGCGTAGAGGACCTTCGGGTTTGCGTCCTTCTGGAGGTAGTAGTCGGCACCGTTGTTCAGCGCCTCGATCACCACCTCTTCGCGCCCCTTCCCGGTGAAGAGGATGAAGGGGATCTCCGAGTCCCGGCTCCGGACCCTTTTGAGAAAGGATATCCCGTCCATCTCCGGCATCACGTAGTCGGAGACGATGACGTCATAGCCGCCATCTTGCAGCCTCTCCGTCGCCTCCAAAGCCGAGACGACGGCGTCGACCTGTATATCCCCGGACCTCTCGAGGAATACCTTCGTTATCTCCAGGACTGCGGGGTCGTCGTCCACCATAAGAACTCGGATCATTCAAATTCTCCGGCCTGCTCTATCCCTCGAGATGGAGAGGTCTCTTTCAACAATTGGGCCTCCATGGCTATAATGCCTTTCGGAGGCGATCTCAGAATCTTTGGCCCCTTCAAATTCGTGGAGTTCTACGACCATTAAACCGATATTAAGTTGAGTTTAATCGAAGTAAATATAACTGGAGAAGATGAACCACTGCCTGTCAATTGAGGTGAGAAGTTTTGAGAGCGGGGCCGTTATTGATGACGAGATTGGGGCTATTATTGGTGCTAGGGTCGCTCATTTTGTCCGCGCCGACCGCCTGGGGGGAGCCTATGGAGGTCTGGAATACCACCTACGGCGGGCCGGGGCACGAGGTGGGGGGGATGATCTCTGAGGCCGGAGATGGAGGATACATCCTGACCGGGATGACCGAGTCTTACGGCGCCGGGAATTGCGACATATGGCTCTTAATGATCGACTCAAATGGGAGCAGAGTCTGGGATAAGCCATTCGGAGGACCGGGGATCGATGTAGGCGCTGAAGTTCAGAGGACCTCTGATGGAGGGTATATTATCGCCGGCTATACCACCTCCAGCGGCGCGGGAGGTAAAGATGCGGTCCTGGTAAAGACAAACCCGAATGGAGATGCTGAGTGGATGAGAACCTTCGGCGGCCGAGGCGACGATGTCGCCTCTTCGGTCCGGGAGGCAAACGATGGCGGATACATCTTCGCAGGCTCTACCGACTCTCACGGCATTGGTAAGGGTGACCTCTGGCTCGTCAAGACCGACCAGTCGGGGGTGGAAGAGTGGAACAGAACCTTCGGAGGGCCCGGCGATGACGAAGGTTTGGCAATGTTGGAGGCCGAAGATGGAGGTTATCTCATCGCTGGCAGGACCGATTCTTACGGATCGGGTGGATACGACGGCTGGCTTATCAAGACCGATCACGAAGGGGCGATCGAATGGGAGAGAACCTTCGGGGGCTCAAAGCAAGACGGCTTCACCTCGATCGAGACTGCCAGGGACGGCGGCTACGTCATCTGCGGATTTTCAAACTCGTTTGGCGCCGGAGATTATGATGTATGGCTTATCAAGGTCGGCTCAGAGGGGAACCTGGAGTGGAGCACCACCTTTGGCGGATCAGCCGGGGATTTCGGAAACTCCGTCAGGGGTTCAGATGATGGAGGCTACATAGTTTCCGGCTGGACTTCCCAGAGCGGCTCCAGGACGAGCCCGGACGAAGCCCTCCTTATAAAAGTCAGCTCCAACGGGACGGAGGAATGGCGGAAGAGTATCGGAGGCGACGGAGTCTACAGCGGCATCTCTGCCCTCCAGACGAGAGACGGCGGCTACCTTCTATCAGGCTTCTCGAATCAGCATAGCGCAGGTGGGTTCGATTTCTGGGTGATGAAATTGATCTGAAGATGCGGAGGCTATCTACCGGATCTTTGCGAGCCATAGATCCGGACTTCCAGCAGAGGTCGTCCAGCCGGTGGTGACATAGCTCCCATCCCCGGCAACCAATACCGACGACCCCTCCTCTCTCCCCGACTCTTTATAGACGACCTCCCACTCCTTCATCCCAGCATCATCAGTCTTTATGAGCCAGGCGCTTGACTTTCCCTCTGAGCTGCGGCCTGCGACTATGAATCCTCCGTCGTCGGTCTCCCTGACCGTCGTGGCCAGGTCGTAGCTGGCATCCCCGAAGCTATAGATCCTACCCCATATCGGAGTGCCGCTCCGATCTGTTCTGATCAGCCAGGCATCGCCCGTCGGGGGCGTGGCTGTTGAGGGGGAGTTCGCACCGCCCGCCAATACATAACCACCGTCTTTCGTCTGCCGGACCGATTGACCCATATCATCCTTCGATCCGCCGAAGGTCCTGTTCCACTCCTCGTTCCCATCGGAGTCGACTTTCAGGAGCCAGAGGTCCATGCCGCCTCGGCCAAAGGACTCGGAGAATCCTGTTATAATGTAACCGCCGTCGTCGGTTTCTTGTATTGAGCGGCCGCCGTCATCTTCGCCACCTCCAAAGGTCCTATTCCAGACGGGAGCGCCCAGAGAATCGGTCTTTATAAGCCAGAGATCCATCCCCCCCGCGCCCAGGGAGGTGGTCTCCCCAAGGATGAGGTATCCTCCATCCTTCGCCTTCTCTATTGAATAGGCCCAGTCGTAACCCGGCCCGCCGTAGGTCCTGTTCCACTCTTCCACCCCGGTAGAGTCGGTCTTGATGAGCCAGATGTCGAAGTCTCCGGCACCAAACGAGTTTGTTCCACCTGTGATGGCGTAACCCCCGTCAACGGTCGCGACAACCGCCATCGCCTCCTCGTCGCCAGGCCCGCCATGAGTCTCGTTCCAGATCTCTATGCCTTTCGGATCCGTCGATAGAAGCCAGGCGTCGTATCCGCCTCTTCCCCAAGAGTTCGTCGCTCCGGCGATTATGTACCCGCCGTCCGTCTTTTCTATGATCGATGTTCCCACCTCAAAGCCGGGGCCGCCGAAGGCGATGCTCCAGACCTCGCCCCCTGTCTCATCGCCGCTAAAGGCGTAAAGGATGAAAAATAGCATCACCATCAGCGCAGCCCCCAGTATAAGGGGCTCTTCGCTGAACTTCGTGGAGGTGAAGTAAGCCTTTGCTCTCAGGATTGGGCGCTTTATCGAGGATCCGATGGAGGGACGTTCGGGCATCGCATACTCCTTAAGGTGGTTTTGATCAGATGAGTTTTATTCCATTAAAGTTTTTGGTCAGATATCGTCGTTTTATCCCGTTTCGGACGAGTCCCATTGGATCGAGGGCTTAAGCGGATGGATCGTTCTCTTCTGGGAAGATTCTTCGTAGACGAATATGTCTTCGATCTTGACCCCGAAGACCCTCGCCATCTTGAAGGCGAGGTCTAAAGACGGGTTGTACTTTCCCTTCTCTATCGCAATTATCGTCTGCCTTGTCACTCCCAGCTCTTTGGCGAGCTGCTCCTGGGTCAGATCGTGAACCGCCCTGTAGACTTTGATCTTATTCTTCATCGTAAGGCTCGTAACCGTATCTTCTGTTGTAGTATCCGTAGAGGATAGAGTACAGGATCATTAAGGCGCAGGCGGAGAAGGCGAGGGCGAATCCGGCGTACATGTACTCTGGATATTCGTTCCTCAGGGCGATCAATATTAGGCCGGAGAGGGTGCATGCCGAAGCGAATACTGCTACGGTGACCTTCGATGCCTGCTCGCTCACCCTTGCGTCCCTCTCGTCTTCTTCGATCTCTGCGACGCTTCTTTTACATATATAGAATAAAATCGCCCCTGGGGCGATGGAAGATACCACGAGGACTGCGTTGGCCATCGCTGCAAACAAGCCCGCCATGGCAACCGTTACGACGATGATGATCAATCTGCAGATCCTGGAATCTCTCGCGTCCATCGGCATCACGATGTCAATATCGTATTACAATTGGTTATATAAACTTAACTATTCATGCTCGTATATCTTGATAAGAGGGGGCTCTCTCAGGTCGAATTCGCCTTTTGCTGTAGAGTATTCTGCTGATGAAGACCGGTCGGCTGCCGAAATCCGATGGTGTTATACCGAACATCCTTTACAGATAGTAAAGTTAATATAACATTATGTAATTTAGGGGTGACATGGGGTGGGGGAGTTGGGGTTTTCGTCTTCACAGACCATTATCTGTGAAGCTAAGATAGAGGCGGCCTCTCCGAGGCCGGGAGCTGGGGCATGCCCACACTCCCCAGCTCAATCCTCTCCATCCCTTTAGGTGAGGTGATACTGTTGAGCGGATTGAACAATATCCTACCGGATTTTGGCATGTGGGCCAGGTTCGCCATCATGTTGGCGGCCATGGCATCCCTTTGCATATGTGCCTTGGCGGAGGATGGGATCGAAGAGGAAGATTCGGCAGAGAGCTGGCGAGAAAGGGGCCACGATCTTTTCTTGAGTTGGAGTATGGAGGAGGCCCTTTTGGCTTATGAAGAGTCTCTGAGGATAGATCCAGGAAACGCCACCGCCTGGCTGGACAAGGCGATCATCCACGAGATCTTGGCCAGGCAGGCTCACTTGAAGGCGGTTGCCTTATTCGACGAGATTCTGGCGGAGGATCCGGAAGACGCCCGGGCGTGGTGGGGCAGGGGAGTTGCCCAATACGGCCTGGAACGGTCCGAAGAGGCGAGGGGGTCCTGGGAGAGGGCCCTGGAGATCTACAACGAATCCCTGATCTCGGATCCCGAGGACGGCGAGGCCTGGTTCGAGAAGGCAGAGCTTCTGATCAGCCTGGGGAGGGGCGAGGAGGCGATCGAGGCCTACGAGAGGGCCATTGAGAAGAACTCCACCAGGGCCGACGCGGCCGCAAGGACGGTGGCGAACCTGCTCATGGAGATGGGACTTCTTGATGAGTCCTGGGGGATAGGTGAACCGAATCCATGAGGCCCGGACGGCCTTTGCTAAGCTAGAGAGTGATGGGTATACAAATGCCGCACTGAGATGAATCGTATTTCGATGATATACTGGGGAGCGAGGAAAAAAATGCGCGAAAAAGTAGAATCGACAATGGCCCGCGATGGGCTATCGAAGTTGGGGATGGGGTCCAGGTTTGTCCTCGTCCTGATGGCACTGTATCTGCTATGCGCAGCTGTTCTGGCGCAGGAGAGCACGACAGAGGATTGGCTGACGAAAGCTCGTGAGCTGCAATTGATCGGCACGCCCGAAGAGACGTTGGCGGCCTACGATAAGGCCATAGAGATCGACCCACAGAACGT
>CP086218.1:784900-788521 GCA_020844795.1 Methanothrix sp. | reverse complement strand
CAAGACGACCCAGATCGCCATGATGATGGAGAACCGGGGGCTTCTCGTCGCCAACGATCCCGCCAACGGGAGGGTGGCGTCCCTCCGCTCCAACTGCGAGAGGTCGGGGGCGATCAATGTCGCGGTGACCAGGTACGACGGTCGCCGCTTTCCAGCCCAGAAGTTCGACCGGGTCCTCGTCGACGTCCCCTGCACCGGCCAGGGGATGGCGAGAAAGGACCCCGCCGTCCTGGGCAGGTGGAGCCTGAAGCGTTCCCTCGACCTCCAGCGGCTCCAGGCGGCTCTTTTAAAGAGGGGGGCTGAGGTGGCAAGTCCCGGCGGTACCGTCGTCTACTCCACCTGCACCTTCGCCCCCGAGGAGAACGAGGCCGTGGTATCCCGGGTCCTGGACCAGGTCCGGGGGTTGAGCCTCCAGGAGGTCTGCGTCCCGGACCTTCAGGGCTCGCCGGGGCTCTCGGAGGTGGGCGGGTCCGCCTTCGGAGAGGAGATGAAGAGATGTGCCAGGTACTACCCCCACCAGAACGATACTGGAGGATTCTTTGTCGCAAAGCTCGTTAAGGAATAGGCAGCCCTTCCTGCCGGTGGACCGGGGAGAGGTGGCGGAGATGATGGGATCTCGTTTCGGGATCCCACCCCGGGCCTTCGAAGCCGTCAGTTTCTTTCGGAGGGGGCGTAACATCTGGGCCTTCAGCCTCGCAGATATCCCGGATCTGGACTATGAGGCTCTGGGGCTGCGGTTCATCTCCGTCCGGGGGCGGGTCCCAAAGCCGACGACCTATGCCCTCCAGCTCTTCGGCCGCTTCGCCACCAAGAACGCCGTCCACCTATCCGACGGAGAGGCGAGGAGGTTTATAGCCGGGGAGAGACAGCAGCTCTCGGCTCCCGTCGAGGACGGCTACGTGGTGGTATCTTATAGAGGGGACGTCCTGGGATGCGGTCTATATTCGAGAGGCGATCTGATCAGCCAGCTTCCCAAGGAGCGGAGGATCGAGGGAAAGGATATGGAGGGCTTTTCGGAGGTTTCGGAGGGGTGTGGCCGATGATATCGTCCGGGGCGCGGGAGCCCCCCGCCTCCGACGACCCCCTCCTCTCTTCGGGGCGGCCTCTCGGCAGCTCCACCCTCCTCGCCCTCTGGAAGGAGCCGTTGAGGCTCTTCCGCCTCGCAAACCTCCTTCGGGAGGGGTGGTGCGGCGACGTCGTCACCTACGTCGTCAACAGGAACGTCAACTTCACGAACAGGTGTGTTGGAAGCTGCAGGTTCTGCGCCTTCCGGCGTGACGACGGCTACCTGCTCTGCGAGGAGGAGATCCTGGCCCGGGTGGAGGAGGCGGAGAGGTTCTCTGCCACCGAGATCTGCATCCAGGGGGGGCTCGCCCCCGGCCTCGTCCTGGAGGACTACTGCCGGATCCTGGAGGCGGTGAGGGAGAACTATCCAAGGATCCACCTTCACGCCTACTCCCCCATGGAGGTCTTCTACATGTCGGAGAACTCCGGGACGACGGTGGAGGAGTCGATAAGGGAACTTAAGGCCTCCGGCCTCGGATCGATGCCGGGGACCGCAGCCGAGATCCTGGTGGACCGGGTGAGGGCTGAGATCTGCCCCTCGAAGCTCTCGACGGAGGAGTGGCGGGATGTGATCGTCACCGCTCATCGCCTCGGGGTTCCCACTACCTCCACCATCCTCTACGGCCACCTGGAGAGGCTGGAGGACCGGATCAGCCACCTCCACCTCCTCCGGGATATCCAGGCCGAGACCGGCGGGTTCACCGAGTTCGTCCTCCTCCCCTTCATGCCGGGAAACAACGATCTGGGGCCGTCGTCCTCCAGGGTGGATCCCTTGGAGAACCTCAAGATGCACGCCCTGGCGAGGGTCGCCCTCCACCCCCTCATCGGGAACATCCAGGCGAGCTGGGTGAAGCTGGGACGGGACCTGGCCGGGAGGACGGTCCACTGGGGGGTCAACGACCTGGGGGGGACCCTGATGGAGGAGAACATATCCCGGACCGCGGGGGCGGTGGAGGGGGAGTGGACGACCCCCGGCCAGTTCTGCGACCTGATCGAGAGGAACGGGAGGGTCCCGGTGGAGAGGACGACCCTTTACCGCCGGGTGGGGTGACCTCCACCTCATCCTCCCCGCCCACCCTTCCTCTCTTCCCCCACTCTTCCTCTCTTCTCCCACCCTTCCTCTCTTCCCCACCCTTCCTCCCCTCCCGGAGATCCCACGACGGTGGCAGAGGTGGGATGATCCCTCGGCCACTCCCACAACAAATATCATATAGGACTAGCGGTTCTACTAAAGGGGAGTGATCTATTGAACAAAATGTCCTCACTGGCGTTCATCTCCACAATGGCGGTGATCTTCGTCCTGGCCGGGACATCCCCGGCCTTGGGGGGCTTGCAGACGGTCACCGTCACCGGGTCGACGACGGTAATGCCCCTGGTGGAGGTCTCCGCCGAGGTTTTCAACATGCAACAGACCGGCATCATGGTGACGGTCAGCGGCGTCGGTGGTTCCGGGGTGGGGATCAAGAACGTCGCCAGCGGCTTCTCCTCCATCGGGATGTCCTCCCGGGAGGTGAGGGACGATGAGGTCGCCCTGTACGGCGACAACTTCAGAGAGTATCTTGTAGGCTACGACGCCATATGCATCGCCGTCAGCCGATCGGTATACGAGGGAGGGGTCACCAACCTGACCAGAGATCAGCTCCGGGGGATATTCGACGGGAACGTGACGAACTGGGGAGATCTCGGGGGCCCCGATCTCGATATCTACGCCGTCGCCCGGATGGTCGGCTCGGGGACCGGCGACCTCTTCAACGAGATGGTGATGGGAGACCTGGCGACGGAGGCCCTCGGCGCCTCCACCTACGCCCAGAACAACGCCGAGATGAAGACGGCGATAACCAAGAGCGATAAGGCGATAGGCTACCTCGGCTTCAACTACGTCCAGGACGGCCCCCTCCGGGCCGTCGCCTACGAGGGGATCTTCCCCACCGCCGAGAGCATCAGGGACGGCACCTACCTCCTCACCCGTCCCCTCTACGTCATCACCTGGGGGGAGCCCGACGCCGGCGAGAAGGCCTTCATAGACTTCCTCCTGGGGGAGGCGGGCCAGTCCCTGGTGGAGGAGATCGGCTTTCTCCCTGTAGAAGCTCTTCCCCTGAGCTGAAAGAATTAGAACAAAAAAAGAACAAAAAAGTTGGAGGGAGCGGCGCTTGGGCCTCGGGCGTCAAGCGCCTCTCGTTTACCATCGTGATCTTCTGTGATATCTTATCAACAGGTTCTGCAGTACTGGGCCTGAGCGGTGTCGTTCCAGGCTTCTCCCCAGGCTACGTCCCGGCAGGTGGAGTCGAAGACCTCCTTCTCGCCCCACATCCTGTCGTCTTCGTCCATCCCGTCGTAGCCGCCGAAGCAGCAGGAGAGCCAGTCCGCCCTCGGCTTTGAACCCGTACAGGTGGTGCCTATCTCCATCTCTTTCTTGATCCTGAAAGTTCCGTGGTAGTTCTCATCGATCTCGACGAGGGGGTTCTTCCATCCGTGTTGCTTGGCGGAGTCGAGCTTCGTGAGGAGCTGGCCGATATGGACCGCACCTTCAATTACCTCTTCCTCTATCCTCATGCT
>CP086218.1:777817-784800 GCA_020844795.1 Methanothrix sp. | reverse complement strand
GGGTCGAGGCTCCTCGTCGGCTCGTCCATGAAGAGGACGGCCGGGTCGTTGAGGAGCCCCCGGGCGATGGCCATCCTCTGCTTCATCCCGGCGGAGTAGTTGAGGAACCGGACGTCGGCGGCGTCCTTCAGATCGACGACCTCCAACAGCTCCTCGACGATCTCCCGACCGTCGTCGGAGTAGAAGTTGTGAAGCGATGCGAAGAACTCCAGGTTCTGCCTCCCCGTGAGCCTCCAGTAGAAGGACCGCTCGTCGGTGGTGACAAGGCCAATCGAATCCCGAACCCGTCCGCTCTCCCTGACGACGTCGTACCCGTTGACTTTGGCTGCGCCAGCCGTCGGAAGAACCAGGGTGCAGAGGATCTTGATCAAGGTCGTCTTCCCCGCCCCGTTGGGCCCAAGGATCCCGAAGACCTCTCCCTTCCTGATCAATAGGTCGACCCCAGCCACGGGGGTGACCCCACCGGGGGAGGGTCGGCGATGGAGGAGGTCGGCGATGCCCCTCGGCGCGGCGAAGGTCTTGGTCAGATTTACCATCTCGATGGAGTTATCAGCTATCGTTCCCCCCTCCTGAGGCTCTTGCCATTGGGAGACGGTATCAGAGATCCGATCACGATAGCCTGATCTCCTTGATCTCGGCGAGGGACCGAGGCAGCCTGGACCTCCTCTTCCTGGAAGTAAAGAACCTCCCGGCGCCGGACTTCGGGGCCGAGCCGTTCTGCTTGATCTGCCTTATCGGGACGATGAAGGGCTCCTCCGACTGGGAGCGGACCGCCACCTCGACGTTGTAGATCGCCTCGATGTTCTCGGAGGTGAGGACGGAGGCGGGGTCTCCCGCGGCCATGATCCTCCCCCGCTTCATCATGATGATCCCGTGAGAATACTTCGACGCCAGGTTGAGGTCGTGGAGGGCCATCAGGACGGTCATCCTCCTCTTCTTCACCAGGTCGCTCACTATGTTCATCACGTCGAGCTGGTGCCAGATGTCCAGGTTGCTCGTCGGCTCGTCTAGGAGCATAACCTTCGTATCCTGGACGAGGGCCCTGGCGATCAGGACCTTCTGCTGCTGGCCGCCGCTCAATTCGGCGAAGCCGCTCATCGCCAGCTCCTCGATCCCGAGAAGCCTCAAGACCTCCCATACCCTCTCCTCGTCATCGGAGCTGGAAAGCCAGCCGATATGGGGCCTTCTGCCCATAAGGACGGTGTCGAAGACGTTGGAGGGGAAGGTCCGGGCCGAGCTCTGGGGTACGTAGGAGAGGTTCTTGGCGATCTCCATCCGATCCATCTTCGTCACATCCTTCCTATCTATGAGGACGGTGCCCCTCTCCGGCGCCAGGATCCGGTCGATGCACTTGATGAGGGTCGACTTGCCGGAGCCGTTCGGCCCCACTATCGTCACGAGCCTCGAGGGTCCGATCTCGAAGCTGACATCTTTCAGTATCGGCGAGCTGTTGTAGCCGAAGACTATTCCCTTGGCCTGAAGCTGGATCATCATGTCCAAAACTCCTTCCTTCTCCCTTTCAGCATAAGATACATGAAGAACGGAACCCCGATCACCGATGTCATGATCCCCGTAGGTATCACCGTCGGGGCGATGAGGTTCATGGCGACGCCGTCGGCGGCTATGAGGACCGAGGCCCCCAGGATCCCCGAGGCCGGGATCAGGAACCGGTGATCTCCGCCGAGGATCATCCTCGCCATGTGGGGCGCCACGAGGCCTATGAAGGCGATCGTCCCCGTAAAGCAGACGACGGTCGCCACCACCAGGCTCGATATCACCAGGATGTACACCCTGACCCGCTCGGCGTTGACGCCGATGCTCTTCGCCGTCTCGTCCCCCGAAGCCATGATGTTCAGATCCCAGGCTTTCAGCATCAGAAGGGGGATGCAGACGGCGAAGACCCCGAAAATTATGTAGATCTTGCTCCAGGAGAAGGCGGCGAGGTCCCCCATCCCCCAGGAGGTCATCAGCCGGAGCTGCTCGTCGTCGGCGAAGTATCTGAAGAGCTGGCTCATGGCGGTGAAAAAGTAGTTGACAGCGATGCCCGCCAGGATCAGGGTCTCAGAGCTGGCGCCCTTGACAGAGGCGAGGCCTATTATGAAGGCAGAGCAGATGAGGGCGAAGAGGAAGGCGTTTCCTATGAGAAGGTACGGCCCGCCGAAGACCGATATCCCCAGGACCGCCGCCACCGCTATCCCGAACTGGGCCCCCGACGATATACCCAGGGTGAAGGGACTGGCGAGGGGGTTCTTCAGGACCGCCTGCATGACGCACCCGCATACCCCGAGGCCGAAGCCGGCGAGGATCCCGCCTACTATCCTCGGAAACCTTATGTTCCAGACGACCCGCTCCGTCAGGGGGTCCACCTGGAAGGTGCCGGGAAACGCCCTCGACAAGAGGGCGCGGTAGGCGTCGGCGACGGAGATGTCCAGGGGGCCGAGGGTTATGATGAACCCCGCCAGAAGGACGATGAGGGCGACGATCGCCACCATGAAGAAGTATCGTGCGAATACGAAAGAGTCACGGGCCTCCTGCATCTTGCTCCTCTTCCCCGACCGGGTCGATAAACGCCTCACCGTCTTTCCCATCAGAGCACCCCGGCCTTACCTCTCTACGACGGCCTTCGCAAGGGCTGCGGTAGCACAGATCTCCCCGGCTGTGGGGCGGGGAGCGTCGGAGCCGGTCGATACCACGATGAGGTTCTTCTCTTTTGCGATCTCGGTGAGGGTCTGATACTCCCTCAGCTTCAGGGCGGAGGGCTTCTCCTCGTAGAAGGTGGCGGCGTCGTTCATCCTCTGGGAGGCCTGATACTCACCTTCCGCAAGGATGATCCTGGCCCTCTTCTCCCGTTCCGCCTCCGCCTGCCTCGCTATCGCCCGGAGCATGTTCTCGGGGAGGGCGACGTCCCTCAGGGTGGCGGTGACGACCCTGATCCCCCAGGGGTCGGTCATCTCGTCGAGGATCATCTTCACCTCCCTGTTCAGCTCGTCTCTATTCGAGAGGATGGTGTCCAGCTCGTTCTGACCGAGGACGTCCCTCAGGGTCGTCTGGGCGAGGAGCGCCGTCGCAGACTCGTAATCCTCCACCTCGACGATCGCCTTCGTCGAGTCCATCACTCTGAAGTAGATGACGGCGTCGACCTCGACGCTGACGTTGTCACTGGAGATCACCGTCTGTCTCGGGACGTCCAGCTCCCGGACCCTCAGATCCACCTTGACTATCCTGTCGACGATCGGTATTATTACAAAGAGGCCGGGCCCCCTCTCGCCGAGGAGCTTTCCGAACCGAAATACGACGGCCCGCTCGTACTGTCTTGTGATCTTCAACGACGAAACCAGTATCAGGCCTATCGCCAGAAGGCCGGCCAGGATCCAGATATCCACCACCAATCTTCACCCCACATGTAAAATTCACCATAAAACTTCGCGGTCATCTTCGGGATCAGGAGCCTCCGCCCTTCGGCCACCATATCATGGCGCTTTTAGCCTTCCGCCTGGATACGAGCCCGCCCCCTTCTTCAACCAATTTGTTAGATAGATACTCCCTCAGGTCCTCCACCTTATCCTCGGGGATATCCCTCATCTCCCTCCAACGGCCGACCGCCTCTTCGAGGCTTTCGTACCGCTGGACGTGCTCGACGTCCCTGATCTCGACGTTGGCGTAGATCCCCATATCGTGGAGGATGTTGTAGAGGAGCATGTAATCCGACCTCCATCCTCCCCGCCGGTGATGCCCGTCGAACTCCCTCTCCCAGAGCTCCTCCTCCAGGTCGTCGAAGAACCACTTCCCCGCGGCGGTGAGGATGTAGACGTATCTCCTGGCGGCGGCGTCCATCTTCGCCACCGCCTCCTGGAGGTCGAACATCCCCAGGGAATGAGAGGCGATGACGACGTCATGGGGCTCGATCTCGACCCCGAGCTGGACGTCCTCCCACCTCTTCTGAAGGCAGGTCACGTTCGCCAGCCCCTCTCCGGCAATGTTCTCCCGGAGGCAGTCGAGCATACCCCCCGACGGGTCGACGGCCGTCACCTCTTTCACAACTTTCGCGATGGGGACGGAGAGACGGCCCGTGCCGGCGCCGACGTCCAGGACCGACCAGTCCGGATCGAGCCGGAAGCTTGCGACCTGCTCCTCGGTCCGGTCGCTTTTCTCTCTCGTCGACCTGTTGAACTCTTTCGCCCTCTTGTCCCACATCTCTTCGGAGCTTTTGAGCCTCCTGCCCCTGCGCCCCTCGGAGATCATCGCCTTTCGTAGCTCGTTCCAGTTTATGAATCCCGTCAGCTCTTTCTACCTCCACAATATAGAATATATAAATATGAGTCCGGGGGCGGCCGCCCATCCGCCCCCATCCTCGATCTTCGATCCTCAGAGGGAGTCGAGGTACTCCCTCGGCCAGACCAGGTAGTCTGCATACTCGGTGAAGACGCCGTCGACCCCCAGAAAGGCCTTCATGATCTCGTTGCCCTCTTTCTCCAGGTCCAGGTCTTCGAACTTGTCAGGATGGAGCAGCTTGGCCATGTAGATCATGTTCAGCAAGCTTCTGTCGATCGGCATGCCCCTGCAGTAGGGGTAGAAGGTGTTGTAGACGTCTCCGTTTCGGACGGCAGCTATCCACTGGAGGTCGGCGGAGGTCTTGATCCATTCGACCGCTTTTATATCATCGGGAGTGCTGCAGGCGACGAGGATATAATCCGGGTCCCAGGCGATGAGCTGCTCAATTCCGACGTTGATGGCGCTTCCCTCGAAGCCGGTCTCACCCATTTCTGCGGCCACGTTTCTTGCGCCCGCCACTTCCAGAGGCTCATAGAAGGTCACCGTACGGGTGAAGTCGCGCCCTTCCGTCGGATCGTAGAAACCGAGCATGGCGCCCCTTGGCGCAAAGTAGACCGTAGGCTTTTCGCTTTCATCTAAACCCAAAGTGACGGATCTCACCATCTCCACCTTGGAGTCGATGAACTCGATCAGATCTTCCGCCTCATCTTGCCTGTCCAGAACTTCCGCTACGAGCCTGATCTGACTGGATACTATATCGAAGTCGAAGTCTGTTCCGACGCATACCACCGGGCAACCCACCTTATTCTGCATATCGTCAGCCCGATCTGACCAGAACATCGTCTCGAATATGACGTCGGGTTCTAGGTACGCCATCAGCTCGTAGTTTACTTCAAATCTGGTGCTCGTCTGAGGGATAGCTGCAAGTCCACCGCCGCAGACGTTCTCCCAGCAGCTTGGACAGACCTCTTCGCTACCATGTTTGGGGCAGATGCAGCTTCCGATTGTCGACTCATCGGTTCCAACGATCTTCTCACCGTCGCCCAAAGCGATGATCGTTCTGGAGTTGTCGGGGTTTGTGGTGATGATCCGCTCGATCGGCCCGTCTATCGTCACAACCCTTCCGGCCATGTCGGTGATCGTCTTCGGATAACCTACATCTGCAGCTGCGGGGGATGCGGCAAGCAGGACCATTGATGCGAAAAGCACCATCGTCAGGGACAAAATCCACTTCATTTTACTCACCATATTCTTCCAGCGTCAAAAATCCTCAAGCTCCCTGAGCATTCATCCACTCCCTCGGCCAGATGAGGAAGTCCGCGTACTCGGTGAAGACGCCGTCAACCCCTAAGAAGGCCTTGAAGATCTCGTTGCCCTCAGCCTCCAGGTCTATATCCTGGAACTCTTCAGGATGGAGGACCTTCGCCATGTAGATCATGTTGAAGAGGCTCCTGTCGGGGGGGCTACCCCTGCAGAAGGGGAAGAAGGAGTTGTAGACGTCCCCGTTTGCGACGGCAGCTATCGACTGGAGGTCTGGAGAGGCCTTGATCCAGTCGATCACCTCAGCGTCCTCGTGGAGGCTGCAGGCGATGAAGATGTAATCCGGGTTCCAGGCGATCAGCTGCTCGAGAGCTATGTTGATCTCGTTTCCGGTAGCTTCCGCTGCAACGTTTATGCCTCCGGCGATGTCAAGGGGTCTGTAGGATACGACAGTCCTGGTGAAGTCGCGCCCCTCCTTGGGGTCGTAGAAGCCGAGCTTGGCGCCCCGGGGGGCGAAGTAGACCAGCGACTTCTCGTCCTCGCCGAGGGCCTCGGTGACGGAGCTTATCATATCGATCTTCGACTCGACGAAGCCGATCAGCTCTGCCGCCTCGTCCTCCCTCTCCAGGACATCCCCTACCACCTCGATCTGGCCATAGAGGCCGCCCTCGTATTCGTATAGCCAGCCGGAACCGCCGACTGTCACCACGGGACAGCCGATCTTCGTCTCAAAGTCGTTCACCTCTGTGGAAGTTGTGGTGAAGATGACGTCGGGCTGGAGGGAGGCGATCAGCTCGTAGTTTACCGCTTGTCTGGTGCTCGTCTCGGGGAGGTTGGGCATCCTTCCGTCGAGGATCTGATAAAAGCAGTCTTCGCACCCTTTAACGTTGGAGGCGTCAAAGACCCCAGCCCATCCCTGCATGGGACAGATGCAGAACTTCGCCGACTGCTCCGAAGAGAGGACCTTATCGCCGTCTCCCAGGGCTATGACCAGGCGGAGGGGGTCAGGGTCCCTGGTGATGATCCTCTCTATGGGCTTGTAGAAGGTCACCTCCCGTCCAGCGGTGTCGACGACGGTCCTCGGATAGTTCTCGTTGATATGCACTATCTTCGTCAGCTCCTCGGCGGTGATCTTACCCTCGTCGAAAGAGCTCTGAGCCGCAGATAGCTCCTCGTCGGAGACGATCATGTCGTCGTCGAGGTCGCCGGGGACCACGACTTCGTAGGCTGCCGCCGGCGCCGCCGCCAGGGCGAAGGAGATCGCCAAGAGAAGGAGAAGGGGCAATCGTATGATTTTGCTCGCTTTTTTTCTTGTTTGTCTCATCTCTATACCGCCTAATTTGTGATTTAGTTCTACGAAGCTAAGAATAATAAGATCTATTTATCATTATTGGTGAAAAAATGTGAATTTAAGGATTAGAAGAGAGTGATAATCAGAGGGACGATGATCG
>CP086218.1:774799-777717 GCA_020844795.1 Methanothrix sp. | reverse complement strand
TCTGGTTTGTTTTTCTTCCACTCTGGCAGCAAGTTGTGAGTCTCATACTTAGATATGGATTTGCCTTCTTGTTCGAAAGAGTTTTTTCGATATGCCAAAGTCTCGTTATAGGTCCATCTGCACAGCTCCAAGGTCTCTTCCATCTTAGACCGCTGTGCTTTTGTCGGATAGATCCTATATTTGAAGGCTTTTAGCATTATACTCACTTATGCTGCTATAGTATATAAAGATTCACGGCTTAAGGCGGGGTACGATTCATCCCCGGCCTAAAGACCGGGGTTTTCTCTACCCCTGCACCCCGCCGCTATAAGACGAAGCTTCAACCTCACCACTTCCATCTTCTCCTCTATCCTCATCGGCGTAGAACCTTTAGGCGCCCTTCGCGGGTCTTCCCGTCTTCGCCCGGAAGCATCTACCCTCCGAGAAGGCTTTTTATCCTCTCTCGACGACTTTCAGCCATGGCATCCCTTTCGGGTGATGTAGGAGGAATCTGGATGGACAACCCCGTCATGCTGGCGGCGGGGATCCTGGGGACGACGGGCGCCTCTCTGAAGAGAGCGGTCCTCTCCGGCGCCGGGGCCGTCGTCACCAAATCGGTGGGGGTGGCCGAGAGGGAGGGGCACCGGGGTCCGGCCGTCGTCCAGGTCGAGGGTGGGCTGTTGAACGCCATGGGGCTTCCAAACCCATCCTACCGCCACTTTCAGGAGGAGATAGATATCGGCAGGGACGGCGGAGCACCGGTCATCGCCAGCATCTTCGGCTCATCCCCCGCCGAGTTCGTGGAGGTGGCTACAGGGCTGGAAGCCGACGGCTTCGAGCTGAACTTAAGCTGCCCCCACGCCGAGCGTTACGGCGCCGAGATAGGCTGCGAGGTCTTCAACGTCGAGGTTATAACCAGGGCAGTAAAGGAGAGCGCTTCCGTCCCCGTCTGGGTGAAGCTCACCCCCAACGTCGCCGAGATCTCCGCCCTCGGACTGGCGGCCGAGCGAGGGGGCGCCGACGCCATCGTCGCCATCAACACCCTGAGGGCGATGGCGATCGACGTCGAGTCCTGCCGCCCTATCCTGGGAAACCGGTTCGGAGGCCTCTCAGGCCCCGCTATAAAGCCCGTGGCGGTGAAATGCGTCTACGACCTAGCGGGAGCCGTTAAGATCCCGGTGATCGGAGTCGGCGGGGTATCTTCCTGGGAGGACGCCTGCGAGATGATCATCGCCGGGGCCCGGGGGGTCCAGGTGGGAACAGCCCTGGGGAACGCCGAAGGCTACGGTATATTCAGGTCCATCTCTGAGGGGCTCTCAATCTACCTGGATCGGAAGGGTATGGCCCTTCAGGAGCTGGTGGGAGCGGCGAGGAGGTTTCCATGAGGCCGAAGGACGCGGTGATCACCGAGATCGTCTCCGAGACCCCCTCGGTGAGGACGCTGCGGTTCGAAATCACCTTCGATGCGGTCCCCGGTCAGTACCTGATGGTCTGGGTGAGGGGGGTCGACGAGGTCCCCATGTCCATCTCTTACAAGAACGGCATCACGGTCCAGAAGGTGGGGGAGGCGACGGGGGCGATCTTCGACCTGAAGGTCGGAGATAGCCTCGGGGTAAGAGGGCCCCTGGGAAACGGCTTCACCCTTCTGGGGGAGAGGATCCTTCTCGTCGGAGGCGGGGTGGGGGCGGCGCCCCTCGCCCTTCTGGGGGAGGCGGCGGCGGCGAAGGGGATCGAGGTCACGACGATCCTGGGGATCAGGGGTTGCGACGACCTGATATTCAGAGAGAGGTTTGAAGGGGCGGGCGACCTGGTCATAACGACCGATGACGGCTCTATGGGGATATGCGGCCGGGCCTCGGCAGGGCTATCGTGCCTGGACCTGGAGGATTACGACCAGATCTATCTCTGCGGCCCCGAGCTGATGATGGCGGACGTGATAGGGAGGTGTGGGGGGATGGAGGCCAAGATCCAGGCGTCCATCGACAGGTACTTCAAGTGCGGCCTGGGGATCTGCGGATCCTGCTCCATCGATCCCGAGGGGATCAGGCCCTGCGTAGAGGGGCCGGTGATCAGGGGCGATAGGCTTGTAGGTACGGAGTTTGGGAGGTACAAGAGGGGTCCCAGCGGGAGGAAGAGATGATGGAAGAGGTGATCTTCAATTGATGGTGAGGTTTCGATCCGGTGACGAGGTCTTGACCGGAGAGGCAAACGGAAGGTCTATCGATGCCGGGGGGAGGGTCTACGATCAGGATGAGGTGGAGGTCCTCGCCCCGGGGGAGCCGACTAAGGTCGTCTGCGTGGGCCTCAACTACGCCGAGCACGCAAAGGAGCTACATATGGAGCCGCCGAAGGAGCCGATCATATTCCTGAAGCCTCCGACGGCGGTGATCGGACCGGGGAGAGATATCGTCATCCCCCCTTCGAGCAGCCAGGTCGACTACGAGGGGGAGATGGCGGTGGTGATAGGAAAACGGTGCAGGAACGTCTCCGCCAAGGACGCGGACGATTACATCCTGGGATATACGAACTTCAACGACGTCACGGCCCGGGACCTCCAGAGGCGGGACGGCCAGTGGACCCGGGCTAAGAGCTTCGACACCTTCGCGCCGATGGGACCTTACGTCGTCGATGCAGATCCCTCATCCCTGAAGATCAAGACGTGGGTGAACGGCTCGCTGAGACAGAGCTCCGACACCTCGGACCTGATATTCTCCGTCCCGGAGCTGATCGAGTTCATAAGCGACATCATGACCCTCCTCCCCGGAGACGTCATAGCCACGGGAACACCGCCAGGCGTAGGTCCCCTCAAAGCCGGGGACTTTGTGGAGGTGGAGGTACAGGGGCTATCGAAGCTGAAGAACGGGGTAGTCAGGAGGATATGATCCCGCCCCCCCTTCTCCCAACTGGTATATCGGACGTTTCTGAGCCCCCGGCAGGTT
>CP086218.1:770240-774699 GCA_020844795.1 Methanothrix sp. | reverse complement strand
CTCCATCTCCCGGATGGAAGAGATGCTGGAGATGATGAAGTCGTCCAACTTCGGCGTCATCTACGTCGGCCTGGGGATCGCCTCCTCCTACGGAAAGCACCGGAACGCCGAGGCGGCCTTCAACCTGGTCAAGGAGCTGAACGCCACCACCAAGTTCGTCATCGGGGCCCTGAGGGGTCACTGCAACGTCGCCGGGTTCAACCAGATCGCCTCCTATCTCTACGGCTATCCCTTCGGCCTCGACTTCTCCCGGGGGTATCCCCGTTACAACCCCGGCGAGTTCACCGCCGTCGACCTCCTCCGGGAGAAAGACGTAGACGCAGCTCTGATAGTCTCCGCCGATCTCGTCTCCCACTTTCCGGCGGACTGCGCCGAATATCTCGCCGAGATCCCGGTGGCTTGTATCGAGATCGCTCCCACCCCCACCACCATCGTCTCCGATGTTATAATTCCAGGGGTCATAGACGCCATGGAGTGCGACGGGACGTTCTATCGGCTCGACGACGTTCCCATCTACTTCAGGCCCTTCACCGCCTCCCCCTTCTCCTTCACCGAGAGCAACGAGGATACCATGAGAAGGATATTCGATCGAACAAGAGAGAGCCTGAAATCTTCAAATCTGGCCGAAGAATGATCCCTTACTTCCGGAGGATATGAATTGTCTACAAAACTGGTGCCATCTCTTTGCCCTTACTGTGCAGTAGGTTGCGGCTATTATCTAGTTGTAGAGAGGGGCAAAGCAGTCGGCGTTGAGTATATGAAAGACCACCCAGCCTCTGAGGGAGCCCTCTGCCCTAAGGGGAACGCCGTCCTGGAGATCTTGAATAATGGCGACCGGCTAAGGTATCCCCTGAAGAGGAGAGGGGGCGAATTTGTGAGGATATTCTGGGAGGAGGCCCTCGACCTGGCGGCGGAGGGTCTTGCCCGGAATGCAAGAGTTAACGGGCCAAGGTCCCTCGGCTTTCTCGCCTCATCCCGCTGCAACAACGAGGAGAACTATCTCTTGCAGAAGCTCGCCCGCCTCCTGGGATCGCCCAACATAGACAACTGCGCCCGCCTCTGCCATTCGCCTTCCGTCGTCGGCCTGGGGGCGGTCCTGGGGACGGGAGCCATGACCAACAACCTAGCAGACCTCAAAAACTCCGGATGCATCTTCGCGATAGGCACAAACTTCGCCGAGGCTCATCCCGTCGTATCCCGCTGGGTCCAGAGGGCGAAGGAGAGGGGGGCGAAGGTGGTCGTCGCCGATCCGCGGATCACCTCCACCTCCTGGATGGCGGACCTCCACCTAAGGATAAAACCCGGAACCGACATCGACCTCTTGAGGGGGATGATGAAGGTGATCGTGGATGAGGGGCTGGCAGATGATAAGTTCATAAAAGGTAGGACCGAGGGCTTTGAAGAGCTCCAGGTCAGCCTCAGCGGCTATTCCCTCGAAAAGGCGGCCACGCTTACCGGCGTTCCTGCTGGAGATATCGCCCGGGCCGCCCGGATATATGCCCGGTCCCCTGCGTCCTCTCTCCTCTACTGTATGGGGATAACCCAGCACGTCTGCGGCACCGATAACGTGAAGACATGTGCCACCCTGGCCCTGATCGCCGGCCAGATGGGAAGGCCGGGGGCCGGGGTCTGGCCGATGCGCGGCCAGAATAACGTCCAGGGAAATTGCGATATGGGCGGGATGGCCGAGTTCTATCCAGGCTACAGGAGGTCCTCAGAACCAGAGTCTGTCGAGTTTTTCAATGCCGCCTGGGAGGCGGAGGACCTCCCCCTGGGGCCGGGGCTGACCTCTACGGAGATGACGGAGGCGGCCCTGGAGGGGAAGATAAAGGCGATGTACATAATAGGAGAAGATCCCGTCACCTGCGATGCCAATATAAACAAGACTAAGGCAGCCCTCGATAACCTCGACTTTCTCATCGTCCAGGAGATCTTCATGACCGCCACCGCCAGGATGGCCGACCTCGTCCTCCCCGCCGCTGCCTGGGCGGAGAAGGACGGAAGCTACACCTCCATGGAGCGGCGGGTCCAGTGGATCGCCCGGGCCGTCCCTCCCGTCGGCGAGGCGAAGGAGGGGCTCTGGATCATAAACGAGATCGGGAAACGGATGGGTATCGATCTGAAGGGGGATAGCGCCGATCAGGTCCTCAAAGAGATCAACAGGACCGTCCCGCAGTACGGGGGAATGACCAGAGAGAGGATATCCAAGAGGGGGGGCCTCCTCTGGCCCTGCCCTGAAGAGGGTCATCCCGGGACCGAAATCCTCCATCGGGATAGGTTCTCCACCCCCGGCGGCAGGGCGAATATCGCCTCTGTTGAGAACAGGCCCCCCGCCGAGGAGACGAGCCCGGAGTATCCGATCATCCTCTCCACCGGGAGGATTGTGGTCCACTACAACAGCGGCTCCATGACGAGGCGTAGCCCCTCCCTCCTGGATAGGGACCCCGAGCTCTACGTGGAGATCAATCCAGAGGATGCGGCGAGGCTCTTGATCTGCGAAGGTGATATGGTCAAAGTGGAGACGATCCGGGGCCAGGCCGAGGCCCGGGCCCGGGTGACGGAGAAGGTGCTTCCTGGGATGGCCTTCATGCCCTTCCACTGGCAGGCGGCGAACGTCATCACCTCCGATGCCCTCGACCCCGTGGCCAAGATCCCCGAATATAAGATGGCAGCCTGCAGAATATCCGTGAAGTCTTGAGGACCGAGGGATGAAAGAGAGCTGGCACGCTCGGAGGATCGGAGAGGCGGAAGAGTTCTGGCAGGAGGAGTTCCTCGATCCCGCCTCCACGTTCCAGACGGTGAAGTCCACCGAGATCTCCGGGGAGGAGAGGCGGAGGCTGGAGGTGGATGTAGCCGTCGAGGAGATGATCGCTCTGGTCCTGAATGGCGTGAAGGTGGCGGATCTCCCTTGCCTCCCATCCCAGCTCGAAGAGCTGGCCGTCGGCCATCTCGTCTGCGAGGGGTTCCTCGAAGGGATAGAAGACCTCGTCTCGGTGAGGGTGGAGGATGGAGAGATCTTTTGTGAGGGGAGGGTCGGCCTGAAAAGGAGGGAAGCTCGTCCTGCAGCCTCAGAGATGAGGATAAGCCCCGAGGCGATCTATAGAGCCCTCGACGAGGTCCATGAGAGAGCCCTCATCTGGAGGAGGACGGGGGGGACCCACTCCGCCCTCTTCCTCAGAGAAGACGGCAGATCCCGCTACTTCTGCGAGGACGTCAGCAGATCTTCGGCGGTGGACAAGGCCATCGGTTCTGCCCTCATGGCAAGAGCCGATCTCTCCAGGTCGGCCCTTATAACGACGGGAAGGCTCTCATCGGCGATCGTCTCCAAGGCTGCGATGTCTGGGGTTCCCGTATTGGTCAGCCGGGCCGCCCCCCTGATGGCCGGAATAGACCTCGCCGAGAGGCTGGGAATGACCCTGGCCGCCTTCGCGAGAAGGCCGAAGCTCTACATCTACACCGGAGAGGAGAGGATCTTATGACGATGGCTTCTGCCTCTTTTAAACCCCGACGGTGGGAGCCATGACTAAGAGGGAAGATGCCACGAAGACAGATCTTTTAGAGGTCGCAAGATCGCGGTTCATCTCCGAGCTGGACCGCTGGTCCGCCCGGAAGGGCGTCCCGAGGGATGATCTGGACGACCAGGTGGTGGCGGCCCGCCCCCTCAAGAGCGACGAGGCGATCGGGAACCCCGAGAGGGACGACTTCCCCCTCCTGAGGGGAAAGGAGGTCCTGATGGAGGCCAGGTACCGGGGGTCTATCGGCCAGGCCTTCACCTCCGCCCGGGGCGTCTATAGCGGAACCCTGGAGGAGGTGCTGAAGCTCCCCCTGGAGAGTACCTTCCACCGGGCGGTTCTGGTATCCACCATAAACGCCGTCATGAGAGATCTGGGGCTGGTGGAAGGGACGGTCCACTGCAGGGATGCCGGCCCCCGGGACTGTGCCGCCGACCTGGGCCGCCTCATGAGGAAGGAGAGACCCCTAAGGGTGGGGCTGGTGGGGCTGCAGCCCGCCATCCTCACCTCTCTCGTCGAGATCTTCGGTCCCGAGAGGGTGATGGTCTCAGACCTCGCCGGTGCCGGTGAGACCCGTTCAGGGGTCAAGGTCCTGGACGGAGGACGCCCCCGTCCCCTCTTTGAGAGCTGCCCCACCGTTCTGATCACAGGCACCACCCTCGTCAACGGGACCATCGACGGCCTTATGGAGCTGGCTTTTCGGTTCGAAAATCGGGTCGTCTTCTACGGGACGACCATAGCAGGGGCCGCCCGCCTCCTGGGCTTGGAGAGGTGGTGCATCTGTTCAAAGTGACCTTCCTATTCCGCAAACCTCCTCTTACAATTGATACCGTCACCCTCAGGAGCGCTCGAGAAGATGTATGAAATAACCCTAACCATCGACGGCCGAGAGGTGGCGGTCCCCCTGGGGGCTACCATCCTCGATGCGGCCCGGAAAGCCGGATCTT
>CP086218.1:766874-770140 GCA_020844795.1 Methanothrix sp. | reverse complement strand
CGAGTCACACTATATGTAGCGATGCTGGTGCTGGCCCTCGCCATGGGGGCCAGCGGTCACGAGACGTATCTGCGGCCTATATCCGGGTGGGCGAACCCCGGGGATCTGGTATACCTACCCCTGGGAAGCGGCCACGCCACCGCCAACACCGAGCTTCCTGAAGGGATAGTGAACGTCACCGTCATCGGGCCGACGGGCGATATCGTCCTCGACGGGACGGGAGAGATCTCCGGATTCTGGGATGTATACACCTTCGTCGCCGAGGAGGCCGACCTTTACATCGTCGACGTCTACCACTCCGAAGGCTCCTGGACGAACATTATCACAAATCCCCCAACGGGAGGGTTCTGGGTCCACGCCTACGCCTACGAGATCGACTTCGACTCCCTTGACAAGACCGGCTGGGCCGACGACTGGTATGTAGCCAGATCCTATCCGAAGAACTGCTACGCCAAGGCCTTCGTCGCCGTCGGAGACGACGCCGACCTCTCCAAGGCTAAAGAGGCCGTCGGTCAGGAGCTGGAGATCGTACCCCTCGACGACATCTCCACCGTCGGGAAGGGCGACTTCGCCTTCCAGGTCCTATTCCAGGGAGAGCCGATCTCCGGGATCGACGTCTGGGCGATGAAGGTCGGGAACGACACCCCGGTGGAGGGCGTCACCGACGCCGAGGGAAAGTTCACCCTCAACCTCGCCGACGAGGCATCAGAGCTGACAGAGTGGATCGTCAGGGCCGACACCAAGATGGACCCGAGGATCGTGGAGTCGGTGGACCTTCCCAGGGGACCCCTCTCTCAGGAGAAGAGCTTCGTAGGTCCGGTATACCGGGCGGCTCTCACCCTCAGATCCGACTATCGAGCTGACGGATACTGAAAAGCCCTTCTTTGAGGTGGACGACCCCACCCTCAAGATCGATGGGGGCCGCGAGTTGCGGCCTCGTATTTTTTCAAATTTTATTCAGAATATAGTGGTAGCATTTAAGTATAAAGTATTAATAATGGGGACAGGAGGTTTCAAATGAACAGAATACTGGCTCTCTGCCTCCTCCTGGCCTTCGCCGTCGCCGGGGGAGAGGCCCACGATACGTGGCTGATGACCACCAGCGGGTGGGCGAGCGAGGGGGATCTCGCCCTCGTCCAGATGACGGAAGGACACTATTTCGTACCCATGGCGCCGCCCCCAGGAGATATATCCATCAGGATGACCGGGCCCGAAGGATATGACGAGGAGTACGATCTCGACGAGACGGCGGAGACGAACGGCCCCTACTACCGCGTCGACTTCGATGTCCCCCTCTCCGGCCTCTACGTCGCGACGGGTGAGCAGCATGAAGGCCCCCTGACCTTCGTGAGGACGAGATTCGCAGCCCCGAGCGAGGAGATGGACGGGTACGACGAGATCGCCTGGGATGAGGTCGACACCGCAGGCTGGGACTCCGACTGGTACATCGCCGAGGCCTACGACGACCTGGTGAAGTTCTCCAAGCTCTTCATCGTGGCGGAGAACGCCGACTTCGCCTCTGCCTCCGTCCCCGTCGGCCAGAGGCTGGAGATAATTCCCCTGGACAATATCACGTCCCTGGGGACGGGAGAGTTCAGGTTCCTGGTACTATTCGACGGAGAACCGGCGGCAGGTCTGGACGTCAGGCTTGCGATGACCGGAAACCCAGCCGTGGAAGAAGGGGTCACCGACAAGGATGGAGTCGTCGTCCTCGCCGTCCCCGAGCCGGGGCTCTGGATCGCGGCAACGGAGCATAAAGACGGCGAGATGATGGTTCTGCCACAACGCGGCCCCGACGCCGTCGACGAGAGCTTTGTAGGAACAGGCTACTTCTCCGTCCTCACCCTCCGGCCGGACTACATAAAGCCTGAGGCGGACTGAAAAACCCCCCTCATCTCTTCTTCTTTTTGACGGGATAAGGAGGCGGTCGAGACGTGGGGTATCGGGTGAGCCGATCGATATCTGATCCCTCATCCGAGGATCTTCTTCAGCCCTTCCAACGCCTCCTCTTTTGTGATGGGCGTCTCATGGAAGTGGTGGTGGTCGCAGCAGCCCCTCAGGGAGTGGAAGAGGCCCACCAGGATCGGGACCTCCAGGCCGAGACCGTCCAGGACCTCTCTCTTATCCAGGACTTCCCTCGCAGGGCCGTACCCCACCACCCTCTTGTCCAGGAGGAGGATCTCGTCGGCCATCAGAGTCACTATGTTGACGTCGTGGGTGGCGGTGATGATCGTCGTCCCCGAATCCTGCAGCCCCCTTATGAGGGAGACGACCGCCCTCTTGGATCTGGGGTCGAGGTTTGAGGTCGGCTCGTCCATCACCAGGACCTCCGGCCTCATGGAGAGGACCGTGGCTAGGGCGGCCCTCTTCTTCTGGCCGAAGCTGAGGTGGTGGGGGGACTTGCCTTCCAGATCTACGAGGCCCACCGCCTCCAGGGCCCAGGAGACGTCTCTCTCCATCTCCGGCCCGGTCCGGCCGAGGTTGAGGGGGCCGAAGGCTACATCCTCCCGGAGGTTCGGCATGAAGAGCTGGTCGTCGGGATCCTGGAAGACCATCCCCACCCGGCTGCGGACCCAGGGGAGGTTATCTTCTTCGACCTTACGGCCGAGGATCTTGACCGTCCCGCCCCCCCTCAAAAGGCCGTTCATGTGGAGGAGGAGGGTCGACTTTCCGGCTCCGTTGGGGCCGAGGAGGGCGACGGACCTCCCCCGCTCGACGGAGAAGCTCACCCCGTCGAGGGCTCTGGTCCCGTCGGGGTAGCTGTAGCTGAGATCCTCGATCTCGATGGCATATTTCGTCAGATGATCATCCCCTGGTTTGAAGCGAAATCGATGAGCTGGAGCATAACGGCCGCCCCCGCCACGGCGAAGCTCTTCGCCCAGTCCCCCCTCTTCATCTCGAACTTCACCGTCGACGGCAGGGCGCCGTCATATCCCCGAGATGCCATCGCCCGGTATATCCTCTCCGACCGCTCGTAGCTTCTTACAAAGAGCATCCCCAGGGCGGTCCCTATCACCCTCGCCGTCCGCAGGTCGGTCTTCTTCGCGAAGCTCTTGGAGGCGAGGGACTTCTCGATCGACCTCATCTCCTCCCTGAGGAGGAATAGGTAACGGTATGTGAAGAGAAATATCTGGGCTGTCACCTCCGGCATCTTCAGGCCCCTCATCGCCTGGACGGTGATGTTGAAGGGGGAGGTGGCGAAGAGAGGGTAGGCGAGGATGACGGCAGAAAGCCCCCTCATGAGGATGAGGGTTCCGAGGAGGAGG
>CP086218.1:734457-766774 GCA_020844795.1 Methanothrix sp. | reverse complement strand
CGAGGGAGATGTTCTCCCAGGTGATCTCCGACGAGCAGCCCGACGTCCATCAGGGGGCGTTTCTGGCGGCGATCACCGCCAAGGGTCCCACCTCCGAGGAGATAGCCGGAGGCTGGGATGCGATCTACGCCCTTGACACCTTCAAGGCGTCCCCCAGGATCTCCGGGGAGCTCTTTGAGAACTGCGGGACGGGGATGGACGCCGTCGAGACCTTCAACATCTCCACCGCGGCGTCGATCGTCGCCGCCGCCGCCGGGGTTCCCATGGCAAAGCACGGGGCGAGGGCGATAACCTCCCGGTGCGGCACCGTCGACATCCTGGAGGTCCTCGGGGTGGAGGTGGAGGCGGACCCCGAGATCGTTGTGGCGAGCATCGAGAGGGCGGGGATAGGGATCTTCAACGGCATGAGCCCCAAAGTCCACCCCCTGGGCCTGGGCCGGATCCTCGCAAAGATCAGGTTCGGGACGGTCCTGAACATAGCCGGGTCCCTGGCAAATCCGGCGATGCCCCGCCAGGGCCTGCGGGGGGTCTACTCAAAGGAGCTTGTCGTCCCAATCGCCGAGGCGATGAAGAAGATCGGCTACTCCAGGGCGATGGTCGTCCACGGCCTCTGCGCCGACGGCAGAAAGGGTATGGACGAGTTATCTCCATCGGGAAGGACGATCGTTGCGGAGCTTCGAGAAGACGGGCTGATCGCGACCTTCGAGGTATCCCCGAGGGACTTTGGGACCGAATCGGTGGAGGAGAGGCTCCTTCTCCCCAGGGAAGATCGGGTCGAGGAGGCGGTGGAACTTCTGCGGGTCCTCTCCGGGATGGAGAGGGGTCCAAGGGAAACTGCGGTATGCATCAACTCCGCGCCCGTCCTTTGCATCGCCGGGAAGGCAGATTGCCTCCGGGAGGGTTTCTCGATATCTAAGGATCTCATCAGGTCCGCCGCCGCCCTCGATAAGCTCGGCGAGTGGGTCGTCTCCCAGAACTCCGATCCCCTCGCCGGGGCCGAGAGGCTGGAGCTTCTAATCGATATGGCCAGCTGATGGGAAGATCAACGAGGCGGCTTAGAGGCGGCCTCAGAAGATCGGCGGGGGTGGAGAGGCGTATGCTCCGATCACGCCGATCCCGTCTCTTCTGCCGGGGGAGAAGAGCTTCCTCAAATCCGGTCAATCCGCTCCCGTAGCGCCGCCGTCCCCAATATCGAGGATCCCCGAGACCTTCGCGAGGTACCCTTCCATGTACTCGTCGCAGACCTCCCATTCGACGTCGACATCGATCTCGGCCATGATCTCCTGGAGCTGGACCTTCACCTGGTCCCAGGTATACTTGTTCTCGGATCGGCACAGCTCCGTCAGTAGCCGCAGGGTGGGGACGAAGATCTTCTTGAACTCCGACCTTATGAAGGCCATGAAGGGCTCCGAGAGGTCCCTGTAGACGTAAGACCGCAGCTCCGCCAGGATCTCGTACTGAGCGGTGCAGGGGTCGTCGTAGGGGTCGGGGGACTCCTTCTCCCAGTGCTCCCCGAGGCTCTGATAGCCCTTCTTGATCATATCGTCGACCCTCCTCCTCCCCGCCCCGTCGCCGATCTCGGCGGCGAGCTTGTAGCCGGTCAGCCGGAGCCGGAGGAGCTGGACCCTCCCCTCCTCGAAGTTGAGGTTGAGATGGAACCTGCCGAGGTAGTCTGCCATGTGGTCCAGCCTCGTCTCCGGATCGAAGGTGACGGCCATCGGATCACCTCCCCCGGGACCAGGGTGCACCTGACGCCAGCCGTTCTGACCTATCGCAGCTCGTCGATCCGCCTGATCTTCGTGACCTATTCATATTGGGACTTATATATCTTCAGAGTTTAAGACCTTTGGCCTCGGTCCAGAGGGTACCGCTCTTTGAGCCCTCGACGATAGGAGCATAAATTTATCCATAGATGGTCTTAAGCCATAGCCGAAAGGAGGATTTGGAGGAGAATGGCGCGGGCATACCTGGAGATCACAAGGCCTGGAAACTGTCTACTGGCCGGGATCGCGGCCCTCATCGGCCTTTTGGTGGCTGGAGGCAGCCTCGAACCCTTTACCATCGCCCTGGTCTTCTTTGCGGTCTTCGCGGTGACGGGGGCGGGAAACGGCGTCAACGACTACTTCGACCGGGAGATCGACGCCGTCAACAGGCCGCGCCGGCCGATACCCAGCGGGAGGATCAGCCCGGATCGCGCCCGCATCTGGTCGATCGTCCTCTTCGCCTCCGGGTCCGCCGCCGCCCTATTCATAAACCCCCTCGCCTTCGCCATAGCCGTCGCGAACTCGATCCTTCTCTACTTCTATGCCAGAAACCTGAAGGTGACGCCCTTCGCCGGAAACCTCGCCGTCGGGTACCTTACAGGGTCGACGTTCCTCTTCGGCGGAGCGGCAGGAGGGGACGTCGGAATCACCTTCTTCCTCTTCAGCCTCGCGGCCCTTGCGACCCTGGCAAGGGAGATCGAGAAGGACATCGAAGACGTCCCCGGCGACAGCGCCAGCGGCGCCAGGACCCTGCCGATAGTCATCGGCGAGAGGAGGTCGTCCTTCCTCGCCGCCCTCTTCGTTGTCGCTGCGATCGTCTTAAGCTACCTCGCCCCCCTGGGGAAGGCTTACATCGTCGCCGTCACCGTCGCAGACCTCCTATTTCTTGTGGCCCTCGCCAGGATCCTCCAGGGGGACGCTCCCAGGGCCCAGAAGATGCTGAAGGCGGGGATGACGGCGGCCCTCGCCGCCTTCCTGGTGGCGGCGGCCTCGGGGCTGGGGTATCTGTAAAGGGGTACCGGCTGGATAGACGGGCATTTCAGAGGTAAGCCGCCCGAAGACGGCGAAGATGAAATAAGCGCGCAAAAAAAGGTCCCGGGTCTTGAGACGGCCCCGTCATCAGAGCCGCAGAAGGCTCAAGATCCGCCGCCATCCGCCGGATGAGGGGCGGCTGCGGCCCTGGCCACCGCCGCCACACCCGGGGCAGATCTTCGTCTCCTCCAGGGCTTCGGTGCAGATCGCCCTTCTGACCAGGATCTTCCCTCCTCCTCCGCAGAGTTCGCACTCCTTCTCCCCTGGGATGATGGTCACCTCCAAAACCCCGCACCTTCCTTCCATCATCCCTCCCTCACCTTTCCTCATCCCTCCCTCACCTTCCTCCATCCCACCATCATCCTTTCACCAGTCGAGGTTTCTAAGGCCGCCATCTCGACCTGATCCAGACGGCTCCGGCGTAGAGGATCGGCGAGAGGATCGCGTTCGCGAAGGGTGGACGTGGCATTTCTCATCGAGGAGTAGGAGAAACTTGATAATGTATGTACTTACGAACCGTCACCCAGATATGACATGTCTTTCAGGCGATCTAACTTATGCTCAATCCCTGGGTGAAAAAAAATCTCGCAACACGAGGAACTCCTCCACGTCCAGCATCAGCACAACCCATGAGTTGAGACTCAGGCATTTGCAGGTGGACGGATTTATGTCGTCATAATTGGGCAGAATTAGACTGGCGTTGATATCTGCCGACTACTCGATCTCCCACCAAATCTTCACCCTAGTAGATGATCCCGGCAGGACGAGCCCCGCGCTCTCTGCCTGGAGTACTTGGGCGAGGTGCTCCCTCACGATCGCCTCCTGCTCCGCCGTCGTCACACCGTACTGATGGCAGAAGTGTTGCATCGCCTCCTCTTCGGTGGCGAATCTCTGGGCGTGCTGGAGCCGGAAGGTCCGAACGTGGGGGTATATCCCCATCTGGTAGAGAACGTTGTAGAGTATATCGCTCTTTGGGCCGGGACGGTACTCCTTTCCATAAAGCCTCGGCCATAGGTCCTTACAATCCCGATCCCAAGGGGTTTCTCCAGCGAAGTGGTAGAGGTAGATCCGACCGTTGCCCGCCTCAGTCATCTTTTCAATCGCCGCCTCTATGTCTTGCATACCCAAGGAGAATGAAGCGATCACAACATCATAAGGAGGTTCCAGGTCCTCATTCACGTTCACATCCTCCCATCGTTTTTGGACTATTGCGATGTTATCCACACCCTCTTCGGCCATCTTCTCCCGCAGGACGGAGAGCATACCCTCAGCAGGCTCGACAACAGTGACGTGAGCGACTCGCTGGGCGAAGGGGATAGCAAGGGTGCCGGGACCTGCCCCGATGTCCAGGACCCGAGACTCTGGAGTGAAATAGGTTCCAGCAATCGTTTTCTCGACCCGATCCCTGTTCTCCTGGAATATATTCCAGAACCTGAGAGCATTATCCCTGCTCTCCCAGATGCGAGAGCAGTCGCGTGCGGAGTTTACCTCTCTGTTTCTCTTCATATGGTCACTCCACACTTCGTTATAATCAACCATATGTGCGGTCATCTGATCCCTGCCCCCTCAATCGGCATAGCGTATTGTATACCTATCCGGTTCTCGACAGATATTTCATCAAGCTTCCTTTCTGCCACATTTCTGGGCATTACCATTCTTGTTTCGCCTAGGTTCCTGACAGCGCATATGCCCCGATGATATATCTCATCCAAGATCGGTTCTGTGATTACTTGGTGAGGCGAGCCCTCAGCGACTATCCCGTTCCTGTTCATAACTACAACTTTGTTGCAGAACCAGGATACATGATTGGGGTCGTGGCTGCAAGCTAGGATGGTGATTCCTTCTTTAGCTAACCGTCGCATTATGTCCCAGATTCTTATCTGGTTGCTGAAGTCCAATGCAGAGGTGGGCTCGTCTAAGAGCATGATCTTAGTATCCTGAGCGATCGCTCTTGCCATCAGCACCATTTGGCGCTGTCCCCCTGAAAGCTGATTATAGGGCTGATCTGCTAGATGGACTATATCTAGGACATCGAGCGCCTCCAACGCTCGTTCCTTGTCCTTTCTGCGAATCCCGAACACGCTCCGCAGATGCGGTGTCCTTCCCATCAGAACTACCTCCTTAACCAGGTAAGGAAAAGGAGGCTTATGCTCTTGTGGAACGTAGGCGACAAGTTTTGCCATATTCTCGATACGATGGCCGGAGATGTCAATGCCGTCCATGGTTACTGAGCCCCGGTGGAACTTCAGAAATTTAAGGCAGCATTTAAAAAGAGTCGTCTTTCCACAGCCGTTCGGACCGAAGAGTCCGCAGAGTTCGCTCTCCTCGACGTTGAAGGATAATCCCTCGAAAACGGGTAAATTTCCGTAGTTGAAACACAGATCTTTTACATTAAGCATTAAACTCACCCAAATATTGCGCGACCTCTCGTTCTCAAGAGGTAGAAGAGGTAAGGAGCCCCTAAAATCGATGTTATTATCCCCACAGGAATCTCTGCTGAGGTCAGTGTTCTTGCCATGGTATCACAGACGATGAGGTACATCCCGCCTAGCATCGCTGCCGCCGGTATTACAAACCGATTGTCTGGGCCCAGTATAAGTCGCGCTGCATGAGGCATCATTAGTCCAACCCAGGCGATGATACCTACCGTGGAGACCGCAAGAGATGTGATTAGAGTAGCAATCGAAACCAGTATCAGCTTATACTTTTCGGGGTTGACTCCTAGGGTTCTCGCTTCTTCGTCCCCCATGGAAAGGATGTTAAGCTTCCAACCGAGAAACCACAATACAAGAAATGATGCTACTACAATCGGGGTGACTAGATAGACATCTTTCCACGAAGCGAAGTAAAAGCCGCCCATCAGCCAGAAAACGATCCCTCTTAGGGCGCTGTCGTCGGATATGTACTTCATAATGGATACCAGTGCCGAGAAGACCGAACCGATGATTACTCCAGCGAGGATCAGAGTAACGATGGGCGTTTCGTCCCTGGTTCTTGCCAGGATATAGGTCAGGGCTACCGCCACCGATCCGAATATAAAGGCTGATACCTGGACTGAGAGGAAGAACTGATAAAATACGATTCCAAGAGACGCGCCGAACGCCGCGCCCGATGATACCCCAAGAATGTAGGGCTCTACGAGAGGGTTTCTGAAGCAGCCCTGGAATATTGCACCTGCCGTTGCAAGAGCGATGCCGACAGTTATTGCTAAAAGAATTCTCGGAACCCTTAGATCCCAGACGATAGTGTTATGTAGATGATTGATAGTCGACACGTCGCCATAAGGTGATAGATGGGCTAAGACGATCATGTAGACGTCGATCACCGATATATCATAAACTCCGCGTGATATAGAAATCGTTGCGGTTATGATCATCAAAGCGAATAGAGATATAAGAGTAATTATTTTTCTTTCTTCAGAAAATCCCTCTATTCGCTCATAGCCCAGACGCTCCAATATGCTGTAGCGTTTCATATTTTCTACCATCTGTGAATCACCTTAATATCTCCTCTATTCTTGGCTAGACTCGAAAAAGATGAAAATATTGGGATTAATTAATATCCCGCATCGTCCATCCACTCCAGACAAAGTCTCTTCTTGATTTCATGAATCGTTTCTTCATCAACGCCGTAGAGTTTTCTATGGTACTCATCCACCCACTCACCGACATTTACATCCTCAAACCTCTCAGGGTAGATCGCCTTCGCCTCGACCATCAGGGTCACAGGAAAGCTAAGTCTTTCAGTCCTGTAGGCTATTAAGGGCAACCCGTAAACATTCCTTTCTCTGATCGCTCTGAGATCTTGGAGGGCTGTGAACCTTTCGTCATAATAAAGTTCGTCGGGCGTGTGGACCCCCTGTGCCGTAGGCAAGAGGATAACATCCGGGTCCAAAGCTATGATCTGTTCAGGAGACATAATCTGGCGACCTTTTCCTCTGAATGCGTTCTTTGCATTGATCAGATCCTCAATGAGTATCGATTCAAGCTGGTCAGCGCCTGTTACATAACTTATCCCGCCGCCCAGGCCTGGGACCCTGGTAGAGATTCCAGCGTATAAGAAAGTCCTTTTTTCGTCTTCGGGAATGTCCTTTGTTCTATCCTTAACGAACTGGACTTGCTCTTCCAATAGGGCGATTATGTCTTGAGCCTGGTCTTCCTTGTCGAAGATCTCACCTAATAGCTCTATTTCCTTATAGACCACTTTGGTCTCGTCCTGATCGTAAGCACCGACCTCATTTAATACAACCACTGGAACTCCGAGTTGCCTCATCGTTTCGATGGCCTTTCGTTCTGCATCCCCTCCTTCACGACTCCAGGATCTTGTGCTTACTATTATGATATCCGGATCCGTGTTCGCTATAGTTTCATAATTCGGCGGCCAACCGTAACCAGAATAGGGAACATCCCTGATTTCAGGCGATAGTATTGCTTCTATCGGATAAGACTCTGTGCTATACGTCTTTCCGTGATAAGTATATTCTGTTTTACTCGCTCCAAGCGCGTTTCCTCCTTTGCCGACGATCTTCTCTATGTCACCAAAGATGAACATAGTCTTTGCTGTTAGTCCTGTACTTATTTCAAATACCCTTTCAGGAGGTTTGCTGATTATGACTTCGGTGCCTGTTCCATCGACAATCGACCTCGGATAGCCATCCTGACCTGGGGACGCCGCCGAAATGATGGCCCAAGGTAATACCATAACCGAGATTATAAAAAGCAGGAGCAATGGGAATCCGATAATTTTTCCAGCTTTCACCCATGTTATATGCACTCTCTCACCTCAATTGTTCTGATTTAGTGGGACAAATTGAAAATGGTTATGTATTATTTATACCTTTTTGTTTTTCATCTCTTAATAGAATTGGCTCGGTACTTTTGACTTTAGATCACTGATCATTGGTTAAGAAAAAAATCGAGAGGTAGCAACATTCCGAGTAGCAGATCCACCGAGTCTTGAGGGATAAAAATGGGGCTGCTCGCTGGTATCATTACCTGGTAACTCAGGAACGGAATTCATGGCAGGTATTCAAATGATCGAGTCAGCTTATCGCTATCCTGGTGTTACCCACACAGAATAGTGACCTAAACTCCGCAAGTTTAATAACTATGCGGGCTAAATACGATACCATTAAGCCTAATTACCCCCGATACATAGTAATAATTTTATTAACTAGGTCTCGTATTTATTCGCTATCGGTGGGTCCATAGTTATTAATTGCCCCGGAGTTTAGGTAGTGAAGAGCCAAGCTGAAGCATCCTGGATTTTCGAGTTGGGATTCACTAACTGCTGCATCGTGGTCTCACTCGAATAGAGACTTGTCATCGAACAAGCCATCGTCGGAAGCCCCACCTTCAGAAGGGAAGGGATGACGAATCCGACGAGGCCGATCCTCCCGTCGGCTATCGCCTCGACTATCCCGGCGCCTCCCCGGGCCAGCTCTGGAAACGAGAGGATACCATAGTAGCTGGCGAGGACGAAGGCGAGGAAGCTTGAGGCCGTCGCGATGACGACAGCGGCCGAGACCGCCCCCGGCCGCAGAGAGCCGTCCTCACCCCTCAGTCTATCTGCGGCGATCTTGCAGGAGACGATCCCCGCCATGTGGGCAGGGACATTGGCGAGGGGGAAGGGGGCGGCCGTGGCGGTGGCGAGGGCGAGGCCGGTGGCGAGGCCCACAATGGAGGCCTGCGAGAGGGACATCCGGATCAGAAGGACGATGAGGCAGTAGAAGGATATCGATATCCCGAACTGCAGGTCCCCGGTGATCGATCCCGTAAACCTCATCAGGTAGTGGACCGACCAGGCGAGGGCTATCAGGAGGCCCGTGAGGGCGATCTCTCTCGAGTTCACAATAACACTCCACCTTAATTGACGCCCTCACCGGTGGGCAAAGTAGGCAACTACCCCGTCCTGCGAGACGGAATCGATCCGGACGAAGCCGTACCTCTCGAACTGGACGACCCTGTCCAGGTCCTCTCCGATCCCGACCTCACCTATCCCGGAGTCGACGCCGTCGGGTCGCATCACCCGGACGGGGACGCCGTCGGGGGGAGCCCAGTGGATGATCCGCAGCCGCATCTCCTTCGCCTGGTGGGGGTCGGTCCCGATCGCCATCGCCTGAAGCGGATCAAGGCTCAAAATCTCGATGTTGGAGAGGTCTTTGAGCCGGAGGCTTGCTCCCACCTTCAGGTCGGAGAGGTCGTCGGCGGAGACGAGGAGCTTCGGGCCCGCGGGTATCTCGCGAAAGCCCAGGTCCAGGGTCGGGTGGAAGGGGGCGGCTGCGACCTCGGGGATCTCTCCCTCTATCTTTATCTCCACCGGGTCCTTGACGAAGAACCGCCTCCGTGCCGAAGGGTCGACGATCTTCCTGTTCTCGGCGTAGACCGAGTCCATGCTGATGCTGATGTCCGTCTCCCCGACCCCGAGCTCGATCATGAACTTTCGGAGCGCCTCGGGGCGGATCCCCCGCCGCCGGAGGGCCCGGACCGTGGGCATCCGGGCGTCGTCCCAGCCGGAGTACTCCCCCGCCTCCAGGGCCCGCCGGAGGGCGGAGGTGCTGAAGGAGCCGAACTGGTGGATCTTGATCCTACCCCAGTGGATCGTCTTCGGGTAATCCCAGCCCATGTGGTCGTAGAGGTACCTCTGCCTCCGCTCGCTGTCCATCAGGTCCTTTCCCCGGAGGATGTGGGTCACCCCCTGGAGGTGGTCCTCGACGGCGGACTCGAAGTCTAGGAGCGGCCAGACCCGGTACCTATCACCGACCCTCGGGTGGTCGGCGGTGACGATCCGAAAGGCGCCCCAGTCCCGGAGGGCCGGGTCCTTGTGGAGGATATCCGTCTTTATC
This sequence comes from Methanothrix sp., assembly GCA_020844795.1. Classification (GTDB taxonomy): domain Archaea; phylum Halobacteriota; class Methanosarcinia; order Methanotrichales; family Methanotrichaceae; genus Methanocrinis. The sequence goes on along the minus strand of CP086218.1, from coordinate 757,135 downwards.
CTCAGGACCGCGTCGCCGGGCCCAAGGCCGCCGCTCATCATCTCTCCCCAGAGGGAGATGTTCTCTTCGGGGCTGGTGCCCCGGTGGGGACAGGGCTTTGCACCGTCTTTCAGGGCCTTGAAGGCAGCCTGATCGCACCGGCAGACGTAGGCTCCGCCCCTCCTTATCAGCTCTTCAGCCACTCTGTAGTACTCAGGGAGACGGTCGCTGGCGATGATCACCTCGTCGGGGACAGCCCCCAGCCACCGGCAGTCTTCGAGGTACCAGCCGTAGGCCTCGGGCATCGGCCTCTTGTTGACGGGGTCGGTGTCGTCGAAGCGGAGGAGGAACTTCCCGCCGTACCTTCTGACGTACTCGGAGTTGATGATGATCCCCCGGGCGGAGCCGATCGTCGGCGGACCGTTGGGGTTGGGGGCGAACCTCATGACGACGCCGCCTTCGGCGCCGGAGAGGTCGGCGAGCCCCTTATCCGGCTCTCTCTTACCTCCAAGCTCTGTAAGGAGCTCCGGTGCGATCTCTGCAAGGCGGCTCTTCCACTCCTCCGGCCCTCCCTCTGCCACCTCCAAGAGGACCGAGGCTACCATCGGCGCTACCTCCTTCGCCCTCCCCCGCAGGTCGGGGCGCTCACCCATCAGCTTTCCCATCACCGCTCCTGCCTGGGGCGCGGCCCTGTACTTCACGGCGTTCTGAAGGGCGTACTTCTCTATGATCTCCCTGATATCATCGGCCATTCAAGACCACCTTCCTCCCCCCGGAGGTCTTAAAGCTTCTCAAGCCCGTCCCTGACTATGGTGGCGTGGTCGAAGGCCAGGGGCGGCAGATACTCGGGGCTGACGACCTCCGCAGCCGAGGCGTCCGACCCCGCCGATATCTTCCCCCTCCCCCAGGCGAGGTAGCATACGGAGACGACATGCCCCCGGGGGTCTCGATCAGGCTTCGAGTAGACCCCCACCAGCTTCAAGAGGGTGATATCCAGCCCCGTCTCCTCCTTCGCCTCCCGCCGGACGGCTTCTTCGACCGTCTCCCCCACCTCCACGAACCCTCCGGGCAGAGCGTACCTACCCCGGTAGGGCGGGTTCTCCCTTCTTATCAGAACTATCCCGTCCCCAAAGAGGATGAGGGCATCAACGGCCAGCGAAGGCGTATCCATGGGGAGGAGAAGACTTATATAGACTTAAATGCAGTGCCCCACCGAAAAGCTTATATTCGACAAATGACGTGGACTACATTAGCAAAAGTCGATGTACTTAGTCTCCCTCCTTTACCCTACATCCAAAATCGGCTTTTGCGCTCTTCTTCTTCACCTCAGCCCTCCTCAAGTGAACTTCAGATCCGCTGAAGAGAAATACTCGCAAGGCTCATCCTCTCCCATGAACTTCTCCATAATCAAGATCGGCGGAAGTCTTATCGACGTTTCAAGAGATATCGTGAGGCGCCTTGTCTCCCTCTCCGGCGGTGGGCCCTCCTTCCTCGTCGTCCCCGGGGGGGGTCCCATGACGGATCTGGTGAGGGAGTTATACGACAAATACGGTCTATCTGATGAGGCTGCTCACTGGATGGCCATTTTGGCCATGGAAGAGTACGCCCACTTTCTCGCAGACGGTACCGGAGCTGCTCTGACAGACGAGATAAGACCGCCAGCCTCCGGGGTAGACGTCCTCCTCCCCTCCCGTCCTCTGATGAGAGACGACCGGGGCCTTCTGCGGAACTGGAATTACACCTCCGACTCTGTCGCCGCCCTCGTAGCCGGAAGGCTCGCCGCCGACTTCATCAAGGCCACCGACGTCGAGGGGGTGATCTTGGACGGTCGAATCGCCGCTGAGATCCCGGCAGAATCCCTCATAGGAGAGAAGACGTGCATAGACCAGGGATCCCTTCAGATCCTGAGGAGTTCGGGACGGAGCTGCTTGGTGATGGACGGGAGGGTTCCCGACCGGTTCATCGCGAACCTGAAGATGGGGAAGGGCGGAACCCTTATAAGAGGGCGAGGTGTTGGTCGATCCGGTCCTGACGTAAGGGAAAGTTTATACCCGAGGATCGATCAGAGCACGAAAGAGAGAGTAACATGACGGAGAAATCAGATAGATGCATGTCATGCGGAGTGACGTTGATCGGGCCTATAGGCGCCAGGTTCCCCTGCCCCGACTGTGGGGAGATAATTATGAGGTGTAATAGGTGCAGAAAGCAGAGCAACTCCTATACCTGTCCCAACTGTGGGTTTGTGGGTCCCTGAGGTGATATTTGTGGGTGAGGTTGCCGCTAAGCTGAAGGTTATGCCCGAGGGGACCGAGGTAGATATGGAGAGGCTCAAGGATGAGATCAAGGCCGTCCTTCCCGAGGGCGCAAGGCTTCACGGCTTCGCAGAAGAGCCGATAGCCTTTGGCCTGAAGGCCCTTATGGTGGCGGTGATCCTGGCGGAAGGGGTCACAGGAACCGACGGGCTGGAGGCCGCCGTAGCGTCCGTCGAGGGAGTCCAGTCGGTAGAGGTTGAAGGGGTAGGGCTCCTTTAAAACCCCCTCCTTTGGCGGTCTTGAGTTTTGCATAGGGCTCGTAGATCAGGGGTAGATCGTTACCTTCGCAAGGTAAAGGCCGCGGGTTCGAATCCCGCCGAGTCCATCTATCCGTCGCCGCCGGATAGCCCTCGGATCCCGGAGATCCCAGATCCTCATCTTCAGGATCTCAGGACCGACGGCGTCTCCATTTATCAGAATCGACGAACTCTCCTTTTATTCATCTCCTCCACCGAGATGGACCTGCAGTAGCGGGCGTATCCCTCCTCCGGACGGAGGGCGACCGCCCGTTCGAAGCTGGCGGTCGCCTCCTGCCACCTCTCAAGCCGCCAGAAGATGAAACCCCGAAAGATCCAAGGCAGGGGATCGAGGGGCTCCATCTCCGCCGCCCGGTCGAGGGATCCGATCGCCTCCATGTACCTTCCCATCATGCCGAGGACGAGAGCCGACCTTCTCTCTGCGGAGCCGGAGGGACGGATCCGGGCTGCCCTCTGGTAGGAGGTGAGGGCGAGATCCAGATCTCCCTCTTTTAGACTGGAGTTGCCCTCCTCGATCAGCCTTAGAGGGTCCTGCGAGGTACCTACAGAAGGCGATAGAAGGTGTCGGGAAGAAAAGAGCCTGAGGATTTTGATATCTAGGGAGATCATATCATCGATGGGTTAAGGTCGTATCTTCGAAATATCGCGACGGCTTTCAGGGCTTCAGCCTTCCGATCTCCAAGTACTTCACCATGCCACCTTCGTCGCGGGCGAAGACCATCACCTTCCTAACGCTATGGGCGAGCCTGACCGCCCGGGAGACGACGGGGAGGTGGAATACGTGGTCTTCGGGGATGGAGTGGACGAGGTACTCGGAGTGGGGGACCTTCCTTGAGCTCTCCACCCTCTTATAGACCCGGAAGTGGCTACCGAACTTGAATCCGGTCTTGACCACCAGGTCTTTCTCCCGGAGGTCCCGGTATACCCGGTGCTTCATATCGAAGTCATCCTCTACGGACCGGGATCGTCTTACGAACTCTTCGAGGCTGAGAGGCTCGCCAGACCGATCGACGATCCCGAGGAGGCCCTTCTCAAGGAGATAAGCCGACTCCACCAGGGATAGCTGAAGCCTCCCGCCGCCGGGCTTCCCGTAGAACCCGCCCTCGTGGATCCTCTCAGAGGATTCGGGGTCCCAGAGCATCACCCTGTCCTCCAGGAGGGTGGCGGTGCCCCCCCCGACCTCGACCTTCATATCCCCTTTCAGCTCCCTCTCCCGCGCCTCGTAGAAGGTTATGTCGCTCTCCTCGTCCACGACAGCCAGCATCAGCCTCTTTCTCATCTGCCTTGTGACCTTCATAGGCTCCACCAGATCCTTTAGAGGTACCGGCTGCCTCTCGGAGAATACCCGGACGTAGAACTCGGCGGGGGTCTTTCCCGGCTTTCCGCCCCTGGGATAGACCCGGAAGTCGGTGACCCCTGGCTGGACGTAGTAGCCCCTCTCCCGGAGGTCTTTGTATACGACGTACCTGAACTCAAAACCGGCTTCTATCGCTGTAGCCTTCTCGAAGAAGGATCGGAAGTCGAGGTCCACCCCCTCGAGGCGGACTGCGATCCTGCTCCGGTCCAGGAGGTAGGCAGCCTCCACCAGGGATAGCTGAAGCCCCCCATCGACGGGCCTTCCAAAGGACCCCTGGCCGTAAAGCTCCTCCGTCGCCTCTCCTCCCAGGAGGACCTTGTCTCCGGAGAGGCCGCCTCGTATCGGGTCGTCGGACATGGGTTATGTCGGCTCAGGTGGAGAGGCGGTCAGGCCAGACCCCGTGGACGCAAGATAGGGCCTCGTCGACGGTGCTGTGGACCTTCTCCGCCGAGTAGCCGGCGTTCAGGAGGTAGGACTCGACGTGGTTGGGGACGGCGATGGACATCTGCTCGACCATCATAACCCCCTGGAGGATGGTGTAGTCGCCGAGCTTGACGGGGATTATGGCATCGGAGAAGAGCAGCTCGAAGATCTCCGGAGATATCGGCCGCTCAAACCCGGTGAGGAAGGCCTCGAGGATCTCGCTCGTCCACTCGTGCTTGCGCCCTCCCTCGTCGGCGTACGGGAAGACGACGACCTCTCTAGTGCTGGCGAGGCTCTCCAGAAACTCCTCGGGAGCCACATCCCCCTCGAAGACGAACTCGAGGAAGCTGGTATGGGGGACCGTCGTCGGGATCTTCGAAGCCCGGATGCTGTATTCTACCTCCTCGAAGATAGTCCCGGCGTCGGTACCCTGGTGGCCCACACCCTTGCCGATGGAGGCGGCGGAAGGAGATGCCCTGACGACGGTGTGGGGGTCGCCCTGCCTTCGGTCGATGTTTCCGAGGATCATCTTCAGCCCCAGGGGCCGGGCTGCAAGAGACGCTCTGCATATCCCGGTGGTGTTGCAGCTGGTGCACTGGATCACCTTCGGCCTCGCCTTGGTGAAGAGCTCATAGTTCTCAAGCCCGAAGAAGAACTCCCGGCTGAAGTCAGCCTCGAGGTCGTCGGTGATCTCGAACCCCTTCTCCTCGAGAGCCGCCCTTATCTTGTCCCTGTGGGCCCCTCCCATCAGGGATACGGTGGAGCCGTGGGCCAGCCCCGCCTCGACGTAGGGGGCCTCCTGGTCCCCCGGGGTCCCCACCATGATGAAGTCGGAGTCCTCGAAGAAGTCTTGATAGCCGCCCCGGATGGAGAATCCAGCGCTCTCCCACTTACCCTGGTCGGCGGCGTCGGAGACGTAGGCCTGGACGTCGCAGAGCCTGACCAGCTTGGAGAGGACGCTCTTCGCCCTTCCGTGAGGCTTTCGGAGGAGGACGTTCAGGTCGCCCTCGATCCCCCCGGCCTTCTTCACGGCGTCGATGGCCAGGATCGTTCTCTTATTCTCCGTTCCGTCAAATCCGACGAAGCCAGCATCTGATCTCAATTTAATTCCTCCATACGAGATGAGATGAGTGTCCTGATATTAACCTTTCCAGCTGTAGATCTCATCCCTTATCTTCGAAGTTTTCGAGGATCCAGACCGCGACCGCTTCAGCGTTCTGGTCAGGATCCACCCCCTCAGCGTCCACCACCACTCCGGGATCTATCGGTTCCTCGTAGGCGACGTCGGCCCCCGGCACTGTTGCTCCCACCTCACCAGCTTTGGCGTATATCCCCCGGGGGGAGTATACGGCCTTGCGCCCCTGCTCCCGCTCGATGCAGGTCGCAAGGGAGGCCTTGACGTATACTTCCGCGAACTGGGGGATCAGTCTTCTCGCCAGGTCCCGGTATCTGCGCCTGTTGGCGGTGGCATCGACGATGACGTTCGTTCCGGCCTCGGAGAGGAGCTTCGCCATATAGGCGAGGCTGGCGTAGACCACCTCTCTCTCCTGGTCGGTGTAGGTCGGCTCCGGGGTGATGACCCGGCGGATCTCGTCCAGTTCCAGGACCCTGACGGCTATCCCCCGCTCTGCCAGCCTCTCCTTGGCCCTCTGGGCGATGGTGGTCTTTCCGCAGCCAGGAAGGCCTGTGAACCAGACAACCCAAGACATATGATATAGACGCCCTCATCCAAATAAATATCATTCCCCAGGGAAGGACTTCCGGATTCCAGGGGCTTCATCCCGGAGGGTCGCACCGTTCATCCATGCGACGTCGCAGGATCAAAATCAAGCCGCCCCACCCCGAGTACTTCGAAGAAAATATTCGATCGGACAAAAGATTAATATAAGTGTTCTTGATATATAGGGATGCATCGGGACATAACCTCCACTGCATAGGGATAATGAGAGGTATAAAAATATGACCAATAAAAGAAACTTCGCGTTGAGAGACGCTTCAGGAAACGAGATAGGCGTTTTCACGGGAAAACAGCCGAGACAGGCGGCTTTGAAGGCTGCAAACCGCGGATACACCGACATCAGGCTCCGGGAGAGGGGAACGAAGAAGGTTCACATCTTCCAAGGGGAGAGGAACCTGGTGGTGAAGCCCTCCAACGCCCCCGACTGGATGCCCAAGGAGATCTGGAAGCCGAACGTGAAGAAGATCGGCATAGAGAAGCTCGATACGATCTGAAGATCTCGCACCTCGTCCTCTTCTAGGCGAGGCGGACGGAGAGAGGGGCGGGAAAGCCACTCGGATCACCTATCGGAGAACGCGAGGGGGCGGCGGTGCCGCCCTGCTCTGCTGTATTCTCCTATTCTTCTCCTCTCGCCTTCCCCTGTTCTTCTACCGTCGTATTCTCCTCTCCTCCCTTTCGTCCTCGCTGGAATCTTCTCTAATCTGCACCCCAACTCCCAATATCCGATTTGGCCATGGAGGGCTATCTCGACGGTCCCGCAGGACCCCTGATAGATCATAAGTCGACGCTCAGAAGAAGCCTCATCTCACTTCCCTGATGGTAGACCGTCGTCCAATAGACCCCCCTTGCCGTCTCGAATATCCTGTAGACACCCTTCCCCGACCTCTCCATCTTCACCCTCTCGGCGACCGCCAAGAGTTCGGGGAACTCTCTGAAGAGGGGGTCGCTGAAGGTGTTTCTTCCTATCTGGTCGGCGTCGGGGTCGTAGACGATCGTCCCGGAGGGGGTCATCGCCCAGATCTTGGCGCCCCCCTCCGGCTGATGGGGGGCGAGGGCATCGCCGAAGAGGACTGTCGGGCTGACGAGGACCGTCACCGCCCCGACGAGCCTCCCCTCTTCATCGAAGATCGGCGAGGCGAAGTCCATGGCGTAAAATCCCTCGACGCTCTCTATGTAGGCGAGGCCGACGGGCCTTCTGGTGGAGAGGAGCCGCTTTATATGCTCCTGCTGATCTATCCTTTCACCCAGGACGAAGCTGTACTCCTCGGGCGCCACCTCCAGGATCGTCCCGTTAAGGTCGATGGTTATGCAGTCCACCACAAAGGGGCCCAACCTTCCGAGCTCTTCGAGAACCTCTCGGGCCTCCGGCCCCTCTATACCGACGAGAGAGAGGGCGAGGCTCGCCTCCAGGAGGGACCTGTCCATCTCGGCGAGGATTTCGCTCACAGCATCCTCCGCCCGGAGGAGGCTCCAGATCAGATCCCTCTCTATAGCTTTCTCTTCCGATGGACCTTCCTCGGCAACGGCTGCTGGAGCGAGGATGACGGCCAGGGCCGAGGTCACCGTCAGGACGAGAATTATAGATTTATCAGATATGGTCATACCATCACCGTCATTTCAGTGGTCTTCAGATCTCGCTTTGATCATCTCTTGACTTAATCTTTGCCCGGGTCTCTTCGACGATTTAGGCCTGATCGAAGGCGTCTGGTCGGATATCGTCAGACGGCGCCGGGGATAAAAGAGGAGAGGACGGGAGCTACAAGAAAGGAAGGAAAAAAGAAAAAAGGGGGAGAGGCTTCAGCCAAAGAGGGCGCCGAGACCCTCGATCCCGCTCTCTTCAGCCTCTTCCTTATCTTCCTCGGCCTCCTCCGCCGGAGCTGCAGCTGTGGCTGCCGCTGCCGCCGCAGGGGCTGCAGCGGCCGCCATCGTCGGGGCCTTGGAGAGGACGTCCTCGATGTCCACGCCCTCCAGGGCGGAGACGAGCGCCTTGATCCTGATCTCGTCGGGGGTGACTCCCACCGCGCTGAGTATGGTCTTTATGCCCTCCTCGGACACATCTTTGCCTGAGCTGTGAAGCATTAATGCTGCGTATACGTATTCCATCTTAATCCACCTCTTTCTCTCGATCAACCAAACAGGGCAGACAGTCCGCCAAGTCCGGCCTCTTCGCTCTCTTCTTTCTCGGCCTCTTCGGCCTTCTCTTCGGTCTTCTCCGCCGGGGCTGCTGCCGGAGCTGCCGCCGGACCGCCTTCTGCGAGGCTTCTTAGCATCGCCGCATCCGACGCCGCCTTTGCGAGGAGCGCCTCCATCATGCTGGGGACTGGTATCCCGCAATCCAATACCAGGTTTCTGGCCTTGGAGGCCGCCCTCTGGATGATGGGGGTTATGGTCGTCGGGGTTGCGTATCCTATCTCGACTGCGAGGCCCAGAGCCTGGGCTGAGGCCTTGCTCATCTGAGATATGATGCCGTCTATGTCGATGGCGAGATCTTCCGCCCTGTATACGAGGCCGCCCTCGTAGACCGCCCGGAGCTGTAGCCCCACCTCCCTCGGAAATATCTCCATCGCAGCCAGGACTTCGGCGAGCTGGGCTGATACGACGTCGCCCTCCTCGGCCACCACCTTCGTCTCGTTGATGACCACCTTGCCGCTCTTTATGGCTGCAGGAATTCCAGCGGACTGGAGCTTGCCGACCATGGGGCCGGGTGAGAAGGGCGTATCCCCCTTTTCAATGACTATATCGGTGGGGGCCCTACCGCCGGCCTTTATCGGCATCGGCCTCTTCTTCTCCTCCAGCATCTTGGCGAGCCTGAAGGGGCTGATCTCGGTGAAGATGAAGGCCGTCTGGGCTTCGATGCCGTCTGCCAGAGGCAGGAGGTCATCGGAGCACTTCTCTATCGCCCGGCGGGAGATGTTGTTTCTCACCATCTTTATGGTGGCGATATCCCTCATCTCCGCCCGGAGATCCTGGATCTGCTTTGCGGGGATATCAGTCAAGCCGACAAGCCCCACGACGGGCGACGAGTTTATCCTCTCCACCAGATCCTCTACCTCACGGATCTTCCATTCCGGGACGTGCTCTGTATGGCGTGCCTGAACGGACATTTCAAATCACCTTTATCGAGGGACCCATGGTGGTCTTGACGTAGACGGACTTCAGGTTCTGCTTGCCGTCCTTGAGGGTCTGTTCGAGCTTGGTCGTGACGGTCTCTACGTTCTCCGCGATCTTCTGGACGTCCATATCCCTGGAGCCGACGCCCAGATGGAAGGTGAGCCGGTCCCGAGACCTCACCCTCACCAGGTTCCTCTGCCTCTTTATTATGGGGGTGACGTCCACGTTTGGGGGCAGTGGCATGGGCATCTTCCCCCTCTTTCCCAGGATGGGCCCGAGCTTCTTGCCTATCGTCGGCATGAAGCTCGTCTCTGCGATGAAGTAGGTGTACTCGTCGGCGATCTTCCTCGCTCGCTTCTTGTCGTCCCCCAGCTCCGCCAGCTCCTCTGGAGATATCACCAGATCGGCGCCGGCTCGCTGGGCCAGAAGGGCGGTCTCCCCCCGGGCGAATACCGCTATCTTTGCAGCCCTGCCGCGGCCGTGGGGGAGGATTATCTCCTCATCCACCCTGTTCGCAGGCAGGCTCATGTCGATGTTCTGCAAGTTAATCGCCAGGTCGACGCTCTCATTGAACCTCCTCTCAGGGGCCTCCAAGATCGCCTTTCTGACGGCTTCCTCTATCGTCTTATTCATCTCAATCCTCCGTAGTCCACGACTTGAGGTCTACTACGGCGTCTCAAAAAGAGAGTCCTGATTCCGTCTGCAATCCTCTATAATAAGTTTTCGTCTATGCCAGGAGGTCATCGAACCTTCCCTCATCGACGGCAGCCTGGGCTTCCTTCCGCGCCATCCCCTCTACGGTGATCCCCATGGTACCGCAGGTTCCGATGACCTCTTTGGCAGCCCCCTTCAGGGAGACGGAAAGAAGGTTGTTCTTCTTGATCCCCGCGACCTTGACGACCTGATCCATGGTGAGGTTACCGACGGCCTGGAGGGCGTTGCCGGATCCTTTCTCCAGCCCTGCCTCTTTGAGGACCAGAGCTGAGGTGGGAGGAGTTCCTACATCCACATAGTATTCGGTCCTGCTCTTCACCGTGACCTTCACCGGGACCTGCATCCCGTTTAGATCTGCTGTAGCCTCGTTGATCTTCTTTACTACTTCTGCGACGTTGACACCCAGGGGTCCTAGTGCGGGGCCCAGGGGGGGTCCTGCGCTGGCCTTTCCGCCAGGTACCAACACTTCTATAAAATTGGCCAAGAAATTCACCTCTGAATCTCATCTTTGCTGAGCACGCGGACGTGGTCACCCCTCACAGTTATGGGGATGGGTACCATCGCCTCGAAGAGCTCTACGGTGATCTCCTCTTTTCCGATGTCTACCCTCTTGACCCTGGCCATCTCGCCCTTGAAAGGTCCCGAGATCAGCTCCACTATGGCACCTTCGTTTATGCCGACCACCGCCGGTTTCGGCGTCAGAAAATGCTCTACCTCCCCGAAGCTTGAAGCCCCCCTGATCACCGAGCGGGCGTGGGGTACTCCCTGTATCGCCTCCTCGACGATCTCCGGAGCCATCGCTTCCACCAGGACGTATCCCTTCAGGACGTCGGGGACGAGGAGCGCCGTTATGTCGTACTTCTCTTTTCGTGCCAACTGGGCTATTAGGTTAGCGACGGAACGTTCCTGATTTGCTGTGGTCTTCACTACGTATATGCTGGTCTCGGCCATTCTGACGGAAGACAGTCGAACCGGATATATATAGCTTTGCAGCTGGCCGAGGCGGAGCCGACTCCTCGATATCGAATCCTGGGAAACGGCTCCTCTTCCCATGCTCTTTCTCTCGCTATCCTCCTTCCATGCTCCTCTTCCCATTCTTCTCCTCCCACGCCCTTCATTCAGATGGTCCCTTACCCTCCGGGAAGCCGTTCGGAGGGGCTCCAAGGCCCGAAACGTTCATATAGAAGTTTAAACACCCCCAAGCCATCAGCTCGAATGGAGGAATAAAATAGATGGCAGGATTGGGGGGAACCCCCGTACTCATACTCAGAGAGGGCAGTCAGAGGACCGCCGGACGCGAGGCTCAGAAGTCAAACATAATGGCCGCCAAGGCGGTGGCGACGGCCGTCAGGACGACCCTAGGCCCCAAAGGGATGGACAAGATGCTCGTCGACACCCTGGGTGACGTCGTCATAACCAACGATGGCGTAACCATCCTCAAGGAGATGGACATCGAGCACCCGGCCGCCAAGATGATGGTCGAGATCGCCAAGACTCAGGACGACGAGGTGGGAGACGGGACGACCACCGCCGTGGTTCTGGCGGGCGAGCTCCTCAAGAAGGCCGAAGAGCTCCTGGATCAGGAGATCCATCCGACGGTCATAGCCGCCGGCTACAGGGCTGCGGCGGAGAAGGCCATGGGAGTCCTCAAGGATATGGCGATAAAGGTATCCAGAGATGACGATGAGCTCTTGAAGAAGATCGCCGTCACCGCCATGACCGGGAAGGGGTCCGGGATCGCCAGAGACGAGCTATCAGAGCTCTCGGTGAAGGCCGTCAAGGCGATCATGGACGAGGACGGAACCGTAGACGTGGACAACATCACCGTCGAGAAGAAGGTCGGCGGCAGCGTCACCAACTCCGAGCTCGTGTACGGGATGGTGATCGACAAGGAGCGGCTCCACCCCAACATGCCAAAGAAGGTAAAGGACGCCAAGATCGCCCTCCTGAATTCCGCCATCGAGATCGAGAAGACTGAGGTTGACGCCAAGATCGAGATAACCTCTCCCGACCAGCTCCAGGCCTTCCTGGACCAGGAAGAGACGATGCTCAAGGATATGGTAAACAAGATCGTCAGCACCGGCGCCAACGTAGTCTTCTGCCAGAAGGGGATCGACGACCTGGCCCAGCACTTCCTCGCCAAGGCAGGCGTATACACCATCCGCAGGATCAAGAAGAGCGATATGGAGAAGCTCGCCCGGGCTACCGGAGGCAGGATCGTCACCAGCATCCACGACCTGACGGAGAGCGAGCTCGGCCACGCCGGCCTCGTGGAGGAGAAGAAGATCGCCGGCGACGATATGACCTTCGTCGTGGAGTGCGACAACCCCAAGTCCGTATCCATCATCCTCAGGGGAGGGACCGAGCATGTCGTCGACGAGCTGGACAGAGGCATGGAAGACGCCCTGAGGGTCGTCGGCGTAGCCCTGGAGGACGGTCTTCTGATGCCCGGCGGCGGCGCTCCCGAGATAGAGCTCGCCCTTAGGCTGAGAGAGTTCGCCGCCACCGTCGGCGGAAGAGAGCAGCTGGCGATCGAGGCCTTCGCCGAGGCGCTGGAGATCATACCCAAGACCCTGGCCGAGAACGCAGGATTCGACCAGATCGACACCCTGGTAGCCCTTCGAAGCAGCCACGAGAAGGGCGTAAAGACCGCAGGCCTCGACGTGGCAACCGGCAGCCCCATCAACATGGAGGAGAAGGGCGTCGTCGAGCCGATGAGGGTCAAGACCCAGGCGATCAACTCCGCCACCGAGGCGGCGGTGATGATCCTCAGGATCGATGATGTCATCGCCTCTAAATCCGGCGGCGAGGGCGGGATGCCCGGAGGAATGGGCGGAATGGGCGACATGGGAGAGGACTTCTGAGCCCCTCCCATCTTTTTTAACATCCTTTTAATATCTGGTCGCCGTTTATCCTGGGGATAATGGCGGGTTGTGAGCCCCTCTAGGGGGCTTTTCGCGCCACCGTCCCTTCCAGGGCGGGTCTGTAGAACTTCTCGGTGTACTCTTTGACCATCCTTCTGGAGGTGAAGTTCGGCCCCGTGACCCTGATCGCCTCTTTCATCAGCCTGACCCAGCCCCTGGGAACTCCCCCGTCGTCGACCCTGTAATAGAGGGGGACTACCTCCTTCTCCAGGATCTCGTATATGGCTGCTGCATCCCTATCGTCTTTATCGTCCCCCTCAGCCCCCTCGAAACCCCATCCGTTCTTGCCGTTGTAGCCCTCAGACCACCAGCCGTCGAAGACGCTCAGCTGAGGGACGCCGTTGAGGGAAGCCTTCATCCCGCTCGTCCCCGACGCCTCCATCGGTGGCCTGGGGTTGTTCACCCAGACGTCGACGCCGTGGACGAGATACTGGGCGAGGTACTGGTCGTAGTCCTCGACGAAGGCTATCCTCCCCTGGAACCTCTTGTCGGCGGCGGCGTTGTAGACCTGCTGGAGGATGAGCTTCGACTGCTGGTCGTCGGGATGGGCCTTACCGGCGAAGATGATCTGAACTGGGCGGCGGGGGTCTGTGAGGATCTTTTGGAGCCTCTCATAGTCCCGCAGGAGGAGGGTCGCCCTCTTGTAGGAGGCGAACCTCCTTGCAAAGCCGAGGGTGAGGACCTGAGGGTCGAGGAGGGTTCCAAAGGCTATTATAGTCCTGGAGTCGGATTCGGGGTCTTTCCACTTATCCCTCGCCCGATCGTTAATCTTGTTTATAAGGGATCTCTTCATCCTGCTGTGCTGTCTCCAGAGGACGTCGTCGGGGATCTCGTCGATCAGCTCCCAGATGGATGCGTTGTCGTGTTTTTCGAGCCAGTCGCGGCCGAGGTACTTGATGAAGGTGACGTTGCCGAGCCTCCGGTCGATCCAGGTGGGGACGTGGATCCCGTTGGTCACGTAGTCCAGGGGGATATCCTCTTCGTCGAGGTCTGGCCAGAGGTGGCGCCACATCTCCCTGGTGACTTCGAGGTGGCGTCTGCTGACGCAGTTTCTATGGTCGGACATCCTGAGAGCGAAGGCGGTCATGTTGAAGCCGCTGGCGGGGTCCCGAGGATCGATCCCGAGCTCGAAGAACTCCCTCTGGCTCATACCGATCTTTTGGATGTAGGACCCGAAGTACTTCTCCATCAGGGGGAAGGGGAACTTGTCGTGGCCTGCGGGGACGGGGGTGTGGGTGGTGAAGACCGTCCTCCTCCTGACCTCCTCCTCGGCTTCCCGGAGGGCCATCCCCCCCTCGACCTTCTCCCGGATCCTCTCCAGGATGGCGAAGGCGGGATGTCCCTCGTTGAGATGGAGGACGGAAGGGTTGATCCCCATCGCCTTCAGTATCCGCACCCCGCCTATGCCCAGGACGATCTCCTGCCTCAACCTCTGCTCGGGGTCGCCGGTATAGAGGCGGTCCGATATCGTCCGGTCCCATGGGTCGTTGGCGTCGACGGCGGTGTCCATCAGGTAGAGGTCGTTTCTCCCCACCTGGACCTTCCAGACCTCGACGTAGATGTGGGAGTCGAGGAGGGGTATATCCACCAGGAGGGGGTTTCCGTCGTCGTCCCGGAGCCTGCGGACCGGGGCGTTCTCTCTGTCCAGCCTCTCACAGGCCCCCGCCTGCCATCCGTCGGGGGTGATCCTCTGGAGGAGGTAACCCTCGGGATACATGAAGCCGACCCCTACGGAGGGGACGCCCAGGTCGCTGGATTCCTTCAGGTAGTCTCCGGCTAGAAAGCCGAGCCCTCCGGCGTAGACGGGAAGGGCGTGATGGAGGCCGTACTCGGCGGAGAAGTAGGCGATACTATGCTCCCGGGGGTCGGCGATCTCCGAATGAAACCAGCCCCCAGCGGGGTCCATATCCCCCAGGAACCTCGCCATGACGGCGTCGTAATACCGGAGGAACCGAGGGTCGAGGGACGCGAGCTTCAATATTCCGTCGTCGAGCTCGTGCATCATCTTGACGGGGTTGTGGCCGCTTCTGCTCCAGGCCGCCCTCCCCCCCAGCATCATGAAGAGCTCTCTACCTTCGGGGTGCCAGGACCACCATAGGTTGTAAGCTAGATCTCCGAGGTCTGCGATCCTCGCCGGCAGGTTAGAAAATTTGTCTTTTGGTCCGTAGTGCATGATCAATCCTTCCCATCACCGCTCTCGCAGAGCCCCCATTGGGCTAGGGTGATTTTACCTTTTCGCGGGATGAGATGGATGGAGGGTATCCTGGAAGGGTCTCGATCGTCCGGAGGGGGGCCTCTCTCCCGACGGCGAAGGCGTAGAGGCTCTGCCAGTCCGTCCCCGAGAGCCCCAGGCCGGTGGTGAGGGGGTCGTCGAAGTAGCAGCCTATGCCGCAACCCCTCAGCCCCCGCCTCTCCGCCTCCAGGTAGAGGGCCTGGCCGACGATGCCGCCCTCCCAGAAGAGCCTGTTGTAGAACCAGGGGCCATGCTCCTCGAGACACGATCTGAACCTGGCGATCATGGCGAGGGAGAAGCAGCCGTCGGAGGCGATCTTCTGGCGGCAGGAGAGGGCAGCGGCGAGGTCCCTGAACTCGCCCCTGGCGAGCCTGCGAAACCCCTGGGGCGCCCCTTCGGGCCTGGACCACTCGAACTCTCCCCTCATCGATTTCCTCAGGAGGTCTTCGTCGTCGGGGTCTCTTACCAGGAGGTAGAACCCCCTATCGAGGCCCAGGACCCGGTGGACGAAGATCGCCAGATGGACCTGTGGCATCCAGGGGTGGAGGTGGTGCGGAAAGGTTCCAGGAGCCGAAATCATCCTCTCCAGGGCGGAGTAGAAGTCGTCCCGGCTCATGGAGAAGGCCGGGTCCATGACGATGGCGCTGCGCCGCTGGCGGATCAGTTCTCGTAATGAGGGGGATGGCAGATCGTGGTCGGGAGACGTCCCCCTCCAAAAAGGCTCGGGTCTGACCGATGGGGCGGATTTCGCCTCAAACGGTGTGGGAGGTTTTGTCGTCGCCTCCGCCACTCCTTCGAGGAGGGGCCAGTCGACCCTTCTCGAGCTGAGACGGTCGGGGACGCCATGCCACCAAAGACCTCTGAACTCGTCGAGGACCCGGTCGGAGAGGGCGAAGCCGGATATCGACCTTCCCTGGGGGTGGACCGCGACGATGCAGTCGGGGATCTCGATCTCCGCCTCGTCGTCTGCCCTGACATCTTTGACCTTCTCGTTGATATTCTCCTGGGACCCCTCCCCGGCCTGGGGGCCGCCGGGGCTACCGGGGCCCCCGGGGGCGGCGACCCCGAGGAGGAGCCCCACCTCCCCGGTCCCGAGGCCGTCGAGGAGGGTCGCCCTCCATCCCAGGGCGGCCGAGGCGAAGCTGATCGCCGCCAGGGCGTGGCCGAGGTTTATCTGGAGGTAGCGAAAAGCCCTCTCCCCGTACTTCCACGACTCCCGCCAGGGGATGGAGGTGAAGCCGACGAGGACCGTCCCCGCCGGCAGGCCGGAGGAGATATCCAGCCACGCCTCCTGCGAAAACTGCCCCCTCACCTCCAGAGCGTGCTCCTCTGGGGCGTAGTGGGCGACGGTGGGCCGATCGAAGAGGTCGGGGACCGGCCCCGATATCAGGTACCCTTCGGTGGGGTGGAGGTTGCCGCTGGAGGGGTTCGCCCGAAGCGCCCAGGCCGCCCCTCCCGCCCGCCTCCAGGCCGTCACCGCCAGGGAGTCGAAGAAGAGCTGGGAGACGGAGGAGGAGTCGAGGGGGCGGGGCGGGACGTTCCCCTCCGCCAGGGCGATGTCGTAGGCCGGCCCCTCGCCGGGGCGGGGCTCGGGGCGGGGAAGCTCGACGAGGGGCGCGCCCCGGTACCTCCTGAAGGGGGCGGGCTCGTTCTCCCAGTCGATCCTCCCGGGCCCCGGGGCCATCCGGGCGGGGGCGTGCTTCGTCGCCTCGTGGTAGGCGAGGACGATTTCGAGATCTCGTGACATATTAGGACACCATTAGGAACCATTAGGACACCATAATGTGGGCCGGGGACTTTTGGCCTCTCCGGGAGGTTCGGTTCCTCTCCATCAAAGAAGATGAGGTCAGGATAGGAGAAATTATTTTCGGCATAGGAGCGGCGGGTCGGACCGAATTTTCGTAAGAATGATTTATAAAATTATCAGAATACTCCCGGCGTCGCGGGATCACAGCTCCCCCCGGAAGGCCCTCTCCAGCACCGCCGGGAGGAGGGCGTCCAGCTCCTCCGCCGTCCGGGCCTGGCATCTCTTGAGCCCTTCGACATGGGCCTGGAGGTCATCCCCCGTCCGGCAGAGGGTCCCCCGGATAGCCTCGTCGTTGCATCGGCTCGAAGGGACCTGCAGATACAAGAGATGACGAGAACTGCTCATCCCCGCCGGAAGAGGAGGCTGCGGCTGAACCTGATCTTCGGCTCGTCGGTCGGGGTAAGCGCCGCCCCCTCTGCCGCCTCCTTCATCCGTCTGAAAGCGGACTTTGAGACGTGAAACTTCGGCTCGGATATCAGGAGGCTGGCATCCTCCTTCAGAAGGGTGGCGACCTCCCTGAAGAACCGCCCTTGATCGGCGACCTCGTGGACCATGTAGAAGGCGAGGGCGAAATCGACCCGGTCGCTGATGCCGATCCGGTCGGCCTCGCTCCGGTGGGTGGTTATCCGGGACGAGAGCCCCTCCTTCGCCGCCTTCTTCCTCAGGATCTCCAGCATCTTTTCCTGAAGATCCACGGCTATGACCCGCCCCCCTTCCCCCACCATCTTGGCTATGGCGATGGTGAAGGTACCCGAGCCGCACCCGAGGTCTAGAACGGTATCTCCCTCTCTGATATACCGGCGGAGGAACTTCTCGGGGTTGTGGACGAACCTCCGGATCGGGTTATCCAGAGTCGGCGCCAGCCACCACGGACAGATGCGGGACGATTCGGCCATGTAAATCTCACTCCCGTCGAAGAGACGGCGCTAGGGGTCTATAGAGCTATCCGATTCACGGATCCGCAAGGTCCGGGGGATCACCCGAATAGCCACCTGCGCAGCGATCCCCCGCCCCGAAGCCGGGAGGCTCTCGCCCTCGCCTCTTCGCTCTCCCTTGAGAAGGATACGGCAACGGTGGCGACTATCATGCATACGAGCATCAGGAGCCATACGCTCTGGTAGGCCTCCAGGGACCTGGAGGTGAGGATCAGCCCTGATACCTGCTGGAGGACCGCCCCTCCGGCGAAGGGGAATATGTTGAGGGCCGCCGTCGTCGTCCCGACGATCGCTATGGGAAAGAGCTCTTTGATCTGGGCGTAGCTGACGACGAAGAAGCCTCCGAAGAAGCCGAAGAAGAAGTTTATAGCCATATATGCCTGGGGGCTTGATATCGATCCTGCGGTGGACCATATCACCGCCCAGATTATGGTATAGGCTACAGATCCCGTGACGAGGACCTTCTTCCTCGACCCCAGGATCTTATCTGAGATGTACCCGGCGGTGGTGCAGCCGATGATCATCCCCGTGGCGATGAAGGTGAGGACGAGGCCGTAGGTCGCCTTCTCCCACCCCAGGACGTCGTGATAGAACGGTCCGGCCCAGAGCCCCTGATAGACCATGACGCTACCGTACATGAAGAAGAACCAGACCGCCATCGGCCAGAACTTCCTCCCGGAGCCGAAGGTCATCAGTAGGGCCGTCCTCATGGGGATCTTCCCCGGTTCGCAGGCGAGATCCGATTCTCCGTTCTCGTACGCCTCGATCTCGGATATGCCGGGCAGGCCCATATCCTCGGGCCGGTCCCGTATTATCGTCCAGGAGGCGGCGGCTATGGCGATGGTTATCGCTCCGAGGATGAGGAATACCTGCTGCCAGCCGAGGGATGCGGAGAAGTAGGCGAGGGGGCCTGCGGCACCGAGGGCTCCGATGTTCCCCACCGCCAGGAGGATCCCGGAGAGGGTGGCGAACTCGTTCTTCCTGTACCAGGTCGATATGATCTTCATTATGGGGATGTAGACCATCGCCACCCCGACGCCGATCATCACCCTTCCGACGACCACCAGCTCGAAGGAAGAGGCCATCCCCGTGAGGACCGCCCCGGCCGCAGCGAGGAGGGTGAAGGCGCTGACGGTCTTCCTCGGCCCCCAGTTGTCGGTCAAGAGACCCGCAGGAAGCTGCATGACGGTGTAGGCGTAGAAGTAGGCGGAGCTGAGGAGGGCGATGGACGCCGCTGAGACGGCGAAGGTCGCCTCCAGGTCCGTCGCCACCGCCGCGGTGGAGACCCGGTGGAAGTAGACGAAGAAGTAGGCAGAGGCGAGGATGCCGAAGACCGCCCACCGACGGCTCATCACCCTCTCAACATCGCTCTTCTCCAACGGCGTTATAAAACCCTCCTCCCCATGAGACGGGACGATCGAATTTTTTCCCTTCGTCGGCCAGCTCTCGGAAGGTCTAGACGACTATATATCACCATGGTCTGATCTGCGGATGAACCCTCTCAGAAAACCCTTTTTCAAGGACTCACCTCTAATCGTGACCGGAAGATATACCGCTCCTCTAATATCGTTACTCTGAAGGCAGCAAAATCGATATAACGGATTAACATGAAGAGGATAGGATTATGTCAATGACATACATCAGGATCACCTTTTCCCTCCTCCTGGCCTTCGGCCTCGTAGCCGGCCCGGGGGCATCTGTTGCCGCCGATGAGGCACCGAGCCCCAGTATGGCGCCGATGGAAGGCCAGACTTCCGCGGAGGAGATGACATCCTTCCTGGACGAGGCTAGAGATAGCCTTCTGGAGAACGGCAAGATCGAAGGGCTGAAGGCCATCAGCGACCCCCACGGTGAGTTTGTCAGGGGCGAGCTCTACGTCTTCGCCTACGACTTCAACGGGACGCTCCTCGCTCACCCCTATCTTCCGCAGCTGGTAGGGAGAAACAACCTCGACCTCGTCGACCCCAACGGCGTCCCCATGATCCAAAACCTGATGGCGGTGGCAGAGCGGGGCAGAGGCTTCATCTACAACATCTACCCCAACCCCGCCGCGGGTAACGTCGATGAGCTTAAGCTCGTCGGCGTCCAGAAGGTCGACGACGACCTCTGGATAGGCTCCGGGATCTATATCTCAGCCGAGCCGCCCCGGTTCAGCCTTCAGGATCGGGAATCTCTGAGGAATTTCGTCGATGAGGCGGTGAACTACTCCATCGAGAACGGCAGGCCGAAGGCTTTAGCCGCCTTCAACGATCCCGGCGGGGAGTTCGTCGAAGAAGGGCTCTACATCTTCGCCTACGACTTCAACGGCACCGCCCTCGCCCTCCCCTTCCAGCCCGATATCGTCGGCGAGGATCGCATCGACCTTGAAGACGCCAACGGCGTCGCCTTCGTCCGGGATTTCATATCCCTGGCCAGGGGAGGGGGTGGGGAGTCGTACTATATCTATCCAAATCCCGAAAATGAGATGGCCGAGGAGCTGAAGCTCAGCCGCGTCGTGAAGGTCGACGAGACCTGGTTTTTGGGGGCTGGGATCTACAGCTCCCGCTCCAAAGATGAGAACCTCTCAGGAAATAAGCCGGCAGATAGGATAGAGCTCCAGGGCTTCGTCCGGGAGGCGGTGAGCCACGCCCTGGTGGCAGGAAGGGAGAGGGCGGCGGCCGATTTCATGGATACAGAAGGCCCCTGGGTCCGGGGAGACGTCTACATCTTCGCCCAGAACTTCAACGGCACCTCCCTCGTCCTCCCCTACCTCCCCTCGGAAGTGGGGACCTACCGCCTTGACATCCAGGATGAGGAAGGCGCCTTCATCAACCGGGATATGCGCTCCATCGCCCTCGCCGCCGAGGGCGGAGGTTTCTACGAGTACCGGTGGAGAAACCCCGTCACCAACGAGATCGAGGATAAGGTCAGCTACGTCATGAAGGTCGACGATACCTGGTGGCTCGGCGCCGGGATATATGAGCGGTAGCGGATGCGGCCGCCGCCGGGGCCGACCCGGCCATATTTTTTTGCTTCGAGGATCGAAGCGGGTCTATCTATCTCCTCGAAGATCGCAACCGGTTTATCTCAGCTCGAAGATATCGATCATCCCCCAAGAAATATCGGCCCAATAAGGGGCCGGGAGGAAGGATCTCATGATGGAACTTTTGCGCAAGAGAAGAAGCATCAGAAGTTACAGGGACCAGGATATCGACCCAGGGATCGTGGAGCTTCTAAAGGAGGCGGCGCTCAGGTCGCCGACCTCCAGAAACTTCAGGCCCTGGAGGTTCGTCTTCGTGGAAGATAAAGAGAAGCTAGCGGCCCTCTCGAAGGCGAAGCCGTCGGGGTCGTCCTTCCTCGCGGGAGCGCGCCTCGGGGTCGTCGTCTGTGCCTATGATGACGAGTCGGACGTCTGGATAGAGGACTGCTCGATAGCATCGATAATCCTGCAGCTGGCGGGCCAGAGCCTCGGCCTCGGCTCCTGCTGGATCCAGATAAGGCTGCGGATGCACGACGGATCGCAGACGAGCGAGGAGTACGTCAGGTCGGTCCTCGGCCTTCCCGCTGGATTGAAGGTGGAGTCGATCATAGCCTTCGGTTATCCCGATGAGGAGAGGGGGCCGGTTCTGGCGGAGGAGCTGGAGGGGGAGAAGATCCTTCCGGGCTGAGGATCAGAAAAAACCGTCGCACCTCTTTATACTACACCGAAAGGGAGATCTTCAGACCGGACGATCCAAGACCCATGAAGGTCGGAAGAAAGGCGAAGCCCGACTCCCCCGAGGAGATGGCCCTCGTCCATCACGCCCTCGAAAACCCCATCAGAAGGAGGATGATCATCCTGATGGTGGAGGGGTGCCTCTCAGTCGAGGCGATCGGCTTGGCCGTCGGACCGAGGATGCTCGACTACCACCTCCACCGGCTGGAGCTGGCGGGGCTGATCGAGGTCGACGACGGTAAGATAGCCCTGACGGAGTCGGGAGAGGCCTACGGAGGACTCGTCAGATCCCAGGCGGAGAGAGGGGGCGCAGGGTGAGATCCGGCCCGATATCGGGAAGTCCTCGCATTATAGAGGGCCGGGGTGGGGGTCATCTCCGCCACCCGGCGGACCGTCACCCACGACCTCCCATCCTCCCAGAGTAGCCCCAGGAGTTCGGAGATCTGCCGATCTCCCGCCACCCCCACCACCCGACCTTCAGGCGGTTGAGGTGCCCACGTATACCATGTTGCTTCTTGCGATCTCGCTAAACCCGCCGCCCCCCGCCCAGTTCTCAAACATCCTAAACTCGTACTCCCCATCCTCCTCCGGGGCGGTGAAGGTGAGGGTCCCGCTCTTCTCGCCGCGGAGGTAATGCCACTGGCCGTACTCTTCGTTTGCTGCTCCTGCCTTGTAGATGGCGATCCAGTCGGTCTCAAACCCCGGCGCTCCCGAATAATCGACGGAGATCTCCCCGCCGGGAGCCACCTGCGGGGGGGATGCGGTGATATTCGTAAGGTTTAAGCCTTCGATCTCGACGGTGACGATGTTGCTCCTCGCGATATCGTTGTAGCCGCCGCCCCCCGCCCAGTTCTCAAACATCCTAAACTCGTAGCTCCCCCCTTCGCCGGGGGCGGTGAAGGTCAGATTCCCGGTCGTCTCGCCGTAGAGATATTGCCACTCGCCGTAATCTTCGTTGGCCGCCTCCACCTTGTAGATGGCGATCCAGTCGCTTTCAAACCCGCCAGCTCCCGAATAAGAGACGACGATCTCGTCCCAGGGGCCTATCATGGTCGGGGATGCGGATATCTCCGGCACCGCTCCTGCGGCCAGGACCGACGAAGTTACAACCAGAACTGCGACCGCAGCCAGGAGGCGGACGGCCTCTATCCTCGATTCTCCTCTCATCTTCAATTTTAACTCCCCTCAAAACCT
>CP086218.1:731094-734357 GCA_020844795.1 Methanothrix sp. | reverse complement strand
GGCGATGTATATCAGCCGGGCGCCGACCCCCCGGTCCAGGAGGGCCCGGTAGACGGCGTCGGCGGTCATCACCTCCCGCATATTGCCGAGATGGATCTGGCCGGAGGGGGTGATCCCCGTCGCCACCGTCTGAGGGCCATGGCTCGCGAGCTTCTCCGCCGCCACGTCGGCCCAGTGAATCGTCATGGCCTCTCCATCGATCGAGATGGTGATATTAACTTTCCGCCCCCCCGTTGCCACCTTCTGGCCGGAGGGCGGGGGCGGCGGCTTAAGAGCTTCCTTCCGGAGGTTGATCTGTGGCTAGAGAAAGGGGGAGCTAGAGAAAGGGGGATATGGTACGGCCGGGGGCAGATCCCGGCGG
The DNA here is from genome assembly GCA_020844795.1 of Methanothrix sp. GTDB lineage: Archaea > Halobacteriota > Methanosarcinia > Methanotrichales > Methanotrichaceae > Methanocrinis. The sequence goes on along the minus strand of CP086218.1, from coordinate 733,996 downwards.
GGACGGAAAGAGAGATATCGGATCGCGTTGAAAGCCCGGCCCATGGGAAGGCCCTCCCTCGACGAGTACTTCATGGAGATATCATCGGTGGTGGCCACCAGGTCCACGTGTCTGCGCCATCACGTCGGCGCCGTCCTGGTGAGGGATAAGAGGATCCTCTCCACCGGGTACAACGGCGCGCCGACGGGCCTCTCCCACTGCCTGGAGGCCGGCTGCCGCCGCGAGAACGTTAAGAGCGGATACCGCCACGAGCTCTGCCGCGCCGTCCACGCCGAGCAGAACGCCATCATCCAGGCGGCGATCCACGGCGTAAGCACCAGCGGCGCCACCCTCTACTGCACCCACCAGCCCTGCATCCTCTGCGCCAAGATCATCATCAACTCCATGATAAAACGGGTCGTCTACGGAAACCCCTACCCCGACGACGAGGCGCTCCGGTTTCTGGAGGAGGCGGGGGTGGAGGTGGCGATGATGCCTTCTCTTCCCCTCTCCGGAGAGGTCTGACCCCCCGGGTCGAAGGCCACGAAAAGATTTTACGGTCCCGGATCCAAGATCCTGTCCTATGTTCGGGACGAAGGATCATCTGTGGGCGGAAGGGGGCGATCTGACCATCGACGGCGTCGACGTGGTGGACCTGGCCGATGTCTTCGGGACCCCCCTCTACGTTACGAGCGAGAGGCGGCTGAGGGAGAACGCCAGGGCTTACCGGAAGGCCTTCCCGGAGGCTGAGATCTATTTTGCCGTCAAGGCCAACGGGAACCTCGCCATCCTGCGGATTCTGGCGGAGGAGGGGCTGGGGGCCGACGTCTTCTCCGCCGGGGAGCTGAACCTGGTGAGGATGGCGGGGATGGCGATGGACAAGATCCTCTTCAACGGCAACTCCAAGAGCCTCGAAGAGCTGGAGATGGCCGTCGAGGCGAAAGTCCGGGTATCCGCCGACTCCAGAGACGAGCTTCTCAATTTGTCCGAGGTAGCCTCGGAGATGGGGGAGGAGGCGGAGGTCGCCTTCCGGGTCAACCCCGACGTCTCCGCCATGACCCACCCCAAGATCGCCACCGGCCTGAAGACCTCCAAGTTCGGGATCCCCTGGCAGGAGATCGTCGAAGTCTACAGGACCGCCATGGGCCTGGAAGGGGTGAAGCCCATCGGCCTCCACTGCCACATCGGCTCCCAGATCCTGGACGTCGCCCCCTTCGTCGACGCCGCGGCGAAGATGATGGAGCTGGCCGGAGAAGTCGTCGATATCGGCGGCGAGATCGAGATGATGGACTTCGGCGGGGGCCTCGGCATCGCCTACGCCCCCGAGACCCGGGCGCCGACGCCAGACGAGCTCGCCGCCGGGATCCTCCCCGTCTTCGATGAAGGGTGCAAAAGGCTCGGCATAAGCCCGCAGATGGTCCTGGAGCCCGGCCGAAGCATCGTCGCCGACTCCACCCTCTTCGTCACCGGGGTGAACGTCGTCAAGAAGGCCCACGTCAACTTCGTCGGCGTCGACGGAGGATTCAACCTCCTGGCTCGGCCGATGCTCTACGACGCCTACCACCACGCCGTCGTCGCCAACAAGATGGACCAGGAGGCGGTCGGCAAATACACCGTCGTAGGACCGATCTGCGAGAGCGGCGACGTCCTCGCCAGGGATAGGGACCTCCCGGAGGTGGCGAGGGGCGACGTCGTGGCGATCTTCGACGCCGGAGCCTACGGCTTCTCCATGGCCTCCGTCTACAACGGCCAGCCCCGCTGCCCCGAGGTCCTGGTGAACGGAGGCGGCGCAGAGCTGATCCGAAGGGGCGAGGACGAAAGCGCCCTCCTGGCGGGGCAGATCGTCCCGGCGAGGCTCCTCAGATAAGGAGCCGCCACCGGGGTCCAGCAGTCATGGCCGCCTTCAACCCCCGGATCGCCGCAAGGGCCCTCCTCCAGATGAGGGGGAGGAAGAGGCCCTTCGTCCTCTCCCACGGGATCAACGCTCGCTGCAACCTGCGGTGCCCCTTCTGCGAGTACTGGCGCAACCCCGGCCCGGAGATGGCCACCAAGGCTATCATGGCGATGCTGGACGACGCCAAATCCTTCGGCATCGGCGTCTACAACGCCTGGACGGCGGAGCCGCTCCTCCGTTCCGACCTTCCCGCCATCCTCCGCCACGCCAGATCTCTGGGGATGGTCACGTCCCTCATCACCAACGGCCTCCTCCTCTCTGAGAGGATCGGCGACCTCTCCGACCTCGACCTCCTCTCCGTCTCCGTCGACGGGATCGACTCGTACAAAGAGATCCGGGGCGTCTCCGTCGACCCGGTCCTGGAGGGGGTGAGGGCAGCCCGAAAGGCGGGCCACTCCGTCCTGATCAACTGCGTCATCAGCAGAAAGAATCTATCAGAGCTTTCTGACCTCGTCGATCTGGCCGCAGATCTCGGAGCCCAGATCTCCTTTGAGCCGATCCATGAGGCCCGGGGGGTCGCAGCGGAGGTCTGGGACGATTTCGGTATCGGAGAGGAGGACCTTCCCGCCTACAGACGGTCGGTGGACCGGCTCGTGGAGCTGAAGAAGAGGGGCGGGCCGATCATAAACTCCCTGACGTACCTGCGGATGGTCCGGGACCGAAGGACCGACTTCAGGTGCCATGCTCCAGAGATCGTCCTCTCCGTCTCCTCCGACGGGACGGTCCAGGCCTGCCGGGTCCATAAAGAGCCCCTGGGAAACGTCTCCCAGGGGCTCGCCAAGGTCTGGGAGTCATCGAAGGAGAGGCGGGAGGAGATAGTCCGGGGGTGTGCAGGCTGCCTATTCTTCGGCTACGTCGAGAACAGCCTCCTCTACGACCTGCGGCCTGAGGTGTTGGCCCGTTATCGGTGGATCTGAACCGCTGGCGAAATATCGGGGGCGCGGCCCTGGCGATGCGGAATATCGAGGG
>CP086218.1:713774-730994 GCA_020844795.1 Methanothrix sp. | reverse complement strand
TAAGCTCTGCTCCCCCGCCTGCCCGACCCTCGCCGCCGACCACAGCCGGCAGCTGGAGCTCCTCCGCCGCCTCCGGGAGATACCGGGGGTGAAGCGGGTCTTCGTCAGCTCCGGGATCAGGCACGACCTGATCCTGGCAGATAAGTCAGCGGCAGGGGATGAGTACCTCCAGACCCTCACCCGCCACCACGTCTCCGGCCACCTGAAGGTGGCGCCCGAGCACGTCTCCGCCTCCGTCCTGGCGGCTATGAAAAAGCCCCCCCGAAACGTCCTGGAAGAGTTTTTACGGCGGTTCAAGGCCATCAGCCGGGAGGAGGGAAAGGAGCAGTACCCCGTCCCCTACTTCATCTCCGGCCATCCCGGCTGCGAGATCGCGGACATGATAGAGCTTGCCGAGTACATCCGGGACCATCGCCTTTATTCCGAGCAGGTCCAGGACTTCACCCCGACGCCGATGACCGTCTCGACCTGCATCTACTATACGGGCATCGACCCTTTCACCGAAAAGGCCGTCCACGTCCCCCGCGGTCGAGAGAAGGAGATCCAGAGGGCGATCCTCCAGTACCGGGATGAGAGAAACTGGCCCCACGTCCGGGAGGGGTTGCGCCTCGCCGGAAGGGAGGATCTCATCGGCGACGGGCCGGAGTGCCTGGTGCCGAGGGGGAGGTGAGGAGGGAGACGTCCCGGCCTGGGATAAGATCCACCGTCGCCCACTATCCCGGAACCGTTCATCTCAGTATTGGAGGATCCCGGATGATTCCAACGCTCTTACCCCCTGGTGATCAATCCGGGGGCGAGCCTCGCCCTCCGAAGTGGCGGTAGCTCCCCGAAGAGGGCCATCTCCTCCCCCCGAATGACGAGCGCCCCGGTGACCCCCGGGACCGCCACCACATGGAAGGAGTCGGCGAGGGGTGATGCCGATCCGACGGCGTTGCCCAGGGCCGTCGCCGCGGCGTCCGCCAGGGGGACGTCGTCGGAGACGACGACGGCCGCGTCGGCGGACCCGAAGCTGATGGAGGGGCCGACGGTCCCGCTGCTGGTGCAGATCCCGAGGGGCTTTTTCCGGGGTGGGACCTCGAAGGCCAGGTCTTTGATGGGGGAGGGACCGGCGTAGATCCCCATCAGGACGGGCCGGTCGCAGACCAGGGCGACGTCGCCGCCGTTGTCGACGACGGCGTGGTCCGCCCCGGCTCTGATCATCGCCTCCAGAGCGAAGAGGGCGATAGTCCCGGCAACGCCGCTCATGGGGCCGATCCCGACGGCCCAGGCCGCCCTCGCCATCTCTCTTACGATCAGAGGGGCGTCTTTTGCGGGGAGGTCGTAGGGCTCCAGGGTGACGAGGAAGAAGGGGTCGGATCTGATGAACTCCTCCAGGAGCCCCCGCTGGATGGCGATCTCCTCCTTCGCCGCCTCCAGGTGGTCTCTCTCCTGGGCGGTGATGGTGACGATCGTCTCCTTCAGACGAAACCTCTCCCTCTGGAGATCTGATGCCTCCGTCACCCTCTCATCGCCCTCTCGTCAGCCTCTCGCCAGCCTTCCTCCGGGGGCGAAGCCCCTGGCTTCATAAGAGGAGTTCCGGCCCCCTTCAGCGCCTTCGCGACGATCTCGCGCCTCCCCCTCAGGAGGACCTCGATCTCTTCGCCGTACCTCACCTCCTTAGGATCCGCCACCTCGTAGAGCCTCGAAAGCTGCTTCAACCCCTCCTCCGACGGCGGCAGGCGGAGGACGAACTCCTCCAGGGGGGGAAGCTTCTCAGCTATCATATCGAGGAGGACGTCGATGCCATGCCCCTCCCGGGCGGAGATGAAGACGGGGTTTGGCGCCAGGTCCCGGATCAGATCGGACCGTTCCAGGGCGACCTCGGGGTCGATCCTGTCCACCTTGTTCAGGACCGATATGATGGGGGCGTAACATCCGCAGTCCCAGAGCGCCTCGTGGCAGGAGGCGACCCTCTCCCTCAAGAGCTCCGGCGGATCGGATAGGTCGACCACCAGTAAGACGAGGTCCGCTTCGACGATCTCCGCCAGGGTCGACCGGAAGGCCTTGATCAGAAATAGGGGGAGGTCGTCGATGAACCCGACGGTGTCGGTGAGGAGGAAACGCCGATCCCCTGCCGCCACCGCCCGGGTCGTCGGGGATAGGGTGGTGAAGGGCTGATCTCTTGCGGCAACCGCCTCACAGGCTAGGCGGTTGAATAGAGTGCTCTTTCCGGCGTTGGTGTAGCCCGCCAGGGCCACCAGGTCGAAGCCCATCTCCCTTCGCCTCTTGCGCCTCCTCTCCCCCGTCTCCTCCACCCCCTGTAGCTCCGCCCTGATCTTCGCCATCCGTCCCGTGATGTCCCGGTACATCGAGACGTCGTACCTCCCCGAGCCGTGGTATCCGGGCCGCTCGCTCAGCTTCTTGAGGGATTCCATCGTCTTAACGAAGGGCGCCTCGTAGGAGAGGCGGGCGAGCTCCACCTGGAGGATCGCCTCCCTGGTGGAGGCCCGGGAGGCGAAGATCTCCAGGATCAGGTTGAAGCGGTCCATCGGCTGGAGGAGAAACTCCTTATTGATGTTGAATATCTGGCCGGGGCTGAGGGGGTCGTTGAATATCAGCTTCTCCGGCTCGTAGGAGGCGGCCTGGGCGATCTTTCCCCTCCCCAGCTGAAACCTCCTGTCCCTCCCCCTCCGCTGGGATACCTCGGCGATGACGGTGTAGCCGGCGGCCTCGGCGAGCCCCCGCAGCTCCGCCATATCTTCAGGAGGTAGCCCTTCCTTGGGGTCCTCCCGGAAGAGGAGGACCGCCGTCTTCTCCCTATTCATGCCCCTCCGGCCGCGTCCCTTCCTGCCGAAAAGCCGAGCTCTCCGTCCATCAGCCTCAAAACCAGCCTCCTCCCCGCAAAGGAGGCGTGGTGGGCGAGTTCCACCGCCATCCTCTCTCCCCTGGACTCAGGATACTTGAACTCCCGCCCCAGGATGCTCTCGACCCGCCACCGTTCCAGGTTGTAGAGGTCCCCCCTCTCGGCGAGGACGACCCCCGAGAGCCCCCTCACCGAATCCTCGAAGAGGCCGATCACCACCTCCACATCCACCGACTCCGCCACCGTAGGGACGAGCCTCATACCCCTAATCCCCTCGATCCCCTCCGGGGATATCTTCGCCTCCACCGATGCAGAGACCATGATGTACCTGTCGCCCTCCACATGCCTCCCCGATATGTCGACCGCCACCACGTCCAAAGTACCATCTCTTCAGTCCGATATACTTCAGAGGTCGATTATGGCGTGGTGGTCGACGAGATCCGTCGCCTTCTCCAGGGTCAGCCCGGAGCCCCAGGCGATCTCGATAGCCCGTTCTCGGTCGATGAGGTCTTCGGGGGCGTGGGCGTCGGTGTCGACGACGAGCTTCGCCCCCGCCTCCAGGGCGAGCCTCGCCACGTGGCCGTTGGTCAAATTGTGGCCTCGGCGGGCGGTCAATTCGAGACAGACTCCGTTATCCCTCGCCAGATCCGCCTCCTCGATCGTCAAAAAGCCGGGGTGGGCGAGGATATCGGCCCCGATCTCCAGGGCTTTGCGGTTCGTCCCCGGGGCCACCGGCTCGACGGCCGTCTCCCCGTGGACGACGACGAGGTCGGCTCCTAGCCTTCGGGCGAGGGTCGCCAGCTTCTCCATCTTCGCCGGAGGGACGTGGGTCAGCTCGACGCCGGCGAGGATCCTCATCTCCAGTACCTCTTCGAGCTCCTTCACCTTGGAGACCTGTTCTAACACCATCTCTACGTTGGTGAAGTCGACGTGATCGGTGATCCCCAGGGCCCGGCATCCCTTCATCTCCGCCCTCCGGACGAGCTCGCTTGGGATCAGCTCGCCGTCGCTGAATACGGTGTGAGTGTGAAGGTCGATCATGAGCTTGCCAGAATCACAAACGTTATTAAGTATTGCCTTCAACAGAACCAGCCCGAGAAGATCTCCGGAGTTTTCGATGACCACCGCCATCAGACGTTTGGTACTGGACGTATTGAAGCCCCATGTTCCCACGATCCTGGAGCTCGCCGAAGCCCTCAGTAAGCTCGGCGGGATATCAGGGGTGAACCTCAGCCTCTCTGAGGTGGACCAGCAGACAGAGACGATCAAGATCACCATCAAAGGAGAGAAGATAGACTACCTGGCCGTGGAGTCGGTGATCGAGGACTTCGGCGGCGTCATCCACAGCATCGACGAGGTGGTAGCCGGAAAAGAGATCGTCGAAGAGGTGGAGACCGCCCAGGACCGATGACCACCGGCTTCAAATAGCCTTTAGCCTGGGGGCCACCAGAACGAACTGGCCCGCCGGTCTTCTAGATCCTCTCCCCCGAGAGGGGGTCATACCCGCCTCTTTTTTGCCCTCCTGGCGATCTCTTTTACGAGGGCGGTCTTGGGACCCCTCTTCTGCAACAGGATCCGACCTGACTTCTCCCACCACTCTTTAGGGTAACGCTTATCCCTTTCAGCCTCCGCCTGCAGCCCCATCTCCATGGCGGCCGCCATCATCTCGTCGATCGTCGGCTTCTCGAGGGCGTCCCGCCTCGAGACCTGCCTCCCCTCGCCCCTAGATCTGCCGGCGTCGATGTAGGCGGGCCAGATCACCACCCGGCCGTCTTTCTTGGACATACGAAGAGCTATCATGAGCCTTGCCGGATAAGATTTTTGGCCCGGGGCTATCCGGCCCCGGAAGATTCTTGGGATCTGGATCTGGGATAGCCTTTTAGAGAAGAAATGCCGAAATGATCCCTGGAGTTCGTGATCATGAGCGAGAATGCCTACCCCACCGCCAAGGTCGGCGACCAGGAGATACCCTGGGACCCAGAGCAGCTGAGGAGGATCCAGGATCATCCCTGCTTCAGCGAGAAGGCCTGCCACCGCTTCGGCAGGATGCACCTCGCCGTCGCCCCACGATGCAACATCCAGTGCAACTATTGCATCCGGGACTTCGACTGCGTCAACGAGACGAGGCCCGGGGTGACGAGCCAGGTCCTGACCCCGGAGGAGGCGCTCCAGCGGGTCGACGAGGTGATGGAGAAGCTCCACTACATCAAGGTGGTGGCGGTGGCGGGCCCCGGCGAGCCGCTCTATAACGAAGAGACCTTCGAGACCTTCCGGCTCGTGGGAGAGAAGTACCCCCAGGTCATCTTGTGCATCAGCACCAACGGCCTACTCCTCCCCGACACCATCGACCGCCTCGACAGCCTAGGGGTCAGCAACGTCACCGTCACCCTCAACGCCGTCGACCCAAAGATCGGTAGAGAGATCTACGAGCACGTCATCTACGGTGGCAAAAAATACGTGGGCCTGGAGGCGGCGGAGATCCTCCTGGACCACCAGCTGAGGGGCCTAGCGGAGGCTGTCAAACGGAAGATGATCGTCAAGGTGAACACCGTCATCATCCCCACCATCAACGACGACCACATCCTCGAGATCACCAAGGAGATCAAGAAGCTCGGCGTCTACATCCAGAACGTGATGCCCCTCATCCCCCAGTATAAGTTCTCCCACCTCTCGCCCCCGACCCCCGCCGAGAAGAAGAAGGTCCAGGATGAGATGGCCAAGATCATGAAGCAGATGAGGCACTGCCGGCAGTGCAGGTCCGACGCCATAGGAAAGCTTGGCTGCGACGTCCAGCAGGAGTTTGAGAAGAAGAGCTAGGCGGTCCGGGGGCGTCGATCGGGACCAGAGGGGAGGAAGAGGAGGTGGAGGTGGATGCTAGATGGTGAAGAGAAAGATCATAAAGATCGATGAGGCCCTGTGCGACGGCTGCGGTAGCTGTGTCCTCGCCTGCCCCGAGAACGCCATCGAGATCGTCGGCGGGAAGGCTCGGGTGGTGAGAGAGTCCCACTGCGACGGCCTCGGCGCCTGCATCGGCGACTGCCCGGCGGGGGCCCTCTCCCTGGAGGAGCGGGAGGCGGAGGAGTTTGACGAAGACGCCGCCAAGGCCGCAGTCGAACCGGCCCGCCAGGCCCGACCGCCGGGACGCGGGAGGGGCTGCGGGGATGGGGGCGGCCCCGGCGAGGGGGAGGGGAAGGGCGGCTGCCCCGGAGCCCTGAGGGGGATGGGCACGGGGGCGGGAAGGCTCGGATCCTCGAAGCTGGCCAAGAGGCGGGAGATGGCCGAGGCCGGTCCCGCGGTGCTCCGGATAGGTGCCGGAGGAGAGGTGGAGGCGTCGGTGAGGCCGCAGCTTTCAAACTGGCCGGTCCAGATGAGGCTTGCTGCCGTCGACTCCCGCTCGTTCGACGGCGCGCGGCTCCTCATCGCCGGAGACTGCACCGCCTTCGCCTCTCCAGCGGTCCACAGAGACTTCATCCGGGGGAGGACGACCCTCATCGGCTGCCCGAAGCTCGACGAGAGGGAGAGCTTCGTCGATAAACTGGCCGCGATCCTCGCCGCCCACGATGTGGAGGATATCACCGTCCTGGAGATGGAGGTCCCCTGCTGCTCGAACCTGGAGGCGTTCGTCCGGCAGGCGATCAAAAGGGCGGGAAAGGAGGTGGCTGTGAGGAGCGTCATTCTGGGGATCGATGGGGAGGCGCAGGGGTAGATATCCTAATTCAGACTCGCTCCAGATTCCATTTTTCTTTAAAGATCCCGACAGAAAAGCCTTATACCTCCCCCGACCAACTCCCCCCCACTATGGCCGCCCTCCTGGAGATCAAGGACCTCTCGAAGAGCTTCTCGGTGAAGGGCAAGAGCTTCGAGGCGCTCCGCGACGTCAACCTCTCCGTCGACGACAAGGAGTTCATCTGCATCCTAGGCCCCTCCGGCTGCGGCAAGACGACCCTCCTGCGGATCATGGCCGGCCTGGAGAGGCCCTCCGGCGGCGCGGTCCTCCTGGACGGCGTCCCCATCGAGGGGCCGGGGCCCCAGCGGGGGATGGTATTTCAGGAGTACTCCCTCTTTCCCTGGAGGACGATCCTCGACAACGTAGCCTTCGGCCTGGAGCTTCAAGGCGTCTCCAAGGCGGAGCGGCACGAGAAGGCCCACCAGTACATCCAGGCCGTCGGCCTTGCGGGCTTTGAGAACAGCTACCCCCACGAGCTCTCGGGGGGGATGAAGCAGAGGGTCGCCATCGTCCGGGCCCTCGTCAACAACCCCAGGGCTCTATTCATGGACGAGCCCTTCGGAGCCCTCGACGCCCAGACGAGGAACGTCATGCAGTCGGAGCTTCTCCGGATCTGGCAGGAGCAGCAGAAGACCGTCGTCTTCGTCACCCACAGCGTCGACGAGGCGATATACCTCGCCGACCGGGTGGTTATCATGTCCGCCCGGCCGGGGCAGATCAACGAGATCATCGACGTCGACCTCCCGCGCCCCCGGATCAGGACGAGCACCGAGGTGAACCGGTACAGGGAGAGGATCCTCTCCGACCTGAAGAGCCTCAGGAATGGTTAAAAATATATTTTTCTATTTATCATAAATTTCACGTACATTTCTCATATGTTTCTTATACGTTCCTCATATATTCCGGCCCCCGTCCCATCCTCTCCGCCCCGGCCTGGGGCCCTCCAGCGGTCCGCTTTAGGGAGCGTTTATATCCGTAGAGGTACGAATTTTGTCCAAGCTGGTGAGACCGTTGACTAGATCGAAATGGATGGAGCTTCCGCGGCTGGTCGTCGTCGGCAGCGGCGTCGCGCGAGAGGTGGCCGACGTCTGCCGCGACCTAAAGCTGAAGGGCGGAGCCCTCATCGTCACCGGCCCCACCACCTGCGAGCTGGCGGGGGAAGAAGTCTCCCGGCGGATGGAAGATGACGGCTTTGATACCAGCCTGATGATCACGAAATATTCAAAAATAGAGGAGGTGGAGAGGGCAGAACGGATGGCGGCGGATATGGAGGCAGGATTTCTCATAGCCGTCGGCGGGGGCAGGTCGATAGACGTCGCCAAGCTCGCCTCGCAGAGGGCAGGGGTCCACTTCGTCTCCATCCCCACCGCCGCCTCCCACGACGGTATCTGCTCCGCCCAGGCCTCCATCACCATCGAAGGAGAGACGACATCCGTCTCCGCCCACGCCCCCCTGGGGATCATAGCCGACACCTCCATCATCTCCAAAGCCCCCAAGAGGCTCCTGGCCGCCGGATGCGGCGACATAATATCCAACATCACCGCCATAAGGGACTGGAAGCTCGCCTCCAGGCTCCGGGGCGAGGAGTACAGCGAGTACGCTTCGGCACTATCGGAGATGACGGCGAAGATGATCGTCGAGACCGCCCCCTCCCTGAAGCCGGGGCTCGAAGAGTCGGCGAGGGTCGTAGTCAAGGCGCTCATCTCGAGCGGCGTCGCCATGTCCATCGCCGGCTCCTCCCGCCCAGCCAGCGGCTCGGAGCATAAGTTCGCCCACGCCGTAAACCGGATCGATCCGGGGAAGGCGCTCCACGGCGAGCTCTGCGGCCTCGGGACGATCGTCATGATGTACCTTCATGGTGGGGACTGGAAGATGATCCGGTCCGCCCTCCAGGAAGTGGGGGCGCCCACCTCCGCCTCCGAGATCGGCATCGACGAGGAGACGGTGGTCGAGGCGCTGACTACGGCCCACAATATCCGCCCCGAGAGGTATACCATTCTCGGCTCGGGGCTCACCCGAGAGGCGGCGGCGGCGGCGGCAAAAAAGACTAAGATAATATAATTATTACATCGAGGCGAATATCATGTCCGAAGCAGCTACACAGATCACCCTGATAGGGACCAAGCTCGCGACGATAGGGATGGAGTTCATATTCAACTCCCCGTCCCCAGAGTGCGAGACCTGCAAGCTCAGAAACACCTGCACAAACCTGGAGTCGGGGAGGAGGTACAGGATCCTGGGGATCCGGGGGGAGCTGGTCCACGACTGCCCCATCCACGAGGCGGGGGTCCGGGCGGTGGAGGTGACTGAAAGCCCCATCATCGCCGCCATCGATGCCAGGAAGGCCTTCGCCGGCTCCAAGACCGTCCTTGAGCCCCCGAAATGCGACGAGTACGAATGCACCATGTACGACCTCTGCCACCCCGTCGGCCTGAAAGGAGGTGACAGGTGTACCATCGTCGATGTGGTGGGGGAGGCTCCCGAAGAGTGCGAGGTTGGAAACAAGCTGAAGCTGGTGGAGCTTAGGCGCTGAAGCCGTCCGCTTCCACCCCAATTTTTTTGACTACTTCCACCGATTTCGGGTCGCCCACATGAGGAAGGTTCTCACCTACTCCCGGAACGTCTTCGTCCCCGTCACCGACGTCTGCAGGAATCGGTGCCTCTACTGCGGCTTTCGCCGGGACGACGGAAGGGTGATCCGCCGCCGGGAGGCGATCGACCTCCTCGACAGGGGGGCTGCGACCGGCTCTGCCGAAGCGCTCTTCTCCCTCGGGGAGGCGCCCCAAGAGGTCCCCGGCTTCTCCGACCGGCTCAAAGAGGTGGGAAGGGACGACGTCATCGGCTACCTCATCGAGCTCTCAGAGCTGGCCCTGGAGAGGGGCCTGCTCCCCCATACCAACGCCGGCCTCCTCTCAAAGGAGGAGATGAGGAGGCTCGCCCCCTACAACGCCAGCATGGGGCTGATGCTCGAGACGACGGCGGTGGTCGAAGCCCACCGCGCCTCCCCCGGAAAGAACCACCAGCGGAGGCTGGAGGCGATCAGGGCGGCGGGGGAGCTTTCGATACCCTTTACCACCGGGATCCTGGTGGGGATCGGAGAGGCTGCGGAGGATCGGATCCGATCGATCGAGGCGATAAAAGAGATTCACGAGACGTGCGGCCACATCCAGGAGGTCATAATCCAGCCCTTCGACCCCAAGGAAGGGACCCCCATGGCCACCATCCCTCCACCAAGGCAGGAGATCCTGGCAGAGACGGTGAAGATCGCGAGATCTATCCTCCCGCCGGAGGTCGCCGTCCAGGTCCCACCGAACCTGGCTGACCCCCTCCCCCTGGTGGAGGCGGGAGCTTCGGACCTGGGAGGGATCAGCCCCGTCACCCCGGACTGGATCAACCCCGAGAGGCTCTGGCCCACCCCCGAGGCGCTGAGGGTCCGCCTTCCGGGTTTCGAGATGGTGGAGAGGCTCGCCGTATACCCCCGGTACATAGACCTCGGATGGCACGGCAGAAAGACCAGAGATCTGGTGGAGAGGATGGCGGGTCCCGACGGCCTGCGGAGGCGGGACGGGCCTGATATCCTGGGTAGGAATCGCAAATGATATCATATATCAGCGCAGAGGAGGTGGCGTATGAGCAAAAAGTCGATTGAGATCGGCGTAAGCTGCGGGCTCGTCTTTCTGATGATCGCCCTGATGATCCTGGTTCAGCTGGCGGCGCCCGAACCCCTCCAGCCGGCGGGGTTCGTCTTTGCGGTCCTGGCCTTCATGCTCCTGATGGGCGGTGCCGGGTTTCGGCTAATAAACGTCGAAGAGTGAAGTTGAATGGTTTTGATACCATCTAGCGGCATTCCTCTCTAAAGAGGGTGAGATATGGGGATCTTGGACAAGTTGATGGGCAGGTCTGGCGATGAGGATTACGTTCACATAGACCTGGGGCAGTTCGAGGAGGTCTCAGCCAGGGGCCCCTCGGAGATTCTGGTGAGGATGGCGGAGCTGAGCGACCTTGAAGTTCTCCCCGAGATAAAGATGGAGATACGGAAGGGAAACCTGGTCCTGGTGGACATATCTCCCATGAGGAGGGAGAAGGACCTTCTCGACGAGGCGATAGGGGAGCTGAAGGCCGCCGTCCAGGAGCTGAGGGGGGACATCGCGGGGCTGGGGGACAACCTGGTGATAGTCGTCCCCACCAATATGAGGATTGATCGGGAGAACATCATGGGGGTGGAGGATTGAAGGCCAGAACGACCTCCAGCTGCCCCATCTGCTCCGCCGAGATAGCCTTCGACTGGGAGACGAAGGATATACCTCACTTCGGCGAGGCGATGATCATCGCCGGGGTCTGCGACGGTTGCGGCTTCAAGCTCAGCGACACCATCCTCCTCTCCCAGGGGGAGCCGGCGAGGTACACCATCACCATCGACGACGCTGAAGATCTGAACGCCCGGGTGATCAGATCCACCAGCGGGACGATCAGAATCCCGGAGCTGGGGGTAGATGTGGAGCCAGGCCCCGCCTCGGAGGCGTACATATCCAATCTGGAGGGGGTCCTCCAGAGGGTGCGAGATATCGTCCTCTTCGCCACCCGGTCCGCCCGAAACGCCGGGGTGGAGGAGAACGCCCGGCGGGGCGAGCTGATCCTCGAACGGATCGAGAGGGCGATGGAGGGGACTGGGCCGCTGACGGTGATCCTGGAGGACCCCCTCGGAAATAGTGCCATAGTCTCCGAGAAGGCGGTCACCACCAAGCTCACCCCCGAAGAGTGCGACGGCCTCGAGACCGGGATGATCATCCTCGACTCCTCCGCATGACCGGCGAGGCCCAGGGAGGCGGATAAGGCTGATAGTCCTCAGCGGCGGGACCGGGACCCCAAAGCTCCTGGCTGGCCTGCAGAAGGTCCTGCCACCCTCGGAGGTGACCGTCGTCGCCAACACCGCCGACGACCTCTGGATCTCGGGAAACCTGGTATCACCGGACCTCGACTCCGTAGTCTATACCCTGGCGGGGATGATCGACCGGGAGAAGTGGTGGGGGATCGAAGGGGACTCTTTTAAGACCCACGAATTTCTAAAGAGCCTCGGCCGCCGGGAGCTCCTCGCCCTCGGCGACCTCGACCGCGCCGTTCACATATTCCGCTCCGACCTCCTCCGAGAAGGTCTATCCCTCTCTGAAGCGACGCAGAGCCTCTGCATGGCTCTTAAGGTGGAGGAGAGGGTCGTCCCCATGACCGACGATCCCGTCTCCACCCTCATCTCGACCCCTGAGGGGGAGATGGACCTCCAGGAGTTCTGGGTCGGCCGGTCCGGCAGGCCAGAGGTGACGGGGGTGAGATACCGCGGGATCGAGGAGGCCCGCCCCTCCCCTGGGTTCATCGCCGCCCTGGAGAGGGCAGCGGAAGAGGGCGAGCCGGTCCTGATAGGGCCGAGCAACCCCGTCTCCAGCATCGGGCCTATCCTCGCCCTCCGGGGGGTCCGGGACCTCCTGGGATGTGGCGAGGGAGAGATCCCGGTCGTCGCCGTCAGCCCCCTCGTCGGAGGACGGCCCGTCAGCGGACCGGCGGCGAAGTTCATGCAGGCCTGGGGCTACCCCGTCACTGACCATGCCGTCGCCGAGATCCTGGGGTGCGTCGACCTGATGGTGGTGAGCCCCGGAAGCGATTATCTGGGATCCTCCGTGAGGCTGAACACCGTGATGAAAGACGAGGCGGAGAGCCTGAGGCTGGCCAAGGAGATCGTGGATATCCTTGATGGCGAGGTGGAGAAGGAAGCGGAGGCGGTCTAAGATGTTTATCGGGGTCGATCACGGGACGAGGGCGATCAGGTTTGCCAACACCGACGGGAGGTGCTTCGTCATCCCGAGAGCGGAGGCCGGGCTGCTCGCCCCCGCCGAGATCGCCGATAGGATCAGAGAGGCCTTCGACCTCGCTCCTGGCTCCGGCGGAAGCGGCGATGGCGATGGCGGCGGCGGCAGCGCCGAAGTGGTCGAGCTTCTCGCCCTCTGCTACTCCATGGGGGACGGGATCTCTGAGATCGTCAGGATCGAGGACGCCGAGAACCGGGGCGTCATCAGCCAGGACGGCGCGGGCCTCCACGTCGGGGGCGGGACGAACGTCTTCGACGCCGTCCTCGCTGCCAAGTGGCCCGCCATCCTGCTGCCCGGAATTCACGACCGCTCCGATATCGACCCCAGGATGCGGGTATTCTCCCACGGAGCGAGCCCCGAGAAGGTGGGGCTCGCCTACAAGGTGAGAAAGGACGGTCCGGAGGATTTCATCATCTCCGACGCCAGCTCCAACGTCGTCACCATCGGGGTCGCCGCCGGGCGCATCGTCGGCGCCATCGACGCCCCCATCTTCGCCCCCGGCCTTCTGCACGGGCCGCTAGACGTCGCCGCGATCCGGGCCGTCGATGCAGGGAAGATGACCGCCAACGAGGCCTTCACCCGGGGCGGAATCCTCCGGAAGCGCGGCCTCACCCTCAAGGGCTGCACAGAAGAAGAGACGGTGGCGGCCTTCGAATCCCTCGCCCTATACGTCGCCATGGAGATAGCGGCGATGGCCGTCCTCCTCCGGGACTGCGGCGCAGCGAAACCGGCGCTCTACCTCGCGGGCGATCCCGCCCCCTGGATCGCTGGCAGGGTCACGCAGCTTCTGGGGCGGGAGGTTTTGCCGCTTGCAAGCTGCGATGCGGCGTTGGGCTGTGCGCTGATCGCGGAGGATGTATACGGCGGGGCGCGGGAGGTTTTGGGGATCGGGGTGGATGGGAGGGTGTAGGGGTAGCAGAGCCACGTAATTTAACCGGCGAAAACTTGGCGTTTATCGAGAAAAACGCTAACTTTTCAAGGGTGGCGTTTTAATGCCGTCTCACAATATTGAATTGATGCGATGAAGTAGCGAGAATAATCAGGCCGGATCTTCTAGCGATCCTCATCCCCGCTCTTTATCGGCCTTTCTGGATCCGTTCCACCATATTTTGGTGCATTTTATCAAGAAATCCTCATGAACCGAGAGCTCGTGCTCGAAGGATATAAAACCGGCTATCCCCCATTGTTGTCATGAGATGGACAGTGAAGGTCGATCTTTTTTGTAACTTTGATCCCGTTCAAGAAAAATAATGGTGCGGGCCGGCGAGGGGCTCCAACTTCCGCCGCGGTCGCCACTCTCCGCCCACCCGGTTTGATATCAGACCCCTACGAAGGAGAGCTTGTTGAGGGCGATGGGAACCCCCAGGGCCATCCCGTTGTAGGTGTAGTATAGCTCCACCTGGCCGTCGTGGGCGACGAAGGACTCGGTGTAGTAGAGGGTCAGGGCCGGGACGTCCTCGGCGTAGAGGATCTGGGCCCGGTCGATGAGGTCGCGGCGGGCGCCCTCATTCGTCTGCGTCACCTGCTCCTCCAGGAGGGCGACGAGCTCGGGGTTGTCATGGTATCTGGCGCTGTTGAAATCGTCGTCCAGGGTGTTGCCTGCCAGGAAGTTGGGGTCCCCGATGACTCCGCCGTGGCCGCTCACCGCGAGGTCGAAGTCCCATTCTCCGACCTTCGAGTCGACGGTCTTGGAGTCCATCGTTCGCAGGTCCACGTTTATCCCGACGGCAACGAGGTCCGCCTCGATCAGTTCGCCGATCCTCTCGGCGGAGGTGTCGCCGCCCTTGATGAGGAGCTGGATCCGCTGGCCTGCATAGCCCATATCCGCCAGGAGGTCCCTCGCCTTAGCCGGGTCGTGGGGGTAGAAGCCGTCGATCTCGGGGTTGTACCATTCGTTGTCCGATGGGATGAACCCCGGACTTCCAGCGAGGCCGTAGCCCCTGGCCGCGATATCCACCAGCTTATCCCGGTCGATGGCGTAGGCAAGAGCCTGCCGGAACCTCTTATCCGAGAGGGGCTCCTTCTGGTGGTTGATCATAAGCTTGTAGTTCCACCAGTGGCCCGGAACCGAGAGTATCTCAAAGCTGCTCTCCAGCTGGCCGATCATCTCCGGCTCTATCCCGGCGGTGTTCACCCTCCCCTGGAGGAGCTCCGCTGCGGCGTTAGGGGCGGAGGTCTTGACGAACCGGAGCTCCAAAACCCTCGGCGATCCGAGGTAGTAGTCCTCGTAGGCGACGTACCTGTAGGTCCCCTGGACCTTGTCGTAGTCCCCGACCCGCAATGTGTAGGGGCCTGTCCCAACGAGGGCGTCCTGTTCCCTGTAGTTGACAGTGTCGGAGATCCCAGCCCAAATATGCTCGGGCAAGATCGGAAGGGTCCCCGCCACCTGGTCGAGGAAGGGGGCGAAGGGAGCCGAGAGGGTCATCTTGACCGTAAGGTCGTCGATCGCCTCGGCATCGTCGACTATCCCCGAGTCGACCCACATGTAGGGGTGATCTTTGATGTACTCGACGGTGAAGACGACGTCATCGGCGGTGAAGGGCTCACCGTCATGCCAGGTGACGCCGTCTCTCAAGGAGAAGATGTAGGTGTCGTCCCCGACGAGCTCCCAGCTCTCGGCGAGGGCGGGGACGTACCCGGCGTCATCCTTCCAGATGAGGGTGTCGAAGAGGAAGCTCATCCGGGTGTACCCCGGCCCCCGGGCGTAGTGGGCGTAAGGAGAGGGAAAACCCCAGTCTCCGGTGGTGTCCGCCACCGTGTATACCGGCACCGATCCTCGGTCATCGGCGGCGGCTGGGAGGGCTGCCAAGAGGAGGACGAATAGCCCCGCCGCCAGCGCAAATATCAGCGAATATCTCATTATAGATCCTCCGTTCCTCGTACTGGATTATGTCTTACGGAATCTATGTTTCGTCTTCTTATTTATGAATCTTTTCGTTTTACAATATGGAAAATACGACTATATATTTATTGTTTAATTATACATGACACAAATCACTGATTTAGAAGAATATAGGATATACTTCCAATAATTTCATCACAAAAATATGGCTTAATGCCGCCGATAATTATGACCTGACGAAAGACCGGATCTCGGATACGGCGGATATAGAACTCCTCTTCTCGATAGAGGCGTCAGTGGTTACGGAGAGGGGACGGGCCATAGAAGTGATTTTTAAATATCATCAGATCGAGATCTAGGCTTCAGATATGTCGGATAGATGGCAGAAGTGCTGGGACGTCGCCCCGGAGATATACCTCCTCCTCAAAGAGAGCGAGAGCCTGGAGGCTGCCCGGGATGTGGTCGTCGGCTACCTCCAGTCCCTCGACTGGACCCGGCAGCGGGAGGCGGTGGAGATCGACCCCTGGGACTACGTCCTCTTCAAAGAGGCGGTGGAGGGTCTGAAGAACCTCTTCTCCCCCCGAAACGAGAGGGCGGCTAAGACCTCTTCCCTGGAGTATCTCTGGGAGGCGGCGGTATCCGGAGACTCAAAGGTCGCCGACGGCTTCGTCGACGAGTTCTTCCACCTCTTCAAGGCGGTGAAGGTCCAGGCCGATGTCTACCCCTCGATGCTGATGGAGGGGATGGAGGTCCCCGACTTCGAGAGGTACGAGGGACGGGAGGCGGGAGAGAGGCGGTCTCTCTACCTGGACGAGATGGGCCGAAGGATGGACGGCTACCTCACCAGGTATCGAAGCGGCCTCGACCCCGATATCGCCGAGGCGGGGGCCCAGAATAAGGCGAGGATCCTCTCGATCCTGGGCGGTGACGAGGAGGACTGGTCCGACTGGAGGTGGCAGTTTAGAAACGTCTTCAAGGACGCCGACGGTCTCGCCCTCATAAAAGAGATCATCCGCCTCAGCCCCGAGCACGAGGAGTCTATCCCCCTCGCCCTGGAGAACGGCGTCCCCTTCGGCGTCACCCCCCACTACCTCTCCCTGATGGACAAAGATCCGACGGACCTCGACTTCGCCCTCAGACAGCAGGTCTTCCCTCCCCTCAGGTACGTCCAGAAGATGATCTCCCACAGGGTCGACAGGAAGTGGGCCTTCGACTTCATGAGGGAGTACGATACCTCCCCCGCCGACCTCGTCACCCGCCGCTACCCCCGGGTAGCCATCATCAAGCCCTACGACTCCTGCCCCCAGATCTGCGTCTACTGCCAGAGGAACTGGGAGATCACCGCTCCTTTCATGCCCTCGGCGATGGCGTCCATGGAGAAGATCGAGGCGGCCCTCGACTGGTACGCCGACCACGACCAAATGATGGACGTCCTCGTCACCGGCGGCGACCCCCTGGTGATGGCCGACGACCGGATCGACAGGATCCTCGGCCGCCTCGCCGATATCGACCACATAGTCAGCATCAGGATCGCCACCAGAACCCCCATCACCGTCCCTCAGAGGATCACCGATGAGCTCTGCGAGATCTTCGGGAGCTACCACGACCTCGGCATAAGGAGCCTATCCGTCGTCACCCACTTCATGCACCCCCGGGAGGTGACGCGAGATACCCTGGAGGCGATCAGAAGGATCCGGGTCCTGGGGATGGACGTCTACAACCAGCAGGTCTTCACCTTCGCCAACAGCCGGCGGTTTGAGACGGCGGCGCTCCGGATAGTCCTGAAGAAGATCGGGGTCGACCCCTACTACACCTTCAACATGAAGGGGAAGAGCGAGATGGAGGAGTACAGCGTTCCCATCGCCCGGATCCTCCAGGAGCAGAAAGAGGAGGCCCGCCTCCTGCCGGGGATCTTCAGGACCGACGAGCCGGTCTTCAACGTCCCCTTCCT
>CP086218.1:704531-713674 GCA_020844795.1 Methanothrix sp. | reverse complement strand
GGCTGCGCCATGCCGAGCATTATAGAGATGTGCTATCTCTAGCCCAAAAATTCTTCGTTCAAGGCAAAGAAGCAACTATGAGGAGCTTGCAGCTATTCGACTTGGAAAGGGCGAATATCCTCACCGGGCATTCCTGGGCAGAGAAGAATTTGGAAGGAGATTCTTCTGCTGCCATCGATCTCTGCAAATCCTATCCAGATGCCGGGGCCTACGTTCTCGATCTGCGCCTCTCTCCCTGTGAAAAGATCCCCTGGCTTGAAACTGCATTGGAGGCGTGCACGAGATCGAATGATAGGGCAGCGGAAGGAAGCCACCTGGGAAACCTGGGTCGAGCTTACTTCGATCTTGGCGATCCCCGGAAGGCGATCGAGTTCTGCGAGAAGGCTCTTGACATTTCTCGGGAGATCGGCCACCTCCTGGGCGAGGGAACCGACCTGGGCAACCTGGGGAACGCTTACTCTAATCTTGGCGATCCCCGGAAGGCTATCGAGTTCTACGAACAGGCTCTTGCCATCTTTCGAGAGATCGGCTACCGCCGGGGCGAAGGAAACTCCCTGGGAGCCCTGGGGAATGCTTACTCTGATCTTGGCGATCCCCGGAAGGCGATCGATTTCTACGAGCAGGCTCTCGCCATCGCCCGCGAGATCGGCGACCGCCGGAACGAAGGAGCCGACTTGGGCAACCTGGGGCTTGCTTACTATCATCTTGGCGATCCCCGGAAGGCGATCGATTTCTACGAGCAGGCTCTTGCCATCGCCCGCGAGATCGGCGACCTCCGGCGCGAAGGAAACTCCCTAGGAGCCCTGGGGAATGCTTACTCTGATCTTGGCGATCCCCGGAAGGCGATCGATTTCTACGGGAAGGCTCTTGCCATCGCCCGCGAGATCGGCTACCGCCGGGGCGAAGGAAACTCCCTGGGAGCCCTGGGGAATGCTTACTCTGATCTTGGCGATCCCCGGAAGGCGATCGAGTACCACGAGGAGGCTCATGCCATCTCCCGCGAGATCGGCGACCGCGGGGGCGAAGGAGCCGACCTGTTCAATATGAGCCTCTCTTTGCACTCCCTGGGCCAAAATGAGGAGGCCGTCTCTCTGGCCAGGTCCGCCCTTGCGATCTACGAGGAGATCGAGAGCCCCTCCGCCGAGATCGTCCGCAAAGCTCTGGCCGAGTGGTCCGGCTAGATCACAAGGAACCTTTTTATCCGCCTATAATCCTGCCCTCCCCCATGATACTCGTCTATTCCCTCGGCGGCTCCATCCTGGCGGGCCGCGATGCTGAGAGCCTCAAGGGGTATGCGCACGCCCTCAAGGAACTCGCCCTAGAGCACCAGGTCTTCGTCGTCGTCGGCGGAGGCAAGATCGCCCGCGAATACATCGCCAAGGCCCGGGCCCTCCAGGCCGGGGAGGCCTTCTGCGACCTCCTGGGGATCGGCGCCACCAGGCTCAACGCCATGCTCCTCATCGCCGCCCTCGGGAGAGCCGCCGCCCCCGAGCCGGCCGAGAGCTACGCTGGCGCCCTTTCTGCCTCTGCGGGAGGAAGAATCGTCGTCCTCGGGGGGATGGCCCCCGGCCAGACGACCGACGCCGTAGCGGCGCTCCTGGCCGAGTACGTCGGAGCCGACCGGCTGATAGTGGCGACCTCCGTCGACGGGGTCTACTCCGCCGACCCCGAGGTCGATTCTGGCGCGGTGAAGTTCGATAAGATGACCGCCAAAGACCTCGTCCGCCTCGCCATGGAGACGGAGATGAAGGCGGGGTCGCGCTCCCCCGTCGACCCCCTGGCGGCGAAGATCATCGAGCGGTCGTCGATCTTCACCGTCGTAGTCCACGGCGCCGATCCGAAAAATCTGAAGAGGGGGGCCGAAGGCGGCCACTCCGGGACGGAGATATCTGGGACGGAGATATTCTGAGCTGGGGCCATCCGGGCCCCCAAGGGCCCCCACAGCCCCTGCGTTCTCTAATGCCCTTAAGGTCCCTTAGGTCCTTATGGGGCCTTAGGCCCTTATGGCCCCCGAGGTCCTCTCCTTACGACCGGATCATGCAGCGGATCAGGTCGCGGGCGTCGAGCACCCCGAGAGGGATCTTCGAGTCGGTGACTACGACCTGAGAGGCCCCGGTCTCTGCGAGCTTGGTGATGGCGGAGTGGAGCGGCTCCTCGGCGTCGACGGTGGGAAACTCCCTCTCCATCGACTCGCAGACCGGCATCTCCATCCGCCCCTCGGCGATCCCCCGGACCACGTCCTCCAGGGTGATGAGCCCGGTTCTGTCGCCGTTCTTTCCGACTAGGGCAGCCCTGGCCCCCGAGAGGTGGAGCTTGCTGCACGCCTCCAGGAGCGTCATTTCAGGTTCTATGGTGACGGCCGCCCTCGCCAGGTTCTTCACCGGGATCTTCGGTATCGCAGCCATCTCCTTTATATCGAATATCAGCCGGTTGGTGGTGTCGTCCCTCCCGGTCACCACCCCTTTGATGTGGGTCTTGTTGACGGGGGTAGGCCCTATCTCGATCTCGTCGTCGATGTCGAAGTCCCTGATGTTCCCGATTATCTGGACGATGCCGCTGCACTGGTTCGGCCTCATGACGGTGAAGAAGGTGATCTCGTTGGCGGTGGCCCCCTCGACGGGCGATCCGTTCCTGATCACCGGGACGTCGACGACGTCGTCGGCCCCGTCGAGGTTGATCGCCTCATAGGCGGCGGCGATGGCCCGGTAGCCGCCCTTGGGGCCGGGGACCCCCTCCACCAGATGGAGCGCCTTCAGAGATTGCATCTGGTTTCTGATGGTGCCGGGGTTTCTGTCGATGATGGCGGCTATCTCCTCGCCCTTGACGGCCCTCCCCTCTCGCCGTTGTAAATTTATCAGCGCAGTAAGTATCTCCCGCTGTATCTGTGTCAGTTCCATCCTTGATCGGGCTGATTTTCATGATTATCGGCTATATATACGTGTTGATCTATGATTTAGACCGGCGGGCAGGGCAGGTTCTGCTCCCCCGATGAGGGAGCTTCGCCATCTTCTGCCATATCCTCCTGACCGATTCCCTCCGGACGTTTCCGACCACCTCGGGAAGGCAGGCACATGGATAGACCTCCCCCTCTGGGGTGATGTGCATCCAGTTCCTCCCGGCGAAGCAGCCGAACTCCCGGAAGGCGGCGGGGACGGAGAAGATTCTGGGAGGCGGCGCCTCCGAGACGAACCCCTCGATGATAGAGTGATCTTCTTCCGTCAGGGAGGAGCTGTCCTCGCCAGCCCACCTCCCCGTCGGGACGACCTCGAATAGGGTCAGCTCATCAGCGCCGATACCGGCGGCGAGGCTGTGAATCTCCTCGATCTCGGAGACGTTATCCCGCCGGAGGACGACGTACAGGTCGACGAGGAGGCCAGCCGCGAGGGCGTTCTCGACGGCCTTCATGGCATCGCGAAAAGCGCCAGACCTCCCCCTCATCCGGTCGTGCTCCGCCTCGGCGGCGGAGTCGAGGCTGACGTTGACGGCGTAGAGCCCCGCCTCCTTGAGGTCGGAGGCGAGCCGTTCGGTGAAACCCGCCCCCGAGGTGAAGATCGTCGATACCGCCCGGTCGTCGACGGCCCGGACGAGGTCGGGAAGCTCCCGGTAGGTCGTCGGCTCCCCGCCGTCGAAGATGACCAGGGTCGTCCCCAGGTCCAGGACCTGGCCGACGACGTCTTCAACCTCCTCCGGCTCCAGCCGGTGGTGTCTTCCCGTATCCGGGAGGGCGCAGTGGAGGCAGCGGTTGGGGCAGTCCTCGGTGACGGATATCGTCACCTGATCCGGAGTCCGCAGGCCGAAGGACGCCTTGAGGTAGCTTCTCGCCAGCCGGTCGAAGGCCCGGCTCGGGATGGGGGGAGACCAGGTGGACAAGCAAAGCCGACTCTCTTCGGCCATCACCGGGATCTGGCCGTCGGCGATCTTGAGGGCGGACTTGACGAAAGGAAGGAGGGAGAGGGGGCCCGCCGCCTCCAGGCGGACCCTCCCCTCCACGACGGACGCCTCGGCTCGGAGGAGGGGGCCGCTCGTCAGATTGTACCGGCGGGGTCCGCCCCTCACCCCCCAATCCGTCACCGTCTCCCTCACCGGTAGACCTCGTCGGGGTCGAAGACCCGTTCTCCGACGATCCGGCCTTCCAGGTCCCGGTAGAAGCAGGAGCGATAGCCTGTATGGCAGGCACCTCCCTCCTGGACGACCTTCAGGAGGACGGCGTCCTGATCGCAGTCGATCCTCGCCTCCACCACCCGCTGGAAGTGGCCGGAGGACTCCCCCTTCAGCCAGAGCTTACTCCTCGACCGCGACCAGTAGTGGGCCTTCCCCGTCTCCAGGGTCTTCGCCAGGGCTTCGCGGTTCATGTAGGCGAGCATCAGGACCTCGCCGGTCTTTGCGTCCTGGACGATCGCCGGGACGAGGTCGCCCTTGATCTCCATCATGGCCGGATGATAGGGCTATATCCTATAAAAGCCGTTTTCGATCCGTTGGCTACGAGGTGCGTCCGGTGCAAGGGGCGGGGGCTCTGCGGAAGGCCGGTCTGCCCGATCCTCCAGAGCTTCCGGGTTGTGGAACAGATCCCGAAGCTCGGGACGACGATCGAGGGGCCGTCGCCCCCGGAGGTCTTCGTCGGGAGGTTCGGCTACCCCCGGGTCTCTGCCGGCCCCCTCGTCCCGGCGGATGGGAGGAGTTATGGGGACGGGATCGGCTCTGCCCTCTCTTCTCGATCGGCCTCCTCCCGATCCGCCACCGCCTCCGATTCAATTGATGTCAGCGAGACCGACCCCGTCACCGCCCTCCCGCCATCTCTATTCTGCCGACCGGCGGAGCTGGCCAAGATGGGCGTCGGCGATATCGTCGCCCTCCGGGCGTCGATGGTGAGGTCAGCCTCGAAGGTGGCGGTCTTTGACGCCAGAAACCCCGGCAGGCTCCTGGAGATGGCCCAGGAGATCGCCATCTCCTCGACGCCGGTCGAGACGGAGGTGACCTTCGCAAAGCCCCCTCGAGGGCGGCTGCGCTTCGACGGGTTTATGATGCCTTCGGGGCCGGTCGGGACCGTCGAGGAGATGGAGATCATCTCGAACCCGACGGTACCCAGGAAGGTGGACGAGGTGGTGGCAGATACCGACCTGCTGGCGTCAGCCGCCGTCGGCGAGCTCTACAGGTCGGGGGTGGAGGTGGACGGGATCTCCCGGCTCTTATCCCTGGGGCTCCTGGGAAAGAATAGAAAGCTCGTCCCCACGAGGTGGTCGATCACCGCCTCCGACGACATCGCCGGAAAGCATCTGATAGCATCCATCCAGGACGATCCTCCCATCAACGACTACCTCCTATTCTCAGGCGAGCGGCTGGCAAATCACTTCGAAATCCTCCTCGCCCCCGGACCCTTCACCTACGAGCTGCTCGAGATCTGGCTTCCCCGGTCCGTCTGGTCGGGGGAGGAGGCGTGGATCGGCGCCGACCGGGAGGGGCCCGGCCCGAAGAAGGGGTACAGCGGCCTTGCCGGAGGGTACTACGCCGCCCGCCTCGCCGTTCTCGAAGGCTTGGCCGAGATGAGGAGACAGGCCTGCGTCCTGGCGGTCCGGGAGATCTCCGAGGGGTACTGGGCGCCCCTGGGGGTCTGGGTCGTCCGGGAGGCGGCGAGGGCGGCGCTGGCGGGCCAGCCGAAGAGGTTCGAGACCCTGGAGGCGGCTCTAGCGGATATGGCGACGCGCCTGCGGACGCCCGCGCGGGAGTGGCGGCCCCACTCGGAGATCGTCCGGGGGGCGGCCCAGACGACGCTGTCCAGGTTCTATTGATCGAAACTTGAAGAGATCTGGTCGTGATTTCCAATCATCACAACCGGATATCACGCCATTTATTCGGGGCCGCTTCTAAGGGACGCCAAGCCCTTCATAGAATATTCCAGAGGATGAAGGCCGCTGCCAGGAAAGGCAGGCTGCGTCCTATGACGTAAATTTTGAACTCCCACCAGCGGCTCCTCGCCCCCAGGGCTTGGGCGATCCTGGGCCGGGGGACGAACCAGCATACCAGGCCGGTCCCGATGATCCCCGACGCCACCACCATATTGGTGCCGCCGAACTGGTCCATGAAGTCGAGGAAGGGCATGCCCATCACGCTCAGCTCCAGGGGACTGAAGCTGAGGGCCGATGGCACCCCCAGGAAGATCATCAGACAGCCCACCGCCAAGACGGATCGGAGTTCGCCCATCCGGAACTCCTCGGAGAAGGCGGCGGTGATCACCTTCAGCCCGGCGAGGCAGGAGCTGAAGGCGGCGGCGAAGAATAGGAAGAAGAAGCCCATGGCCAGCCAGGCGCCGTGCTCCATCTCATCAAATACCCGGGGAAGGGTATCGAAG
This sequence comes from Methanothrix sp., assembly GCA_020844795.1. Taxonomy (GTDB): domain Archaea; phylum Halobacteriota; class Methanosarcinia; order Methanotrichales; family Methanotrichaceae; genus Methanocrinis. The sequence continues at coordinate 707,328 of CP086218.1, read as the reverse complement.
GCGAGCTGGCTGCCGGCGCCAGGGTCGAAGCCGTAGGTGAAGACGAAGGGGAAGATCATCAACCCCGCCAGGAGGGCGATGGAGGTCTCGGTGCCCGCCACGATCAGGCAGGCCCGGGGGACGTTGGTCTGCTGGGGGATGTAACTTCCGTAGGTGACGAGATAACCCTGACCGATGGCCAGAGTATAGAAGGCTTGACCGAAGGCGAAGAGCCAGATGGTGGGGCTTGCAAGCTGGCTGTAGTCAGCGACGAAGATGAAGCTTCTGGCCTCTTCCCAGCCGTCCATCCGGGCGGCGAAGATGACGAGGCCGATGATCATCAGCACCAGAACCGGCATCAATATCTTGGAGATATTCTCGATGGCGCTGACCCCGCGTATCAGTACGGCGGTGGCGAGGACCGTGACGGCGAAGAAATACCAGAGGGAGTTGTAACCTGTGGTGAAGTCGTCGAAGGGCTCTACAGCCATGCAGAAGGCCGAAACGGCATAGCCCATGGTCCAGCCGGTGATCACCAGGTAGTAGCTGGTTATCGCGATCGTCAACATAACCACGAACCATCCGTAAAGGGTGCCGAAGCGGCGAACGGTCCTGAAGGTGCCGACGACGCTCCCCTGGACGAGGCGGCCTGCCCCCACTTCCATCATCATGATGGGGAGGGCCACCAGGACCAAGGCGATGAGGTAGGCGATGATGAAGGCTCCGCCGCCGTTCTCCCCCACCATGTAGGGGAACCGCCAGAGGTTTCCGAGGCCGACGGCGGCGGCGCTCATGGAGAAGACGAAGGCGGTTTCAGAAGACCACTGGGCGCGCTGGCCTTGGCTGTAGGGGACTTCACAATCGGTCATGGCAGCTTTTCTCCTCCCTCCAGAGGCTCAGCGTCTATGACGCTCTCCTCCGACGATCCATCTCCCTCCGGTCCACCGGAAGGGACCCGGCCCATCCCCCTGCTCCGATGGACGTAGCCGGCGACCCGTTCCAGCTCCACCTGGATCAAGCTGCCGAGCTCGCCTCGCTCCAGCGGATCGAAATGAAAGATGCAGGGCAGCGAGGCGAACTGCTCGACCGGAAGGCAGGCCTCCCCAAACCTCTCTCCATGACCTGCTCTGCCGACGATCAGAACTTGCCCCCCCGTTTACACCGATATCGCTCTCTGATCTGCGGTCGAAGTTCTCTGCGGCCTCGACGGCGTTGAGGCCCCAGCCCAAGAGAGCTATGAAGCCCTCATTCGGATCTTTCTCCACCGGCCGCCACCTTTAAGCTGGACGTTCTTCTTAATCGCCGGCAAGAGGGTAGACGCCATCTTCGTCGTGGACCTCGTCCCCGACGAGGGGGGGGTTGAATACGCAGGCGAGCTTCAGGGCGGTCTTCGCCCGGAGGAGGTGGCGGTCGTGGCGGTCGAGGATGTAGAGGGTGCCGGGGGAGATCTTGTAGATCTTGCCTCCGTTTAATCCGGGCTCAGCGCCGCCGTCAGTTCCGGGATCGGAATACGCCCCGCCGCCACTCCCGCCCACACCCCCGCCGAGGACCACCGCCTCTCCATCGACCTCAGTCCCATGGAGGAGCTCCACCTTTCCACCCCCATCTCTCCCGTCGAGGACCACTACCTCTCCCTCGCCCTCGATGCAGTAGACCGATTCGAGGTGGTTTTTGTACCATATGCAGGTCTCGGTCCCTGGATAGATGGTGGTTATGTGGAAGGAGAAGCCCATATCGTCGTCCTTCAACAGGAGCCGGATGCTCTCCCAGTTCTTGGCGACGACCCTCCTCTCGGACCTCTCGGCGTCCCTCAGGTTCCTCACTATCATGCCAGAACCTCCATCCAGAGCGTCTCCACCTCTTTATCCAGGGCCAGATCGGGTATCTCCAACAGGGCGGAGATGACCGACTCCTCCAGGATGGCCAGGCCGCGCTTCAGCTCGTCGTCGGTGATGTTCAGGGGGATCAGACACTTCAGGACCTGGTCCTCGGAGCCGGAGGTCTCGATGACGAGCCCCCTCTCGAAGGCCAGGGCCGAGATTCGGGCGGCGAGATCCCCGGTTCTGCAGTCGAGGGCCTGCATCATCCCCCTGCCCCGGGCCGAGAGGAGGCCTCTATCGTCCAGGTCGGCGAGCCTCTCGAGCCTCTCCCGTACGATCCCGCCCTTCCTCTTGATCTCTTTTTCAAAGGCGGCGTCCCTCCAGTACTCCTCGATAGCCGCTCGCGCGGTGACGAAGGCCAGGTTGTTTCCCCGGAAGGTCCCGTTGTGCTCGCCGGGCTTCCACCGGTCTAGCTGTGGCTTCATCAGGACGACGGCCATGGGCAGGCCGTAGCCGCTGAGGGACTTGGATAGGGTTATTATATCCGGGGATATCCCTGCCTCCTCGAAGCTGAAGAAGGTCCCGGTTCTCCCGCACCCCACCTGGATATCGTCGACGATCAGGAGTACGTCGTGCTTCCGGCAGACCTCCTCGAGGGACCGGAGCCACTCTTGGCTAGCCACGTTGATACCGCCCTCGCCCTGGATCGTCTCGACTATGACGGCCGCAGGATGGTCGAGGCCGCTGCTCCCATCGGTGAGCATCTTGTCGAGGTACTCGGTGGTGTCGACCCCTTCGCCCATGTAGCCGTCGTAGGGCATGAAGACCGTCCCCTGGGGCTGGATGCCGCAGCCGTCCCGAAAGTGGCTGTTGCCGGTCGCTGCCACCGATCCGAGGGTGACGCCGTGGAAGCCGTTGGTGAAGGAGACGATCGTCTGCCTTCCCGTATAATTTCGGGCGATCTTCATCGCCGCCTCGACGGCGTTCGTCCCCGTCGG
>CP086218.1:690899-704431 GCA_020844795.1 Methanothrix sp. | reverse complement strand
GGGCCTTCGACCTCCTCGCCCTCCACCTCAGCGGGATCAGAGGATACCTCCCCATCCCGGCGGCGGGGCTCGGGATCATAGCCGCCCAGTTCGCGGGGTACGTCGCCGCCTACACCGTCGCCGGCGGCCTTCTGGCGGCGGGGGAGCTCTCCGGGAAGGATGTTATCGTCACCCTGATGATCGGAAACGTCATCACCAGCGCCGCCTGGGCGGCGAGGTGGCTGATCCCCTCCCACGCCGGTATCTTCGGCCCCCGGATAGGGACGCAGCTGGTGATCTGCTCGACGGGGCTGCGGAACGTCCTCATGCTATCCGTCGCCTTCGCTGTTTGGGCCTTCTGGTGAGGATGAGATAAAAGGCGAGGGGAGGGGGGATCGGAGCGAGACTGATGGAGGAGAGGAAAAAGGAGAAGAAAGGTGCTAGAGGAGGCGGATAGATATATCTAAACCCGCCTCGATAAACCTCCAGCGATGAAGATCGATCTCGACCAGATCCTCGCCCTCGCCGGCGACCTCTCGCAGGAGGGGTCGAGGGAGAGGTTCCGCCGATTCCTCCTCCAGACGGCGAAGGACCCCGACGCCCTCCGGGAGCTCCTCGCCTCGGCCCTGAAGGGGCCGCAAATCCGATCCGCCCTCGAAGACCTCATCGTCAGCTTCGGCCTTCCCCTCGGCTTTGATGTGGAGTTCGGGAAGGCTGGCAGATGGTCCTCTCCCTCGGGGGTGAGCTTCATCCTGGAGATCGTCGGCGAGGGGGGAGGGGTGGACCTGACCGGCGAGATAGAAGAAGTGGAGGAGGAGAGAGAAACGAAGAAAATGAAGGAGGTGAAACGGGAGCGGGAGGACGAAACGAGCACCATCGGCCTCCTCGTCGCCGACGACTCCGAGATCCTCCGGGTCGAGGATACGTTAGCTCTGGGGGACGAGGAAGGTCGGTTTCGGGCGATCTCCGTCTCGGCCCTCACCGCCCTCTCGAAGATGGCGAAGGAGTACCGCCTCACCCACGGGGATGTCCTCCTCATCCTCCTCGCCACCGGACCCTCCGCCGACCCCCTCATCGCCCTCATCGCCCGGATCATATCCGAGTGTGAGGCCGAGACCCCGACCCTTGAAGAGATAGCTGCGATCCTCGGCCCCGGGGGGCGGGGAGGCGAGGGGGCGGCGGAGGACGCCCTCGCCGAGATCATCGACCAGAGCCGTTACTACGCCTTCGGGACCCGGGGGGGCGGCAAGAGGCCGATGAGGATCTGATGGTAGCGACCCACTTTGAGAGCCACCGGCTCCAGATGGTGAGGGGATGGAGGGGGGGACCGAAGGGATCGGATCCGCGGTCGAGGAGGGGGAGGGGCTTGAGGCATCTACAACAGATCTTTGCCGGGAGGGACGGGCCTTGACCATAATAGGAGACCACGAAGAGCTTAGAGAGACCCTGAAGAAGAGCAGGACCGTCGCCGTCGTGGGGATATGCCCCGACCCCCGCCGACCGAGCTACTTCGTATCGGAGGTGGTCAAAAGGTACGGCTTCAAGATCCACCTGATCAACCCCGAACACCAGGGAGAGGAGGTCCTGGGGGAGAAGGTCCTCGCCTCCCTCCGGGAGGTCCCGGAGGTTATCGATATCGTCGTCGTCTTCCGAAGGCCCGAGGCGGTCGTAGACCTCGCCGAGGAAGCCCGAAAGATCGGATTTGGGACCTTCTGGCTCCAGCCGGAGACGGAGAACTGGGATGTCATCAGGGCCCTGGACCGGGAGGGGAGGGCTGTAGTTCCCGGTATCTGCATCAAGACCTGCTGCCAGCTCCTTCTCTGATCCGGATCGGGCCTCCCTTCCCTAAGCCCCTTCTGCGGGTCAGAAGTTCACATCGACGACCCTCCCTGAGAGGACGTCCTCCTCCGTCACATTTACGATCCGATAGTCCCCTCCGGCGAAATCCTCTACCGGGCCCACGATGTAGGGGCCTATGGAGTGGGTTTCGAGCCTTCCGTCCGTCGAATAGGGGACGGTGATCTCATAGCGGCCGTCCACCGGCATGGCTGAGTTATAGTAATGAAACCTTCTCCCCTGGTTTGATGTCATCTCCAGGATCGCCCCCATCGGCCTATCGGAAGGGGTCGCCCCCGAGATCCTGGCTCCGGCGACCCGCTCGAAGACCTTCACCTCCTTCGTAGGATACCCGGACCCCTCTGTAGTCTTCGACTCGTAGACGAGGCGGAAGGAGCCCAGGCCGGAGGCGTCGAAGAGGTGAAGCCTGGCGAGGGTCGTCGAAAGGAACTTCTCGGTGTGCTTGAAGGCGACGAGATCGGGGTAGGAGGATTCGGGATCGGTGGATGCGACGATGTAGTCGGCGGGGTCTTCTCCGATCCAAGGGGGGATCGCCGGAAGCTTGGAGTATACCATCTTCCCGTCGGTGATGACGTATCGAACGTCCCTCGCCTCGGCGACGGCGACCGCCTCGTCCTCGGTCCCGGATAGGAAGAACCTGGCAGATTCCCTGGCTCCGGCCTGGAAGTTGTTGGCCACCACCGGCCTTCTCGACTGGAGGAGGATCCAGTTGCCGTAATCCCACCAGCTGAGAACTCCGTACTCTCCGGGCCGGTCCGGCCTATTGAACCCTGAGGTCTCGGGGGTGTTGGACGAGAGCCATTCGAGGGTCTCAAGCCAGTCCCCCGATATCTCCGGCCTATAACCGGCTGTGGTCACCACCCCGGCGAGGCTGGGGAGGAGAAGGACCGCCAATAAGGCGAAGGATAGGAGGGGTTTCACCGACGGCCTCCACCTTCTCGATCCTTCTATCCGTTCATGGGCAGAGAAGAACAGGAGGGCGACCAGGACGGACCCCGACAACGAGAAGAGGTAGAGGAACCGGACCTGGGAGACCGATAGAGAAAGGGTGAAGGCAGCCCAGACGAGGAAGAGGAGCCGATCCCTCGGGATGGTTCCGGGCCATCCATGCCGAATCATGATAAAGAGCCCCAGGACGGAGAAGGCGAGGCCGAGGGAGGGGAGGGAGAATATATCGACCGTCTTATAGATCGCAGTCGCCTCCAATATGCTGCCTGCGGCAAGGCCGCCGAAGAAGAAGTAGCCCATGCCCTCCAAGAAGAGAGACGACGCCTCCTGGGTAAAAGCCGAGGAGCTGCTCAGGATCACAGCGAGGTAGACGCAGACCGCCACCGCCGGGATGAAGAGAGCCCAGCTCACCTTCGCTGCCGCGAATAGGCGGGATAGGAGGTATATGAACGCCAGCGCCCCGACCCCCCCCAGGGCGGCGAGGAAGGAGGGATGGAGCCAAGCCTCGCCCCGGAAGGGGATCATGAGGAGGAGAGCAGCCCCGAAGGCGGATGCCAGCGGCACCACCGTCTCCGACGGTGATGCCTTATTCCCCAGGTCAGAGGCAACCTGGACCGTCGCGTAGATGAGGATAGCCCCCATGTAAATGGGGGCGCCGAGCCACGTATAGGAAGCGGCGGCCATCAGAACCCCGGCAGCAGCCCCAAGCACCAGCCCTCTATCCCTATCGCTGAGGGCGTAGGCGAGGAGGAGGAGTGCTGTGAGGATGAGAAGCGACTCCAGGCCGTCGTGGTCCGGAAACCCGAAATGGGTCCTGCCGATATGCCACGGATCGACGGCGAGGAGGAAGGCCGATAGGATCGCCACCCGGACCCCGAAGAGCTTCCTTGCCAGAAGGTACAGGATGAGGATCGCCAGGGCACCCAGGATGGGCGGCGCCAGGGCCGCCGTCATCTCCACGGCCGGTGCGCCTCCTGCGAAGAGGAGGGCGGCCCCCGCCACGGCCTGATCGAAGAGGGGCGGCCAGAGGAGATCGAGCCCCTGGGGGTGGTGGAGGTAACCGTCGAACCATAGGGTAGAGGGAAAGTTCTCGAAGGTAAAATGGATCCGACGGATGTGGTAGAAGGGGTCGTATCCGTAGAATATGACGGTCCCGTCGACGATGGCGTTCTTCGCCGGAAGGAGCCTAAAGAGCAGGCCGATGAAGAGGGCTGCAAGAACGCCCAACGGCTCGTAATACCTTCCGCGATCCATATCCCTCGACCTCAAGCCTCTTCTGAGAGATAACGCCGGCCCCTTAAAAAAGTATATAGGCATAGATGCCGTCACCAGGAAGGTCAGATCGGAGTGATGGAATCGATGGCGGAACCTGCTTGTGACTTCGACCTCTGGGTCATCTCGGTCCTGGGAAAGGACAGACCGGGGATAATCCGCGACCTTCTGGAGGCCCCTGCGAAGATGAAGGTCAACATCGTCGACCTCGACCAGAAGATCCTCCAGGGTAATCTGGTGATGTCTATGGTCGCCGACTTCGGAAAGGCCAGAGCGACACCAGCGGAGCTTGAAGCCGCCCTCCAGAGAAGGGCGGCGGACCTGGGGGTAGAGGTCAGCTTTCTCCCCATAGATCAATATCGTTGGAGTCGACGGGGGGGGAAGAACCTCCAGGTGGTGACGATCCTCGCCAGGGACAGGGAGGGGATAATCTACGACGTCGCGACCATCGCCGCCGAGATGGGGATCCACATCGAGAAGGCTCTCGTCACCGCCAGGGGTGAGCTGATATCGATAGAGTTTGTCATGGACTTCGGCTCCGCCGATGGCGAGGTGAGGAGAGAGGAGCTGAAGAGAGGGTGCGAGAAGCTCGGCCTCGACGTCGTCGTCCAGGAGATGGACAAGTCCAGAAAGGAGAAGCGTCTAATCGTCTTCGACATGGACTCGACGATCGTCGACTTCGAGACGATAAACCAGATGGCTCAGTTTGCTGGGGTCGACCGGGAAGTCGAGGAGATCACAAAGCGGGCGATGAACGGCGAGCTCGACTTCGTCGAGGCGCTCAGGAGCCGGGTCCGCCTCCTGGAGGGGACGCCCCTGGAGGCCCTGGAGGAGATCGCAAAGAACATTCAGCTCACCCAGGGTTCAGAAGAGCTGATATCCCACCTCAAAGAGGTGGGGTACAAGACCGCCCTCATCAGCGGCGGCTTCACCTACTTCACCGACATCCTCAAAGAGAGGCTCGGCTTCGACTACACCTTCGCCAACGTCCTGAAGATAAAAGACGGGGTCCTCACCGGAGAGATCGAGGGGGAGATCATCGACGGGGCAGCCAAGGGTAGGATCGTCAACGACCTCGCCAGGCTCGAGGGGATCAGCCCCGACAGCATCGTGGCCGTAGGGGACGGGGCCAACGACTGCCTCATGATCCAGAACGCCGGCCTCGGCGTCGCCTTCAACGCCAAGGATATCCTCAAGAAGGTCTCGGACGGGAGCCTCTCCAAGGAGAACCTCATCGGCCTCCTGAACGTCCTGGGGCTCGCTGACAAGGGTGGAGAGCTCCTCTAGGGGAGGTGGATCTCTTCGCCCCCGGGGATTAGATCCGCCCATGGGGGGTCGGAGAGGTGAAAACTCGTCCGACAGATCTCGATCAGACCCCTTCGGAGAGATGGGCCGCCGCCAGATCCGGAAAAAGCATATATACTTGACGGATTTTAAGGACTCTGATTCGTCGGTTATCCGGCATCGGAGGATTGAATGATTTGACTACTGTTTATGACGTCCCTCCCAACCACCTCATTGACGCTGTGGCTGAAGAGCTGAGGAGCAGCGGAAAGATAGAGCCGCCCGAGTGGTCGGCTTACGTGAAGACCGGAGTGAACAGAGAGATGCCGCCTGTAAACCCTGACTGGTGGTACGTGCGGTGCGCATCGGTCCTCCGCCGCCTCTACATCGACGGACCCGTGGGCGTATCGAGGCTGCGGTCCTACTACGGCGGAAAACATCGAGGAAAGTGCGCCACCGCCAAGTTCGCCAAGGGCAGCGGGTCGGTCCTGAGGGTGGCCCTTCAGCAGCTGGAGAAGGCGGGGTACGTTAAGAAGATGAAGGCGGGACGGCAGCTGACCCCTGCAGGCCAGTCTTTCCTGGACAACATATCTCATCAGGTCAAAATAGAGGTACAGAAGTCGGTCCCGGAGCTCGAGAGGTATTGATTCATGGAGATGGATGATGAGCTGGCTGAGCTGAAGCGCAGGAGGATGGAGGAGCTGCAGAGGCAGCAGGCGGACTCCCAGATGTACTCCGCCCAGAGGTCTCAGCAGGAGCAGATCCAGCAGGAGATGGAGGCTCGAAAGCAGGCGATACTGAGGACGATCCTCACCCCCGAGGCGAGGGAGAGGCTCAGCAGCATCAGGATGGCCCGCCCGGAGTTCGCATCCCAGATCGAGTCCCAGCTGGTGGTCCTCGCCCAGAGCGGAAGGCTCCAGAGCGCCATAACAGACGAGCAGCTCAAAGCCATACTCAAACAGATCCAACCGGTGAAGAGGGAGATCAACATCACCAGGCGATGAAGATCGTAGTTCTCTTCAGCGGCGGCAAAGACAGCGCCCTGGCCTCGATTCTTCTGGAACCGTTCTTCGATGTGGAGCTTGCAACCTTCGCTTTCGATGGCTATAAAACGGATAAGGCTGGAAAGGAGGCCGCTTTGCTCCTCAACCTTCCTCACAGAACGATCGTCTTCGAGGACGGAGTTCTGGAGGAGGCGATCGGGATGCTCCTGGCGGCGGGATATCCGAGGGACGGCATAAACCACCTCCACGCCCAAGCCCTCGAGGTCCTCTCTGAGGACTGGGAGTATCTCGCCGACGGGACCAAAAGAGAGGATAGGGTTCCCATGATGACCCCAGAGCAGGTCCGCAGCCTCGAGGACAGGAAGACCGTCCATTACATAAGGCCCCTCGCAGGATACGGGTCGAAGGCGATAGCCGCCCTGGCGTCCCGCCAGATGGTGTTCGAGGCGCTCCCAAGCGAGCTCTTCCCCGCCTCCGACTTCGAGGTGGGGCTGAGGATGGCGGTGGAGGAGAGGTGGGGGCCGCAGGTCCGTGCCAGGATGTTTCCGAAAAATCACATGCATACGAGAGTGATCAGGAGGAAGAGGATTTGAGCAAGAGAACCAAAGGCAAGAAGATCAGACATGCCAAGGCCTTCGGCCAGAACAGGCGAGTGCCCGGCTGGGTGATCATGAAGACGATGAGAAAAGTGGTGACCCACCCCAAGAGGCGCCACTGGAGACGGAGCAACATAGAGTGAGGAATAATTGATGGCGGAGACAGAGAGAGTTTATACGATACCCCTCAGGGAAGTGAAGAAGGCCCCTCGATGGAAGAGGAGCAAGAGGGCGGTCTACGAGGTCAAGAAGTACCTGGCAAAACATATGAAGACCCCCATCGAAGACGTCAAGATCGCAACAGACCTCAACGAGGCGATATGGGCGAGAGGGGCGGAGAAGCCTCCCGCCAGGGTCCGGGTTAAGGCGGCGAAGTTCGACGACGGCGGGGTTGAGGCTGAGTTTGCAGGCGAAAGGAGCAGATAAGCGGCTGAAGATAGCGGGAAGCCCTCTCCTGGGGGTCTTTTCCTGCTGCACCGAAGAGGCGGTCTTCGTACCCCCCGAAACGGCTCCGGGAGCGATGGCGACCTTGGAGAGGTGGCTTGGGGTCCCTCCCATCAAGATCTCGGTAGCAGCAAGCTCCGTGGTGGGGTCCCTGGTATGCGCCAATAGCCACGGCTTCGTCCTTACCCCCCACGCCGGAGACGAGGAGATGGCGAGGCTCTCGTCCTGGGGCAAGGTGGTCCGGCTTCCGGGGAAGATAAGCGCCGCCGGAAACGTCATCCTCGCCAACGACACCGCCGCCCTGATCCATCCGGGGCTCTCGGACCGGGCCTGCGAGAGCATAAAGAGAACCCTGGGGGTCGACGTCCGCCGGGGTACGGTGGGCGGCCTGAAGACCGTCGGGATGACGTCAGCGGTCAACAACCGGGGTGTTCTCGCTCATCCGAGGCTCTCGGAGGCGGAGCTCGCGGAGCTCGAAGACCTCTTCGGCCTGCCCGTAGACGTGGGGACGGTCAACTTCGGATCGCCTCTGGTGGGATCGGGGGTCCTCGCCAACAGCAACGGATACGTCGCTGGAGAGGATACGACGGGTCCTGAGCTGGGCCGCATCGAAGATACTTTGGGTTTAATGGGGTAGTCTTATGGTCGATTTTGAGGTCAGAGGGAAGTTCAAGGTGAAGAGGGACTGGCAGTCCTTCTCCAAGATCATTGAGAGCAACAGCGAGAAGAACGCCCAGGAGAAGGCATACTCCCTCCTGGGAAGCGAACAGGGGGTCAAGAGAAACCTGGTGAAGATAGAAGAGGTGAAGGCTCTTGGCTGAGTCTCCGGCTGCTCCCAGCGAGGAGGAGGTCAGGAGACTCTTGATGGTTTATCAGCAGCGTCAGGCCGAGGCCGACGCCATCGTCAGGCAGCTCGGCCTATTCCAGCTCTCCCTGGAGGGGTGCGAGAAGGCGATCAAGGCCGTCGAGGCTATGGAGACCGCCGAGGAGGGCCAGGAGATGCTGGTGCCCATCGGCCAGGACTCCTTCATCCACGCAAAGCTCGCCTCAAAGGAGAGGGTCGTCGTCGGCGTCGGCGCTGGAGCGAGCATCGAGAAGAGCACAGAAGATGCGAAATCCACCCTCAACGCCAGGAAGGCGCAGCTTCTGGAGGCCTCGGGTAAGCTCAGCCAGACCCTCGCCAAGATCGAGGAGGAGATGGGGAAGATCCAGTCGATCGCCGCCCATTATGAGAGGCAGTTTTCTGAGTAGGGGCGAAAGATTTGTTCAACAGGTTCAAGGAGAGGCTGAAGGGTTTCAAAGAGGCCGTCTCCGCCAAGATCCAAGAGAAAGGGGAGGCCCAGGCCGAGCCGCCTGAGGCAGAGGCCATCGGCGGGGAACCGGAGAGGACCTCCGGCGTCCCTGAAGCTGCAGTGGCTCGCCCCGTATCGCAAAATAACGAGGCGAAGACTAAGCAGTCCTTCACCTCCAGGGCAAAGTCCCTCATCTTCGAGCAGGAGGTCGTCCTCGACGAAAAAGACCTCAAAGGCCCCCTCTGGGATCTGGAGATGGCGCTCCTGGAGAGCGACGTCGCCCTCCCCGTCGCCGAGACGATAGTAGGATCCGTCAAGGACGATCTGGTGGGCAAGAAGAAGAAGATCCGGGCCGACACGGGGGAGATCGTCGAAGACGCCCTGCGAAAAGCCCTCCATCAGGTCCTCTCGGAGAACCTCTTCGACGTAGACCTCTTCATAAGAGACGCGGATAAACCGGTGAAGATCGTCTTCGTCGGGGTGAACGGGACCGGAAAGACCACCTCCATCGCGAAGGTGGCGAGGTACCTAAAAGATCAGGGGTACTCCGTCGTCCTCGCCGCCGGGGACACCTTCCGGGCCGGGGCGGTGGAGCAGATCGAAGTCCACGCCAACAACCTGGAGATGAAGCTCGTCAAGCACAAGGACGGCAAAGACCCCGCCGCCGTCATCTTCGACGCCGTAGAGTACGCCCGGGCCCACCATAAGGACGTCATCCTCGCAGACACCGCCGGGAGGCTCCACACCAACGTCAACCTCATGGACCAGATGAAGAAGATAGTGAGGGTCGTAAAGCCCGACCTTCTGATATTCGTCGACGAGGCGATAGCCGGAAACGACGCCGTCGAGAGGGCGAGGCTCTTCAACGAGGCGGTCCCTATAGACGGAACGATCCTCACCAAGACCGACGCCGACGCCAAAGGGGGCGCCGCCATATCCATATCCCACGTCACCGGAAAGCCCGTCCTCTTCCTGGGAGTCGGCCAGAACTACCCGGACCTGGTGAAGTTCGAGCCGGAGTGGCTCCTGGAGCGGCTCCTCGGCCCCTGAACCTGGGGGCTCTGGGATTCACGGGCCTGCTATTATACCGGGCCACCCGATCACAAGGCAGCGATTCAGGGGATGGCTGCCGCCGGAGGAGCCGTCAGATCGAATCGTCCTCTCTGGAGAGGGGGATGTAGAGGGGGAGGCCGTCGCTCTTCTGGATCGCCCTCGCCCGGCTGAGGTACTCGGCGATCATGACGGGGAAGGTCCGAGCCTCCAGGTAACGCAGGCCGAGCTGCTCCGCCCACTTCTGGACCCCCATATCCTGGGAGATTACCGCGGCGTTCAACTCCTTGGCCAGGAGGAGGATGTCGATGTCGGGTCCGCTGTCGAGGATCCCGTAACGGAGGGCGTTTCTGTACTTCTCCCGGAACTTTCTCACTATCCCTCCGACCACCTCCCTCTCGATCTCGTCTCTCTTTGCCGAGAGGTCCCCCTCCTCCGCGCTCATGGCGACGCACCTTCCCACCGCCTCCCAGATCGCCCCCTCGGCGACGTTCATCCCCTTGTTGATCCTGCTCCTCATGTAGTAGACGTACTCGTAGAAGACCTTGGAGGGTATCTTCACCTCGTACCGGTCCGGGGTCATCTTTACGAGCCAGGTGTCGACCTTGATGAGGACCGCCTCGTCGCAATCGTTGTGCTTGACGAAATCCCTGATCTCGTTGTAGACGGAGGGGTAGGGGATGTAGCAGCTGATTCCCAGGTGGAGCCTCGCCTCGGCTATGGAGTCGAGGATGGAGTTCATGCCTTCGCAAATGTTGGTGCAGCCCTCCTCCTCCCAGGCCAGCGAGTCGGTGAGGGCGGTGGTGTCGAGGACAAACCTCTGGCGCAACATCTTGGCCAAATATGTAAGAGGTGATATAAGACGGCTTTCCCGTCCCATCTCCACCGTATTTAAAGGATGAGCGCCATCACCGACCTCGTGCCCAGGTTGGATTTGGACGATGGAGCCGGACCGAGGATTGTGATGACGGGGTGGCGAATTTGATCCCTCTGACGTTCTCATTATCCAGGATAGAGAACCTGATGCACCAGGTGACCTTCAACCCCCTGAAGATGGAGGGCGATATCATCACCAACACGTCGATGGTAGACCTGAAGATGCTGCAGCCCACCCTGCGGATATTCCGGGACGTCATGGAGAGCGGCCTGGCCGTCAGCCCCTACCTGAAGGTGGAGACCCTCGGAAGCTGGGCAAAGATATATTCCGCCTGCAGCATCACCGTCAGCGGCGTCCTCCTAAAGGCCAAAGTGCCGGTGAGGCCCAAGGGCGGAGGGGTGATCGAGGTGATCGACCGCCAGCCGATCCGGTTTACGGACATGCTGATGTACTGGGCCACCACCATCGATCCGATAGACGTCCTCATCAGCCAGGAGCTGACTTCTGTCCTGGAGATGATGCGGACGGGAAGTGGAAGGATCCTGGGAAACCTCCAGGAGGCTCCGATGCTGGCGGTCGAGAGGATAGAGGAGAGGCTCGAGATCCTCGCCGAGGCGGGATTTTCCGGGGTTCTCGACCTGGGGGAGCCGAACATGAACGTCCTGGGGGTCTCGGTGGAGCGGGACCACGTGGGGCTCTCCCTCGTCGGGGGGACGAACATCGTCGCCGCCGCCATGAGCAGCGGCATCAGGATCGATACCGAGTCTATCAGCGGCCTCACCGATATCAGGGAGATGACCCACATAGAGGATCTATTGTGACAGCCGACGAAAGGGCCGCAAGGTCATCTCATCGACGGGGACGGATCGAAGGATCCCCCTTTTGGCGGCTTTCGTAGCGGCGGCCAACCCTTTTATAAGATCGTCGGCCAACCCATCTCCCGTGAAGAACGAAGAGGTGGCGCGCCTCCTCCGGGAGATGGGAGATCTCCTGGAGCTTCGGGGGGAGAACGGCTTCAAGGTCGTGGCCTACCGGAGGGCCGCGAGGTCCGTGGAGTCGATGAAGACGGACCTGGAGGAGGTATCCCGCCGGGGCGGTCTGGAGTCGATCCCCGGGGTGGGCAAGGCGATCGCCGCCAAGATCGACGAATATCTGAAGACGGGAAAGATCGAGAGCCGCGAGCGGCTCTTCCGGGAGACCCCTCCAGGGATGGCGGAGATGCTCTCGATATCGGGGCTCGGCCCCAAGACCGTCTCGATGCTCCACCAGAAGCTGGGGGTATCGACGGTCGCCGAGCTGGAGGCGGCGGCGAGGGAGCACCGGGTCAGGAGGCTACCCCGGATGGGCCCCACCTCCGAGAAGAAGATCCTCCGGGGGATAGAGAGGTGGAAGAAGCGGTCCGAGAGGATCCCCCTGGGGGTCGCCCTCCCCATAGCTGAGGAGATCCTCGGGAGACTTCAGAAGGTGGCGGGGATCGAGAACCTCTCCCTGGCGGGGTCGCTCCGTCGGGGGATGGAGACGGTCGGCGACATAGACATCCTGGCGACCTCTTCCTCCCCGGAGGCGGCGATAAGGGCCTTCGTCGAGCTGCCCCGGGTGGAGGAGGTCCTGATGAAGGGGCCGACGAAGGCGTCGGTGATCGTCGACGAGACGGTCCAGGTCGACCTGCGGATCGTCGACCACCGGTCCTTCGGGACGGTGATCCAGTACTTCACAGGCTCCAAGGAGCATAACGTCAAGCTCCGGCAAGTCGCCCTCTCCAAGGGCTACTCCCTCTCCGAGTACTCCCTGACGAGGGTCGCCGACGGCGAAGAGCTCTTCTTCGACCGGGAGGAGGACCTTTACCGCCACCTGGGGATGGAGTGGATCCCCCCCGAGATCCGGGAGGACCGCGGGGAGGTGGAGACGGCCCTCTCCGGAAGGCTCCCCCGTCTCGTGGAGGTCTCGGATATCAGGGGCGACCTCCACGTCCACACCGACTGGTCCGACGGCCTCCACACCATGGAGGAGATGGTATCGACCGCCCGGGGCTTCGGCTACGAGTACATGGCCTTCTGCGACCACTCTCACGGCCTCGCCATCGCCAACGGCCTCGCCGCCGAACGGCTATTTGAGAAGATGGAGCTGATCGCCGGCCTCAACGATCAGGTGGAGGGGTTTTCGATCCTGGTGGGCACCGAGGTGGAGATCAGGGCCGACGGAAAGCTCGACTATCCCAACGAGGTCCTGGAGGGGTGTGACGTCGTCGTCGCCTCGGTCCACTCCGGCTACCACCAGCGGGAGAGGGAGATGACGAACAGGATCATCTCGGCGATGGAGAGCGAGCACGTCGACATCATCGGCCACCCCACCGGGAGGAAGATCGGGGAGAGGGAGGCCTACGAGGTGGACCTGGAGCGGGTCCTGGAGGCGGCGGCGAGGACGGGGACGGCGATGGAGATCAACGCCCACCCCAGCAGGCTCGACCTCAACGACCGGTGGTCCCGCCGGGCCAAGGAGCTGGGGGTGAAGCTCGCCATAAACACCGACGCCCACAGCACCTGCGGCCTCTCGGCGATGGAGTACGGGGTCAAGACGGCGAGGCGCGGCTGGCTGGAGAAGGGAGACGTCCTCAACGCCCTGGGTTTGCGGGAGCTTTTGAGCCACCTCGGCCGGGGCTGATAAGGCGACGGAATGGAGGGAGGATCATGGAAAGGATAAGGCGGAACCACCGGCAGAAGGAGAGGGGATCGTGAAGAGGGCGACTGGGTATCATAAATGGGCGGATCGATATGGCTTCTGAGAGAAGGGGAGATGGGGGGGCGGAGAAAGGACGGCAGAATAAGAAGGGAGACGGGGCCGGATACTGGAAGCGTTTCCTCTTCGGGGTCGCCGTCATGGCCGCCGTCTTCAGCGGCCTCCTCTTCGCCCTGAACCAGATGGACCTGAT
>CP086218.1:680888-690799 GCA_020844795.1 Methanothrix sp. | reverse complement strand
GATCGGTCCTGGCGGGACGGCGACGATCGAGTTCTCGACCCTCGCCCCCGGCGAAGGCAGGTTCACCAATTCCGTCGAGGTCGACGCCCGGTCCGTCGACGGGGCCGTCGTCCAGCCCGTCTGGGCGACATGCGTCATCGAGGTCGGGGCCGTCGAAGACGAGTGCGGCCCCACGGGATGCGGTATATGGCAGCCGCCGAACTGGCAGTTCGAGCACGATGGCTATCAGCCGGACGTCATGAACTGTGAGCTGCTCACCTGAACCGGCTGCGATGGGACCGAGAGCTGCCTTGCGCCCTGAGGGGCGCAGGCGCATCTCATATTTATCTCTTTTTTGATCCCGTCGCATTCATTCGGCCTATTCAGAGGAAAACCATATAGCGGCGGAGGTTGAACTGTCGGCCATGATAAGAGGCAAGGCATGGGTCTACGGAGACGACGTGGACACCGACGTCATCATCCCCGGCCCCTACCTCAGGACCAAAGAGGTGAAGGAGCTAGCCTCCCACGCCATGGAGGGTATCGACCCCGACTTCGCCAAGAAGGTGAGGCCCGGGGACGTCATCGTGGCGGGGAGGAATTTCGGCTGCGGATCCTCCCGGGAGCAGGCTCCTCTGGCCCTCCGGGAGGCTGGGGTCGGCTGCGTCGTCGCCCGATCCTTCGCCCGGATCTTCTATCGTAACGCCATCAACGTCGGCCTTCCGGTGGTGGAGGCCGACGTCACCTGCCGCCAGGGTGACGAGGTGGAGGTGGACTTCTCGGCGGGGACGGTCATCGTCGACGGCGTCACCTTCAAGGGTACGAAGCTTCCCGACTTCCTCCTCGTGATCCTCCAGGACGGGGGGCTCGTCGCCCACAGAAGAAGAGAGAAAAGGGAGAAGGAAGGTCGGCTTTGATATTTCCTGCAGATTACAAATACGTGGGGGTCGCCGACGAGGCGAGGCCCGGTGACCCCATCTACTTCTCCACCCGTTACCTGATCCACTTCGCAGACGAGGTCGTAATCTACGAGGTGGAGCAGTATCCAGGAGAGGGGTTCATGAGGAGGTCGGTCTCGATGGAACCGATCGCAGGAGGGAGCGAGATCCTGGTCTATCCCGAAAAGGTCGATACCAGGAACAGGACGGGGCTGATCGAGCTGGCCTCCTCTTTATGCCAGGGGCCTGTAAATACGGTGATATTCAAGGGGGGCGACGAGCACGTCACCTTCGTCCACGATCCTGACCCCGGGGCCATCACCGAGATCGAGGTACTCGACGTCGTCCCCCCGAACCCTTCATGGCTCGTCTCGGTCATCGAGAACCTCGAGGGCGCCGGACTCTTCGGAGATCTGGCGCTGAAGTTCAAGGAGAGGCTGCTGGACCTGCGTCAGTTCGAGGGGGATGACGTCTACTTCCCCTGTACCGCCTCCGGCCTGGGCAAGTCCCTCGACAGGGACCGGGTCGATATCGATGACCCCCTCATAGTCGGATGCGAGATATCCAGGGAGGTCTTCAGGGAGGTTTATCCTGGAAGAGCCTTCAGGTTTATAAACACCTGCCCCCTCTCAAACGACCGGCTGGCTCCGACGGGCCCCTTCATCACCAGATGCTGCAGGTCTGAGCGGAGGGGGATTGTGATGTCGGGAGGCCATCTCGGAGTTGTGGTCCACTGGGGCGACGGTCCCCCGGAGATAGGAGAGGCGATAAGATGTCTTGGAGAGGAGCTGAAAAGAAGGTAGCTCTAGTAAAAGGGGACGGCGTGGGGCCGGAGGTCATCGACGCCACCCTCGCCGTCCTCGAGGCGGTCGGAGCGTCGCTGGAGTTCGTCCCCGTGGAGCTCGGATACGGCAGGTGGAAGAGGACGGGAGTGGCTATGGCCCAAGAGGATCTGGAGACGGTAAGAAGCTGCCACTGTGTCCTCTTCGGCGCCATCACCACGCCCCCGGACCCCGACTACAGAAGCGTCCTCATCGCCCTCCGAAGAGGCCTCGACCTATACGCCAACATCAGGCCCTTCTCTGCCGGGGGGATCGACCTGATCATCGTCAGGGAGAATACCGAGGGGATGTACTCGGGGGTCGAGAAGCTCGACGAGGAGGAGGCTACGACCCTGCGGGTAATCACCCGTCGAGGGTCTCTGCGGATCGCCGAGAAGGCGTCTCAGATCGCCTCAGAGAGGGAGAAGCTGACCATAGTCCACAAGTCCAACGTCCTCAAGAGCGACACCCTATTTCTCCGAATATGCCAGGAGACCGCTCGCCGCTGGGACGTACCCTTCGACGATATGCTCGTCGACGCCGCCGGCTACAACCTGGTGATAAATCCGAGAAGGTTTGACGTCATGGTCACTACGAACCTCTTCGGGGACATATTGAGCGACGTGGCGGCGGGGGTCATCGGAGGGCTCGGCCTCTGCCCCAGTGCAAACCTCGGCGACGGGTACGCCCTCTTCGAGCCTATCCACGGTTCCGCCCCCGACATCGCCGGGAAGGGGATCGCAAACCCCATCGGCGCCATCAGGTCTGCAGCGATGATGCTGGAGTGGTTCGGGGATTTAGAGAAGGCCCGGATGATCGAGGAGGCGGTCGGCTGGACCCTGGCCCACGGGGTCACGACCCCGGATCTGGGTGGCTTCTCGTCGACGAAGGAGGTATCCGAGGCGGTGGCTAAGAGGCTTTTGATTTAAGGGTTATCATCCGGAAGATCGGCGTTCTCCGGGGGGGAGATGATGTCGGGTATCTTCAAGGGGGTTACGGTCCTCCTCATGGAGATGGCGGTCTTCCTCATCTCCCTGATGATCGCCCCTATCCTCTCTACGGAGAAGAGGATCTCTGAGAAGGCGCCATCGCCGCCGCCCCGCCCGGCCACCCTCCGGACGTGGATCTTGTAGTACCAGTTGAGGAGCTGGCGGAGCTTCTCGTCGTTGTAACGCATCTTCTCGTCGACGTCGCCGGTGATATCCGGGAAGGCGGCCATGAGATGTCGGAGGTTCTCCCGGCATGGGGCTGCCATCTCCCGGAGGTCTTTGCAGGATTCCGGAGACGGGAGGATCTTCTTCTCTTTCATATGCTCAAACCTCTTCGCCATGCCGACGCTCTGCTCTGCCATCGACTCGACGAGGTCGGCGGTCCTGGCGAGGATCGAGATCCTGGCGGCATCCTCGACGGATATCTCCCTATCTTCTAAAGATATGACGGCATCGACTATCTGGTGGTTGAGGTACTCGGAGTAATCCCGGAGGTGCTTGATCCGGCCGCAGACCTCCGTCCTCCCCGCCCCGACCGCCAGGCTCTTCTCGAAGATCTCCTCGGAGACCTCCAGCATGTGGACGATCTCCCCCTCCACCTGACCGATGGCGGAGGAGGTCTCTTCGGGGAGGGGAGAGGTCAGGTGGCGGGTGACGAAGACCACTTCGGGGTCCCTCTCGGGGACGATCTTCATGACGATCTTACCGAAGGGCCTGATGGCGGCTAGGAAGACGAGGGCGGCCGAGATGTTGAAGATGAGGTGGGCGTTGGCCACCTGCTGGGCGGAGGTCCCTCCTATCGTCTCGATGAGGGATGAGAAGGGTCCCAGGAGCGGCAGGATCAGGAGGACCCCCAGGAGGTTGAATAAGAACTGGGCTACCGCCGTCCTCTTGGCGGCGGCGTTCATTCTGAGGGCGACGACGAGGCCCGTCGTCGTCGTCCCGATGTTCGCCCCAAGGATGATGGGGATCGCCTCGGCGGGGGTCAAAAGGCCGCTCGAGGCCATCACGACGACGAGGCCTGCGGTAACCGAGCTCGACTGGAATATGTTGGTGATGATAAAGCCGATGATGATACCGATGAGGACGTTCTCGGCCATGGAGAGGATGGCGATGATCTCCGGATCATCCTGGAGGGGGGCGATCTCGGCGGAGATCATGTTGAGGCAGAAGAAGACGAGGCCGAAGTAGAAGATCGGCTTGCCGAAGACGCGGTAAGGTCCCCGGACGAGGCTCAGGAGAAACCCAAAGACTACGAAGACGGGGGCGAAGGCGGTCAGCTTGAAGGCTACGAGCTGGGCGGTGATCGTCGTCCCAATATTCGCCCCGATGACAAGGCCGATGGAACCCAAGAAGGAGATGGCACCGGCGTTAACGAGCCCCACAGCGATGACGGTGGTGGCGGTGCTCGACTGGGTTATCGCCGAGACCCCGGCCCCCGCCAGGGCGCCCCGGAGGGGGGTTCTGGTGGCGGACTGGAGAAGCGTCCAGAAACGCTCGCCTGCAGCGTGGCGGACCTCTTCGGAGAACCGTTCGATCCCGTAGAGGAAGAGGACGACGGTGGGGACGATGATCAGGAGGAGGCTGTAGTCCATGGCTAATCCCTAAATCGATATCAAGATGACCGAAATCTCTTCATATACCAGGAACCGGCCGTTTAAAAACCTTCCGCCGGGTTGGAGATGCCCTTCTCAGAGCGGCGAGCGATGGATACGGTTTTCATCCTCATACCACCGGTGAGCTCGCCATTTTGTCAGGATGGATCGATCGAAATCTTTTTCATCATGAACCCCCCTTCGCCACGTGAATGTCAGAAGAGAAGGCCAAGATCCGGAAGAACCACGCCAACGGCCGCAAGGGCGAGCTGGCCGATAAGCTCGGCGATATGAACGTGAAGATCGGCGCCCCCGAGTTTCATTATAAGGACTATATCAGGGTCCTCAAACTGGCGAGGAAGCCCAACCGTGAGGAGTTCATGACCATCTCCAAGATATCCATCCTGGGGATAACCCTCATAGGGATACTCGGATTCATCATATACGTCTTCCTCACAGAGCTTCCAAAGGTATTTTAAAGAAAAGATCTACATGGGGCCGAGCACCAGCCCCACATTTTCGTTTTATCCTCTTTCATCTCACCTCGTTGAGCCCCCGCAGCGTTGCCCCGAACTCCGACTCTACGATGGACTTGACCCCCATCGTCTTGGGGTGGAGGTCGATCTCCACCAACACGTGTTGGTGGCCGAGATCCCGGAGGGGCCGGACCTGCCGGGGTCCGTTGGTGATGGAGAATATCTCCATCCCGGCGAGGGATTCGATAGGCACGGCGTGGGGGACCCCGGAGATGACGGCGTAGTCGAAACCCCCCTCTTCGGCGATGAATTCTGCCACCTCGGCGCCGGCGATGGGGTACTCGTCAAGGCCGCCGATGATCCTGTCGATCAGGACGCTCCTATCCTCCAGCCCCGAGAGGATGTTCTCGGCGTCTCTCCTCACCTTGGGAAGCCCCTTCTTCGGGTCGAGGTTCGCCAGGGTTGAGACAGCCGCCCCCCGGACCTTTGCCACCTCCGCCACCGCGGCGTTGATATCGGCGAAGATGTAGGCGGTCTCCTTCTTGGCGTTGAGGATGTTTATCCCCCTCTTGCCCCCGGCCATCAGGTCGAGGAGCCTCTCGGCCGCCCTGTACTTGAGATCTCCCCTCTCGGGGGCGAGGTACTCGCTGCTCGCCGCCCCGTGGAGCCTCTCGACCTGCGTCGCCTTCTCCAGGAGGAACTTCTGCCGGTCGAACTCCTCACTGGAGATTATCCCCTCATCCAGGGCGGCCTCCAGGGTGATGATCACCCCCCTGGTGTTGTCCCGGTACCCGGCGTGGACCTCCACCTCCAGGACGGGGACCTCGAGGCCGGCGTCGACGACCGCCTGGTGGAGGTCCTCGCCTATGATCATGCTGCTGCAGGTCCCCACCACCCCCACCAGCTTCGGATCGAAGAGCTCGCAGGCCCTCTGAAGGAGCCTCGTCAGCTGCTCCTGGCCTCCGAAGACGAACCCCGCCTCGTCGAGGGCGGTGGTGAGGGTTCGCACGCCGTCCTCTTCCAGGAGGCGGGCGTGCTTGAAGCAGCAGCCGCTGGGTCCGTGGAGTATGACGACGTCCGCCCCCAGGTCCCTGAGGGTGTAGAGGGCCGCAACTATCGAGGACGGCCTTGGATGGAGTATCTGAACTTCCTTTGCCATCATGAGAATCACCTGAAACATTTAACGCATGATATTATCCTGTCGCCCCCGTTGAGGGCGTCCTTCGCCGCGGCCAGTCCGGAGTCGAGATCCGGGGCGTAGAGGGCTTTAAGCCCCTGGACGTAGGGTTTCAACCTCTCCCCCACCAGGATCAACAGGTCGATCTCCTCCCGCCGTCGGCTGAGGATCTCCACCAGCTGCGGGATATCCATCCCCTCGCAGACCGTCTCCGCCTCCTCGCCGGAGACGAGGGCGAGCCGCCCGCCGGTCCCGGGCCGGCGGAGGGCGGCCTCCACCCCCGAGGCCCGCAGGCCCGAGTTGGAGTTGTCGAGGAGGTGGATTCCGTCCACCCGGGTCTCCTTCATCCTGCCGCCGAGGCCGGCGAACCCCTCCAGGGCTGAGGCGATCTCGGCTAGGTCGAAGCCCGCCGCCAGGGCTGCTGCGGCGGCCCCGGAGATGGCGGGGGCGTAGCTCTCCTGGTCAAGCCCCTCGCCGAGGGAGAGGGGCGCTGCATGACCGTGGGCCTCGATCCTCCGGTCCGCAGCGCAGACCTGGCCCCGGGGGCCGGGTCCGAAGGTGACGTCCGCGGAGATCTTCACGTCCTCGCCGGCTATCAGCTTAGATCCCGGTCTGGAGAGGGATACCATCTGAAGCTTGGCGGTCGTCGCCCAGAGGGTCCCACCTGCTACCTTATAGTCTCCCGCAAAGCTCGTAAGAACGGCGAAGTCGGCGAGGCCCGTCCCTCCCAGGGATATCTCTGATACCAGATAGTCGGTGGAGGTCTCCGTCGCGGCGTCGGAGGCGAGGATTACGTTGGCGGGGGTTATGCTGAGCCCCGACCTCAAAAGCCGGCTCTCTCCGTCCTTCCAGACCTCGATCCCCCGGGTGGTATGGGATACGGCCACTCCTCCGAAGGAGAGGATCCGGGATAGGATGAGGGATGTGGTGGTCTTTCCCACCGTCCCCGTCACCTCGAAGGCCTGATAGTCCCTTTCCCCTTCCAGGAGGTCTCCTACAGCCTGGTGGTGGGTTAAGACCCTTCTCCCGAGGCGTCTAGCCTCTCTCCGGGCGGGGTTGGCGGGGGGGAGGTGGACGGGGGCGACGACGAGGTCGAAGGACGAGAGCTCCGGGACGGCGTGGTAGACCTCCAGGGCGGAGGCGTCGATCCCCATCACCCTCATCCTCTCGGCGATCGTCCCCGCACCGTGGATGGTGTCGAGGACCGCCACCCTGCCGTCTATTCGAGGGCTTCGGTAGCTCTCCGGTATGCCAGGGCGGCGATGGACTCGTCTACCCCCAGGGGCTCCGCGCACCGGATCTCCACCTCGGTTCCGTTCAGTTTGCAGCTTCCCCTTCTGAGGGTCGGGTCGACGGATAGCTCTTGGGGGATGTCTTCCAGGGTGTGGACGCCGTGGGCGAGGAAGATGGGGAGGGCGACGATCCTATTGATCCCCGTCCCCGCGAAGCTGTTGAGGCCCGCGGCGATGTTCGGCTCGTCCATGTTCAGAAAAGCGATCCTTACGGGGCCGTCGTGGGTCTTTGCTATGAGCTGTGCGCACTTCTCCACCATCTCTTTGTTGTACGGCTTGGAGCTGCCGTGTCCGAGAACAAGAATCCCTACATCGTCTGCCATAATCTCACCAATGTTACGTTTTACGATATTTGTATTAACCAGATGGGATTAATAACTAATAAATCCTTTCCCGTTTGAAATGGCATGGGGGTCTCCCCACATATCCCGTCATCGTGGCAACGTCCCGACATATAGAAGTGCGAAGAAACAATTGGGATAAGTCGATATGAGCCGCATAGCGTATATCCTGGCATTAGTCCTCATAGTTATGCAGACTGCTGGCGGAGCCGAGCTCTTCATGTCGACGCGAGAGCGGATCACCTTCGCCGACGATCTGACCCTGGTGGTGATGGACGTGGAGCCGCAGGCGGGGGTCGTCTGGCTGGAGCTCCGGGACGAGGGGGTCGCCCTCCGGTCGTCGGTCCTGAGGACTGGGGAGAGCTTCGCCTACGACGAGAGGGGCGAGGGGCTGGAGCTGAAGGTGTTGAGGATCTACGCCGGGGGGGAGAGGGACCTGGTGGACCTGGAGGTAGTCTCCGGGGAGGTGACGGGAAGGTCCTCCCCGGCCCAGCCTCAGGGGTCGCAGGAGGGTCGCAGGAGGGACGGGGGCGAGACCTCCCTCATCTACGGTGCCCTCGTCGCCCTTATGATCCTCATCCTGGCTGCCTGGGTCTATTTCGGTGCCACGTCTAGGAAGAGGTGATGATCAGCTCTGGGAATCAGCTCTCCCTTTCATGAGATCGTCCTGAGGAAGGGGGAGTTACGAGAGGTTCCCGGGGTTCTCTCCTTCTTTCTCAACTCCGGGTCCTCCACAGGAGGGGCAGATCTCCGACCCCTCCGGTCCGTGGAATATCAGGTTCCTGTACGGGTAGGGTATCTCGATCCCCTCCTTGTCGAACCTCTTCTTTATCGCCTCCCGGATCTCGCAGTGGGTTGCGAAGGCCACGCCCCTGTTCGGGATCTCGAAGAGGAGCCTGAGATTGACCCCGAACTCCGTCAGGTCCGTCATCCTGACGGCTATCTCCCGGTCCTTCAGGACGAGGGGGTGCCTCATCGCCGCCTCCAACATGATCTCCCGGGCTTTGTCGATGTCGGCGTCGAAAGATATCATGACGTCGACGGTCCAGACTATGATGGGGTCGATGATAGTCCAGTTGACTATCTCCTGGTTGCTGATGATGCTGTTGGGGACGAAGATCCTCCTCCCGTCCCAGGTCTGGATGGTGGTATGTCTCAGGGTCAGATCCTCGATGTAGCCGTAATCTCCTTTGAAGTCGATCTTGTCGCCGACGCGGAAGGGGTGGAAGAGGGCGAGGAATATCCCTGAAATTACGTTCGAGAGGGAGTCCTGGGCGGCGAAGCCTATGGCTAGGGCTGCGACGCCGGCGCCGGCGAGGAGGGTTACGGCGACGTTGCTGAGCCCTGGTATCTGGGATATGAAGAGGATGAAGCCGATTATGTATATCGTCGCGACGAGGAGCCTGCTGACGAGGAGCCTGAAGGTCAGCTCCATCTCGGTATCGACGCCGGTCTTCTTGCCCCCCACCATCTCAGGGAGCTTGAATTTGAAGGCCCGGGTCACCATCCTGGCAACGATATAAGTGGCGATCACGATCAAGATCATCTTCAAGACCGTCGATCCGATCGAGACGATGTCGATGCCGAAGGTGATGGCCAGATGGTCGATTATGGACTCCATAATCGGCTGGGCTTCGTATCCGACGAGGTGGGATGGTAGATCCCTGACCGCCTCCTCCGGGAAGTCGAAGGTGAAGTTGGCAGGATCGACCTCTTCTGGTGCCAAGTCAGAGGGCATGGTGTACTGATAGAAGATATCCTCTTCCCTGAAAGGCGTCAGGTCCTCGTCCATAATAAATAATAATGCCTTTTCTGCAATACATAAACATTACGCTTTCGATTCAGATCAGAAACGCCGCGAATCTGTAAAAATATTTCATTGATCTGATGGTGGGCCTCCTCAAAAGCGGTCCGGCAGAGGCCTTTTGGTTCCCACCGATTTTATAGCGGCGGGGTGCAGGGGTAGAGAAAACCCCGGTCTTTAGGCCGGGGATGAATCGTACCCAGCCTTAAGCCATGAATCTTTAAATACTACGACTGCATAAACAAGTATAATGCTTAAAGCCTTCAAATATAGGATCTATCCGACAAAAGCACAGCGGTCTAAGATGGAAGAGACCCTGAAGCTGTGCAGATGGACCTATAACGAGACTTTAGCATATCGGAAAAACTCTTTCGAACAAGAAGGTAAATCCATATCAAAGTATGAGACTCACTACTTGCTGCCAGAGTGGAAGAAAAACAAACCAGAACTGAAGGAGGTATTCTCTCAGACCCTCCAGAACGTCCAAGAACGGGTAGAT
>CP086218.1:669965-680788 GCA_020844795.1 Methanothrix sp. | reverse complement strand
TTGTAGGGGCATCCGCCCCGGCAGTACCGGATATGACGGCAGCCTTTGCAGTCGCGGTCGACGATCGCCTTGAAGGCCCGCATCTTCCTTCCGGCCGGCGACGCCGCCAGCTCTTCTTCCGTCGGCCGGTCCCGGACGCTTCCCATCGCCCACTCCTCCATACCGACGAACCGGTAACAGGGGTAGATCGTCCCGTCGGGGCCGACGGCGAAGGTATCCTCCATGCAGTCGACGTAGGTGCAGACCGTCCCCCGGCCGGTGAAGACGCACCGGGCCAGGTCGTTGATGTTCCTCACCTCGATCTCATCCATGTTCTCCAGGTATCTGTCCAGAAGGTAGACGAGGAGGTCGCCGTACTCTTCGGGGGGGAGGGCCCACCGGTCGGGGTCGGCGGACTTGAGGGAGGGGAGGGCTGGATGGAGCTTGAGGGTGAGGCCGTTCTCGAGGAAGAAGTCGAATATCTCCTCCCTGAAGGCGGCCGAGTATGAGGTGAAGGTGCAGATGAACTGGACGGAGAGGCCGTGGTCCTTTGCCACCTTGTAGCCTGCCATCGTCTTATCGAAGTAGCCCGCCGACCTCTGAAGGTCGTTTAAGTCCTTCGGGCCGTCGAGGCTCGAGCCGATGGGGACCCTGTATTCGGCGAGGACGGCGGCCATCTCCGGGGTCATCTTCCAGAGGTTCGTCTGGAGGGCGAAGGCGATCTTCCGGTCCCGCAGGCCGTCGGTGAGGAGGTGGAGAGCCTCCCGGTAGAAGTCGGGGCCGGCGAGGAGCGGCTCGCCGCCGTGGAAGGTGAAGGTGACGGGGTCGTCCCGGAAACCCCCAAGCCAGCCGACGATCTCCTTGACAGTCTCGACGGTCATCACCGGCGAGCTCTCGTCGGAGGACCAGCAGTAGCCGCAGCTGGACGGACAGCCCAACGTGGGGATTATCATCACGTGGAAGGGCCTCTTCGAAGACACGGTCTTCCCCAGATATCCCAAGCTACTAAAAGTTTTCCGGCCCGTCAGGGGCCGGGGGCGAGGGGGCAGCCGGAGGCGGTGCAGCCGGCGGAGGAGGTGAGAAGGTCACAGGCGAGGAGGTCGGGGTCGGACCCGCGGGATATGAACTCCCAGGCCGGAGGCTGCCAGATACCGCAGCCGGTGGGGCCGCACTCCTCGGCGGCCCCCACCTGGACGACGGAGGCGACGTAGACCGGCTCGACGACGGGGCCGTCGACGGACCGGGCGTCGACCTCGACGACGTTGGTGAACCTGCCGGGGAAGGGGGCGAGGGCGGAGCCGCAGGAGAAGGGGGAAGGAGGAAGAGAAGGCGAGGGCGGGGAGGAAGGGACGGGATGGGAGGAGGAGGTGGCGGTGGAGAAGGAAAGAGAAGGAGAAGAGGAGCGGGAGGAGAGAGGACCTGGGGGGGCGGAAGAGCTACCCGGAAGGCCAGGATAATTTGACAATAGTTGGAATTCTGGCGAGGGGTGCCCGGCGGGCCCCATCCCCGGCGGTGGGGGGTTTTTTTTTCCTGAAATTCGCGATTTGCTGGCCAACTTTTGCGCCGGGGGGGCGCAGGCTGAGGCGGGGGAGATCCTCCGATCCGGGGGTCTGTCGCCGGGGGGGGAGGTGACCCGACCGCGGGGCCGGAGGGCGGTTATGCTTTAGAATGACAAAGCAGCCACATCACAAAATATGCACACATTCCCGGCCGCAAGTCCCTCCTATCTTCGCGCCGGTCGGGGCCGGCCCGGCCTGCCGGGGGGGCGGGGGCGATCCCGGAAGACCTCCTCCATACCCGGCCGGAGATGCGGGCGGTCCGGACGGGCGGCAGGCCGGCGGGGCGGAGCCGCAGGAGGAGGGGGAAGGGAAGGAGAGGGCGAGGGCGGGGAGGAAGAGACGGGATAGGAGGTGGCGGTGGAGAAGGAAAGAGAAGGAGAAGAGGAGCGGGAGGAGAGAGGACCCGGGGGGCGGAAGACCTACCCGGAAGGCCAGGATAATATGACAATAGTTGGAATTCTGGCGAGGGGGACCCGGCGGGCCCCATCCCCGGCGGGGGGGTTTTTGCCCTGAAATTCGCGATTTGCTGGCCAACTTTTGCGTCGGGACCGGCGCTTCCGGCGCCGGGGGGCCGCAGGCTGAGAGGGGGGAGATCCTCCGATCCGGGGGTCTGTTGCCGGGGGGAGAAGACCCGACCGCGGGGCCGGAGGGCGGTTATGCTTTAGAATGACAAAGCTGCCACATCACAAAATATGCACACATTCCCGGCCGCAAGTCCCTCCTATCTTCGCGCCGGTCGGGGCCGGCCCGGCCCGCCGGAGGGGCGGGGGCGATCCCGGAAGACCTCCTCCATCCCCGGCCGGAGATGCGGGCGGTCCGGACGGGCGGCAGGCCGGCGGATCGGCGGCGGGGCGGAGCCGCAGGAGGAGGGGGAGGAGAGGGCGAGGGCGAGGGCGAGGAGGAAGGGAGGGGATAGGAGGAGGAAGAGGAAGCGACCAGGGGCGGGGGGGCAGAGGGCAGGGGCGGCGGCCCGGCCCCTCAGATGATCCCCTTCTCCTTAAGGGCCGTCTCGATCCGCTCAAGCCGCATATCGAAGCTCCCCTTCATATCGGACCGCAGCCCCCGGACCTCTCCCGTCGTCTCGTCCTGCTTGTCGAGCATCTGGTCCTGCTTTTCGATCATTATGTCTTGCTTGTCGAGCATCTGGTCCTGCTTATCGATCATTATGTCCTGCTTGTCGAGCATCTGGTCCATCTTTAAATCGATCCCCTTAATCGCCGCTATGGTCTCATCCTGCTTATCGATCATTATGTCCTGCTTGTCGAGCATCCGGTCCATCTTCTGCCCCAGATCGGAAAAGCCGTGCCTGGTGACGTCTATCAGCTCCTTGAGGAGCTCGGCAGACCTGTCGAGCCTCGAGTCCGTCTCCCCCCTATCCACCCGCTTCGAGAAGTCGTCGAACTCGCCGGTGGCATCGTGCCGCTCCACCTCGACGGCCGCAACGTCGATGAGGGAGTTTTTGACCTTCAGGGCGGTGGCGAACCGGTCCAGGGCCGCAGCATCTCCCTCGGCGACGACTTTCACCCTCCCGTCGGGGAGGTTTCCAACCCATCCGATGATCCCCATCTCCTGGGCCAGGGCTATGACCTTCGACCTGTAGCCGACCTTCTGGACCTTTCCTGAGACGAGGATGACAGACCGCTCCATTAGAGGAGGTCTGGGGCTTATTTTGATATAAGTCTTCTCGTCCCCGGCGAAGACTCCTCCGGGACCGTATCGGGGAGGAAGGGAGGAGAGGGAGGGGGAGAGGGGATCGAAGATGAGATCTCCGATCTTTCGGCACAGATGCGTATCTTGGATAGGTCGATTCTCATCCGCCCCATCCCCTTTCCCCCCGGCCGTCCCGCAAAGGCTTTACCCCCCGGGGACGACCCCCATCCGGAGAGTTTGCTGATGGAGATTCTGGCGGACGTCGGGGGAAGGCCCGGGATCGACTGTAAGGGCTTTTGCAGCTACTGCTACTTCAAGGGTGTAAAGACCGAAGGGCTTCGTCCCTTCGGATGCAAGAGGTGCCTCCCCTTTGCCAAAGGATGCGACTACTGCTCCCGGGCTATCGCCGAGGCGTACCCCGGCTTCAAGCCCCTGGAGACGGTGGCGGTGGAGGTGGCGGGGGCGGCCTTCGGAAGGAGGCCGGATAAGGTGACGATCAGCGGCGGCGGCGACCTCAGCTGCTACCCCCGCCTCCTCGACCTCGCCCGGATGGTGGGGCAGGGTGGAGTCCCCATCCACCTCGGCTACACTAGCGGGAAGGGGTTTGTCCGGGGAGACGAGGCCGAAGCCCTCATGGAGGCGGGGGTGAGGGAGGTCTCCTTCACCGTCTTCTCCACCGACCCGGAGCTTCGAAGGAGGCATATGAACGACAGAAACCCCGAGGCGGCCCTCTCTAATTTGAGAAAATTCGCCGAAGGGTGCGACGTCTACGCCGCCTGCGTCCTCGTTCCAGGGGTAAACGACGGCCCCGTCCTGGACCGGACCTGCCGGGACCTGGAGGAGATGGGGGTCAAGAACCTGATCCTGATGAGGTTTGCGAATAAGAGAGAGCAGGGTCTGATCCTCGGAAACGAGCCGATCATTCCGGGCGTCGTCCCCCACACCATCGATGAGTTCCGGGATATAGTGACGCAGACTAACGAGAAGTACTCCTTCAGGGTGGCGGGGACCCCCCTCTGGGACCCGGTGACGAAATCCCCCTTCGCCCTCGCCCACCATAAGGACGCCATCCGGAGACTCCCTCCCCTCAGGAAGAGGGCGACGGTCATCACCAGTTCCGTCGCCGGACCCCTCCTATCGGCGATCTTCGCGGAATTGGGCGATCTCGTCAACGTCGTCGCCGTCGATAAGGATATAGGCTGCCTCATAACGATCCAGGACCTCCTCGCCCTCGACCTGTCTAAGGTCCAGGAGACGGTGATCCTCCCCGGAAGGACGATGGCCTTCGACCCGGAGATCAGAAAGGTCCTATCGAGGGACGGCGTCTCACGGCTCGTCCGGCGGGGGCCCGACCGGCTCACCGTCGACGGCGAGATGTCGATCAGCATGACCCCCGAGGAGGTGATCGAGGTGGAGGTGGAGGCCTTCGCCGAGCTGATCGAGGAGATCAACGGCCTGGGGGTCTCTCCATGAAGACGACTATCGTCTCCCCCAGGATCTATACCTACGGCTCCCTGGTCCTGGGCGGCGTCCTGCGGGACCGGGGCCACTGCGTATCCATCACCAGGGACCTTCGATCCAGGGGGGAGGTGACCCTCCTGAGCCTCTTCTCCACCTCCCAGCTCCTGGACCCCGACGTCAGGGGGTTCGCCAGAGGCTCTCAGAGGATATACGTAGGAGGGCCCGTCGGCCTCGTCCCCGAGATAGTCCTGGGGGAGCTGGAGGTCGACGGCGTCGTCATGGGGGAGGGGGAAGAGATCGCCGCCGACCTCGTCGAGAGAGGGGCCTGCACCGATATCCCCGGCGTCGCCTTCTGTCAGGGCGGGGAGGTGGTCAAGACCGAGCCGATCCCCGTCTCCGACCTCGACCACGTCATGCCCCTGATCCCCGAAGACCTGAAGAGCCAGAACATCCGGGGAGCCAACGTCTACATCGAGACCCACCGGGGCTGCCTTGGAGGATGCACCTTCTGCCAGGTACCCCGGTTCTTCGGCAGATCGATCCGGTCCAGATCCCTGGATAACATCCTCGGAGAGGTCCGGGAGATGAAGAGGATGGGGGTCTCCCGGGTCGCCGTCAGCGGCGGGACCGGAACCCTCTTCGGATACGGCGGGACGGTGAACAAGAAGGCCTTCATCGACCTTCTGGAGGCCCTCGCCGGGATCTTGGGTCCCAGGAACCTCTCCGTCCCCGACATGAGGGTCGACTTCGTCGACGAGGAGATCCTGGAGGCGGTGAGGAGGTACACCGTCGGCTGGGTCTTCTTCGGGATCGAGTCGGGATCCGAGGAGATATTGAAGGCGATGAAGAAGGGGACGACCCCCGAGAAGAACCTGGAGGCTGTGGAGCTAGCCCACCGGTGCGGCGTCAAGGTGGGGGGCAGCTTCATCGTCGGCTACCCCGGCGAGACGGAGGAGGACTATCAGGCGACCCTGGACTTCATGGAAGAGGCGGTCCTCGACGACGTCTTCTGCAGCGTGGCAGAGCCGATACCGGGGACGCCCCTCGCCAGCCTCGTCCTGGACCTGCCGAGAGAAGATAACCTACTCTACCAGGAGGAGACCGGCGACTACAGGCCCCTGCAGCTCTCAGCGGCAGAGGCGAGATGCTTCGACCTCCTCCTCCACGGCATGAGCTGCAGGCCGGTCCCCCGGATCGTCGACGAAGGGACCTACTCCGCCTTCCTGGAGGAGGCGAGGGTCCAGGGGAGAGACGTGAGAAGGGTGATGGAGCTTCTCGAGAAGTACAGAGAGCATATCGTCTGATGGAGGGTGAGCTACGGCGACCCTTCTCCCCTGGGGGCCGCCTCCTCCCCCCCTCGGAGGGACTCCATCCTCTCCTTCAGCCGGTCCAGCCTGGAGCTCAACTGCTCCAGCTCCCTCTCCAGAAGGGAGAGGGCCGCCTCCCGGGAGGCCGCAGCCGCGTCTT
Organism: Methanothrix sp.; assembly: GCA_020844795.1. GTDB lineage: Archaea > Halobacteriota > Methanosarcinia > Methanotrichales > Methanotrichaceae > Methanocrinis. The sequence goes on along the minus strand of CP086218.1, from coordinate 674,672 downwards.
CCTCCTGACCCCCGGGCCGGACCTCTCTGAGGACGTAGCTTCCGCCTTCTATCCGGATCCCCATCCCGTAGACGAGGGCTGTGGCGATCTTCTTTCGGGCGCTGGTCAGATCGTTCCAGAGGGCCTTCCTCGATATCCCCATGTAGAAGGCCGCCTCCTCCTGCTCCAGACCCAAGAGATCCACCAGCCTGACCGCCTCCAGCTCCTCCAGATTGAGGAATGTCGCCTCGGTCTGAGGGCAGCCGTCCGGAAGAAAGCTCCTCACCGGGGGCATCTCGGAGATCCACCGTCTTCCTTTCCGTCTTCCTCGGGGGGGGCTCATGAATATCACTATGCTAATGTTGTATTTGAACCTTGGCGGATGAAAAGATTTAAGTATATAGTCTCATAAGGTACTATTAAGGCGCGGGTTCCGGATAGATCCCCGCCGAAATAGAGGATTAGGTGAGAAAGAGATGCCATGGAAAGACGGAACTGGACCCTGGTGGATCGGCTCCAGAGCCCTCGGCGGTGGCTGGAGAAACCCCTGGTGCACCGGGAGAGGATGGCGGGGAAGAGGGACCTTCGCCCCCTTTTACGGCGAGGTCCCGGCTCCTTCGCCCGCCGAGGAGATCATCCGCCTGGAGGAGGCGGCGAGGATTCTGGAGCTGGATCTGGCGAATATCCGAGAGCGTATCGAGGCGCTGCGATCGAAATAATCCTTCGCAAAGCCCTCCCCCTCTCATTTTGGATGCGGCCGTCCCGCATCCGAGCCACGGACCGATTCCGACTCCATCAATGATATATTCCGCCGCCCTCAAATATCCGAATATTCAGGAGATGATCATCTGATCTTATCTGTAGCTAGCGGCAAAGGAGGCACTGGAAAGACCCTGGTGGCGACAAACCTCGCCGCATCCCTCCCCGGCGGGCGGGTGACCCTGGCGGACTGCGACGTAGAAGAGCCGAACGCCCATCTATTCTTTCCGGATAAAGAGATGATAGAGGAAGCGGAGTTCTCCGTCCCCATCCCCGTCGTCGACGAGGATAGATGCAGCCGTTGCGGCGAATGCTCCCAGTTCTGCGCCTTTCACGCCCTGGCGGTCTTTCCCGGCGAGGTCCTGATCTTTCCCGAGCTATGTCATGGCTGTGGCGGCTGCGTCATAGCCTGTCCAGAGGAGGCGATATCCGAAGGGTCCCGAAAGATGGGAAGGATCCATCACGCCAGAGCAGGCCCTGCGGATCTCGTCTGGGGGGAGCTACGGATCGGGGAGGCGAGGACGACACCCCTCATACGGGCGGTGAAGGAGATGGCCGGCTGTGAGAGGGTGATCGTCGACTCGCCGCCAGGTACCTCCTGCCCCATGGTGGAGGCGGTGAGGGGGTCGGACTTCTGCCTCCTGGTAACAGAACCTACGCCCTTCGGCCTCTACGATCTGAAGATCGCTGTGAAGGTCTTGGAAGATATGCAGATACCCCACGGCGTGCTGATCAATAAGAGCGGGATCGGCGACAGAGCAGTCTACCGATACCTGCAGGAGAGGGATATTCCCCTCCTCATGGAGATACCCATGAGCCGGAGGATCGCAGAGATATATTCCCGGGGAGGGATCTTCATCCGAGAGATGCCTGAATGGGCCGGGAAGCTCTCGGATCTCTGGACCGAGATGGAGGAGATGATATCGTGAAGCAGATAACCGTCGTCAGCGGCAAAGGCGGGACGGGAAAGACCTCCATCCTGGCGTCGTTGGCAGCCCTCAGCAGAGGCAGGGCGGTGATAGCCGACTGCGATGTCGATGCCCCGGACCTCCACCTGATATTGAAGCCGCAGGTGAGGGAGAAGAGAGAGTTTTCCGGGATGAAGATGGCGGTGATAGATCCGTCCAGATGCAATTCCTGCGGCTCCTGTGAGGAGCACTGCCGCTTCGGTGCGGCGATGAGCCAGAAGATCGACCCTCTCCTCTGCGAGGGGTGCGGCGTATGCACCCTCGTCTGCCCGGCTGATGCCATCACCATGGAAGAGAGGCTCTCAGGGTACGCCTTCATCTCAGATACGAGATTCGGACCCCTGGTTCATGCACAGCTCTTTCCCGGGGAGGAGGCCTCGGGGAAGCTGGTGACGATGGTTCGGGAGATCTCCCGGGAGGTGGCGGAGAATCATGACCTGGAGTTGATACTGATCGACGGCTCTCCGGGGATAGGCTGTCCCGTCATCGCCTCCCTGACGGGGTCCGATCTGGCGTTGGTGGTCACCGAGCCGACGATCTCCGGCGCCCACGACCTGGACAGGATCCTGGGGTTGGTGAGCCACTTCGGGATCGAGCCCCTGGTCTGCATAAATAAGTTCGACCTCAACCCCGAGGCAGCCCTCTCGATAGAAGAGCGATCCCGGGAGTGGGGCGCAAAGATCGTCGGGAGGATCCCCTTCGACCCGGTGGTGGTGGAGGCGATGGTCGCCGGAATGGCTGTGGTGGAGATGGAGGGGCAGGTGGCGGATGCCATAGTCGATATGGCTGAGATGATCTCCTCGCAGCTCTGAGGCTCGAGGCGGGGGCGCCGGTGGTCCGGAGGTCGCACCGCCGAGATGAGGTGGAGGATAGGTGTCCAACGACGGCGATGGGGATGGGAGGGAGGAGGGGCGGTCCGGTGGGAGCCATCCGATAATGAGGGTGGCGGTCTACTCCCTCCTCATAAACGTCGCCCTCTTCACCATCAAGCTCTTCTTATCCACCGTCTCCGGCAGCCTCGCCCTGAAGGCGGACGCCCTCCACTCCCTCGTAGACGTCTTCGACTCCGCCGCCCTGATCCTGGGGCTTTCCATATCGGAGAGGAAGAGCAAGAGCTTCCCCTACGGCCTCTACAAGGTGGAGAACGTCTTCTCGATATTCATAGCCCTCATGATCTTTCTATCCGCCTTCGAGATCGCCCGCCATGCGGTGGCGGTGGAGACCGCCCCGGTCTACGACGACTGGATCATATTCGCCGTCGCCGCCCTGATCCCCGTCCCCCTCCTCTTCGGCCTCTACGAGGTGAGGGCCGGAGAGGCCGCCAACTCCCCCGGCCTCGTGGCGGACGGGACCCAGTTCAAGGCCGATGCCCTCACGGAATCCCTCGTCCTCTTCGCCCTGATCGGCCAGAGGTTCGGCCTGCCTCTCGACAGGGCGGCGGCCCTCCTCATCGCCTTCTTCGTCGTCAGAGGAGGCTGGGAGATCTTGAAGAGCGGCATGAGGGTCCTTCTGGACGCCTCCGTCGACCCTGCCACCCTGGAGGGGATCAGGGAGACGATCCTCGCCGATCCGACGGTCACCTCCGTCAAGGCGGTCACCGCCCGAAACTCCGGCCGCTATATCTTCGTAGAGGCGGAGGTGGCCTTCCGGATAAGAGACCTGCGGAGGGCGCATCAGAGGAGCGTGGTGATCGAGGGAGAGATCCGCAAGAAGTTCCCCTACGTGGCCCGGGTCCTAATCCACTACGAGCCGGAGAAGAAGATCCGCCTCCGCTACGCCATCCCCCTGGCCGGTCCCGCAGGGGAGGTGAGCGGCCACTTCGGAGAGGCCCCCTACTTCGCCCTGGTGGATATCGACCTGCGGCAGAGGGCGATGGTGAGGCAGGAGGTGGTGGCCAACCCCCACCTCGATCTGACGAAGGGGAGAGGTCTCAAGGTGGCGGGATTTCTCTTGGGGTATAAACCCGACGCCGTCGTCACCAGGGAGGACCTCACCGGAAAAGGTCCCGGATACGTCTTCGCCGAGGCGGGGGTGGAGACGGTCCAGACGGATGCGGATCGACTGGAGACGGTCGTCGATCGAACTCTGAAGGGGTGGGGGGATCCGGAGAGGGGCTAGCAAAATCGTTATATATATTGTCCCAATAACGCATAAATGCCGGACGGTTTGAACTAACAAGGTAGATGAGGTGTCTTATGAAATTGTGCGTAACTGCAGCGGCAGAGGGGCTCGATTCCCCTATAGATCCGAGGTTTGGAAGGGCTCCCTTCTTTGTGCTGGTCGATCTGGAGAGTTCAGCGGTGGAGTCGGTTGAAAACACCAGCGCCGACGCCAGGGGGGGCGCCGGGATCCAGGCGGCCCAGAGGCTCGCCGGCCTCGGTGTTGGGGCGCTCGTCACCGGAAACGTGGGCCCCAACGCCATACAGACCCTCTCGGCCGCAAAGATCAACGTATATCAGAGCCGAGGCGGCACGGTGAGGGACGCCGCCGAGCAGTTCAAGAGAGGAGAGCTTCCTCCCATCTCCGGGGCGACGGCTCCCGCCCACGGGGGGATCGGTTCCGGGCCAGGGGGCGGCCGGGGTCGGGGCCAGGGAGGTCGAGGCTCCGGCCAAGGCGGCAGAGGTCCTGGAGGAGGCGGATCCGCCCAATTTTAGGGCCCCTTTTTAGGGACCCTCTTTTGGACCTCTTCTCAGGGCGTCTATTAAAGAGGCGCCATCAGTCTATCGGCCGTCATCCGCCTATTTTTTGAAATTATTTTTTGAAATGTCGCCGGTGCTGCGACCTCAGATTACCTTCGTCGGGGGTGAGGCGGCACTGTACCGTCCCTGATGATCAAGCCGGTCGGGCTCAGCCCCCGGGTGATCTCAGATGAAAGGTACGTAGCCAGGAGGATGTATTTTGACGAGGAAAAGCCGAATAGAGGAATAAAAAAGAAAAAAAAGGGTTGTAGGCGGGTTCGCCTACAGTGCTGGCATGACCAGGGATCTCTCGCCGGCGGCGC
>CP086218.1:664286-669865 GCA_020844795.1 Methanothrix sp. | reverse complement strand
GGTCTATTTCACCAGCGGTGGGACCGAGTCGGACAACATGGCGATAAAGGGGGTAGCCCTGGCGAGCCGCGACCGCGGAAAGCACATCATAACCACCTCCATCGAGCATCCAGCGGTCCTGGAGCCCTGCAGAAGGCTGGAACGGGAGGGTTTTGATCTGACTTACCTCCCGGTGACCCGGGAGGGGCTCGTAGAGGTTGAGGCCCTGGAGGCGGCGATAAGGGAGGATACGATTCTGATATCGATGATGCACGCGAACAACGAGATAGGAACGATCCAGCGTATCTCGGAAGCGGGCGAGATAGCCCGATCGAGGGGGATCCCCTTCCATACCGACGCCGTCCAGACCGTCGGGAAGATCCCGGCGAAAGTCGACGAACTAGGGGTCGATCTCCTCTCGATCTCTTCCCACAAGCTCTACGGGCCGAAGGGGGTGGGGGCCATCTACGTCCGGGAGGGGACGAAAATAAAGCCGATGATGGAAGGCGGAGGCCACGAGGGAGGGCTCCGGCCTGGGACGGAGAACGTCCCGGGGATCGTAGGGCTCGCAGCGGCAGCAGAGCTGGCGGAGAAGAACCTCGACCAGGAGATGGTCCGGCTCGCGAAGATGAGGGACCTTATCGCCGACTTCGTTCTGGGGAGGGTAGAAGATACGTGGGTCAACGGCTCGAGGACGAAGAGGCTTCCAAATAACTTGAACCTCGGCTTCTCTTACATCGAGGGGGAGGCGCTCCTACTCCGCCTCGACGCCGAGGGGATAGCCGTATCCACCGGCTCAGCCTGCTCTTCAAAGAAGACGGTGGCAAGCCACGTCCTCACCGCCATCGGCCTGAAGCCCCAGGAGGCCCACGGATCCTTGCGGATCACCCTCGGAAGGGAGAACACCAACGAGGAGGCCCTTCACGTCGCAGAGAAGATCGTTGAGGTGGCAGAGAGCCTCCGGGCGATGTCGCCCTTCAGGAGATCTTGAAGGCCGATCCTGGAAGAACGGTCTCGGCGGGGGGGTTCTGCCTCGGGTCGAGAAGGGGGTTGCAACCGGTCTCACTCCTCTTCCTGGCCGGACCGGACGATCACCGCCGGACCCCGGCCTAGCTCCATCATCTCCTCCGGCGAGAGGACGGCCCTTCCGGTGGCGATGAGCCTCCCGTCCTCGTCGACGACCAGCACCTCCTCCCCGGCCCTTATATCGGGGTCGACGGAGACTACATGCTTGGCGAAGGCGGTACCGCCTCTGGCGACGTAAGGGGCGACGTCGTTCATGACGACGACCCGCTGCCTTGGGGGAGGGAGGAATTCGTAGAGGAGCTTCGCCCCCGATCCGCTCAAGGTGAGGAGGCCGTCCCTCGCCCTCACCGTCGCCGTCCTCTCGCCGTCCCGGTAAAGGTGCCTCAGCCTCCCGGTATTCGATAGCATGAAGGTGGTATCTTCCCCGAAGAGGGCGCGACCGCAGCCGCGGCCGAACTGAAGGTCGGCTATCATCCTCGCCCGTTTTAGCATCGGCTCTTACTCTTCCCCCATGGCTTGAAAAGGCTGACGGAGCGGCTGCGGTCTGAGGGGGCTTCGCCCCAAATACCACCATAACCTATTTTGCCCCCGAGGAAATCCTCTCTCGAAGATCGTTTACCGGTGATTTGATTGAACTTCCTGGATGATGCTGATCCCGAGATCGCCTCCGCCATAAATGACGAGCTGGAGCGACAGAGAAACGGCCTGGAGATGATCGCCGCCGAGAACTTCACCAGCCCGGCGGTGATGGAGGCCTACAACAACGTGATGACCAACAAATACGCCGAGGGTTACCCCGGAAAAAGGTACTACGGCGGCTGCACCTTCGTCGACGTCGCCGAGAACCTGGCCAGGGACCGGTGCCGGGCCCTCTTCGGCGCCGAGCACGTCAACGTCCAGCCCCACAGCGGCTCCCAGGCGAATATGGCCGTCTACCTCGCCCTCCTCAAGCCCGGGGATACCGTCATGGGGATGGCCCTCGACCACGGCGGCCACCTCTCCCACGGAAGCCCCGTCAACTTCTCCGGCAAGATCTACAACGTAGTCCACTACGGCGTCAATAAAGAGACGGAGATGCTCGACTACGCCGAGATTCTGGAGATCGCAAGAGGCTGCTCCCCGAAGATGATCGTCAACGGCGCCTCGGCCTACCCCCGGACCATCGACTTCGCTGCCCTCCGGGAGATCGCCGACGAGGTGGGAGCCTATCTGATGGCTGACATCGCCCACATCGCGGGGCTCGTCGCCGCAGGTGTCCACCCATCGCCGATACCCCACGCCGACGTGGTAACAACCACCACCCACAAGACCCTGAGAGGACCGAGGGGCGGCGTAGTCATGTGCAGGCAGGAGATCGCCCCTGCCATCGACAGGGCTGTCTTTCCGGGGGTCCAGGGCGGCCCCCTGATGCACGTCATAGCCGCCAAGGCCGTCGGCTTCAAGGAGGCGTTGACCCCCCAGTTCAGGAGCTACCAGGAGCAGATCGTCAAGAACGCCGCCGTCATCGCGAGGACCCTCCTCGATCAGAACTTCGAGCTCGTATCGGGGGGGACCGACAACCACCTGATGCTCCTCAAGCTCCTCAAGATGCCCTACTCAGGAAAAGACGCCGAGGCTGCCCTGGAGCGGGCGATGATTACTCTCAACAAGAACACCATACCCTTCGATCCCACATCCCCCTTCATCACCAGCGGGATCAGGATAGGGACCCCGGCGGTCACCACCCGGGGGATGAAGGAGAAGGAGATGGTCCAGATAGCCAACATGATCGGATCGGTACTCAGGAATATCGACGATGAGAACGTCATAGCCAGAGTTAGAGACGAGGTGGCCGAGCTTTGTCGCGACTTCCCCCTCTATCCGGAACTGGGAAGATCATAGACGGCAAGGCCCTAGCCTCGGAGATGGAGGCAGAGACGATAGGCCGCGTCGAGAAGCTCGCCGCCCTCGGGAGGAGGCCTGGCCTTGCGACGATCATAGTCGGCGAGAACCCCGCCTCGGCGATGTACGTCAGGATCAAACATTCAGCCTGCGACCGGGTCGGGATAAGGTCCCAGAACGTCCACCTTCCTGAGGAGGCGAGGATCGAGGAGATAGTCGAGACGATAAAGGGGTTGAACGATAGGGACGACGTAAACGGCATCCTCCTCCAGCTCCCCCTCCCCGGGGGGCGGGACCCGGCGCGGGCGATGGGGGCCATCGATCCTGAAAAAGACGTCGACGGCTTCCATCCCATCAACATGGGCGCCCTCCTCGCCGGGGCGGAGAGGCTCGTCCCCTGCACCCCGAAGGGGATCGTCTGGGCTATCGAGCGGCTCGGCGTCGAGTTGGAGGGTAAGGAGGCGGTGATCGTCGGCCACAGCAACGTCGTCGGAAAGCCTCTTGCGGCGATGATGCTCAACAGGAACGCCACCGTCACCGTCTGCCACGTCTTTACGAAAGATCTCGCCGCCCACACCCGGAACGCCGAGGTGCTGGTGGCGGCGGCGGGGGTCCCCGGCCTCATCCGGGGGGATATGGTCCGGCCTGGAGCCTGCGTCTTCGACGTCGGAATAAACCGGGTCGGCGACAGGACCGTGGGGGACGTGGAGTTCGACGAGGTCATCAAGGTGGCGGCGGCGGTCACCCCCGTCCCCGGAGGGGTGGGGCCCCTCACCGTCTCGATGCTTATGAGCCAGACGGCGGATGCTGCCGAGATCCAGATGGGCTCGGAAGAGAGATGAAGAGTGGGGGAGGTTCTGATGTCTCTGGTGGTGGCCTATTCCGGGAAGGGTAGAGCGGTGATAGGGGGCGACCGGCGGAGCATCTCCTTCTTCGGGGAGACGGGGGCCCTGGAGGAGGAACTCTACGGCGGCAAGATCAGGACCGACGAGGATCTGCGGAAGAGGTCGGAGGAACTCGGCTCCAAGATCGCGATCAACGACGGCCGCGAGAAGGTCTGGAAGAGGGAGGGGGTCCTGGCAGGGGAGGTGACGGAGATCTCCCTCGATAGGCAGAGGAGGAGGAGGGTCTACGCCGTCCCCGGTGGGTATCTCCTCGTCGAGATAGTTGGCCGGAAGGCAGAGACCACTAAGAGGGGTACGTCGACATTGATCATCCTCGGCAACAGGTTCACAAGAGATCTGGCATTCCAGCGGCTCGGTTCCGGCGGAAAGCCGCCCGACGAGGCATCTCTTGAGGCCCTCTTCGAGGAGGCGGGGAGGGCGACCGCCTCTGTCAGCCCCGACTTCACCATCCTCACCACCGAAGGAAAGAAACCTGACCCACAGGCAGCCCTCCTCCGGGCTCTGAGAGAGGACTGCGAGGAGGAAGGATGGGAGCTCTGCGGTCTTCTGTGATCCTCGCCGGGGGCGCCGGAAGGAGGATCGGCTCCCAGAAGGCGTTCCTCGAATTTTTCGGCGTGACGATGATAGAGAGGACCGTCGAGGTCGTCGGCGAGGTGGCCGACGAGGTGGTGGTGGTGGCGAGGGACGACGATCAGGCCGAGAGGCTGAGGGAGGTCGTCCCCGGGGCGAGGGTCGTCGCCGACCCCGTCCGGGGCTTCGGCCCCGTGGCGGGGCTCGCCGCCGGGATGGCGGCGGCAGATGGCCAGCTCGCCCTGGCGGTAGGCTGCGACCTTCCCTTCCTCAACCCCAGGGTTATGGAGCTCCTATTCGACCTCGTCGAAGGGCACGACGCCGCGGTCCCGATCCGGGAGGGGGGGCTGATCGAGCCGCTCCACGCCGTCTATCGGGCAGGTCCCATGGCCAGGGCCTGCCGCGAGGCCCTCGCCGTGGGAGAACGGAGGATTCGGGCGCCCCTGGGAGGGCTTTCGGTAAGAAACGTCCCCGTGGAGCTCTTTCGCCCCATGGACCCGCAGCTATGGAGCCTCTATAACCTCAACACCGAAGAGGACCTCTCTGAGGCCCGCCGGATCGAAGAGGTCAGATGTGGCGGCGGAGGACCAGGTATACCACGTAGACGACCAGGGCGAAGATCACAACCCCTGCGAGAAAGCCGATGACGTTCCAGAGGAGGACGGCGACTATGAAGGCCAGGACGAGGAGGAGGGCGTTCTTGGCGAGGGAGCCGCTCCCTCCCGCCTGGCCCGGAATCTGATAGGTCATGGAATAAAGTCGGTCATTTTGGATGATAACGGTTTCTCTCCTCATCCATCTATCGGCACTTCCCCTTCTCAGGTGTAGCTCTGGAGGAGGCGGTATACGAGATAGACGACGACGGCGAAGAGGGCGACCCTCAAGATCACCCCGATGAAGTTCCAGAGGAGGGCGACGATCACCACCGCCACCACCAGAAGTATGATATTCTGCTCGCGGCTGCGGATCCTGCCGGATCTTCCCAGCATTCTGCATCTCATGGGCGGAGGGTGGGCCCTGCCATCTCATAACCCTTTCGTCTGACCTTCTTCAAGATCAGGATCGGGATCTCACAGCCAGGTAGACGACGTAGCCGATGACGAATAGGAGCATGAACTTGGATAGGAACCAGAAGGTGTCCCAGAAGATGATGACGAAGAGGAGGGCGAGGAAGAGGAGGCCCGCCGTCTTCTCTCTGCTCATATCCGCGGCCCCCGG
>CP086218.1:655800-664186 GCA_020844795.1 Methanothrix sp. | reverse complement strand
GGAGAGGTTAAATTGTTCCCGAATCGGATAATAAACGACCTTCTGCAGCTCGATCTTATTGGCGGTATGAAGCTCAAACGCTTTGTCAGCCACGAAGTTGCAGGCGGCGTTAAACTGATGCATCGTCTCGCGAATAGCTTGCACCTGGTCTGGAGTCGGTTCAAGTTTGACCTTGAGCGTCTGCATCATGTGTATAGATACATCCCATCTATGGATATGAACATTTCGGTGCCAAGAAGAAGCGGGAGTAGGGACGCATTCCTCCCCCGACTGAAGTCGGGGGCATCCTGCTGAGATTTTCGTGAAATGGCGGAGACGACGGAGCTTGGAAAAGAATAAGGGCTATCCATCCCATCGGTCGGCGATCATCAGGTCTCAGACTCCGACGGAATCTCAGATTCTGCCGCCGGCTCTGGGTTGACTTTTCCCTTCCTTCCCTTTTCCGGGCGGCGGGGCCCGTAAGCCTCCTCCAGAGCGTCTGCCAGCCGCCTGGCCTTACCGTATCTGATGCACCATCTGCACACTGGTTCTGCCTCGCTCCTCGATAACTCCTTCCTTATGACGGCTACTCCTGGCCGACAACTACATGGACTTTGAACCTCGGGATTATATCATGATCTCCGTCGAAGTCACAAACGAGGACGTAAGAGACCTATCCGCCGAGATCAAAAACCTCCCAGGAGCGCTCTTTGGGGCTAGCAGCCCCCTCCTCCGCCCCTTCCTCTCCCGCCTCGAAGAGCTCCTCCCGCCGGAGAAGAGGGGACGCGGGGACAACTACATCTCTTCGACCCTGAAGGCCCACGTCGAGGTCGTCGTCGCCGACGAGGGATATATCAGGGTAGAGAGCGAAGGAAGGGCGGTGGAGATCACCCGGGGGGAGTTGGCTGCGGTACTCGAAGAGAAGTTTGCGACCCTAGACCATCAGAGCCTCAACCTCCCGGGCCTCCTCTTCCTCCAGTCCGGCCCCGTCCTTCAGGCCTGCACCCTCAGGAGGCTCGACAAAGATCACGGGGTGAAGGTCCCCGGTGGCCGGAGGACCCATCGATACGTCTTTCACACCACCGTCGTATCCGTGAAGGCCGACCGGGACGGCGTCCGGGTCGGCTTCGACCTCGACCGTCTCCCTAACCTAACAGGTGACGGAGCTTCAGAAGGTGCTTCGGGTTCTGCCGGACCAGGACCTTGAGCAGCCCCCTCAGGTTCATCTCGGCGACGTCGATCCCGTCGAGGGAGTGGATCAGCTGGTTGAGGTCATCGTCGGTGAGGTCGACGAAGAACTCCTTGACGGCGAAGTTCCTCGAGATGTGCTTTCCTATCGTCTCCCTCCACCTCTTCTCGTAGACCTGAAGAGATCCCATGTCCAACTCCCCCTTCGGGACTAGGTCTGCCGCGATCTCGCCGGCCATCACCCCGGCGTTCATGGCGTTGATGATCCCGCCGCCGGTGATGGGGTCTGACTGCCGTGCGGCGTCCCCCACGAGGATTATCCCGTCGGCGACGGTCCTCTCGATGGGTCCTGAAACGGGAACGCCCCCCACCACCACCTCCAGGACCTTTCCGTCGGGGAACCTCGCCTTCATAAACTCCCGAAGGAGCCTCATCGGCATCCCAGGATCCGCCTTCGATCCCAGGACCCCGATACCGACGTTGGCAATTCCCCGCCCCTTGGGGAAGGACCAGACGTACCCTCCCGGGGCGATCTGGTTTCCAAGGCAGAACTCGCAGTAATCCTCGTCGATCTCCTCGTCCTGGACGAGGAACTGGGCGCAGGTCTCGATGTCTTTTGGCTTCAGGGCGGTATCGATCCCCGCCCACCTGCCGACCTTCGACTCGACGCCGTCGGCGCCTATGACCAGGGGAGCCTCGATCTTGAACCTCTCCCCAACGAACTGGGCGTAGACCCCTGCGGGGACATCCTCCTCCCAGAGGAGTCCCAGCGCCCTCGTCTTGACCATCACCTCCGCCCCCGCCTCCGCCGCCTTCTGGGCGAGGGCGCGGTCGAAGACCTTCCTCTCCAGGACGTATCCAACCTCTGCCCCGGCCCTGTCCTCGGAGATGACGATCTCCGTCCCGTCAGGGGCCCGGATCCTCGCCCCCTTCACCTCGGCGGAGATCCACGCCGGGTCTGGATCCGCCAGCTTCTTGAGGGACGCCTTGCTCACCCCTTCTGCGCATCGGACGGGGTCGCCTATCTCCTGCCTCTTCTCCAGCATCACCACCTTCAGCCCCGCCTCGGCGGCGGCCTTGGCGGTCATGGATCCGGCGGGTCCTGCCCCCACCACCACCAGGTCGCACCTCATGCCTTCGCCTCTCTAGTCAACTCCAGGGCTCCCAGGGGGCAGATCGAGGTGCACCGGCCGCATCGAGTGCAGTCGTCGTTCACCTCGATCCAGGTCTCCACCAGCTCGAGGGCTCCGGTGGGGCATACCCCGACGCAGGCCCCACAGTAACCGCATTTGTATCTGTTGACCGTAAGCAATGGATCATCTCTCCTCAATAGACCACCTTGAACTCAGCGATCTCTTGGCAACCTACCTCGGATATATCCATGCCGGAGACTAGGGAGCCGGCAGGTCCCGTCTTCATATGGTTGAGGAGCTCTCCCACCTTCTTCTTCTCTCCCTGGAGGAGAGCCTCGACGCCGCCTCCGGGGAGGTTTCTCACCCACCCCGAGACCTGCAGCTCCTTCGCATGTACGGTGACAAAGCGCCTGTATCCGACCCCCTGGACCCTCCCGGAGGCCCGGACCCTGAGACATATCATCAGAATCACCCCCTGATGCCGGAGAGGAGATCCTCCAGCGCCCTCCTCTGGTCCTTCGCCCTGATGATCCCCGAGGCGAGGAGAACGCCCACCGACCCCAGCTCCAGGGCGGCTTTGAGGTCCTCGCCCCGGCTGATCCCGGCGCCGCAGAGGACCCCGACGTCTGGCTCCACCATCTTCACCGCCTCCACCGATCCCGTTACTATCCCGGGGTCGGCCTTCGATACGGGGATCCCGGACCCTATCAGCTCCGGGGGCTCGACCGCCACATAATCCGGCTTTAGGGCGGCTGCGGCTCTGGTGGTGGCGATGTTGTTGGTGCAGACGATCGTCGCCAGCCCCTCGGTCCTGCAGGCAGAGATGGACGCCTCGATCTCGGCGAGCTGCAGCCTCCTCTCTGAATGGTTTATGAGGGTTCCCGCCGCCCCGGCTCCCCTTATGGTGGCGGCGGTGACGGAGCCGGTGTAGCCGCCGGAGCCGACACCGTCGACGTGCTGGGAGAATACCGGGATCGATACATTCTCGGAGATGAGGCGGATGTCTGCGGTCTGGGGGACCACCACCATCTCCACATCGTACCCCGCGGCCACCTCCTCACAGATCCTGGAGAGCTCCAGGGCCGCTAAGCCTGTTGCTTCCGCGTAAGTCTTGAAGTTGAGGACTATCTTTGTCATCTTCATCACCTGTCGCCGAGGTTCCCCGGGGGTGGCGCCCCTATTGGAATAAGGGCGTCCTCTGATCGGGAGAGGGTTTCATCTCCCGTCCCTCCATCTCCGATCAATAGATCTGCGAGGAGGGCGGCTGGTGAGGGATCGCGCCCTCCCGGAGACGCCATCGCCGGAATACCTCCCGATAAAGATCTCGGGCATTTACTCCCCTCTTAAAGGATAAAATCGTGATGGTGGCGTCCCGCAGACCTCGTGAAAGTCGGAAGCTGGGCATATGGAGAAGGGTGCGACCAATACCTCCAGAGGGACTCTAAAGATGATGACTCCCGTCAGATGATGACGCTAGTCTTCAGGACGTACTTAATAAGATCTTCCGAGAGCTTCGTCTCCCTCTTCACCAGAGTTACGATCTCATCGATCTTCCGACCCTCAGAGATCAGGCCGGAGATCCTCTCGATGACGCTCTCGCTGATCTCGTAGTACTCGTCGATATCTTTTCTGTGACCCCAGACGTCTCCGCGGAGAAGCTCCACCCCCTGGATCTCCAGGAACTGGCGGGCCGCCTTGGACATGGTCCTGGAGTAGGAGGGAGGCGTCTGGACCGCCCTGAGCCTGGGGCATCTCTGAATCAGGGTCATTACGTCCATATTCGACGGTCTGAAGGCGAGATGGATCATCTGCTCGTTGGGGTTCAGCTCCGGGATCTCCTCTTTAGAACTTACGACCCTCAGTCTCATGATGCATAGAATGATCTTAAAATATTTATACATAGTGGTTAAGCTGCGCAGGAGGGGTCCCGCAGAAAATAAGAAGAAGGTATCTGGGAGATCTCCGGATTTGTATCAGGACGGGAGAAGTTATATCGGCAGTTCTTCAAAGAATCCGGCGGCGTCTCCTAGATCCTCTTTCTGGACCTAAATGAGGCTATGGCCATTGAGCAATTGGCGAGGCACCTCTTAGCCATCTTCTGGCTCGGCCACGAGCCGAGGCCGCAGTCGGGGCCGGCGTACCTCACCCGGTCGCCGAAGAGCCGATAGGCCCCGGTGAGCCTCTCCTCCAGAACCTTTGCCGACTCGGAGGCGAAGACCTCCCTCTCGAGCCTCTCGGAGTCTCTCCAGAGGTTCGTATCGAGGCGGTCGTTGAGCCTCGCCACCATCCCGTCGATGTCGGTCCTGGCGATCCCGGCCCTGATGAAGGCGTCGTTCTCCTCCAGAACCCGCCGGTCGATGAGCCTGAGGTAGTCGGGGTTTGCCGCCGACTCGACGCCGATGACGTTTATACCGGGAACGGCGCAGGTTAGCTCTGCCATCAGGGGGGAGTGGAGGTGGATCTCGCAGTCGATCCCTCCGCAGGGGCGGGCCGCCGTCTCCAGGGCTTCGGTTATCTCTTCGTCGCTGAAGATGACGTTCGGGCTGATCCCCAGGGAAGGCTCGTCGATGGAGACGACAGAGACCTCGAAGGAGCGGCTCTTTTTCGAAGCTTCGATGAACCGTCCTACGCTTTCTGCTATCTTCTCCAGGATGTCGGCGTAGTCGGTTGCCCCGAACCTCGATATGTAGAGCTCCACGGGGCCGGTGACGCAGACCCTCGCCTGGAGCCTATCTCCCCTCCTTTTCTCTCCCCTCCGAGCCATCTCTTTTCCCAGAGACTCCAGCGCCTCAAGTTCCAGGATCCGGGCTTCCTCCGGCAGGACGAGGTAGGGGCTCTCAGACCGTTCGGGGTCCTCTATCGGGTCCATGAACATCCGGATCATATCCCGGAACTGGGGGTAGGTGGGTCTCTCGACCCCGGCCTCGATCTTCTGGGCCGTGGCGTCCCTGACCAGTGCCAGGTAGGCCTCCCCCACCGGGAGGCTCTCCCGGCTCATCCCCGCGGGGAGGGGGTAGCTTCCTATGTCGTCGAAGATGATATCAGGCCCGTCATCTGCCATCCTCTCACCCCCCTATCCCCGGAAGAGCTCCGAGAGCTTCTCCTTGAAGGAGCCGTAGTTCCCGGCGACGAGGTCGTAGCTCTCCTCCATCCGGTCGAGGCGGGCCATGCTCTCTGGCACCGGCGGCTCCAGGCCCACGGCCCGGACCACCTCCTCGGGGAACTTGGCGGGGTCGGCGGTCTCCAGGGAGACGCACGGCCTCCAGTCCTCGACTTCCCTCAGGTACCGGGCGAGACCCGCCCAGCCGACGGCGCCGTGGGGCTCCAGGAGGGTATCAAACCGGTTGTAAGCCTCGAAGATCGTCTTTCTCGTCTCGGCGTCGGTGACGGAGACGGCGTATATATCCCGCCTCATCGCCTCGATCTCAGGGGAGCGGACGACCCGACCGGTCTCGTCCATCTCTCCGCCGTAGAGCCAGAAGATCCGGGCGAGGTTGGAGGGGTGGCCGACGTTCATGGCGTTGGAGATGCACTTGACCGACGGGCGTATCGGCCGGTAGTGCCCGGTGGAGAGGAAATGGGGAAACTCGTCGTTCTCGTTGGTCGCTATCACGAACCGATGGACGGGTAGATCCATCCTCATGGCGAGGAGCCCCGCCATGACGTTGCCGAAGTTGCCGCAGGGAACGGAGAAGACGACCTCCCGGTCGGGGGCGGCCACCCTCGACCAGGCGTAGAAGTAGTAGATCGATTGCGGAATCAACCGGCCGATGTTGATGGAGTTGGCCGACGACAAATTGATGTCGGCGAAGTCGGGGTCGACGAAGGCCTCCTTGACCATCAACTGACAGTCGTCGAACTTGCCGTCGACGGCGAAGATTGTGACGTTCTCTCCCAGGGTCGTCATCTGCTTTCTCTGCCTTCCCGTCACCTCTCCCTCCGGGAATAAGACGACGACCCGGATGTTATCCAGGCCGTAGAAGGCGTGGGCGACGGCGCTTCCGGTATCCCCGGAGGTCGCCGTCAGGATCACCATCGAGCGGCCCTCCTCTTTTAGGAAGTACTGCATCAATCTGCCCATCAGCCGGGCGGCGAAGTCCTTGAAGGAGAAGGTGGGGCCCTTGTCGAGCCTCATCACGTACTTCTCGTCGTAGACCTTCTCGATGGGGACGGGAAAGTCGTAGGCGTCCTCAATGATCGCGACGAGGTCATCCTCGGGGATGAGGTCGCCGATGTAGCGGCGCATCACCGAAAGGGCGATCTCGGGGTACTCCATCCCCGAGAAGGAGGCGAGCTCCTCCTTCGGGATCCGGGGGATCGAGTCGGGGACGTAGAGCCCCTTGTCGGGGGCCTGGCCCCGGAGGAGCGCCTCCTTGAAGTCGAGGCGCTCGGGGTGGCCGTTGGTGGACGAATACATTATCTTACTCATAGTCGCTGGGGGATAGGCAGGGATCGTCCTTAAACTTTGTCAGGGTCGGGGGCGGGGTCGGCGAAGGCGGCATTGAAAATGGGGCCGATATTGGTATGATATCTTCGTTATCTTCCGGGAGGCCATCGTATAGCCAATGGCCCCGCCTATCCTGGCCGCATAGAGGTGATTTATAATATAGCCATTATTAAATTGATCTTATAGCATCTAGAGTTTTGCAGTTATCCCATCGACAGCCTCAATACTATTGGCTAGATAATCCTCTCGCACTCGAATTTTCTTACCCATTACAACTGCATCGCCGGGATCCAGTTTGCTAAACGGTGCACCTTTAGCAAATGCAACTACGCCTGTTGTTTGGAAGTCTCTGACTTCAACGATTCCGTCTTTGATGATATCAAACGAGAATTTATCTGGCATACGTTCCATCATGTCTGAAACAACGGTGTCGATCGTTTTCAAGACGGTAGAATACGCTGATGCCGAACCCATATACTGAGTTATCCGATTCTTTGCGATTAGATGCACTTTGGGCAAAGCTCGGTCGGCGTCTTCCAATTTTGTAGTGAATGAATATTGCTTGTAGATAGGGGATGGTAGGGCTACACCATAAATCAAAGAAAAAACGTTCTGCAAGGCTCGCCTTGAAGAATCATCCGCCATAACTGGTAATACTAAAAAGTTAGCTGCAGAAAGGGCTATTTGGGTATAGATAGCAAAGCTAGGGTTTGCATCGATGAAAACCGCGTCGTATCGATCCTCAACTACATTTAGAAAATCTCGAAGCCAATCAACAACAGATAACCATGTATCTGTACCTGGTACTTGTGTATTTGCTAAGGTGGCTGTTGCATTCGACTGCAACTCAAGTAATGGATCTCCGGCTAGAAGGTCTACATTCTCAGGAATCAGCGGATTAAAATGTTGAGGAATAGAAATAAAATCATCGGGAGTTATACTTGGCGCCGAATAGGGACTTGGAAGCCGAGTTTGGAAATACCCTCCAACGGATCTTCTTCTAGTATTCTCATGAAGTGATAATAAATTATTACTTCCGTTACCAGTTAACCCGCCCAATAGCAATTCTGATAGATTCGATTGAGGACATAGATCTGCAGCAAAGATTTGTTCAGTGGGATGCAGTTCGGCATATCTCGTTAACGCCTGAAAAGCTAGGCTTGTCTTACCAGTGCCGCCCTTATTATTCCAAAATGCATATATTTTCATGGCAATACACCAGATAACTTTATGATCCCGTATGGCCTGAATCTCTTCATATCTATTAAAGTTATTCCCCATTATGGATAAACAAGGATTATGGCAACTTCAAGCGAACATCACCTTGGCCCATTGCGACTAGCAAGCCTCCCGCCATCTCGGGGCTTCTGGACTCTTCAGTTTCGTAGCACAGCTGTTCGATCCGCATCAAGAAAAGGCAGCATTGATCCGGATAAAGCTAAATCCATCATTAACTAATAGTATTCCGTTATGTTCGCTGAATACATCCAGGCAGCCCTGGACCAGGCGGAGTACAAGCTGATAGACGACCAAAAACCCGTCTTCGGAGAGGTCCCGGGGCTCGAGGGCGTCTGGGCCACGGGCGCGACGGTCGAAGAGTGCCGAAAGGAGCTGATATCCGTCATCGAAGGCTGGATCG
>CP086218.1:647837-655700 GCA_020844795.1 Methanothrix sp. | reverse complement strand
GTACCTCGTCCATCGTTCCTGCGACCGAGAGCTCGAAGGCGTCCGCCTTGGGACCGCCCATCTCAACCCAGATGTCGCCTTTCCTGATCCGCTCCCCCTCGTACATGGGGGACATATCCAGTTCGATTTCTTCTGCCATTTTCACAACTCCGTTTTTCTAAAAAGGAAAAAATAAATTCTACTTCGCCATCGCTGCGATTACCTCATCCACCGCCTCGTGGTACTGGTCGGGGTTGAAGGCGAGGTTCCCGAAGGTCATATCGGCGTTGACGTGGTAGTACCGGTCGATGGAGACCCTCTTGATATCCCGGTTGAAGTTCTTCAGCGTCGAGAACATGGCACTGGCGAACTTGTAGAAGATACCCATGAAGATCACCACATCGTAGTGGCCTTCGCCGTCTAGCCCCTGCCAGTCCTTGAACCGGAGGTAGCTCGTCAGGGGGTGCAGGCCGATCATGTGAACGTTCTCGGTGTAGCCCCTCTCGATGAACCCCTTGATGGTATGGGCGGTGGCCGCTATCGGCACGCCCATCTTCCCAATCTCGATCGCCTTGTCGAACATCACAGGGTCCTCGAAGAGCTCGGCCCCCACCACGAGGAGGGGCCTCTTAGCCTTCTTGAGGATGGCTCCGATGACCTTGGTGTTGTAGGCCTTCGCCATCTCGGGCCCCGGGATCTGGGCCATCTCAAAGGGAACCGCGTTCTTGGTAGTGTCTACTGCCATTTCTATCGCCTCCTCACTTCTTCACCCTGATCTTCCTCTCGATGTTCGTCGGGTCGAAGCTGACGTCCATCTTTCTTATCGGGCCGCTCAAGATAGCCTTCCTCTTCCAGTCGATCTCCCAGCCGTGCTTCGTCTCCAGCTCCTTCATCATATCCTCCTTCCACTTGAGGGGGAGGTCGGAGGCGTGGCGGACGTAGATATGCCAGTCTGGGGGCATGCAGCCGAAGTACTTCATGCTGATGTCGCAGTAGTGGGTCAGCTTGATCATCCTGCCCTGGTTGTTGTCGCTGGGGCGGAAGCAGAGCTTCGCCATCATCAGCATCGCCTCCTCCTTCGTCTCGGCGATGTAGAGCATGTGCTCTGGGGCGGGCTCGCAGTATACCTTCGAGCCGTCCCTCGCATCGATGATCTCCCAGTCCTCCTTCTTGTCGGTCCTCCCGACGTAAGACCTCCTGTACATGACGCTGTGAGGCTGGACTACGACCGGGATGCCCATCCTATTACATCCGGTGGCGATGGAGGCGGCCTTCTGAGAGTAGGCTCCCCAGGCGACGCCGCAGGCGCCGATCTTGCTGAGGGTGTAGTCCGCCATGTCGTCGAAGTTGGCCCTCTCGTTCCTCCCGGCGAAGATGGTGGCGATCTTTATGGTGGCACCGCTGATGTGGGAGTTGGCGACGCAGCTGCCCATATTGCAGATGTTTCTGCCGTCGACGGCTCCCGGGTACTGCTCCCAGATCGTCTTGCCCTCCTCGTCGCCGTAGAGGGACATGTCCATGGCCATGCAGCCGGAGGCCGCGACGATGAAGCCCCGGTCGACGAACTCCTTTGCCATGTCGTAGGCCTCCTTCGTCCCGTTGGGGTAGTTGCCGCATCCTACAAGGGCGATGATCCCTGGGATGGTCCCGAGGACGATGGGGGCGCCGACCCTCCTGATCTCCGTATCCTTGACGGGACCTCTGCCTGCCCTCATCTTGAACTTGTGATCTCTGATGTACTCCTTGTTGGCGTAGGCGTAGAGGCTCAGGATCGGTATATCCTGGGGACATGCCTGCTCGCACCTGCGGCAGCCGACGCAGACCTCGTAGGTGCTGCTCAGGGGCTCATAGTTCCCCTCGGCGGCGGCCCGGACGACGTCCCCTATCTTGATGTGGGGGGGACAGACGAACTGACAGGCGTGGCAGTAGGTACAGGACTCGGCGTACTTCTTGAAATCCTCCTCGGATAGGAAGGGGTCCGCCTCTCTCTCGGCTGCCCGCTTCGGCTTGACGGCTATGGCGGTTCTGACGCCCACCTCTCCGGCCTTGGCAGGGTCGAGGACGGCGACTCCCGGCATCCTGAAGTTCACCAGGTCGTCGACAATCTCCTCGACGGGATCGTTGGTCCTGTCGGGTAGGCCCAGCATGATCTTTTCGCTGGTTGCAATGATGGGGACCTTCAGTTTGGAGCATTCTGCGAGGGCGTCGGTCCAGACGCACTGCTCATCGACCATGACGCAGTCCATGACGTCGCCCCGGACCATCTTCCTCCACCAGCCGATGGCGCCTGCCACCTTCGCCTTCGTCCCTACGTCCTTGTACTTCTCGCTGATCTCCTTGGGGTAGCCGAGACCTTCACCGATTCTGGTGTTGTCGTGGGCTGTGCAGCATACGCCGCCGATGTCCACCTTGTCCCAGAGGTTGTTGTCCTCGGTGTAGAACATCGCCTCGGAGGAGGCTGCCAGGTTGTGGCCGTAGGTGATGAGGATCGCCTTGTTCTTGTCGAGGGTTCCCATGCCGCACTCCACGAGAGGAGCGTTCTCGTCGCCCCGGGGCATGTCGTAGGCGATCATCTGGATGATGTCTGAAGCCTCCATTCCCAGGTGGTCGAGCATGCTGGCGTGGAGGGCCTTGGACTCAAAGTCCTTGTAGTTGCCTTCCTGGCCGGTGTGGGTGCATGCCAGAAGCTGGGAGACCTGCTCCTCGAAGTAGCTGAGGACGGGGCCGAAGTCCTTGAGGGTCTTGGGCTTGATCCCGGCGATCGTCCTGGTTATGGGCGCGTCCACCAGGATCTCGTCTCCCATGTTGATGGGCAGGTCCCCGAACTTCTCAAGACACCAGTGGTAGAGGTGCCGGCCGTGGGCGCAGTGGGCGGTGGCCCCCATCAGGCAGGCGATCAGGACTATCCTGCCCTGCTGGGCTGCCTGATCTATGCCGCAGGCTCCTCTCTTGTCTCCCGTCAGGTCGCAGGGGCCGTAGGTACAGAGGGTACACCGATCGCAGATCGGAGAGTACATGATCTTGTACCTCTGCATGATCTTGAAGTCCCAGTCCCTGAGGGTGGCGATGCTCGGATAGGGGAAGGGGCCCATGGGCTGGTCCCACTCCTCCACCTCCTTCACAATCGCGCCGATGTTGATCTGGACATTTTGCATGTCCTCAACGGCAAAGCTGCCTTCCATCTTTTCCATGCTTGACCTCCTTCTATGCTCTGGTCTGCAGGGTAGTCGCCTGTAGAACATAAAACCCTTTCGCATTAGAAACAAGTATAAATGGGATATTATTGTTTAGATTATTGATTAGATCGGATATACATTTAAGTTTGTGAAATCGTAACGGCGATTTAATGCTAAAAATTACAGATTATGTTTTGATGCGAGCACGTCCAATTTGGTTGATAAAACTCCACCCCGTTTGAGATCAATCCGCCAGGTTGAAATGGAGAAAGGCTGGAGAGGGAGGCGATCATCGATGAAGATCAGAGATAGCTTCGCAGGGGCCGAGGCGTGCCACCATGGAGGACGGATAAGGTCGGTGGCGTCGAGCCTCGAACTACGCCAGGAGGACCTCCTGGACTACAGCGCCAATATCAACCCCCTGGGCCATCCACCCTTAGACGACCTCATCCTGCGGGAGATGGAGAGGATAGGCCACTATCCCGACAACGATTACGTCGATTTCAGGACGGCGGCGGCGGGGTTTGTGGGGGTCGAAGCGGAGAATGTCGTCCCGGGGAACGGCTCCTCGGAGCTGATGAGGCTCTTCGCCGAGGCGGTGATAGAAGAGAAAGATATGGTGGTGATCACCGTGCCGACCTTCGGCGAGTACGCCAGCCAGTCCCGCCTCTTCGGGGCGGAGATCGTTCCCGTCCCCAGGGGGATCGACCGGCCGGCGGATCCGAAGGATTTTCTCTCTGACGCCCTCCTGGAAGAGACGAAGGCGGTCTTCATCTGTAACCCCAACAATCCCACGGGGATCCTCCTGTCGAGATCGATGATTCACAACCTCGCGGAGAGGTGCGAGAGGGCCGAAACCTTCCTCTTCGTCGACGAGGCGTTCATAGAGCTCTCAGAACCCGAAGAGACGGTGGCGGATGTAGCCCCCGGGATGGAGCATCTCTTCGTGGCGAGGTCCCTCACCAAGTCCTTCGGGGTTCCCGGGATAAGGCTCGGCTTCGGCGTCGCAGGAGATAGCCTAGCCGAGGTGATGAACAGAACCCGCCTCCCCTGGAGCATCAGCTCCCTCGCCTCGGCGGCCGGAGCCCACCTCCTATCCCAGGACGATCATCTCGTCCGGAGCAGGAGGGTGATAAAAGAGGAGCTTGCATGGCTGACAGGAGAGCTCGAAAGGCTCGGCCTCGATCCCGTCAGAAGCTCCGTCAACTTCATCCTGGTGGGCCTGGGGCGGAAAGGGATCCGATCCTCCGATCTTGTAGAGAGGATGCTGCAGGAGAGGGTTCTCGTCCGGGACTGTCGGTCCTTCGGCCTGGGGGAGGGTTACGTCAGGGTGGCGGTGAGAAATAGGGAGGAGAACAAGAGGTTTATTTCGGCTCTGGAGAAGGTGCTGGGATGGAGAGGCTGAGCTGCGACCGGTACCCCTGTCACCATCCCGGCCAGGACTGCACCTTCTGCTTCTGCCCCTTCTACCCCTGCACCGACG
Organism: Methanothrix sp.; assembly: GCA_020844795.1. Lineage (GTDB taxonomy): Archaea > Halobacteriota > Methanosarcinia > Methanotrichales > Methanotrichaceae > Methanocrinis. Next base: position 651,062 of record CP086218.1, on the reverse strand, counting down.
AGAGGACCGGAGGTCGTATGGTCGATGGCGAGTGGTCCTGCGACTTCTGCCACCTCCTCCACGACCCGGATGTGGCGGCGAGGGTGATGGAGGGTCTGATCCGAGGTGAAGACCTGGAAGAGATCTGGACAGAGGTGGAGAAGATGCTATGACCCGCCAGAGCCCCCCGGCGCCGCCGGAGATGAAGGATAGGGGCGGGGTGCGGCCATGATAATGCCGGTCCCCGACGGGTTTTCGGTCTCCTGGCCGCTTATGGTCCTCATCCTCGCCTTGGCGATGGACATCGCCTTCGGGGAGCCTCCGGCGAGGGTCCATCCCGTCGTCCTCATGGGTAGGCTTATCGGGGGCTTGAAGAGGCGGGCGAGGCCGACGAAGGGGATGGGCCTTTTGATCGCCCTCTTGGTCATCCTTTCGACGGCTGCCCTGGGCCACCTTCTGATAGAGGCATCCGACCGCGTTGAAGTATTCGGAGTCGGCCTCGGCCTCTTCGTGTCGGCGTACCTTCTCAAATCGACGATCGCCATCAGGTGCCTGCTGGAGACGTCCAGGGATATCGGAAGGCTCGCGGAGAGGGACCTGGATGGGGCGAGGAAGCTCCTCCCGGCCCTGGTGAGCCGAGACCCCGGCGGCCTCACAACGACCCAGGCGACCTCGGCGGTGATCGAGTCCCTCTCCGAGAACTATGTCGACGCCGTCGTATCGCCTCTATTTTACTACCTCCTCTTCTCGCCTTTCGGCCTGGGGGTGGAGGCGGCCCTGGCTTACAAGGCGGCCAACACCCTGGACAGCATGCTCGGTTACAAAACCGAGGAGCTGCGGGAGCTGGGCTGGGCCTCGGCGAAGATCGACGACATAGCCAACTGGGCGCCTGCGAGGCTGAGCCTTCCGATGATCGCGGCAGCCCGGCCCCTCCGGGCGGGGGAGGCGGTCAGGGCCGCCCTCCGGGACCACGCCAAAACCCCAAGCCCCAACTCAGGATGGCCGATGGCGGCGGCGGCGGGGTCCCTCGGGATAAGCCTGGAGAAGCCGGGGGTCTACGTCGTCGGTGTCGGGGGGAAGGTGCCATCGACGGATGAGATCAAACCCGCCCTCCGGCTGGTGGCTACGGCGATCGGCATCACCATGGCGGCGTCCGTCCTGATCCTTCTTTACGTCGGCTGACGGGATCCCGATCGATCGGGGCCGTCGGGGGGGCAGGCCGCCACCCCCCCAGAACTGAAATCTCCCGGGCCTCCGTCTCCTCTCTCCTCCCCCCACCCGGATCCCCGGCCTCTTCCCTCTTCGGATGGCTCTTCGTATGCCCTCTCGGATCATTCGTTGCAGGTATCCTCTTCGCCGCACTCCTCGCAGCTTACGAGGCCGCAGGCGTCGGTCTGCCCCTTGATGACGACGAAGCCCCTCCCCCTCTCGTCGTCGACGAAGTCGATGACGGCGACCCGGAGCTCCTCGTACTCGCTGGGGTTGATGTAGACCTCAACGCCGTTGCTCTCGAAGACCAGGTCCTTATCGTTGAAGGGGCCCAGGCCCAGGGCGAAACGGGGTACATCGCCGGGGGAGCTCGCCTTGAAGAGCCTGACGACTTTGCCCTCATCCGCCCTCATGAGGAGCTTCTCGGCCGCGGCATCGGTAATCTCGATCATTATTTTTCCACCGGGGAGGGGTCAGCGGGGTAGATATTAAAGATATCCAAACCCGCCCCAGAACGGCCCGGAATAGCGACAAAATATTTATCAGGGCCCAAGACCACCAACCCAGAGATGGATAAGATGGGCGATCTTTTGGAGATGCTCCGGCGTTTCTACACCCTCGGGTCGACGAAGGAGGCGGCGGAGGAGGTCTTCGGCCCCGGGGTGAGGGAGGTCCTGATCAGGGAGGAGCGGCCGGACGTCGATCAGGTGATCATCGCCTTCCACGACGGCATCATCATCGATGCGAGGCATATCCTCAGCCAGGAGGGGGTCGTCCTCTTCGGCGAGGAGTGGGAGTTTCGGATGAAGCTTGCCACCGACCTCACCTCCACCATCGCCTACAACGTCTTCTACTCCCGGTACATCCACGGGAAGGGCTACCTGAGAAACGACATATCCTACGTCGAGAATAAGCTACTACGCAAGATGCTGGAGGACTTCTACATCCCCCGGCAGCGGTCGATATTCAAACAGATCATCCTGGAGTTCAAGGGGCTCTTCGACTACGACTTCTTCGGGATCGAGGTCGACCGGGACCACGCCGAGATATATTACTCCACCGTCCGCCAGGGACGCGAGGAGGCGGATGCCCGGATCGAGGAGGTCGTCGGCCGCCTTCACTACCTGAGCGATATGATGAAGGACGAGGAGATCCGCAGGGCGCTGAAGGCCCTGGACGAGGATCTGTGCAAGGTTCTGTCGATCCTGTGCCCGACGGGGTGAAATTTTCAGCGTCGGTAGAACGATCTTTTTTTTCGGCTCGGAATCGAGCCTTCAAGGAATTAGCTAAGGATGGTGAGACTTCATTTAGAATTCACCCTTTAGTAACACATGAACGCGTTTTAGCACCATAAATAATGTCAATATAAACGAAGTTATTAAAAAATATATAAATATAGATAGGAAACGATTAACTTGTGTATCTGTTACAGCTAGAGTTCTATCTAATATAGATATATTTATAGATATATTTAGAAAAATTATTAGTAGTATTGATATAGCAAATACAGAGATTAATATACTGAATGATACATTACAGAATATTTGTTTTAATAGGTCGGTTTTTACCTTGCTATTTCGTGCTTCATCTCGGTTAACTTCCTTCCGAGTTATATCATATATTAGTAGTAATAAGTTAAATAACAATGCTGCAAATATAGATAAAGATGTTACAAGCGCATTTGCCATATCCTTGTCTATTATGATATCACATATAATTAATATAATTGATATTGTAATGGGTACAATGAAAAATAATATAAAGTCCCACGGATAATATTTGCCGGTCTCATAATCTTTTAACGTATTTATATGATCTTTAATTATTCGAGCTATATTGATTTTCTCTATCATGTTCGTCCACTCTGTTCACTCATCGCATCTGTGTACATTTGAAGCAAATCTTTTGCAATTTTATCGATGCTTTCGTATATTGGATGTTGATCCGCACCTATCTCTACTTCGTCAGTAATATTATGAATCGGACGCAATTTATACGGATTTGATAAATCGACAATTTTTGGTGTTCCATTTATTG
>CP086218.1:641671-647737 GCA_020844795.1 Methanothrix sp. | reverse complement strand
CCGCCGCCAGAAGGCCGCCGGCGACGGTGTAGGCGGCGACGTACCCCGCGAACTGGGCGGCTATGATCCCGAGCCCCGCCGCCGGGATGGGGAGGTATCCTCTGATCCCGCTGAGGTGGAGGGCGAGGAGGTCGAAGGCCCCGACCTGGATGAGGATCGATACCAGGAACATGATCACCGTCGTCATCTTGACTACCCTCGCCACCTTGGGCCTTGCTTCCCGCCAGCTCCTCTTCAGCGCCACTCTCAGAGGCAGCCGATCTGCCCTTCCGCCCTGCGTCCTGCGGCGGAGGGGGGCGAGGGGGGTGGAGGCGTCGGCCGTCCTCTCCAAGGCGGCCTGCTCCGGAGGATGCTTCCGGTCCACTCCTGCGATCCGCTCCGGGGCTTCCATCGAATCCTCTCCTGGAGCCCCCCCTGAATACCCCCCTGAATCCTCATCTGGAGCCTCTCCCGAATCCTCTCCAGCGACCTTCCCTGAATCTTCTCCTGATGAGATCCTCCTATCCCCGTCCAGGAGGAGGCGGCCCGCCACCATCACCACGGCGGTCTTCAGGAGCCCCACCAGCATCAGAAGGCCGAAGTAGACGAGGCCGGTGAACCCCAGCAGCGGTATCAGTACCGGGAGGAGGGACCTCCAGTGCATGGTGGTGGCGGGAAAGGAGTTGACGAGGGAGGCGACGAAGAGCTCCCTCTTCTCGATGATCCCGTCTCTATAGAACCCGGCGAGCATCGAGTTCGCGGAGGCCGCCGAGAAGAAGGCGAGGATGAAGCTCGCCCCCGCGGCGTCGCTGAGGTGAGAGAACCTGGTTATCGGCCTTGCTATGAAGGCGATCCTCCCGGCGGCGTCGTAGACCATGATCAGCTCCGCCAGGACGAGGCCCAGGACTATCGGCGGCAGGGACTTGGAGAGGATGGCGAAGGTTGTGGCCGTCGATTCGATGAGGATCCCCGGGATATCCATCATGGTGCTCCATCATCGACGGGACCCATTATAAGTAATACGGATGAATTGGCGATTCATAACCTCCCTCCGGAGATCGGAGGGAGGGGAGGGGATCTTCTCCAAAAGAAATTAGTAACCATAGCCCCCCTCCCGTCACCATGAAAGAGAAGTGGCTCATGGCCGTCGCAGGCTCCTGGGATGATATCAAGCCTCGGATCACCACCGCCCTCGAGTCCGGGTTCGACTGCGTCGTCGTAAGGCAGGAAGACGTCGAGCGGGTCAGAAGGCTCGGGGAGATAAGAGTGGCGTCCTTCGGAAACGAGCGGGGCGGGGAGGATATCCTGATCATAGGCCGCGGCGGCGAGGGGGACGGCTCGGCACCCCTCCCCGAGGACTTCGGCTCGTCCCTGGATATAAGCCTCGCCAGGGCGGCGGAGGGGACGGTGGCAGGCTACGTCGAGATCCGGGGGAAGAGGTACGAGGAGTTCGCGGTGGAGCTGGGAAAGAACGTCGATTACCTCCTGGTCGTCGGCAAAGACTGGAAGGTGATCCCCCTGGAGAATATGATCGCAGGCCTCCAGGGCGAGGAGGTCAAGATCATCAGCGGGGTCAAGACCGCCGAGGAGGCGGAGGTGGACCTGGCAACCCTGGAGAAGGGGGCCGACGGGGTCCTCCTCGATACCTCGGACCTCTCGGAGATAAAAAAGGTCCAGAAGGCGGTCGAGAAGGCGGGGATGGCGCAGCTCGACCTCGTCCCCGCAGAGATCACCCTCGTCAGGCCCGTCGGGATGGGGGACCGGGTCTGCGTCGACACCTGCACCATGATGCTCCCTGGAGAGGGGATGCTCGTCGGCTCCCAGTCGAAGGCCGCCTTCCTCGTCCAGAGCGAGTCGGAGGAGAGCTCTTACGTCGCCTCCCGCCCCTTCCGGGTGAACGCCGGGGCGGTCCACGCCTACGTCAAGGTCGGGGAGAAGACCCGCTACCTATCGGAGCTTCATGCCGGAGACGAGGTTACCATCGTCGACAGAGATGGCAGGACGGCAAAGGCCATCGTCGGGAGGGTGAAGATAGAGAAGCGGCCTCTCATGCTCATCGAGGCCGAGGCCGCCGGGGAGAAGATCTCCACCATCCTCCAGAACGCCGAGACTATCAAGCTGGTGGGCGAGGACGGCGGCGCAAAGTCGGTGACGGACCTGGCGGCCGGGGACCGGGTTCTCGTCCACGTCGAAGGAAAGGCCCGCCACTTCGGGATGGAGATCGAGGAGAGCATCCTCGAGAGATGATCTCTTCGGGGCTTAAAAGGCGGGGTCGATATGGTGGAGAAGGGGGAGCTGGAGTTGGAAGGCAAAGGGGATAAGAGGTCGGGGGGCAGAAGGAGCTATAGGACTCTCGTCCTCGACGGCCTGAGGATCGAGGCGCCGGCGGTGGTGGCGGTCCTGAGCGGACCGGCGGCGGAGCGGGACGCCTCGGCGGCGGAGGGGCTCGGGGCAGACCTGGTGGAGGTGAGGCTCGACCTCGTCCCCGGCGATCCGATTGGGGTGATCAGAAAGGTCCGGGAGGCGACGCAACTTCCCATAATCGCCACCAACAGGATCGCCGAGGAGGGCGGAGCCTTCCGGGGTGGAGAGGGCGAGAGGATAAAGATCCTGGCGGAGGCCTCGGAATGGGCGGATCTGGTGGACGTGGAACTTCTGGCGGAGGGGCGCGGCCGGCTGATGGAGGCGGTGGAGAGCCCCATGATAATCTCCTACCACGACTTCGAAGGGATGCCCAGCCTCGAAGGGACGAGGTCGATCTTGGCGGAGATCTTCGATGCCGGAGCCGATATCGCCAAGGTCGCCCTCACCCCCTCCACCCTGAAAGACTGCCTGGGCCTGCTGCAGCTCGTCCATGAGACGGAGCGCCCCCTCTCTTTGATGGGGATGGGGGATCTGGGAAAGCACCTGCGGGTCGTCGCCCCGGTCTACGGCTCGGTCCTCACCTACGGCCATATAGGGGCGGCAACAGCCCCCGGCCAGATCCCTGTTAAAGCTCTGAAAGAGCTCCTCGACGCCCTCTTGGCCGAAGGCGGCTGAGATCTCTTCAGAACCGGCTACCAGGATAGGTCTCTTCTCTCGTTTGACTTCCAGGGAGGCGTGGATGAGATCTCAATTCCCATCCACCCCTCTTACCCTTTAATGTAAAATGTTTGCCAAAAATATGATCTGATTTCTCACCAAATCATCAAGAATGGTTCTCTCTATTTTGTAAAATGATAGTTCTAAATCAAATCTTCTCACTCCATTTCAGGATAAATTTTAGGTCAATTCTTTGTAAGATGATTTGTATAAATCTTCCCTTACATCTATATGTAAAGCCTTTTTGGTCCTTTTGACTGGAAAGATATGAAGTACTAATATGACAGTTATCCCACAAGGTTTATATCAAGCAATTAACCCACTATAGCGCGCGTATATTTATCAGAGAGAGGTGAGATGATGGATAAGATGGAAGGCAGTTTTGCTGTCGAGGACATGCAGAATGTCCAGATCAACATCGGCGCGATAGTGAAGGAGGTGGAGGAGTGGGACCAACCGATGGGCCCCTTCCCCTACCCGAGCATCGCGACGCTCCGGGATTGGGATTTCAAGATAATGAACCGGTACAAGGTATTCTATTCTCCGATCTGCGATCGGTGTACCCTCTGTACCTACGGCCCCTGCGACCTGACGGGGGACAAGAGGGGGGCCTGCGGCATAGACCAGGCAGCCCAGCAGGGAAGGATCGTCCTCATAGCCGTCCTCATGGGATGCACCGCTCACGCCGCTCACGGCCGCCACCTCTACCACTGGTGCCTGGACAAGTTCGGGGACCTCCCCTTCAAGATGGGCGACGAGATCCTCGTCGACGCTCCTCTGACCAGGACGATCGCCGGGATCAAGCCCAAGACCCTCAAGGACTTCGGCCCGGTGATGAGCTACGTCGAGGAGCAGGTCTCCCAGCTCCTGGCCTGCACCCACACCGGCCAGGAAGGAAACTTCGCTGACTTCGAGTCGAAGGCGCTCCACGCCGGGATGCTCGACTCCCTCGGCAAAGAGGTCTCGGACCTGATCCAGATCGTCGCCTACGACATGCCTCGCGGGGACGAGGACGCTCCTCTGGTGGAGTGCGGGATGGGGACCCTCGACAAGAACAAAGCTATCCTGATTACCTACGGCCACAACCTGGCGGGGTCCGCAGAGGCGATGTTCTACACCGAGGACAACAACCTCTGGGACAAGGTGGACATCGGCGGCGTATGCTGCACCGCCATCGACAACACTCGAATCTGCGAGGGTATCGGCCACCCCGACAAGGAGTTCAACGACAAGTACAGGATGGTCGGGGCGAAGGCGAAGATCGCCGGCGCCATTGGCTGGTGGAGGAAGATGGTCCGGGGCGACTGCATGGATTGCATCATGGTCGATGAACAGTGCGTCTGGACCGACGCCATCGTCGACGCCGAGAAGTACAAGGTCCCCCTCATCGCCACCAACGAGAAGATCATGCTCGGCCTGCCAGACAGGACGAACGATCCCGTAGACGAGATCGTCGACGACCTGGTGAACTTCAGGATGCCCGGCGTCGTCGTCCTGGACCCGGTAAAGGCCGGAGAGGTCGGCGTCAAGACGGCGATCGCCGTCAAGCCGAAGCGGGCCGAGATCAGAGAGGCGGACCCCTTCCTATCCGAGGAGGATTTCAAGAAGTACGCCGAGTCCTGTACCTACTGCCACTCCTGCCAGTTCGTCTGTCCGCCCCATATCAAGATAGGGGACGTCGTCCGGGCCGCCGCCGAAGGTAACTACGAGCCCCTCAGCACCACCTACGAGATATGCGTCGGCTGCCGCAGGTGCGAGCAGGTCTGCCCCCAGGATATACCGATCCTCAGCCTCTACGCTTACGCCAACAGGGACTACATCAGAAACCAGAAGTTCAAGATGAGGGCCGGCAGAGGTCCCGTCAAGGACACGGAGATCAGGCGTGTCGGAGCGCCCCTGGTCCTGGGGACGATCCCCGGGGTCATCGCCATCATCGGATGCGGCAACTACCCCAACGGCACCAAGGAGTGCTACGACATAGCCCGGGAGTTTGTGGACAGGGGCTTCATCGTCGCCGCCACCGGCTGCATGGCCATGGACATGTCCCTCTACACCGACGAGGAGGGCAAGACGATCTGGGAGCAGTTCCCCGGAGGCTTCGACGGCAGAAACATCTGCAACATAGGTAGCTGCGTCTCCAACGCTCACCTCCACGGAGCCGGCATCAAGGTCGCCACCATCTTCGCCGGGAGGAACGAGAGGGCGAACTACGACGACATCGCCGACTACATCCTCAGCAAGGTCGGCGCCTGCGGCGTCGCCTGGGGAGCCTACTCTCAGAAGGCCGCCTCCATCGCCACCGGCTTCAACAGGCTTGGGGTACCGGCCGTCGTCCAGTCCCACAGCGTCATGTACCGCCGGGCGTTCCTGGGCAGGACCGACAAGAGGGAGGACTGGGAGATCATCGACGCCAGGGACGGCTCGAAGGTCTACTGCGAGCCGGCGCCGGAGCATATGCTCTACGTCGCCGAGTCCGTCGAAGAGTGCATGCTGATGATGGCGAAGCTCTGCTTCCGCCCTAGCGACAACAACTCTGGCCGCATGATCAAGCTGACCCACTACTGCGACATCAGCATGAAGTACTTCGGCTGCATGCCCCCAGACTGGCATATCTACGTCCGCCACGCCTCCGACCTCCCCCTCAAGTGGAAGGAGGATATGATGAAGGAGCTGGAATCGAAGTACGGCTGGGAGATCGACTGGAAGAGGAAGGCGATCCTGAGCGGACCGATCCGCAAGTCGGACGTCAGCTTCGACCCGACGAACATCGAGAGGAAGATCAGGGTGAAGAAGTGAGGAGGCGGTAAAAATGGCAGTAGACACCACCAAGAACCCAGTTCCCTTTGAGATGGCCCAGATCCCCGGGCCCGAGATGGCGAAGGCCTACAACACCGCCGTCATAGGCGCCATCCTCAAGAAGGCTAAGAGGCCCCTCCTCGTGGTGGGGGCCGAGCTCTTCGAGGACCCTGTGATGTTCGACAAGGCGATCGAGATCGGCAAGACGGG
>CP086218.1:631808-641571 GCA_020844795.1 Methanothrix sp. | reverse complement strand
GTCGAATGAGGGAGATGATAAAATGAGTCAGAAGATATCCGATCCAACGATCATGATCGGCCGTCATGACGGACTGTTAAGTTGGGAAGGGTGATACCCCTCCCAACCCCCCTTCATATCGATCCTCCCTCTTGGGAGATTATATCATTATGATATTGAGGCCGGGAGGGGGCGAGACGATCCTCCCGGCGGCGCGGAGTTGTACCATCGCGAATTTCTCGAGGGAGCTGGCCTGGCCGCAGGATCTCTCCGGCGTGGAAAACCTCACCATTTAATGGTGAAGTCCCTCACCTGATAGCTGTCCCAGCCGTCGGGACTGGTGTGTCTGCCGTCCCTTATCCAGACGTTCACCTGATTATTTCCGACGTCGGAGATGGTCGTATGCCAGGTCCAGCGGTTGCTGCCCGTCCACCCGGTCATATCCTTCCAGGCGTTCCCGGTGGAGGGGCCCCTCAACCAGAATCGATAGAATATCTGGTCCCCGTCCGGGTCTATAGCCGTCGCAGTCCAAGTTACAGAGGAACCTGCCGCCTGGGGGCTCCACCAGTCTGGAACCAGGGATGTAGCCGTCGGAGGGGTGTTGGGCCGGGGGGCGGTCACCTTGAACTCCCTCACCTGGTAGCTGTCCCAGCCGTCGGGACCGGCGTGTCTGCCGTCCCTTATCCAGACGTTCACCTGATTATTTCCGACGTCGGAGATGGTCGTATGCCAGGTCCAGCGGTTGCTGCCCGTCCACCCGGTCATATCCTTCCAGGCGTTCCCGGTGGAAGGGCCCTTGAGCCAGAACCGGTAGTATATCCTGTCCCCATCAGGGTCTATAGCCGCCGCAGTCCACGTTACGGAGGATCCCGCCACCTGGGGGCTCCCGCGGTTTGGCGCCAGGTCCGTCGCCGTCGGAGGGACGTTGGCCCTCGGGAGGGTTATGGTGTACTCTCTGATGAGGCTGCTCTTCGAGCCGTCGGGCCCTGCATGCCTTCCATCCTTGACGCTGACGGAGATCTGGCTAGTTCCGGCGTCGGAGAAGGACGTCTTCCAGGTCCACCTGCCATTGGCCGTCCATCCGGTCATCTCCTGCCAGACCCAGCCTGTGGAGGGGCCCTTCAGCCAGAACTTGTAGAGGATGGGGTCGCCGTCCGGATCGGTAGCTTTCGCGGTCCAGGTGACCGCCGACCCCGCCATCATGGGGCCCGATCGGTCCGGGAATAGGTCGGTGACCACTGGCGGCTGGTTGTACCAGCTCCGGCTGTACCTGGCGGGCCCCTTATGGCCGACGGACCAGGGACCGTATACCGCTGGCGGCTCTTGGAGCCAGATGCTGCGGTGGGAGATCCCATGATAGTAGTAGAACCCCTCCGGCTCGGTGGCCGGGATATCGGACCAGACGAAGGACGAGTACGTCATGCCGGTGCCTGATGTCTGAAATGTCGCCGTTCCGGAGGCGCTGGCCGACGAGACCGCCGCCGCCAGGATCATCACCAAGAGAGAGACGATCCCCATGATGTAAGGAAGGTTATCCCTGACGAAAGCCTCCCTCGCGAAGCTCTTAAGGGACTCCACCCCCGATCTAGTTGAAAACAACCCCCCAACCATGATCAAATCACCTTTAGACTCTTACTGCATTCAAGCGAACCTTTCCTGCGAAGGAAGCCTGGTCTGGGAAATTTAAATACCTATTTTTCATATTGGGTCCCTGTTAGTCGGTTTTACCCAATTTCCGGTTATGTGAATCAATTGTGAATCTGATATAGACGGGAGGTGGGCGGTGGGCTCTAAAAGAGGGGCTGGGGTTATAGATCTTCCATGGGACGGCATCTTCACCCAACTCGAACAGATATATTTTTATACTATAGTTAGGCCAGTTATAGCTGGATGAAACTTATAGCTATATTGGAATTAGTTGTACTGATTTCTTCCACCCTGATTACGGCTTCTGGCTCCCCAGGTATAGACTACGGCCTTGGAAAATCCAAAGATGGGATAGCGATGATCTCGGATGAAAACGCTTTTCATGGTCCGCATTCAGCAATGCTATCTGTATCAGAAAAAAAGAAGTATATCAGGCTTATGATATACCTGGATGATCCTCTTCCTTTAGAAGAAGTCAACGAATTTTGCATGCAGATCCTTCCTCTAACTGGTGCTGGAGACATGGAGATAAGGTTGTTTCTTGACGTCAACGGTGACGGAAAATACACCGATAAGAAATCAGCGGGAGACAACTGGGTGAAGTCCAGGGCGAATATTTGGGACGAAACCGACCTCTCGGGTTCTGATTGGATGGAGCTGAACGCCTTCGATCGCCAGTTTGAGTTCCAGGACAGAAACGGCGTTAAAATCGGCGATCTGGTCGGATGTCAGGATTATTTCGGCCCAGCTGGAGTTGTGAGGATATGGATAACACTATACGGAATAGCCGACGGCGGAGGGGCCTGTCTCATCGATTACATAAAGCTCGGCAGTTATACTCTTAGCTTTGAACCTCTGGAAGATCAGGTGACGAAAAAGGGAAAGCCGAAGCGGATAAGCTATGGTGGCAAGATCACCTACACGATAACCTATGGGAACGATCTCCTCATCCCCATCACAAACCTGATGATAGTCGAGCAGTTCGATCCGAGGATGTCCCTCATCTCAGCCGATCCGCCGCCGGACCCGGGGACGAACAACGTCTGGACGATAGGGACCCTCCTCCCCGGAGAATACGGCCAGATCGTTCTGGTGATGAAGATGGCGAAGCAGAACTTCGTCGCGGATCTCGAGGGGCATGTCTCGGGGAACGGCTTCGTCTCCGTCAGGAGGAGGTTCACCACCGATAGGAGCCCCCAGCTCATAGTAAACCTGGTGAGGATAATATGCGATCAGTTCGAGAGGCGGGGTCTGGTAGAGACTCCCGTCAGGTCGATCGTCGGGACGACCCTCAGCTTTGCGGAGCACGGTTCAGGTATATACGAAGCGGAAGAGTTCTCGAGCTACAGGAGCAGCAGGATGAGGATGGAGAGGTCCTTTGACGCCGTTCGGGCCCCCGCGACCCTGGGCCTCCCCTTCGATCGGAGCCTCGGCTACAACTCCAGCTGGCATGCAACCCACGTCTGCATCGACGATAAGAGGGGCTCCATCATAAGAGAGATTTACCAATATGCAGAGAAGCTGAACTTATCTGGCCGGGCCGAGGTCCGGAGCACCAGGCTTAAGCTCGCCTCCGAGTCGAACTTCACGGGGATGGCGATATACGAGATAGAGAGCCGTACCAAAGAGAGGGACGCTGCCATCACCACCGTCTTTGAGGGGAGCTACTCTCTGAAAACGGGGAGCGATGTATACAAATGAATGAAAAGGCAGGAAGAGATCAGATCGCCAAATGAGCAAGAGGGACGATCGGATGAGAGGGAGGAGGGATATACCCTCTCATCCGCATAGGAGGTCTGGCGATCTATTGTTTCCCACTCCCCTTCCCGCAATGACACCTACTACCCGCCCCTTTAAATGACTATTTTTCACGTGCGTTTCACGTTGGGGTCATCTGAAATCAGGACCGCCCAGAACCGCAAGGCTATTATCCTCGAAACCGGCCAAAAGGTCTCCATGGGCCTGAACGTCCCCCAGTTCATCGACGAAGCGATAGCAGAGATCAGCCGCACTGTAGAGGGAAGGGCGGTGATAGGCCTCTCCGGCGGCGTGGACAGCTCTGTCTGCGCCTTTCTAGCCCGCAAGGCTATAGGAGACCGGCTCTTACCCGTCTACGTCGACAGCGGGCTGATGCGCCAGGGCGAGTCACAGAAGATAGAAGAGATGTTCAGAGACTTCAACCTCATCACCGTCCACGCCGAAGACCGATTTCTCGCCGCCCTGGCGGGGGTGACTGATCCAGAGGAGAAGAGGAAGGTGGTAGGGGAGACCTTCATCCGGGTCTTCGAGGAGGAGGCTAGGAGCGTCGGCGCCGAATTCCTGATCCAGGGGACGATATACCCCGACCTGATCGAGTCAGAGGGGGGGATCAAGTCCCACCACAACGTAGGAGGCCTGCCCCGGGAGATGGAGTTTGCAGGGATAGTCGAGCCGCTCCGGGACCTATACAAGGACGAGGTGAGGGCTGTCGCGAGAGGGCTATCGATGCCCGTCGAGATATGCGAGAGGATGCCCTACCCTGGACCCGGCCTCTCCGTGCGGATCCTGGGGGAGGTGACCCGAGAGAGGCTCGATGTGGTGAGGGCTGCCAACGCCATCGTAGAGGAGGAGCTGCATGAGTTCATGCCGTGGCAGGCCTTTGCCGCGGTCCTGGGAAAGGCGACGGGGGTCAAGGGCGACATCAGAGCCTACGGCTACGTGGTGGCGGTGAGGGCGGTCTCCTCGAGGGACGCCATGACCGCCGACGTCCTGGAGCTCCCCTGGGACGTCCTGAGGCGTATATCTCACAGGATCGCGGGAGAGATCCCCGAGGTGTCGAGGGTCGTCTACGACCTGACGCCCAAGCCGCCGGGGACTATCGAGTTCGAATAATGAGCCGCCTTTTGGTCTGGGGCCGGCGGTCAGAGGACGCCCTTGGTGCTGAGGACCCGGGTCCCTTCTACCTTCTTCGCCTCTCTGAGGGCGAGCCCCAGGGCCTTGAAGACGCTCTCGGCCTTGTGGTGGTCGTTCTCTCCATCGAATTCGACGTTGAGGGTTATCCGCCCTCCCTCCACCAGGGCAGATAGGAGAGGCTTCACGTCCTGGGTGGAGAGATCTCCGATCATCTCCCCGGAGAACTCCCCCATCATAACGATATAGGCCCTCCCCGAGAGGTCCAGGGCCGCCTTGGCCAGCGCCTCGTCCATGGGGACCGCAGCCCAGCCGTACCGTTTCGCACCCTTTTTATCCCCCAGGGCCTCGGCGAGGGCGGACCCCAGGGCCAGGCCTGCAGCCCTCGACCTCTGGGGACCTATGCCCCCTTCCGCCTTCAACGATACGTCGATCTCCCCCATCCTCGCCAGGGCAGATATCATGTGGTCGAGAAACCCTGACCCGGAGTCGATATCCTGCTCCCCCGTCCCATCCAGGTCCAATTCGACCTTTGCCCGCGCCCCTCCTACCTCAGCTCTTCCCTCTCCCTTCCTCATACCATCACCTATACGGATCCTCCACAAACCCAGTCAGACCTCTACGAGACCTATACAGAACCTACATGAAAGCTCGAATCAGGATCTTATGGCCGAAAGGGCCTCCTTGAAGTCGAGCCTTCCCGTATATATCGCCGTCCCGACGACGGCCCCTGCCGCCCCCGCCACCCTCAGGGTGAGGATGTCCTCGATGGTGGTGACCCCCCCGGCGGCCACCACCGGGATCTCCACCGCCTCCACGAGCCTCCTCGTCGGCCCGGGGTCGATCCCCCGGACCTGCCCCTCGGTGTCGATGTTGGTGAAGAGGATAGATCCCGCCCCTCGATCCTGGAATTGGAGCCCAAGCTCGATCGCCCCCTTCTCCAGGTCCCTCTGCCATCCCTCGGTGGTGACCTTCCCCCTCCTGACGTCCAGGGCGACCATAATCCTATCCTTCCCGAAGTCGGCGACGAGGTCGGTGACCATCTCGGGGTCTGCCAGGGCCGCCGTACCCAGGATAACCCTGTCGACCCCCAGCTCGAGGAGGGAGGCCGCATCCTCCCGGGATCTGATGCCGCCCCCCACCTGGATGAAGAGGTCGAGGGTCTCGACGATCTCCATGAGGATGGGCGCGTTGACCCTCTCCCCCTGGATAGCTCCATCCAGGTCGATGATGTGGAGGGTCCTCGACCCCATCAGAGCCCATCGGACCGCCTGGGCGATGGGGTCATCGAGGGACACCACCTCGGAGCCGGGGACGCCGCCGACGAGCTGAACGCATCTTCCGCCGCGAAGGTCGACGGCAGGAAAGAGATCGAAACTCATGAGAGGATGCTAGATCCTGGTAGACCTTAAATCTTGGGGCTCCTAGCTCCAGAACCTCTTCGTCCTGGCGTACTCCCTCTCCGCCTTGAGGATGTCTCGATAGAAGTCGTCCTCGTCCCTTCTGAGGTTTCGCATCAGCCTTGCCGCCGTCTCGGGGCCGAGCCCCCGGCTCGCCAGGGCGACGGCGGCGCTCTTGCCGTAGGTGAGGACGAGGTTTGCGTTCCGATAGACCCTCTTGGTCCTCCGCCGGTCCTCGGGGGTCTTCATCTCCTCCGGCTTTCTGACGATCCCTATCTCCTCCTCCTCCCAGGGCTTGAGGGCGGCCACCATCCGGGAGCCGCATTGGGGGCACTCGGGGACCTCCGGGACGTTCCTGACCGTCCGCAGCGACTTCCACCCCCTGCAGCTGACGCAGAAGAGGATCACCCGGTCGTTCATGATCCGGTCCCTCAGTAGCTCGATCACCGCGCCGTCCGCCCGCTGCGGAGTTGTTACGTCCCTTCCTCCCCGCCTCCCCTCAGCGCCTATGGGGCTTGGGTGGGAGGTCGTTATGGCGATCTCCCCCCTCCTCAGATCCTCCAGCGCCCTTATAGCCCGATCGAGGTCGAGCCGATCCCAGAAGAGCTCGCGCATCGCCTCCTCGCCGATGGGGCCGTCGACGAAGAGCCCCAGGACCCTCTTGAGGCTGACCGTCGTCCTGTCCAAGTCCCGGCGGAGGGCACCGAACTTCCGGGCGACGTGGACCATCCTCCAGGTGAATAGCGACGTGTTCTTGACTGTCAGCTCCAGGATCGGCCCGATGTGGTCGGGGTCGGTATCCGCCAGGAGGGCCGCCACCTCCTCGGCGATCAGGGGCCGAGAGGTCTCCAGGCCGATCCTGTAGGGGTCGACGTCGAGGGCGACGGAGCCGCCGAGCCTCGCCGAGAGGAGGGCGGAGAGGACCCGCCCCAGAGTCTCGTTCGCCTGGGTCCCAAGGCAGGCGTTCACCGTGATGTGGGTTCCGTCCCCCTCGACGGTGACGGTCCGGTGATCGGGGACGGGGAGATGGACCGAGATCTGGGACTTTATCATCCCCAGAAAGAGCCTCGCCGCCTCCTCGTCGGCGGGGTATTCTTCCATCAGGAAGGCCTCAGCCGCCTCTTCCCCTCCGGCCGCGGCCCCGCTCCCATCGGGACCGTCCCTTTCTTCTCCGCCTCCGCATTCACCTCCTTTTCCACCAGTTTCTCCACCTCCACCTCCGGATCCTCCTCCTCCCTCCAGCAACCTGGCGACCCGGGCGCGGATCTCCCCCGCCTCCTGGGCGACGGTCCAGGGGACGGGGATCTCCTCCCCGGACCAGGTGGGGATCTCGCCCCCTCGGTTTATGGGGGCGACCCTGATCTCCTCTTCGTCCTCGAGGACCTCGACGATCTCCCAGATCTCGCCCCGAGCAACGAAGGTCGCCCCGGCCTCGGCGAAGTTGACGACGAAGGCCTCATCGAGGGTCCCCACCGCCTTCCTTCCGACGACGTCGTAGACGGTGTACCTCTTCTCGTCGGGGATCATCGAGAGGTTCTGGTAGTAGTACTCCCAGGATCTCCGCCTCCTCCGCAGGAGGCCGTCCTCGATATACACGAGCCGGTGGCCCTCGATCTCCCCGGCCACCTCCTCCATCTCCCCCATGGAGAGGTCCCGGAAGGGGTAAGACCTGGTGATGATCTCAAAAGACCTTCCAAGGGTGATCTCGCCGAAGTCGAGGGCGAGCCCCACCAGCTGGTTTGCCAGGACGTCTTTTGGCTTTCTGTGGGGCCTCGTCTCCTCCAGCTCTTTCGCGTTCGCCCTCCTGGCGATGGCGAGGGCCTCGGCGACGTCGTCGGGGCCGGTGGCGATGATCGTCCCCAGAGAGCTCCTCCCCATCCCGTGGCCCGCCCTCCCCACCCTCTGGACGAGGCGGGAGACCTCCCGGGGGGAGCTGTACTGGATGACGTGGTCGACGTCGCCGATATCGATCCCCAGCTCCATCGACGAGGTACATACGAGCCCCCGGAGCCTTCCTGCCTTGAAGGCCTCCTCCACCTCGATCCTCACCTCTTTGGAGAGGCTGCCGTGGTGGACGCCGATATCATCCCCGAGGCGGCGGAAGCTCGACCCCAGGACCTCGGCGGCCTGGCGGGTGTTGACGAAGATGAGGCACCTCTCCCTCGCCACCGCCTCCCGGATCATCCTGATCTGGGCAGCGAGCTGGGGGTCGACCTCAAGCCTCCTGGCGAGGGCGAAGTCGCCTCCCTTCGGCCGGGGGGAGACGACCCGAAACTCTGCCGCCCGCTCGACGTCGGCCCGGAGGATGCCGCACCTCCTATTAGGTCCCACAAGAAATTCCGCCACCGTCTCCGGGGAGCCCACGGTCGCCGAGAGCCCCACCCTCTGGAAATCCCCTGCCACCTCCGCCATCCTCTCCAGGACGACGGCGAGCTGGGACCCCCGCTTCGAGGCCGCCAGCTCGTGGACCTCGTCGATGACGACGGTCTTGATACCTCCAAGGCCCCTCCGGAGCCTTTTGCCGGTCAGCATCACCTGGAGGGTCTCCGGAGTGGTGATGAGGAGGTCGGGGGGGCGCAAGGATTGGGCCCGCCGCTCCGCCTGGGTCGTGTCCCCGTGGCGGACGGCGACGGATATCCCCAGATCATTCCCCCAACCCTGGAGGCGGGAGAGCATGTCCCGGTTGAGGGCCCGCAGCGGCGTGACGTAGACGGCGGAGATCCGGCCGGATTCCTCGCCGCCTCCTCCCGGACCGCCTCCACCGCAGCCCCTGCCCATAGCGTCCTTTCCCCCGGCCCCACCTTTCGGGGCGCCGGCCTTGCGGACCCCGATCCCGCCCTTATCCCGGAGGATCCTGTTGAAGAGGGGGAGGGCCGCCGCCTCCGTCTTCCCCGTCCCGGTGGGGGCGATGAGGAGGATGTTCTCTCCGGCTAGTATCCGGGGGATCGCCATCTTCTGGGGCGGCGTCGGCTCGACGATTCCCTGGCGGGCGAGAAGCCCCCGGACCTCGGGGCGGAGCCTCGAAAAGACGGACACAAACCATAAGTTCACGGGGGGATAATAATAGCCTCGCGTGGAGGAGATCTTTTGCAGGTGGCGGTGGTAGGAGCTGGAGATTACGAGGAGAAGAGGTGCAGCCTAGCAAGGGAGCTGGGAAGAAGGATAGCGGAAGGAGGCCACGTCCTGATCACCGGGGGCCTGGGCGGGGTGATGGAGGCGGCGAGCCAGGGAGCGAAGGAGGCAGGAGGGGTCGCCGTCGGGATCCTCCCCGGAGAGAAGGAGGCGGCAAACCCCTACGTCACCGTCGCCATCGGGACCGGGATGGGCCACGGGAGAAACGCCATCGTCGTGCGGTCCGCCGACGTCGTCATCGCCCTACCGGGGCTCTACGGGACCCTCTCGGAGATCGCCCTCGCCCTGAAGATGGATAAGACCGTCGTCGACCTCGGGGACTGGAACGTCGAGGGGATGATAAAGGCCGAGAGCCTCGGAGAGGCGATGGAGATCGTGGAGGCGAAGGCGAAGACGGCGGCCCGGCGGAGGCGGGGCTGAAGGGATCGGGGGTATGAGGGGCGCAAGATGAAAGGGGCGAAATGGGGGCGAAGGGGCGAAAGTCGCGTCTCAGAGATATCCGTTCATCGGTCCTCCGCCTCTGCCGCCCTCCCGTCCTGCGCCTCCGGCCAGACCGCCTCCATCTCCAGGTCCCCGATCCTCTCCTCTGCGGCGAGGATCGCCTCCTCCAGATCGGTCAGCCTCTCCATCCGGTGCTCCAGGTCCTTCAGCCTCGCCTCGAGGGAGACCCGGAAGGCTAGGTAGCAGAAGATCAGGGTCGCCAGGGCGCTGGCCAT
>CP086218.1:619481-631708 GCA_020844795.1 Methanothrix sp. | reverse complement strand
GGCGGCGGTGATCATGGAGCCGGTCCTGGGGAACATCGGACCGATCCTCCCCGAGGAGGGGTACCTGGAGGGGGTCCGGCGGCTGACGGAGGATCACGGCGTCCTTCTGATATTCGACGAGGTGATCACCGGCTTCCGGCTGAGCCTCGGGGGAGCCCAGGCCTTCTACGGCGTCGTCCCCGACATGACGACCCTGGGAAAGGTCATAGGCGGAGGCTTCCCCATCGGGGTCGTCGGCGGGAGGCGCGACCTCTTGGAGACCGTCGCCCCCAGGGGGGGGGTCTACCAGGCGGGGACCTTCAACGGAAGCCCGGTCTCTTTGGCCGCCGGGATGGCGACCCTGGACGTTCTGGAAGGGGAGAGGGTTCTTGAGAGGCTCAACGCCGTCGGGGACGGCCTGAGGGCCGCTCTATCGGATATCGTAGAAGATCTGGGGCTGGGGTATTCTGTGGTGGGGATCGCCTCGATCTTCAAGATCTTCTTCGGCGATCTTCCAAAGAACTACGTCGAGGCTCTCCGGTGCGACAAGGCCGGATACTTCGCCTTCTTCCGTCGGATGCTGCAGGCGGGGGTATTTCTCCCCCCGAGCCAGTTTGAGACGAACTTCTTATCCGCCGCCCACACCGAAGACGTAATCAACGAAACTCTGGAGGCCTACAAGTTAAACCTGAGAAGCTGACGGTGGGAAGCCGCGGAAGCCCCCTGGCCCTGCGGCAGACGAAGACCGTCATATCCCTCCTGGAGGCGAGGCGGATCGAGACGAGCCTGGCGATCGTCAAGACGAAAGGAGACCAGGTCCAGGACGTCCCCCTCCACATGGTATCGGGGAGGGGGCTCTTCGTCAAGGAGATAGACGATCGTATGCTCTCGGGGGATATAGACGTCGCCGTCCACAGCATGAAGGACCTCCCCTCCAAGAGGCCAGGGGGGCTCGTCATAGCCGCCGTCCTTCCTCGAGACTCCCCCTTCGACGTCCTGGTGAGCGGCGACGGCGTCGCCATCGACGATCTGGAGGAGGGGGCGGTCGTCGGGACCTGCAGCATGAGGCGCTCTTCCCAGCTGCGACGGGCGCGGCCGGACCTGGTCATCGAGTCCCTCCGGGGAAACCTCGAGACTAGACTTCGAAAGCTCGACGAGGGGAGGTACAGGGCGATAGTCCTCGCCGAGGCGGGGATAGAGAGGATGGGGTACCGTCCCCGATACTCCGTCCTCGACCCCAAGAGGTTCCTCCCTTCGGCGAACCAGGGGGCGATCGCCGTGGTGACGACCCGGGGCCGAGCCGCAGAGGCGGTCGGCGAGATCGACCACCTCCCTACGAGGAGGGAGGCGGAGGTGGAGCGGGTGATCCTGGAGGCGATCGGCGGCTCCTGCGTCGTCCCCATGGCAGCCTTCGCCAGGCTTCAGGGCGCCGAGATCCTCGTCGAGGCGGAGGTATTGTCCCTGGACGGGTCGAGGTTCGTCCGGGTGGAGGGGCGGGTCCCGGCGGAGGACCACATAAAGGGGGCGGTGGATCTGAGCAGGAGGCTGGTGGATATGGGAGGACGCGATCTTGCAGAAGAGGCGGTGAGGAACGTTGGAAAGGTCTGAAGGTGGGAAGGTCTGGCTGGTCGGCGCCGGCCCCGGCGATCCGCAGCTCGTGACCCTGAAGGCGAAGAGGTTGGTGGAGGAGGCAGAGGTCGTCTTGTTCGACCGGCTCCTCTCTCCCGAGATCCTGGGTTGGGCGCCGGAGGAGGCGGAGATGATCGACGTAGGAAAGCTCCCCGGCCGCCACAAGCTCTCCCAGGAGGAGATAAATGGCCTTCTGGTGGAGAAGGGGAGGAAGGGTAAGATCGTCGTCAGACTGAAGGGGGGTGACCCCTTCGTCTTCGGCAGGGGAGGCGAAGAGGGTCTCGCCCTCGCCGAAGCGGGCATACCCTTCGAGGTCGTTCCGGGGGTGACGTCGGCGATATCGGTCCCCGCTGGGGCGGGGATCCCGGTCACCCATAGAGGCGTAGCCACCGCCTTCACCGTCGTCACAGGCCATGAGGAGCCGGGAAAGGACGAAGAGCTCGACTGGGAGGCCCTGGCCCGGGTCGGTGGAACCATCGTCGTCCTGATGGGGGTATCAAGGCTCTCTGAGAACGTCTCGGCGCTCCTGCGGGGGGGGATATCTCCGGATACCCCGGCCGCCCTCATCGAGAGGGGGTGGAGCCCCGAAGAGAGGCTCGTCGTCGCAAGCCTGGGAGAGATCGTCGATGAGGCGAAGGAGGCAGAGGTGGAGTCCCCCGCCATCCTGGTGGTGGGGGATGTGGTAGCCCTATCCGAGAGGCTGAGGGCCCCTGCCATAGCCATCCTGAGGCCGGACAACCGGGGGGACGAGTCGGAGAAGATCGCCCGGAAGATGGGTTTTAAGCCGATCCTCGCCCCCTCCATAGCCTTCTTGGAGCTCCCCCTCCCTTCCGACCTCCCCGAGAGGATAAAGGGGGCAGATTGCGTCGTCTTCACCAGCGCCACCGGCGCCGAGATCGCCCTCCGGGACCCCGGAGTCGCCGATCTTCTGAAGGAGTCGGTCCTGGCCACCATCGGCCCCAGGACGGAGGAGGCGCTGGTGGAGAGGGGTTTATCCGTCGCCGTAGTCCCCGAGAGCTACAGCTCCCGGGGGCTCGCCCTCGCCCTGGCGCCGAAGGTCAAGAGAGTCCTCCTCCTCAGGAGCGCCAGAGGAAGCCCGGAGCTGGTGAAGATCCTGAAGGAGGCGGCGGTCGAGGTCGATGAGGTCCACCTCTACGACATCTCCCCCTCCGAAGACCCGAGGCTCGACTGGCTGATCCGGCGGGGGACTCCCGAGATCTACGCCTTCACCAGCGGCTCGACGGCCAAGAACCTCATGGAGAGGGCAAGAGAGCTGGGATGCGAGGAAGGCCTCCGGGATAAGCTCGCAGGAGCGACGGTCGCCGCCATCGGTCCCCCCACCAGAGCGGAGCTGGAGCGGCTGGGGGTCCGGGTCGACCGCGTCCCTGAGAGGTTCACCTTCGAAGGGATGCTGGAAGAGATCAGGAGGAGAAGATGATAATATTCTCGAAGGCCCTCGCCGACCACGGGACGGTCTGGGACGCCATCAGGGCGGCAGAAGAGGTGGGAGAGCCGATATCTGCCGACATGATAAGGTTCTCGGGGGAGAAGAAGCCGGTGGTGATGTGGAATATCACCCGCCACTGTAACCTCAATTGTGACCACTGCTACATAGACGCGACGGCCGCCGCCGCCGAGGAGCTCACCCTGGAGGAGGGTATAAGGCTCATCGACGACCTGGCCGACCTTAAAATCCCTATCCTGATCCTCACCGGGGGCGAGCCGCTCTTGAGCCCCAACTTCTACGCCTACGCCTTCCACGCGAAGGAGGTGGGCCTGCGGACGGTGATATCGACGAACGGGACCCTCATAACCCCAGAGGTGGCAAGGCTCCTGGCGGAGGCGAAGATCAGGTACGTCGGGGTCAGCCTCGACTCCTGCAGGCGGGAGGTCCACGACAGCTTCAGGGGGGTGGAGGGCGCCCACGAGAGGGCCCTGGCCGGGCTCGTCAACGCCCGGGACGCAGGCCTGAAGACCGGCCTGAGGGTGACCCTCACCCGGGAAAACTGGCACGAGGTCCCCGCCCTCCTGGATCTCGCCCTGGAGATGGATATCCCCCGGTTCTGCCTCTACCACCTCGTCCCCGTGGGGAGGGGGGCGGGGATCTCGGACCGGGACGTCACCGCCGAGGAGAGGAGGTCGGTGATCAGGTTCCTGGCGGAGGCGGCCGTCGAGCTGAAGGACCGGGAGATCGAGATCCTCTCCACCGACTCCCCCATGGACGGGGCGTACCTCCTGGAGATGCTGAAAGACGATCCGCAGAGGCGGGAGCAGGCGAGAAAGCTTCTCAAAAGCTCAGGGGGGTGCACCGCGGGGGTTAAGGTCGCAAATATCAACCACCGTGGTGACGTCCATCCCTGCCACTTCATGCCCGAGGTCGTCGTCGGGAACGTCCGGGAGAGGCCCTTCCGGGATATCTGGATCGACGGCCCAACCCCTGAGCTTCTGGAGCTGAGGGATATCAGGTCTCACCTCAAGGGTGCCTGCGCCGACTGCGAGTACCTCGACGTCTGCGGCGGATGCCGGCAGAAGGCGAGGTACTACTGCGGTGACGTCCTGGGAGAGGACCCGACCTGTGTTGTAAAGGACCTCTTGGGAAGATGAGCCGGAGGGTCCGCCCTCAAGGGCCCACTGCGACATAACTCTTTTTTTCCGTCTACTGCCTGTCGCCGGCGGCGCGGAGGCGTGAGAACTTTGCCACCTTCAGGGCTTTTTAAATGAAACGGGGCCACCAGAGATCTCAAATCGTGGAGGTGGGGAGACGGTATCGGAGGGAGAAGGTACCGGAAAGTTTAATAAACGAGTACAGCCGAATTAATGGCAGGAGTGATTCAAATGGCGGAAGAGAAGAAGAAGGAGAAGAAGGAAGAGGAAGAGACCGCAAAGGTTGACCCCATAAAGCCCAGCGAGAAGCGGGGCGGCAGAAAGAGGCTCCTCGACGGCTGCGTATAACCGGGACGAACATGGCGGCCCGCTCCGGCGGCCGCTATCCTTCGCTTTTATCGATTCATTCAGGCTTCTGGCGTCACCTCCGGTGGCGGCGGTTGTATGATCTTTCTTTCGTCTCCCTCTCGTCGAACGGTGGCAAGGCTTCATCCGAGGATGAGATCGCCGATTATCTCGAAGAGACGGGCCGCAGGCCTGAGGAGATCCCCAGTCTCAGATTTCTAAGATCTGGTGAAGGCAGGGGTCAGAGATCTATGAACTCCTCCGGGATGGGACGGTCCTCGACCTATATCGACATAACGTTTTAATGCAGGATGCAGAAGAGAGATGACCTGTGGCCATACAGCTCCTTAACGACATCATCGTCATCTTCCTCATATCGATCGTCGCCATCTTCGTCGGCCACCGGCTGAAGGTCCCCGTCGTCGTCGGCTTTCTCGCCACGGGGATTCTCGCCGGGCCCCACGGCCTTCGGCTGATCCATGAGGTGGAGCAGATCGAGGTCCTCGCCGAGATCGGGGTCGTCCTCCTCCTCTTCGCCATCGGTATCGAGTTCTCCTTCGAGAAGCTCTTGCAGATCAAGAGGGCCGCCCTGGTGGGAGGGCCCCTCCAGGTCGCCGTCACTTTTATCGTCACTACCTTCATCGGCATCGAGATCGGGCTTCATCTGAACGAGGCGATCTTCGCCGGGTTTCTTGTCTCCCTCAGCAGCACCGCCGTAGTCCTGAAGATCATGCAGGATAGAGACGAGGTCGACACCCCCCATGGCGGCAATACCCTGGGGGTTCTGATCTTTCAGGATATCGTCGTCGTCCCCATGATGCTCCTGACCCCCATCCTCGCCGCCCAGAACTCCGAGAGCCTCGGGATGCCCCTCCTCTTTATGCTGGCGAAGGGCGTCGGGATAATCGTTCTCGTGATAGCGGCGGCGAAGTTCTTCGTCCCCGCCCTCCTCTACCAGGTCGTACGCCTCAGGTCGAGCGAACTCTTCCTCCTTACCGTCGTCCTCATCTGTCTCTCCGTCGCCTGGATCTCCTTCACCGCCGGCCTCTCCCTCGCCCTGGGAGCATTCCTTGCGGGGCTGATCATCTCCGAGTCGGATTACAGCTACCAGGCCCTGGGGAACATCCTCCCCTTCAGGGACGTATTCACCAGCTTCTTCTTCGTCTCCATCGGGATGCTCCTGGACGTCTCCTTCTTCTTGGAGAGGGCAGATCTCCTGGTGGCGGTGGCCCTGGGGGTTCTGATACTGAAGGCGGCGGTCGCCGGGGGGGTATCCGTCCTCCTCGGCTACCCCATCAGGACGGGGGTCCTGGTGGGGCTCGCCCTCGCCCAGATCGGGGAGTTCTCCTTCATCCTCTCCAAGACGGGGCTCGACTCGGGGATCATGAGCCAGTTCGAGTACCAGGTATTCCTCGCCGTCTCGGTGATGACGATGGCTGCAACCCCCTTCGTCATCTCAGGATCGCCGAAGGCCGCCGATCTCCTCTGCCGCCTCCCCCTTCCTGAGAGGCTGAAGACCGGCCTGCCCTTCGCCGCGATCCCGGAGAAGAGGGAGAACCACCTCGTCATCGTAGGCTACGGCTTCGTAGGAAGGACTCTGGCGAGGGCCGCCCGGGTCGGAGATCTCTCTTACATGGTCCTGGAGATGAACCCGGAGAAGGTGAGGGGGGAGAGGGCGAACGGAGAGCCTATCCACTACGGCGACGCCACCCAGGAGATAGTCCTGCGGCACGCCGACGTCGATAAGGCGAGGGTCGTCGTCGTCGCCGTATCCGACGAGATGGCGACCCGAAGGATCGTGGAGCTGGCGAGGAGGATCAACCCCAAGGTCTACATCATGGCCAGGGTCCGCCACCTCGCCGAAGCACCGCCCCTCTACGATCTGGGGGCGGACGAGGTCGTCCCCGAGGAGTTCGAGACCTCGGTGGGGATCTTCTCAAGGGTCCTCACCAGATACCTTATTCCGCGAAACGAGATCGAGAAAATGATCGTGGAGGTCCGGTCCCTCGGATACGATATGTTCAGGAACGCCGAGATCGAACCCGCCAAGATATCGGACCTGAGGCGTTACCTCCCCAACGTCGAGGTCGTCACCGTCAGAGTGGAGGAGAGGGCCCCGGCCTGTGGCAAGACCCTCGCCGATCTTGCCCTCAGGAAGAGCCTGGGGGTGAACGTCATCGGGATCCTCAGGGAGTCGGGGAACGTCTTGAACCCCCATAGCGATACCGAGATCGGCGCCGGGGACGTCCTCCTCGTCCTGGGGACTTCCGAGCAGATCGCCAGGTCCAGATACCTCTTCAGAGACCCCGTCAGGTACCCCCGGGCCGGGGCGGGGGCTCTGCGGCCTGGAGATGAAGCGGCCTTCGGATACGCCGATAATGGATCGCTGGAAGGCGGGGGTTTTGAGGACGGCTCCTCGCGGAAGGACGGCTGAGGCCCTGACCCCCGGTAGACGAGGGACCTGGGGACGGTCAGGTCCCTTCGTCCAAAAGCTAGATATAATAATGATGACAGATTATGTTATGTCAGGGAGATCTCCTCCGGGGATAAAAGATAGATTAGCAGGATACCGCCTGCCCGTTGCCCGCTTCGTAAGTCTCCGGATCAGACCTTCTCCTGAATTCGATAGACGAGAAACGTAAGGGCAGCTTTGAGCCGGAGGGCGTAATAGTCCTCCGGACTCCCTCCAACTGTTTGCTCTCTTCCCTTCGCTACTTCTATCTCTTTCATTTCCTCATTTTTTTATCCCTTTTCAGATCCGGAAATATGGTGGAGAAAGCTATAAAATATAAGAGACCCCTTATCATCTCGGAGGTTTAAAAAATGAAAGAGGAAGTATTCTTCGGCGAAGGGATGGTCGGCGTCAAGAAGGATTACCCCGACCTCTACGAGGCGATCGTCGGCCTCAATGAGGCGACGTACACCGGAAAGGTCCTGGACTACCGGACCCAGAAGCTGATCGCCCTGGGGATCGCCGCAGCGTCCGCCGACGAGAGGGCGACCAAGAAGCAGATGATGAGCGCGAGAAAGGAGTTCAACGTCACAAACGACGAGATCGTCGACGTCCTGAGGGTCGTTCTTCTGACGTCGGGGATGCCCCCCTTCACCAAGGCGATGAAGATCCTGTACGAGCTGAAGTAAAAAATAGGGCAAACACGAAGGCTCCGAAAGATTGAAGGTGGCCGCAATCGGGATTGCACGCCACCGTCATTCCCTTTTTCTGTTTTGCTTGCGCGTCTAATTTCAATTTAACTTTGACAAATTCCAGACTTAGATTCTGAGGATGGAGCTGGTTGGCCATCTCTCTCTCGATCCAGTTTTATGGATCGTAATTTAAATGCGTCATCAAATGATTTTGCATCTTTAAATTTACCTATCAGACCATCATATGGTGGAAATGCTCCACCATAGCCAATTACCCT
The DNA here is from genome assembly GCA_020844795.1 of Methanothrix sp. Taxonomy (GTDB): domain Archaea; phylum Halobacteriota; class Methanosarcinia; order Methanotrichales; family Methanotrichaceae; genus Methanocrinis. Next base: position 623,729 of record CP086218.1, on the reverse strand, counting down.
CCTCGCATCCGCTATGGCTTCTACTTGTTCGCGAGTCCAATATGGAGAGATAAATCGGTTCTTTTTAAGAGAATCCAAGGGTTCGTACCTCATCGGATATGAAACGCAGCCAATTTCAACAGTATCTTTAACAATATTCAAGAATGTTTCTGGAGTGTCAAAATACGAGTGATTTGAATCGTAGAAATTAAATAGTGTATAAAATAGCATATTTCTTTTACGCATTCCGCAGTCTTCAAGCAATGTAACTGCGTTATATACCGCGTTTTTTTCTCCGGCGTGGTCATAAGCCATTCTAATAATTGGAATTTTGAGATCAGCAAGGATGTTTGCCTTTTCTTCATCGATTAATCTTACATCAAGTCCCTGATTAAAGTCGATTTTTAATCCAGTTTCATGTAGACTTTCGAGAATAATCTTCCAATAGGGTGAAGCCAGGAAGTTATTATCCCAGAGTATCACTCGCTTATGTCCTGGATAAATAAAATCCGTTAAATCGGTTATTACAGAGCGAATTTTTCCCTCAATTTTTGGAACGATGCAATAAGGACAATTTCGAATACAGCCTCTTGATGTAAATAAAATCGAGCCGTCCCAATCTCGCCACTTATCAACATCCTCTAGTATATCATATGCCGGCATGTATCGTTCTGCCTCTTCATGTAGGCCAACGTGAACATCTACGAATGGATAATATGATTTAATGCGATCTGGCATCATTGAAGCATAGATCCCACCAATCGTAATTTCAGAATCAGGAAAGGATTTATGATAAAATTCGATTGCCTCGTGAACAGGTTTCCACGCATAAGTAAAAAGAGACGTTATTTTGATATGATCTGGATCATAATCCAGTTCTCGATTAATACCTCTAACCAATTTCACGTTGTCGCCATATGATCTATGATAAGAGGCTAATTTCATTAAACCCAGAGGTGGATATCTCGTATAGTAACTAGGTTCCACCAGCAAGATGTCCATAGCTGAGATCAAGCTCTATAGATTCTTAAAGGTTCCGGCAAAAACCTCGAAAAAGGATCCTTACTCGCGAGAGACAAAGGATCCTTTGAAATTAAGGCTTGGGTTTTTCGCAAGATTCGATCAAATTATATATTAGACCGATCATGGCGATGTGCCCATAAATTATTTTTTTCTTTTCTTCCTCCGTTTTATCATCAAACCATTTAAAGAAGCTAGTTCCTCGCTCATGTTTATATTTATTTACAAATATGTCGTGAACTGCATAAATTAAAACTCCGAATCGCAAATTCCTATCCGCCTTACGCTTGTCAAATAAAAGTAATGGTTTATCTTTTTCTATTATTTTGCTCCATCCGAATGCTTTTTTACTAAGTTCCCTAATATCATTATTACTAAGATCACTAATAGGACTTAACCCTGTCTTCTCTTGAAGAACCTTGGTTAGAATATCAGTCGAAGCAATCTCAATGTCTAACGTATTTCCTTTATAAAGCTTCTTAAGATCGCTTGCTGCCGATTTCGGAAGAAATGCTTCTATCATCTCATTAAAATCGCTTGTTTTTAATTTGAGCATCTGTTCTTTTTCTAATTCGGGGTCTTTTCTGATAATTTCATCTGACTTAGATGTCACCTTTTTAACTTCAGTACTCAACTTCGATGAATCATCTTTAGCCTCAGTTAGTGACGTTGTTTGTTCTTCCCCGCTCATTTTATCGAAATTTAATAATTTAGTCATATTTTGCTCTGCGATTTCGTCAATACTCTTTTTGAGAGGTTCAAAATATATTTCCTTTGGAAAACTGCGAGATGATTTTGAAAATTTTGCTATCTTTTTCTTTATTTTTTCTTCTACAGCTTCAATATCTCCTTTATTGACCATGTTCTCTATTTTTTGCGTTCCTTCCACATCCATTTTACTGGATTTATATTGATTTATTTCTTCAAGACTTTGGATAAATTTCTCCATAGTGTTCATAAATTCTACTATGTTTCCATGATTATATTCAAAATTGTTTCTTGGAGCATTTTCACGTATTTTATCGGAAACTATATGAATTTCACCGTAGTGCCATTGACGATATGTCTTAGCAAAGTACGACCTAACTAAGTTTTCATCACCTATTGTAAATCCTTTCTTTTTAAATAAAATTCCCGCAGCTGGCCAATCTAATTTTTGATTTATTTTTAAAGATAGGAACCAAGATACCGCGATCAAATTATCATTTTCATCATAAAATGGGTGCTTTACAACTGCACCAATGTAGGTATCAGATTCGTATGGAGGACGGTATATTTTTTTGCCATCCAATTCGATATTGACTTCTGGAAGTATCACCCCATTTTGTTTTAGCCATTCATTTATTTCAGCAGAATATGAAAAATTCCTCTCATCGAATTGGGCAGGTATCACGAGTTGCAAGTAATTACGCAGTTGTTTATCGCTAAAAATGTGCTTCTGTGTTATTAAAATATTTTCTAACCTTATTTCGGTGTAATGATCGTTTATCGAATCAGATTTTCCAAGAGGCAATTCTTCAATTTCTCCAGTAGATTCTGTTAAGATATCTAAAATAGGTTTATTGGTTTCAGATCCTATTCGTAATTTTTCGTTATCGATTTTAATTCTTAATTTCTCTTTTCCTTTTGCTTTTGTAATAATTACAAGTTCTTTTGAGGCTGGGACTCCGCTCCATATCCCAATACCTCTCCACCCTATATTGCCACCTATTTTTTCCGATGTCCCAATATTTAATGCAGACCTTAATTCCTCCTTTGTCATGCCAGACCCATCATCACGAATGATTAGATTTGAGTTTCCTAATTCATGATATATTTTTATATTTTTTGCACCGGAATCAATTGAGTTTTGAACATATTCTCTCACGCAGTTCTGGTTTCCATCATATAGACCTCCTGTTATTGATTCGAGTAATTTCCCTCCTATCTTTTCATCAGTAAATTCCATAATATCGCCTCACACCATCTTATTGGCTATAGCAGTGTGTAGAAATATATGAGTTTTTCGATTTACCTCCAATGTACACTTCATATCAATAACAGTGAACCTAATCAGGAGCATGGCGATTTTTACTAAATTATAAATCTTGTTAAATCCAACCATTGAAATACATCTCAAGCCATTTCATTCTCCTTCTCCAGCTTCTTTATCGTCTCCCGAAGCATGATAGCCCGCTCGAAGTCCAGGGCGTCAGCCGCCGCCCTCATCTCCGCCTCCATCTCTATCACCACGTTCGGGATATCCGACTTCGGTATATGCCTCGTCTCGGTGATCTCGACCTCCTTCTCGCGGATAGGCTTTTTGATCGTCTTCGGGACTATCCCGTGGTCGGCGTTGTACCTCATCTGGAGGGCCCGCCTCTCCTCAGTCTTCTTTACCGCCCCCCGGACCGAGTCGGTCATTCGATCGGCGTAGAGGACGACCCGGGAGTTGGCGTTCCGGGAGGCCCGGCCGATCGTCTGGATGAGGCTCCTCTCGTCCCGGAGGAACCCCTCCTTGTCGGCGTCGAGGATGCCAATGAACCCCACCTCGGGGATGTCGAGCCCCTCCCGGAGGAGGTTTATCCCCACCAGGACGTCGAACTTTCCGAGGCGCAGTTCGCGGATGATCTCGGTCCTCTCGATCGTCTCGATCTCAGAGTGGAGGTAGCGAGCCCGGATCCCGTTCTTGGCGAGGTAGTCGGTCAGCTCTTCGGCGAGCTTCTTGGTCAGGGTCGTCACCAGGGCCCGATCCCCGATCTCGACGACCTTCTCGATCTCGAGCATCACGTCCCGGACCTGCCCCTCGGCAGGCCGGACCGTCACGACGGGGTCGAGGAGGCCCGTCGGCCGGATGATCTGCTCGACTATCTGGCCGGACCTCTCCAGCTCGTAGGGGCCGGGGGTCGCCGAGACGAATATCGCCCTCTTCATGAACCGCTCGAACTCCTCGAATTGGAGGGGGCGGTTGTCGTAGGCGCTGGGAAGGCGGAAGCCGTAGTCTACGAGGCTTTCTTTCCGGGACCGGTCGCCGCGGTACATCGCCCGGATCTGGGGGATCGTCTGGTGGCTCTCGTCGATGACGAGGAGGAACTCCTCGGGGAAGTAGTCGAGGAGGCAGTAGGGGGGCTCGCCGGCCTTCCGGCCGTCGAAGTGGCGGGAGTAGTTCTCGATCCCCTTGCAGCTTCCCGTCTCTTCGATCATCTCTATGTCGTAGAGGGTCCTCTGCCGCAATCGGTGGGCCTCCAGCATATCAAGCTCCTGCAGCCT
>CP086218.1:610967-619381 GCA_020844795.1 Methanothrix sp. | reverse complement strand
GTCTTCAATCGATCGCCATCTCAAGTTGATCCGCCGTCTTCAGGCGATGTACTCTATTACCGCCTTCTTATCGCTGGACCCCTCCATGGAGATAAATCCGATGGAGGCGTCGCCTTCAGCCACCAGGACCACGGTGAAGGGGCAGCCCTCGGAGCACTCATCCGCCGCCTTCTTTAAGAGGGCGGTGGCGTCCCAGATCGCCCATCCCGTCTCGCGGATATTCAGGGTGGCGAGGGGCTCGTCGTCGTACCGGGGCATATCCCTCCAGGTCTCCGTCTCCAGGACCGCCATATCGTAGAAGTAGAGGGTCACCTCTCCCGGCCTCTCGACCTCGGTGACGTAGGCCCGTAGCTCCCCGGCCTCTATCTCCATGGCGAGCTTCACCATCTCGCTGTAGACGAGGAAGGCTATCCTGACGGGCTCGCCGCCGTCGGAGCTGGCCCGGAGGGTCTCGGCTCCGGCGAAGGTCTCGTCCTCCTCGGAGGCGTCCATGTAAGTATCGCCCACCAGAGCCGGAGAGAAGGTCGCCGCTGCTGCTATGCCTGCCAGCAAGACGATGAGGGCCGCTGACATAAGCCCCACAAATCCAAAGCTTTTCCGCACCATTTTTCCCACTCCTTCGGTTATCCTCAGATTATTTTTCTGCAAAGTTCATGGAATTTAATCATGACGCTACCATACCGTATATCATCCCCATAAGTGTGGACAGGATGATCACCAGGGTGATGTAGACGGCCGCCCTCTTCGACCCTATGATCCTCCAGATGACGATCATATTCGGCAGGCTCATGGAGGGGCCAGCCAGGAGGAGGGCCAGGGCGGGGCCGGGGGCCATCGTCCCCGACGAGTAGCCGAACATCGTCCCGACGATGGGAACCTCCAGGAGCGTCGGCATGTAGAGGAGGGCGCCTATCACCGATGCTACCAGGCAGGCCACAAAGTCGCTCTCGCCGAAGACGATCCTGACCAGGTTGACGGGGAGGTAGTAGCCTATGATCCCCGTTATGAAGGTCCCCACCAGGAGGAGGGGGAATATCCTCTTGGTGAGCCACCAGGTCTCTTCTAAGAACGACCCCTTCTCCATCTCGGTGAAGTATCTCATCAAAAGCCAGGCCGCCGCCGCGACTAGGACGGCGACGACCGCCGCCTTCGGCCAGAGGTCTAGCCCAGATGTGGCGGCGAGGAGGACGGCGACGAGGACCCCGACGAAGAGGGGCGGGATGTATCCCGGCCTCTCGTCCTCGCCGCCTCCCCCCGAGGCGGGGATGGTGCAGGCCGCCTCTTCCGTCCCTTCCGCCTCTTCTGAACCCCTCTCGAAGATGGCGGCCATGACCAGGCCTATGATGATCGCCATCGATACGGCGGCGGCGATCCGGGCCGCCCCCAGCTCCAGCCCCAGGACCCGGGCCGTCAGGACGACGGCGAGGAGGTTGATGGCGGGGCCGGCGAATAAGAAGGCGGTGGCGGGACCTATCCCTGCCCCCCGCCGGTGGATCCCCGCAAACATGGGGAGGATGGTGCAGCTGCAGACGGCCAGAACGGTGCCGGAGGTGGAGGCGACGGAATAGCAGAGCCACTTATCGGCGTCTCTTCCGAAGTACTTGAGGACCGCCTCCCTCTGGAGGAGGGCTGCTATCGCCCCGGCGATGAAGAAGGCGGGGATGAGGCAGGTGAGGACGTGGGCCGAGAGGTACTCCATCAGGGCAGAAGACCCCGCCGCCAGGGCGGGGAGGACGATCTCCGGATTCAATGGATCCCTTCTCCTGGTCCGTCTCTGACCGGATATTTATCGATCTTCGTCAACCTTTATCTCCTCTTCGTCTATCAGATCATCCGGCTGAGCTCAAAAGCGCCTCTTCAGCCTTCTTCAGCTCTGTTATCTCGTCGAGGGCGATGGCGTCCACCTCTCTCAACAGATCGATGATCCTGGGGTTCTTGATCCGGTATAAGGTCATCTTACCGTCGATCCGCCTCTCCAGGATCCCCGCACCATGAAGGATGGCGAGGTGCTTTGAGATGGTGGACTGGGCCCGCCCGAAGGCCGGGACGATCTCGCAGACGCACCGCTCCTCGTCTCCCAGAAACTCCACGATCTCAAGCCTGGTGGGGTCTGAGAGGGCGGAGAGGATCTTCGCGCGCCAGTTGGTAGCCGATCTCGTCATCTTGTCGGGTTCGAGAATTCGACTGCTATATATACATATCGCTATGATACGATGCGTCTCCGGGATACCACCGGCGTTGGGGGTATATATCCCGACCATCACGGGCAGGGCTTCGATATCTGGTCTTATAGAATATTTTAACCCTACCATGATGGTAACCCCACCCTGACCGGCTGAGGCCGCCATTGACTCCGGGAGCATACATCGGCCATTGAAATGGCGGATGGGACGGGATGGCCAGATAGAGATCGACCCCGCGAAAGCGTTATCAACTCCCCCGTTAAAGGATAGGGAGAGGGACAGATTCATCCGGAGATTTTCGGAGATAGGAAACCGTAGCCGAGGTATGGAAATAGTTTTAGAATATTAGCGACAGATGTCCTACCCAGAGGTCTCCAGAGAAGGACGGCTGAGGGTTGATCATAAGATGGGGAGACGTAGCATATGGATCCAGAAGAAAAGAACAGATGGTATTCTCTCAGCATCGAAGAGGTCTTCGAACGGCTGGGATCGAGGGAGAGGGGTCTCACCTCGGAGGAGGCGCAAGGGAGGCTAGAAGAACACGGCCCAAACGAGCTCGAAGAGGGGAAGGGGGCCACCTGGCCTGAGATCCTCATCTCCCAGATCAAAAACCCCATCATCATAGTCCTGGCGGTGGCGGCGGTCATATCCCTCCTCGCCGAGAAGCGGATAGACGCCGCCGTCATCTTCGCCGTCATCGTCCTCAACACCGCCCTGGGCTTCCTCAAGGAGTTCAAGGCCGAAGAGGCGATATCTGCCCTGATGTCCCACGCGGCGCCCGAGGCCGACGTCATGCGGATAGAAGGCGAGGGCGGCGAGAGCAAGAAGGTCCGGATCAAGGCGAGGGAGATCGTCATCGGTGACGTCATCCTGGTGGAGGCGGGCTCGAAGGTCCCCGCCGACGCGAGGATCGTCGAGGCCGCAAGCCTCGAGATCGACGAGTCGATGCTCACCGGCGAGTCGGTCCCAGCGAAGAAGTGCGTCGACTCCGAGGTATGTCGCAACCCCCCGACAGAGGGGACTCTATCGGAGATCGAGATCGACAACACCATCTTCGCGGGAACGATCGTCACCCGAGGGAGGGCGAAGGCGGTCGTCTTCTCGACGGGGATGGGAACGGAGATGGGAAAGATCGCCGATATGCTGACCAAGACCGAGAGGTCGGCGACGCCTTTGAAGAAACGGACATTGGACCTGGGCAGAAAGATAATGTTCCTCGCCATCCTGGCCGGCGCCCTCACCTTCTCTATAACCTATTACCGGGGTTTCGAACTGACAGACGCTTTCCTCTTCACCCTGGCCATGACCGTCTCGGCGATCCCGGCGGCCCTTCCTGCCGCCATAACGGTCGCCCTGGCGGTGGGGGTGAGCAGGATGGCGAAACGCCACGCCATAATGAGGAAGCTCGACGCTGTCGAGACCCTCGGCTCCGTCACCGCCATCTGCACCGACAAGACGGGAACCCTCACCACCAACCAGATGACGGTCCAGAGGATATTCCTGGGAGACAGGACCGTCTCCGTGACCGGGGCGGGGTTCAAGCCCGAGGGGAGTTTCGAGGTAGACGGCTCGGAGGTGGACCCCGGAGAGGATGAGGGGCTCGCGACGTTCCTGCGGATCGCAGCCCTCTGCAACGACTCGAGCCTCAGGTCGAAGGAGGGGGATGACGGCGAGCGGTGGGAGATCCAGGGTGACCCGACGGAGGGGGCTCTCATCGTCGCCGCCGCCAAGGCGGGCCTTCCCAAGGAAGATCTGGAGGAGGCCTTCCCCAGGATCGACGAGATCCCCTTCGATCCCGAAAAGAGGTACATGGCCACATTTCACAGGAGCGAGGGCGGCGTCGAGGTCTGCCTTAAAGGGGCGCCGGAGACGGTCCTGGGGATGTGCTCTGCGGTTCAAGTCGACGGGGAGAAGAGGGAGCTGGGGGAGGCGGATAAGGAGAGGATCCTCGATATGGGCTCCCAGATGGGGGCCGACGCCCTGAGGGTTCTGGGCTTCGCCACCAAGACGGTGAGGGAGGAGGAGGTCGCCGGGTTCAAAGAGGCAGCACCCTCCGGCCTGATATTTTCAGGCTTATCAGGGATGATGGACCCCCCCAGGCCGGAGGCGATAGAGGCGATCGCCGTGGCGAAGAAGGCGGGGATCAGGGTCTTCATGGCCACCGGTGACCACAAGATAACCGCCGAGGCGATCGCCCGGGAGATGGGGATCGCAACAGGAGAATCGAAGGCTTATACCGGCTCCGACCTCGACGGGATGGGCGATGGCGAACTCGACGAGGCGATGGAGGACGCCGCCGTCTTCGCCCGGGTCTCCCCCGAGCACAAGCACAGGATCGTAGAGTCCCTGAGGCGCAAAGGCCACATCGTCGCCATGACCGGAGACGGCGTCAACGACGCCCCGGCCCTGAAGGTGGCAGAGATCGGGATCGCCATGGGGATCACCGGGACCGACGTCACCAAGGAGACCGCCGACATGGTCCTCACCGACGACAACTTCCAGTCCATCGTCAACGCCGTCGAAGAGGGGCGGGTGATATTCCAGAACATAAGGAAGGTCGTCCGGTATCTGATCAACACCAGCGCCGGGGAGGTCCTAGCCATAACAGCCTCCCTCCTCTTCCTGGCGTTGAACGTCCTAATATTCACCCCCGTTCAGATCCTCTGGGTGAACCTGGTGACCGATGGGATCCTCGTCATAAATCTGGCGATGGAGCCGAAGGAGAGGGACGTGATGGACCAGCCCCCGAGGGATCCAGGGGAGAAGATCATCAACCGCGATATGGTCATGAATACCCTCTTCATCGCCTTCATAATGGCGACTGGAACGCTGTTCGTATTCATGCAGGAGTGGAACAACGGAGACCTGATCCGGGCCCAGACGATGGGCTTCATCACCATGGCGATGTTCCAGGTCTTCAACGCCCTCAACTGCAGATCGATGACCCAGTCGGTCTTCACTCTGGGGCTCTTCAGCAACAGGAACCTGATGATCGCGATCTTCGCATCCATAGCCCTGCAGATCCTGGCCACTGAGCTCTCGTTCTTCAACATGGCCCTGGGGTCGGTCTCCTTATCTGCAGCGGACTGGGCCACCATGATAGCGGTATCGAGCACCGTATTGATCGCCGATGAGATAAGAAAGGCGATCAGAAGGAGAAGGATGGCGAGGGCCTGAAGGGGCTTCCTCTCAGAGTAGAAGGGACCGCCACCTTCTCATGAGGGAAAAGGTCAGGGGGCGCAGTTCCGGGGGGGAGGTTTCACCGTCCCCTCTCTCCCCTTCTCCGGTCGTCTTTGCCTGGGCCAGCGAGGAGATCATCCTATATTCAGTCGCCCCTGTAGATAACGATAAGCGATCTTAAACCCCGTCTCCAGGGACTTTGCGGGGTTCCAGCCCTGGACCCCGCCGTAGGCGGTGGGGTGGCCCTCCTCGTAGGTGATCCCCGAATCGCCGAAGACCTCGTCGGCGATGAGGGAGAGGGATCCGAGGAGGAGGGCAAAGGCCCCGAGGATCGCCACCTTTCGGCTCCGGGAGGATGAGGTCATATCCATATATTATGGACCCTCTTGGTATATCTCTTCCTCCCTCCGACATTCACCTACCTGACGACGGGACACTTCGCCGAGGACCAGCCGGCGAGGCCCCCGAGGATGACGGTCAGATCCTTCCATCCCCGCCTCTTGAGGATCGAGGCCGCCACCATGGCCCGCAGGCCGCTGCCGCAGAAGATGTAGACGTGCCGGTCCATCGGAACCTCTCCGATCCTCTCGGGAAGCTCAGTCAGGTGGATATGGTGGGACCCTGAGATCCTCCCCGTCTTCTGTAGCTCGTCGCCGCTTCGGACGTCGAGGATCCACCCCCTCTCCTTCTCCTGGCGGTCGAGGCGGAGGCAGAGGTCGTGGACGTTCGCCGTGGCGATGGAGCTGCTCTCCATCCCGGCGGTATGCCAGGCAACCATCCCCCCGCTGAGGTAGCCCCGGATGGAGTCGAAACCGAGCCGCCGGAGGCGCCGGACCGCCTCACCGGGGTCCCCGGTCTCGTCCACCAGGAGGACCTCTTTATCGTAGGGCAAAAACCAGCCTGCAAAGCTGGGGACGCCTCCGAGCCAGATGCTGAGGGAGCCGGGGACGGCGGCGGCCCCGAAGGCGAGCTCCATCCTGGTGTCCAGGACGATCTCCTCATCAGATCCTATCGCAAACTCTCTCGCCGGGAGAGGCGACGGTTCGGGGAGGGATGATAGGAGGGGAGCTCCCACCAGGTTCAGCCTCTCCATCTCCTTGAAGTACGGGGGCATCTCCAGGGCGACCGCCATATCCTGGGCGAACTCTTCTTTGCTCTCAATCTGGAGCCTGGGATTTCGCTTCCTCTCGATCCCCAGGGTCGTCCACTTCCTATCGGCTATGGAGGCGGCACAGACCGACCCGGCCCCGTGGGCAGGACAGGCTATCACCCCGTCCCCCAGGGGGAGGAGCCGATCGAAGATCGAGTCGAAAAGGAGGCCTGCCATCTCCTCGGCCCGGTCCATCCCCATGAAGTCGACCCTCCCCAGGTCCCCGGCGAAGAGGGCGTCCCCGGTGAAGACGATCCAGGGGTCGCCTCCGGAGTCCCGCAGGAGGTAGCTCATGGAGCCGAGGGTGTGGCCGGGGGTGGAGATCGCTTCCACCTCGAGCCTGCCCACCTTCCATCTCATGCCGTCCTCCACCACCTCGCCGTATCTGTAGTTGAGGTGGCCGTCGGCGTGGAAGATCTCAGCCCCCGTCCTGGCTGAGAGCTCCAGTGATCCTACGACGTAGTCCTCGTTTCGATGGGTCTCAAGGACGGTCGTGATCCTCATCCCCTCCTTCGACGCCATCTTCGGGTAGACGTCGCAGTCCCGACGGGGATCGATAACCAATGCCTCGTTTCCGTCGCCCACGATGTATGAGTAGTGGGCGAGCCCCTCCGATTCGACTCTCTCAAACAGCATAAAATCGCCTCTCCTCTGGAAGATCCTATCGATCACGAATCCTCTCTCTTTTTGGCATAAGAATATATCAACTTATTCTGGAATAACGGCCTCGGGTTATAGCCGCATGCCCATCTCCCACCTTCAAAGCCTTCCGGCGGCATCGATTCAAATTAGATGAGAAGAGAGATTCAGTTCATATATCTTTCAGCTTCGCCAATAGCCTGCGGAGCTGTTCGATATGATCTCTCTCGATGGCGTACCTCTTTCCCTCCTCGATATCCTCAGCCTTCGATAGAGCCCTCTCCGCCACCGCCCCCACCTCCCGGAGGAGGTAACCTTCGGCGACGTCCTTGGTGACGACGTCGATATACTCCCACCAGGCATCATCCAGGGCCTTCAGGGGGGCGCCCCTCACCCCGGCGTTTTTCATCTGGTCGAGGCGATCCTGGAGGGTCCCGGCAGCGGGCCACCGCCCCGTCTGGTACATCTGGTAGGCCTCAGACCCAGCCCTTCCGACCCTGTCCTCTCTCTTTCTCTGCTCAAAGAGCCACATCGAAAAGTCTATCCTTCTTCCTCCTTTCGTCTTCATGATCTCCACTTCCATCAAGAGAAGAACGCTCCTGAGATAACTAACTCTCCATCTTCTCTCTCTATATGGATCATGTCTTGGAAGCGACCCCTACCCTATGGTAGGGGAAGCCTTCTCATGGGCCGACGTACCTCATCGAAATATGTAGCATTATGTCCGAAAAGTTTATTACTAAATAAGATGTACTATCCTTAGCGCGTGCAAAACTCGGTTCGTGACCTTTCAGGAGAAGCCGCGCTCGCCGCCAAAGGGTGGCGATAGACGACAACAGCCTTCCTGACCCAGGGGTACTGGCGCCGCGGGGCATATCTCCGAGGCACCGGCATCCCTTTTCTTCTGCCATGATATCCAGGGCTCCGGAATTTGGTTATGGCCATCGATGGCTGGGGGAGCATCGGAACCGGGCGACGAGAGGAGGATGGGCGGCGAGGGGGATGCACGAACCCCTCGGCCCGACCAGGATGAGCCGATCTACGTATCCATCCATCTTCACCAGTAGTCCTTCTTCTTTCTCAGGAATAGATAGATGAAGAACGGGACTCCCAGGAAGGCGGTCATGATCCCCACCGGGAGGATGACGGGAGCGAATATCGTCCTCGCGACGGTGTCTGCGGCCAGGAGGATCAAGGCACCGACGAGCCCCGAAGCCGGGATGAGGAACCGATGGTCTCCACCCACCATCATCCTGGTGATG
>CP086218.1:580476-610867 GCA_020844795.1 Methanothrix sp. | reverse complement strand
GTCCTCGCCGCCTGCGCCATCATCTTCGCCGTGGAGGTGAACCGGGGCGCTCCGGTTCTGGACACCCTGATCATCGCCGCCGCCCTCGCCGTCGCCGCCATCCCCACCGCCCTCCCCTTCATCACGACGATCACCCTCGCCTACGGAACCCAGATCATGGCGGGGAAGAACGCCATCATCCGCCGCCTCCCCGCCGTCGAGACCCTCGGCTCGACGACGGTGATCTGCACCGACAAGACCGGGACCCTCACCCGGGGTGAGATGATGGTCAGGAGGATCTGGACGGGCCGGGAGGTGGAGGTGACCGGGACCGGCTACGACCCCGCCGGCACCTTCCGCCTGGAGGGCGAAGATCTGAACCCATCGAAGGATAGACACCTATCAGACCTCCTCGTCGCCGGGGCCCTCTGCAACAACTCCAGGCTCGAGGAGGGGGCCGACGGCTGGAACGTCATCGGCGACCCCACGGAGGGGGCGCTGATCGTCGCAGCCTCGAAGGCAGGGGTCCTGGAGTACGTCGAGGGGTGGTATCTCGGGGAGGTCGTAGAGTTTCCCTTCGACTCGGAGATGAGGAGGATGACCACCGTCCACCGATCCACCGATGGGCTCACCGTCTCGATGAAGGGAGCGCCGGAGACGGTCCTAGCCTTCTCCGGCAGGATCATGAAGGACGGCTCCGAAGAGCCCATAGGCCCCGAAGACCGCCTGCGGGCCTCGAAGGCCTCCGACGAGATGGCAAGCTGGGGGCTGCGGGTCCTCGCCCTGGCGGGAAAGGAGATGGCCCCCGGCGAACCCCTCGACCGGGAGGCCGTCGAGTTGGATCTGACCTTCCTCGGCCTCGTCGGGATGATCGACCCGCCCCGTGAGGAGGCGAAGGAGGCGATAGCGGTCTGCAGGACCGCCGGTATCAGGCCGGTGATGATCACCGGCGACCACAAGCTCACCGCCTCCGCCATCGGCCGGGAGCTCGGCATCTTGAATGAGGGCGGCCGGGTCCTGGAGGGGACGGAGCTGGAGGAGATGACCGCGAGAGAGCTCGACGACGTCATTGAGGAGGTCTCGATCTTCTCCAGAACGACGGCGGAGCAGAAGGTGAGGATCGTCGAGGCCCTGAGGCGGAAGGGGCACATAGTCGCCATGACCGGCGACGGCGTCAACGACGGACCGGCCCTGCGGACCGCCGACATCGGGATCGCCATGGGAAAGACGGGGACAGAGGTCTCCAAGGAGGCCTCGGATATGGTCGTCGCCGACGACAACTTCGCCACCATCGTCGCGGCGGTGGAAGAGGGCAGGAGGATCTACTCCAACATCAGGAAGGCCTCATCGTACCTCTTATCCTGCAACTTCGCCGAGGTGATGACGATATTCATCGGCGTCATGCTGGGGCTGCCCGTCCCCCTCATCGCTCTCCAGATCCTCTGGATCAACATCGTCACCGACGAGTTTCCGGCCATCGGCCTTGCCGTCGAGCCGCCCCACTCCGACCTGATGAAAGATGAGCCCAGAGACCCGGCCGAGCCGATCCTGACGAGGGGGCTCTTCCTCTATACCCTGGGGATATCGACGGTGATATTCATCGGTACCCTCGGACTTTATGCCAACGCCCTCCGGGGCGGCGTCACCATCGAGGAGGCGAGGACGACGGTCTTCGCATCCCTCGTGATCTTCGAGATGTACAACGCCTACAACAGCCGATCCCTCCAAACCTCCTTCTTCAAGATGGACCCGAGGACGAACGGCAAGCTGATCCTGGGGCTAGCCGCATCCCTGGGGGGCCTTCTAGTGGCGATATACCACCCCTTCATGCAGAGGCTCTTCGAGACCGCCCCCCTCGGCGGCGAGAGCTGGGCAGCCATCGTCGTCACCGCCTCGGCGGTGGTCCTGGCGGCGGAGATCTTCAAACGGATGGAGCTTGCCGAGAAGAGATCCCCCGTCCGCTGAGGCCTCCGGTCCCCTGACCCGCCATCCTGGAGGAGTTGGCAGATGGCGACGATGGAAGGCGATTTGGTGGGTATGGAGGGGTATGGAGAAGTTGGGATCCGCAGATGAATGCATCGGCGTGGATATGGGGATGATCGTGATGGAGATTAAATAGATGGAGACGAAGGAGAGGGAGACGAAGATGATGGGGAAGAAGGAGATGGACGGGATCGGGAGAAGAGGTAGAACCTCGCCTCCCCGAAGTTTACGAGGGTCCGGGGGAGGCCAGGGATCTCTGCCACCTCCCCTGCCAGGTCCCTCACGATCAGATCCGCTCCCACCTCTTTGGCCACCTTCCCTGCGGCGATCTGGACCTCCAGGGGCGGCCTGATGGAGTAGATGAGGGAAGCTCCCCGGTAGAGATCGAGGTCGGGGGAGAATATGTCGTCCCCGATGACGGCTATCCCCTCCACCGTCCGGGACTCCCTCTCGGTGGCGACGAGATCGACGGCCCCGGAGAGGTAGAGGGCGACCTCGGGGGCGGAGCCCACCCCCACCTCCACCACCTTCCCCGAATACCGGGCCAGGATGAAACGGGCGAGATCCTCCCCGCCCCTGATATACTGATCCGACATCTCTCTCGACTTTACAGCCCCAGCTTCTCCAGGGCGATCATCGCCGCCTTCTCTCCCGATAGGAGCATCCCGCCGAAGATCGGGCCCATCCGGGGGCCTCCGGCGACGGCCGTCGCCGCCATCCCCGCAGCTATGAGGCCGGGGTAGACCTCCTGGGTGACCTCGACGACGGTCCTCTCCCCGACGTCGGCCCACATCGGCCTCTCGCCCGGGACCCCCAGAGACCCGACCTTCGCCCCGGGGATCTTCCTCTGGACGACCTTGCAGACGCTGGCGTCGTGGCCGGTCCCGTCGATGACGACCTTCGCCCTGACGGAGAGGGGGTCGACGTGGAGCCGGGTCCTCTCCACCGCCTCCCAGTTGATGACGAGGCCAGCGACCCGCTCGTCCTCCCGGATCATGACGTCCTCGACGGCGACGAGGTTTATGATCTCGGCCCCGGCGTCTATCACCCCAGCCGTCAGCTTCGCCACCGTCTCGATGGAGCTGGCTACGTAGTAGCCCTCCTCGTACTCCCGGTACCAGACCCCGAACTCGTCGAGGATCCTGCATCCCTCCTTCTGGACGACGATCCGGGGGAACATCATCCCCCCACCCCAGATGCCGCCGCCGACGGAGAGGTTCCTCTCGAAGACGACGGTCCTGGCGTCGGCCTCGGCGAGCTTCTTTGCCGCCACCAAGTTGGCGGGGCCAGCGCCCACCAGGGCGACGTCGACGTCGGTGGACCTGAGAAAGGCCTCTATGTAGGATTCGACTATCGCCTTTGTGATCGTAATTTCATCAAGCGCCATGGATGGGCCGTGGTCTCGATCGGTGATAAAGATATCCTTCCTGGAAATTGTTATCTACCCTGCGACCATCTCATCATCGTCCAGAAGGTTTCGATACGGGATCGTTCCTGAGGCAGGGCGGCCTGCCCAAACCTGGACCCTGGGGTGGATCGTTGGAGCTTATATCGAAGAGAGGCAACAGGTCAGAGGAGATGAGCTACTCATACGACGGCGATGAGTTTGGCGACCCAAAGATCCTGGTGGTGGGGTGCGGGTACGAAGGCTGCATGATGGTGACGAGGCTCGCCGAACTGGGACCATCCGGCGCCGAGACCCTGGCCGCGGACACCGACCGGGGCCGGCTGAACGGGACTAAAGCCGACAGGAAGATCCTCATGGGGGATGGGATAGCTGGCGGCGGCGCTGATGGCGATCCGGGCGCTGGAAAGAATGGCGTGGAGGGCTCTAGGCAGTCCCTGGAGGAGGCTCTCGGGGGCGCCGACCTCGTCTTCGTCGCCACTGGCCTCGGGGACGGCGCCGGAGGAGGAGCGGCCGCCGCCATATGCGAGACGGCAAGAGATCTGGGGGCGACGACGGTAGCGATATTCGCCCTCCCGCCCGGATCAGATGATGGGGGTGACGGGAGGCAGCCGGATGCCCTTCCGGATATAGAAGGGCTGGCGAAGTCGGCTGATACCCTCATACTCCTGGACGCCGGAAAAGTCCTTCAGATGGCACCGGACCTATCGGCGGATCAGGCCCTCTCGGTGATCGACCAGCTGGCGGCAGAGATCGTCAAGGGGATCGCCGAGACGGTGACGGAGACCTCTCTCATAAACCTCGACTACGCCGACCTGAAGACGATCGTATCGAGGGGCGGCATCTCGGCGGTGCTGGTGGGGGAGTCCGATTCGAAGGAAGGTCCCGAGGAGATAGTCGGTTCGGCGTTGACCTCTCCCCTCGCCGACCTGGATACAAGAGGTGCCACCGGCTGCCTCCTCCACATCACCGCAGGCTGCGACCTCACCCTCAGGAAGGCGGCGACCATCGCCTCAGTTCTCACAGGTCTGATGGGACCGGGAGGAAACGTCATCTGGGGGGCGAGGGTGAAGGAGGGGTTTGAAGGAAAGATACGCATCCTGGCGATAATGACCGGGGTGGGGATCCCAAACGCCCCCGGCCAGAAGAAGATCTCCCCGGGAAGATGAATTCTATGGCGGCCGAGATTCAAGGCGGCGTCTCGGGCCTGATCCTGAGGAACTTCTCCTCCTCCCCCAGGGTCATGGTGGCGTCGACCCCCATCTTGGTGGTGATCCCTTCGACGGACCTCGGGTCGAGGGTGCTCCCCCGGACGTTGGGATAAATGACTGCGTCCTCGTCCCCCTTCACCCGGGTGGCGACGGCGTACTCCAGGTCTTCGGGGCTGTAGATATCGATATCTTCGTCGACGACGATGACGTGTTTGAGGCTCTTATGCGCCTCGAAGGCAGCCTCGATCACCCTTCGGGGCTCGGCCTCGTCCCTCTTTCTGATCTGGACAACGGCGTGGAGGTAGGAGCACCCCCCCTCCGTCAGGAGGACGTTTCTGACGTCGGCGACCCTGGAGGCCGCCCTGAATATCAGCGGCTCGTAGGGGATCCCCATCAGCATCTTATGCTCCCCCGCCGATGGGAGGAGG
Organism: Methanothrix sp.; assembly: GCA_020844795.1. GTDB lineage: Archaea > Halobacteriota > Methanosarcinia > Methanotrichales > Methanotrichaceae > Methanocrinis. The sequence goes on along the minus strand of CP086218.1, from coordinate 605,861 downwards.
CCGTGATAGATGGGAACCTCCCTCATCAGCATCTTCGTCAGGTGGATCACCGGCTCCATCCTGGGGAAGTCCCTCGTCCCCGTGATGTCGACGAAAGGCCCCTCGGAGGCCCTCTCGCCGTCGATGTACCCCTCGAAGACGATCTCGGCGTGGGGGACAGAGATGCCGTTGTCGAGGGGGACGAGCTCGACGGGATCTCCGGATAGGGCGCTGGCGTACTGAAACTCCTTCCCCAGGGGGACCCGGGTGCTGGCGGCGATCAGGACGGCGGGATCGACCCCTATGGCGATCCCCACGGGTAGCCTCTCCCCGGCGATGAGGGCCTCCTGGAGGAGCATGTGGGTGTGCCTTCCGGGAACGAGCCGGGCTGCAACTCTCTCTTTTCCGATGACCATCATCCGGTGGACAGCGGCGTTTGTCTTTCCGCCGAAGGCGGAAACCACTATGCCGGCGGTGATGTAAGGGCCGCCGTCCCCCCGAAAGTGAGTGAGGATGGGAAGAGCTGTAAGGTCGGGGTCGCTGACTACCTCCATGAACGGAGATGAGTCCACCTCCCGGATCCAGCCGCCCTCAAGGTCGATCCCGGCGAGGTCTCTCGCCATCTCCTCCTTTGAGGTCGATAGAGCCCTGGCCAGGAGGTCCCGGGTACCCAGGACGTTCATGCAGCATTTTTTGCCGTCGACGTTGTTGAAGAGGATGGGACCGGCTCCGACGGAGAGGGCGGAAGCCTCCAGCACCGGCGATACGGGGCGATCCACCTCCAGGAGGAGGCCGGCCTCCTGGAGATCGTGGAGGAAACCTCTGAAGCTCATGGGAGAGGAGACGCCACCCGCCGATAAAGACCTTTCCTCCTTAGACCAAAAGGACGGCGATGGCACCTGTTATGAATATACCGTCGAAGGTCCCGGCGCCCCCGATGCTCGCCACCGGCGCCCCGAGGTCGGCGATCCTATGGAGGTTGAGGATGTCGGCTCCGATGAGGGTTCCCAGGACCCCCCCGACGTAAGCGGTGACGAAGCGACATTCGGGTATGGGGCAGAAGGCGGCGGTGAGGAGGATGGCGGATAGGGCGGCGGCGAGGGGAGGGATGAAGAGGGGGGTCGCGATCCCCAGCCCCCTGATCGGCCTGGCGACGGCGTGGGTCACCAGGGCGACGACGGCGATCCCCGCCAGGGCGACGGCGGCGACGGAGGGATAGGAGATGAGGAGGTACGCCGATACGAAGATAGGGATCAGGGCGCCACCGACGTTCACCGCCACCGTCGTCTCGTTCTTCACCGACTTCACCACCGGCATCCGATAGACCAACCCAAAGGACCTGACGAAGGTCTCCGTCACCACCGGGACCTTCGACCTAACGGTGAAGAGAGGAAGGTTGATCCCAGCCCCTATAAGGGAGGCGGCGAGGAGGAGGAGGGCGTCGGACCAGGCGAAGCCCATCTTGGCGAAGGCGGTGGTGAGCAGGCCGAAGAAGAGGAGGGCGACGGTCGCCCAGAGGACGGCGGCCAGGAGGAGGATCGCCAAGATCCCGAAGGGGAGGTAGATCATCCGGTGGTTCATGGGATCGAGTCGACCTTTCGAGGTATAACCTTTCGTCCTCGGCCCGGGGATGGACCCCGGGCAAAAGGCTCATCTAACTCAAGATAAGAGATTCGGCCTAACTGGTCCAAAAAGGTCTCGGGGGGCGCTGAGGAGCTGATAATATGAAAGAATCTCTCGCCGACACGATCAAGCACAGGATAATGGTGATGAGCGGCAAGGGTGGCGTGGGGAAGACGACGGTGGCCGTCAACCTCGCCCTGGGCCTCGCCTTCTACGGGAAGGAGGTGGGGATCCTGGACGCCGACATCACGGGGCCGAACGTCCCCAAGATGCTGAAGATCGAGGACGCCGGCCTGACGGGGGGTGGAGAGGACGAGACGGTCCACCCGGCGGAGATCCCCATAGGCCTCGATAGCGGGATCAAGGTCGTCTCCATGGCCTTCCTCATCGGGAAGGAGAGCCCCGTCGTCTGGAGGGGGCCATTGAAGATGCAGATCCTCAAGCAGTTCATTGAGGGTGTGGCCTGGGGGAACCTCGACTACATGCTGATCGATCTCCCCCCGGGTACGGGCGACGAGCCCCTCACCATCGCCCAGCTCCTCCGCCCCGACGGGACGGTGATAGTCACCACCCCCCAGGACCTCGCCCTCATCGACGCCAGGAAGGCGATCGATATGTCCCGGTCCCTAGGGGTCCCGGTCCTGGGGATCGTCGAGAATATGAGCGGCCTCTCCTGCCCCCGGTGCGGAGGGTCGATCGATCTCTTCAAGGTCGGCGGCGGGATGAGGGCGGCGGAGGAGCTCGGGGTGCCCTTCCTGGGGAGGATCGAGATCGATCCGGCTATATGCGAGAGCGGCGACCGCGGCACGCCCTTCATCCTCGCCGCCGCCTCGAAGAACGCCGAGGCCTTCGACGGGATCGTAAAAGAGATCATGGCCCGGTCCCGCGGGGAGGAGGGTCGAAAGGGAGGAGACGGAGCCTCCTGATACGGGATCCCCGACAAAACGAGGAGGGGTCAGAGGGGAAAGCCTCCGGCCCCCCCGGAAAGATCCGGCCGCAAGAGTGGTCACCACTTCCCAGACTTGATGACGTTCAGGCTCTCAACGACCTTCGCCGCCGCCTCCTGGCTGAGCTTGTGCTTCTGGCAGATGGTCAGAGCCCTCGATATCTCGTCCTGCTCGTCAGACCCGGCCCTCTGGGATACGAGGACCTGGGCTGCTGCGTAGCCCTTCTCCAGGAGGGCCATCTTCACCTCCTCCAGAAGGGCTGTGTTCATGCATAGCGGTCCGGTCCCGATCTCCTCGACGACCCTGTCCATATTCTCCATCTCTTTCGTCTTCACGCCTTTCACCTACTCGCCATTATCCTCTTGCCATACTCCGACTTTGGATGAATCGACCCCTCAGATACCGTCTCATCCTGGCTTCATCCTCCGGGGGTCCCTTCTTTCATCCCGCTGGCTCTTTGAACATCTCTATTTTATGGAGCTCTTCCGTTATAAGAACTTGGGTGACATAGAGGGGTGGATGGATGGGAGCGAGGAGGGGAGGGGGATGAGATCTTGGGTGATGGGGGGAGAGAGGGTCTCAGGAGGCTGTGAACCCACTCTTCTCCCCTTGAGGACAGCGGTCTTCCGGTATTGGTGCAGGCTCAGGATTCTGGATTACGATGTTTCTGTAGGGATAGGGTATCTCGATCCCTTCGCGGTCGAACCTCTTCTTCACCGCCTCTCTGATGTCGCAGCCGGTGGTGAAGGCGACGTCTCTCTTGGGGACATCGAAGGTGAGCCGCAGGTCAACGGCGAAGTCCGCCAGGTCGGTGACTCTCACGGTGATATCGCGGTCCTTGAGGACGAGGGGGTGGCGCTTAGCGACATCGAGCATGATCTCCCTCGCCTTATCGATATCCGCGTCGTAGCCGATCCCGACATCGACCCGCCAGGTTATGATGGGGTCTATTATCGACCAGTTGACGATCGGCTGGTTTCCCATGATGCTGTTGGGGACGAAGATCCTCCGGCCATCCCAGGTCCTGATGGTGGTATGCCTGAGGGTGAGGTCCTCGACCTGGCAGTACTCGTTCTCGAAGTTTATGTGGTCCCCCACCCTGAAGGGGTGGAAGACCGCCAGAAATATCCCGGATATGACGTTCGCCAGGGAATCTTTTGCGGCGAAGCCTATGGCGATGCCGGCCACCCCCGCCCCGGCGAGGAAGGTCACCGCGATCTTGCTGAGGGGCGGTATCTGGAATATCACTATGACGAAGCCGAAGATGTATATGAAGGCGACGAGAAGCCTTCTGATGATCGTCCGGAATGTCATCTCCGTCTCGAAGTCGATGCCTGCCTTCCCCCCGGCCCTCACTCCGGGGATCTGGAAGGCGAAGGCCCTCTCCACAATCTTGGCCGCGAGGTGGGTGAGGATCAGGATCACTATGATCGTGACGATGGTGGTGACCAGGGAGACGATATCGATCCCCAGGGTCGCGTTTAGATGATCGACGAAGGTGACCATCGAAGACTGAAAGCCGTCTCCTGAGAGCTGGGGCGGGATCTCCGATGAGAGCTGGGCGGGGAGGTCTGTGGTGAGGTTAGATCCGTCGAGGTCAGCGGCTGAGACCTCCGGACCGAAGTCGCTGGGGAAGGTGTATTGGCGGAAGATGTCCTCTTCCGCAAGTGAAATTTCGTCTTCTTCCATTGAGATGGATTGGTCAGGTCAAAGGTTTATTAAGGGTTCGCCATCGCCCCTCCGGGGATGGGTGGGGATCGTCTCCGGACCGGCCCCCCACTCCTCTTGCGCCCCCTTCATGATGGCGGCGCCGATGAGATCATAGCGACCGGCCATATAGAAATGGGGGCCTGGGATCCATCCTTTGGGGCTTGCACCTCCGGTACCAGGACCCAAAAGGATCTTCAACCTCTACGACGAAGGTCATCCCCGTGGTTCTCCGCGTCCAGAAGAGAGGGGTTAGGGTGCTGGGGATAGCCGAGAGCTTCCGGATGACGGCGCCGGAGTCGATCCTCGCGGGGGTGGTGATGCGAAGGGACCTGCGGGTCGACGGGTTCGGTTTTTCCAGGATATCCGTCGGAGGCGACGACGCCACCGAAGGGATCCTGGATATATACAGAGGGCTGGAGAGGGCCGACATAAACGCCCTCCTCCTGAACGGATCGGTGATAAGCTGGTTCAACATCGTCGACCTCGACCGCCTCCGGGAGGAGACGTCCCTTCCGGTGGTCAGCCTCACCTATCAGGAGTCGGAGGGGCTGGAGGGGTGCATAAGAGAGCGTTTCGCCCATCCCGATGAGAAGATCGATATCTACAGGAGGCTCGGGCCCCGGGAGGCGGTGAGGCTGAAGACCGGGTTTCTGGTCTACGTCAGGAGCCTGGGCGCTACGGCGGAGGAGACGAGGGGGCTTCTCAACTCCTTCACCCTGGAGGGGAGGGTCCCCGAGCCCCTCCGGGTGGCGAGGCTCCTCGCCAGGAGCATGATGAGAGGTCAGATGGTGGGGGCCGATCCGCCGGAGGGATGAGAAGAGGCAGTCCGTGAATTTATGGGGCGCGAGTCTGGAGAGTAAGCCCCCTTCTGTTCGTGCCTTTCGGCATTGGCGGCATTCAGCTCAGCGCCATACCCGGGCGTTGGCTGGACTCCATCGATCGCCCTTATTTTGGCTTGCACCCGCAGGGTTTCGCCGTTTCATCCGCCTCCCGCTCGACCTCAGCCTTCCGGCATCATGGCATTGGAGCGGTGCGGTATCGTTTCTGTGCCAGAGCCAGAGCTCTCGCCCTACACCCAAAGGGGTGTCTGCGTGTCCAGAGGTGGGGGGACTTTCCACACCGGCGAAGGGTTCGCCAGCGGCAGCCGCCCTTCCACTCTCGCGCCCGGCGCGGATAGGGGATGAAGATATAAAAAGCCTTTGAGGCAGGGTGGACCGTCGGACCGGGGAACGGAGAATAGAGGATCGGTGAACGATACTGAAAAAAAGGATGAGGTGGAGAAGACCGGCCTCAAGTCTCCCCTATCGCCCAGACGGAGAAGTTGTCGAAGCCGACGGTGAGGTTTCCGCCGCCGCAGGCCGTCGTCCCGGCGATCAGCCCCACGTTCCCTTCGGGGAAGGAGCCGTCCTCATACTCGGCGAGCTTGACCCCGTTGGCGTAGAAGGAGATCGTCTCACCCTGCCGTTTCACCTGGACGAGGTTCGTCGCCTTTCCAAGATTGATGGCATCGGCCTTTTCCCAGGGGTCGTTTCGAGTCCAAGACCCCTCCTCCCTCTTCAGGAACCTGTAGTACCCGTCCCCGGATATCAGGAAGAGGTAGTAGTTCGACCAGTTCAGCCATCCGGTCATCAGACCGTAGATGTTATCGTCAGGGCCGCTGATGGGGGTCGCCTCCACCTCCAATATGGAGTCGCCGAAGGACCTTCCTGATTGGACCCTCCTCCACGAGTCTGCGGGGATGACGTTTATGATGTACCTCCCGTCCTGGTAGCTGAAGCTGTGGTTCTCGTCCGAGGAGCATCCCCACGATCCACCCACCTTGGAGGTGGAGAAGTCATCGAGGAAGAGGAGCTCCCCCTTCAGAAGATCTGTAGAATCCCCCTGGCCTGCAGCTTGGGAGACGGACCCGAGGGCTGCCAGAATAAGGATTGATGGTATCATATACGAGAGTTTCATCGACCAAATCCTCCTGTTTCACCATGAGCTGCCTTGAGGGCGGCCGGGAAGGGCTCCAGGCCGCATCTCTTAGATCTTCTTTTCCCCGCCGATTATTAGTATCTGCTCATCGGGTCGGCCCGGATCCTCCAGGAGGATGGCGGCGATGAGATGGGAGAGGTATTTCTTTGAGCCGTCGAGCCGCCACGGAGAGACCGGTTGGAGATGATGCCCGGAGATCCTCTCGATCAGATCTTCTCCTCCCGGCGGGCCCTCTCCGCCAGCCTTCCTATCCATATCGTCGCGACGACGGCGATTATCGTCACCAGGATCGCATAGCCCCACATGCCGTAAGATGCCATGAAATGGAGGTGGCCGCCTTCTGCAAAGAGAGACTTTATGGCGTCGTTCCACGCCAAAGCGGCCACGAGGCCGAAGGCGGCGGTTATCAGAGCTGCCAGCTTATCGATAACTTCGGATTTCATAGGATGCACCCGCCGATTCCAGATATATCGTCCAGGCTTTGGCGTATGGGATTTTATAATTTCGTTATTTTGCCTGCCAGGGGCCAGTCCATGGAAGGACCGCAGTTCGTACCTCCTCCGGGACCGGAGGATTTCAATGCACAATCCTTATATATGACGTCGATATTTAGACAATATAGTACAAAATCATACATTATGGTGATCCGATGAAGTACCTGCAACAGATCGTGGAGGGGAAGGACCTCTCCGTATCGGAGGCGGAGGCCCTCCTCGGGGAGGTCTTCGAGAGGGCGACGGACGGAGAGATCGGGGCGCTCCTCGTCGCCCTGAAGATGAAGGGGGAGTCGGTCTCCGAGATCGCGGGGCTCGCCCGGGCGATGAGGTCCTCGTCGTTGAGGATAAGCCCCCGGGTCTTCGGGCCCCTCGTCGACACCTGCGGGACCGGTGGGGACGGCACCAACACCATAAACGTCAGCACCGCCGCCGCCATCGTCGCCGCATCCTGCGGCGCCTTTGTGGCCAAGCACGGGAACTACGCCGTCAGCTCCGCCTGCGGATCCGCCAACGTCCTCTCAGAGCTGGGGGTGGAGGTCGCCCCCGGTCCCGAGCGGGTCTGCGAGGCGATCGAGACCCTGGGGATCGGCTTCATGCTCGCCCCCGTCTTCCACCCCTCCATGAAGAGGGTCGCCTCGATCAGGAGGGAGCTATCCATGAGGACGGTCTTCAACATCCTGGGACCCCTGACAAACCCCGCTGGGGCGCCTTTCCAGCTGATGGGGGTCTATGACCCAAAGCTCTGCGACAAGCTCGCCGCCGCCCTCAAGGTCCTGGGGGCGGAGAGGGCGATGGTCGTCCACGGCTCCGGCCTCGACGAGATCACCAACACCGGTCCGACTAGGATCTGCGAGCTCCACGGGGGGAACCTCTCAAGCCGGACCGTCACCCCAGAGGACTTCGGCTACACCCTGGCCGATATCGGGGATATCCGGGGAGGGACCCCCCAAGAGAACGCCGCAAAGCTGGTGGAGATCCTATCGGGGGAGAGGGGCCCCTGCAGGGACGTCGTCGCCATGAACGCGGGGGCCGCCCTCTCCGTCTCGGGGATCGCCGAGACGCTCTTCGACGGAGCGAGGATGGCGGAGGATGCCATCGACTCAGGGAGGGGCCTGGAGAAGCTTAAGAGGATGGTATCCTCCTGCGGCAGCCCCGAGAAGCTGGAGAGGTTTCTGTGACGAGAGCGAAGATCTGCGGGATCAGGGACGCCGCGGCGAGGGACGCGGCCGTCGCCTTCGGAGCCGACGCCGTCGGCTTCGTGGTGGAGATCCCCCGGTCGAGGAGGTCGATCGGCCGGGATGAGGCGAGACGGCTGATCGAGGGGCTACCCCCCTTCGTATCGAGCGTCATCGTGGTGGAGCCCGACTCCGTGGCTGAGGCGGCGAACCTCGCCCTGGATACGGGGGCCGACGCCCTCCAGGTGAACGAATCCCTCAGCCTCGAGGATCTCTCGACCCTCGCCGATATCGTCCCCCAGAAGCTGGTGGCGGCGGTCCCGGCGGCTCCGGGGATCCTGGACCGGGCCCTGGCCCTCCAGGAGGTCGCCGACGCCCTCCTAGTCGACAGCTCCGAGGGAGGAGAGCTCGGCGGGACGGGGAAGGTCCATGACTGGGAGCTCTCCGCCAGTCTGGTAGAAGATATCGGCGTCCCCGTCATCCTGGCGGGGGGGCTCGATCCCGGCAACGTCGCCGAGGCGATAGATACGGTCCGACCCTACGCCGTCGACGTATCCTCCGGGGTCGAGACCGGTGGCTTGAAAGATCCGGAGAAGATCGAGGCGTTCCTCCTGGAGGTGAGGGGTTGTCGATAACCTCAGAGGTCTTCCCCGGCCGATCCCGGAAGGCCCGGGATGAGGGTCCCCTTCCGCGGCTCTTCGAGGTGACCGACCTCCTGGACCCGGAGGCTCCCCTCGCCCTCTACTCCGCCCTCCGACAGGAGAGGTTCCCCTTCCTCCTGGAGTCCGTCGAGAAGTCGGGGGATAGGGCCCGGTTCTCCTTCGTCGGAGCCAGCCCCTCCGCCGTGGTGACGGTGACGGGGAGGCGGTTTGCCATCGAGATATGCAGCCTGGGGAGGGGCCTTCAGGAGGCCTTCGTAGAGAGGCTGGCCGCCACGGCGGTGATAGACGGCGAAGACGGATCGACGATATGCGGGGAGATCCGGCGGGGGATGGATCTCTTCGATCTCCTGCGGTCCGCCCTTCCCATCGGCTCCGGCCCCTCGAAGTTCGGAAGGCAGGCCTTCCTGGGGGGAGGGATCGGCTACCTAGCCTACGATCTCGTCGCCGAGAGGATAGACCGGCCCAAGACCTCCGCCGCCCCCGACGCCAAGTTCGGGATCTTCGAGGAGAGCTTCGTATATGACCACCTGACGGGAAAGGTCTCTATCGCGGTCGCCCCCCTCATCGCCGGGGAGGACCCCGAGGAGATCGCCTCCGGTATGGTCGGCCATCTCGAGGAGCTGGACCTGCAGGAGCCGCAGGCCGTAGATCTCGATCCCATATCGGTGGATTCAGACCCTGCCGCCCCCTTCGAGGAGTCGGTCCGAAAAGCTAAAGAGGAGATCCTGGCAGGGGAGATATTCCAGGTGGTCCTCTCCAGGAGGACGAGGGTGAGGCTAAAAAATCCCGACCCAGTAGCCCTCTACAAGAGGCTGCGGGAGATCAACCCCAGCCCCTACACCTACATCTTCGAGTTCGAAGATCACGCCCTGGTGGGGGCATCGCCAGAGACCCTCTTCAGCCTACGGGACGGGATCGTCACCACAAACCCCATCGCAGGAACCTGCCCCCGGGGCGGATCCCCCGAAGAGGACGACCTTCTGGCGGCGAAGATGCTGGCAGACGAGAAGGAGAGGGCGGAGCATGTGATGCTCGTCGACCTGGGGAGAAACGACGTCCGCTCCGTCTCGAAGGCCGGCTCGATCATGGTGGAGGAGTTCATGTCGGTCCTCCGATACTCCCACGTCCAGCATATCGAGACGACGGTCCGGGGGACGCTCCGGGACGGGTGCGACTCCTTCGACGCCGCTAGGGCGATATTCCCGGCAGGAACCCTCTCGGGAGCCCCCAAGATCCGGGCGATGGAGATCATCGACGACCTGGAAGGGAGATCGAGGGGGATCTATGGCGGCGGTGTGGGCTACTTCTCCGCCGACGGCTCCGCCGATTTCGCCATTGCCATCAGATCCGTCGTCCTGGAGGGGGACTCCGCCTTCGTCCAGGCGGGGGCGGGGATCGTCGCCGACTCCGACCCCCACCGGGAGTTCCTCGAGACGGAGCGGAAGATGGCGGCGATGAAGCGGGCCCTGGGGGTGGCGGCGTGACGGCAAAGACGATCCTCTTCATCGACAACCAGGACTCCTTCGTCTGGAACCTCGTAGACTACGTATCCCAGTTCCACCCCGAGACGGAGGTGGCCTCAAACAGGATCGAGCCCTCCCAGGTCAAGGAGATCGACCCCCTGGGGATCGTCATATCCCCGGGGCCGGGCAATCCCGCAAACCCCAGAGACATCGGAAGCTCTATCGATGTGATGAGAAGGTTTCAGGGTACGCCGATCCTGGGGGTATGCCTCGGCCACCAGGCGATTAACATCGCCTACGGCGGGACGATCGAGAGGACCGACCCCGTCCACGGCAAAGCCTCCGAGGTATTCCACGACGGCCGGGGGATATTCCGGGGGCTAAAAAGCCCCCTCCGAGGGGGGCGCTACCACTCCCTGGCGGTAGAGACCCTCGGACCGCCTCTGACGGTCACGGCCACCACCGCCGAGGGGGTGGTGATGGGGATAAGGCACAGATACCTCCCCGTGGAGGGGGTCCAGTTCCACCCCGAGTCGGTCCTGACCCCGGAGGGAAAGAGGCTTATCGCCAACTGGCTGGAGGGGCTCGTCATATGACCTCCCAGGTGGTGAGAGAGATCCTGAGGGAGACGAGAGAGAGGCTCTCGGCTTCTACCCCTCCCACCGATCCGATGAAGGTCAACGACCCCCGAAACCTACCGGCCCGGGCGGCGGACCTGCGGTCGAGGGGTATATCCCCCATCATCGCCGAGATCAAGCCCCGGATCCTGGGTAGGTCCCTTCTGCCGGAGGAGGTGGCGGCGATGGCTCGCAGGTACGAGGCCGATGGGGCTTGCGCCATCTCGGTCCTCACCCAGCCGACCTACTTTCTCGGGTCGCCAGAGAACGCGAAGTCGGCTAGGGAGGCCTCCTCCCTTCCCATCCTCAGGAAGGACTTCATCCTGGAGGAGAGGCAGCTCGACGAGGTGGGATGCGACCTCGTCCTTCTCATCGCCGCCTTCTCAAAGGACCTCGACGGCCTGGTGGAGGCGGCAGAGGCGAGGGGGATGGAGCCCCTCGTGGAGGTCCACACCGAGGAGGAGCTCATCGCCGCCCTCAAGACCGGCACCAGGATGGTGGGTATAAACAACAGGAACCTATCGACCCTGGAGGTTAGCCTCGATACCTTCGAGAGGCTGGGGCCGGTGGCGAAGGGCACGGGGCTCTTCGTAGTCGCCGAGAGCGGCATAGAGACGAGGAAAGACGTCCTGAGGATGGAGGAGGCGGGGGCCGACGCCCTTCTCGTCGGAACCTCCCTGATGCGGGAGCCAGCGCTCCTCCCCCACCTCAACGGAGCGGCTCGGCCCTGAGGGCGGAGGAGATCCGGTCGGATGACCATATAGAGATGGGAGCTGATGAAGATTTGATGAAGATCACAGATGCGTCGATGACGAGGTTTGGGAGGTTCGGCGGCCAGTTCGTCCCCGAGACCCTTATGCAGCCGCTGAAGGAGCTGGCGGAGGCCTACAGCCGCCTCAAGGCGGACCCGCAGTTCCGAGGTGAGCTTTCGGCTCTTCTCTCAAACTACGCCGGAAGGCCCACCCCCCTTTACCTGGCAAAGTCCCTATCCAGGGAGCTCTCGCGGAAGGTCTACCTGAAGAGGGAGGACCTCCTCCACGGCGGAGCCCACAAGCTCAACAACGTCCTGGGGCAGGCCCTGGTGGCCAAGGCGATGGGGAAGACCCGGCTCATCGCCGAGACGGGGGCGGGGCAGCACGGCGTCGCCTCCGCCATGGTGGGGGCTAACCTCGGCCTCGATACGGAGGTCTACATGGGGGAGGTGGACATCGAGCGGCAGAAGATGAACGTCTACCGGATGGAGCTGTTGGGGGCGAAGGTGATCCCGGTGAGGTCGGGGTCGAGGACCCTCAAAGACGCCATCAATGAGGCGATGAGGGACTGGGCGGGGAGCTACGAGACGACCCATTATCTGATGGGGACGGTCGCTGGGGCCCACCCCTACCCCCTGATGGTGAGGGAGCTACAGTCCGTCATAGGGACTGAGGCGAGGGAGCAGATCCTCGACGCCGAAGGGAGGCTCCCCGACTCCGTCGCCGCCTGCGTCGGCGGCGGGTCCAACGCCATGGGGATCTTCTCGGGCTTTCTCCGGGACGAGGCGACGAATCTGATCGCCGTAGAGGCGGGGGGGAGGGGGACCTCCTCCGGGGATAAGATCGCAGACCACGGCGCATGTCTCAACTTGGGCGAGGACGGGGTCCTCCACGGGGCGATGACCAAGATCCTCCAGGACCCCTACGGCCAGATCCTCGAGTCCTACTCCCTGGCCGCGGGCCTCGACTATCCCGGCGTCGGCCCTGAGCTCGCCCACCTCGTGGAGGTGGGGAGGGTCACCCCCGCCATCGCCGACGACGGCGCCGCCCTGGAGGGGTTCAGGAGGCTATCGGTCCTGGAGGGGATCATACCGGCCCTCGAGTCCGCCCACGCCGTCGGCTTCGCCCTCAAAGACCCCGAGGCCCTCGGCGAGATCACCATCATCAACCTCTCGGGGAGGGGGGATAAAGACCTCACCACGGTGATGGAGCACGAGGGGAGGGGAGGGATATGAGGCTCGCCGAGGCCTTCAGCCGCCGGCCGCTCCTCATCGCCTATATCTGCGCCGGCGACCCCAGCCCCGGGGCGACGGTGGAGATCGCGCAGCTCCTCGCCCGATCCGGGGCCGACGTGGTGGAGCTGGGCCTGCCCCACTCCGACCCGATAGCCGACGGGCCGGTCATCCAGGCGGCGGCGATGAGGGCGATCGAGGCGGGGATGAACACCGACGTATACTTCGATGTCGCCTCGAAGATCCGGGCGGAGGTCCCCCTCGTCTTCATGGGCTACTACAACATGATCTTGCGCCGCGGCCTCGAAAAGTTCGCCGGGGACTGTGCGGATAGCGGGATCACCGGCCTCATCGTCCCGGACCTGCCGCCGGAGGAGGCGGGGCCCCTCCGGACCGCCTGCGAGAAAGCCGAAGTCGACCTGATATCCCTCGTCGCCCCCAATACACCGACAGAGAGGATCCCCTACATCGCCGAGGGCTCCGGCGGCTTTCTCTACCTCGTCGCCCGGGCCGGGGTGACCGGCGCCAGGGCCGACCTCCAGGAGTCGACGAAGGCCCTGATCGAGAGGGTGAAGACCCCCCTGCCCAAGGCCGTGGGCTTTGGGATATCGACGCCGGAGCAGGCGGCGGAGGTGATCCGGGCCGGGGCGGACGGGGCCATCGTCGGCTCCGTCTGCGTCGACCTGATCTCGAAAGGCGATCTGGCGGGCCTGGAGGACCTCATCCGCCGGATGAAGGCCGCGATCCGGGAGGCGAAGTCCGCGGAGAAGGTGGAGAAGATGGAGTCGGCGAGAATCTGATGGGGAAAAGGAAGTCCTGTATATCGAAGAGAAAAATCGGATGGGTTGGGGCGGCTGCCCCTCCCCGCGAACTCGTTTTCTCTAAAGGTCTGCCTTTACTCCTCTCCCCCTCAGACGGTGAGGGTGTAGGAGTAGCCGCTCCTGAAGAACCGATAGTATGACCTCAAGTAGCCCGGGCTCGTTATCCTGATGCTGTGGTACTGGTCGCCGGGGACGGTGAAGCTGACGACCCCGTCGAGCCTTCCGTCGCTTATGTCCCGGTACTCCTGGACCCCGTCGACGTTGACGGTGAAGCCGGTGAGCCAGCTCGACCTGACCGTAACCCTGGAGTAGGGCGGGATCGGTCCGGGGACGGGGCCCGGCGGCCAGGCTCCGGTCCCCACGTCGATGATCACGGGGTTGGAGGGCTGATTGTTGACGACGAAGAGGAGGATATGCCGGCCGGGCTCGTCGCCGTGGAAGGCGATCCTGGTGTAGCCGGGCCATAAGCGGTAGGTCTTCTTATCCACCCTGCCGCTCGGGTATATCTCGTAGAACTCCGCCGATCCGCCGGTGGAGGAGTAGGCGAGGAGCTGCATCCACGCCCCCAAAGGACAGTAAGCGTACTGGGTCCAGGACCAGGTCCCCATGATCCAGAGGGCGTTCGTCCCGAAGTATCCGGTTCTGAAGGCGGAATAGGAGGTCGCCTCGCCTCCGAAGTAGACGGTGGAGGGCTCCCTGCCTGATAACGAGTACTGCTGGATCTCGCCGAAGGCCGGCTGCTCCATGCTGTAGTACGCCTCGGCTAGGCCGGAGGGGGCTGAGGGTCCCGTAGGCCCCGAGGAGTCCGGGCCCAAGACTATCGATCTCATCACGGTACCGGGCATCTCGCCCTCGCCGTAGGCTAGATCGAAGCCGGGACCCAACTCCTCTCCCTCAAAGTCGGTCATCAACTCTTCGGTCCACTGGCCCGCGGCCAAACCTATCGATAATAATAGCAGTAGGGAAATCAAGGCATCCTTCACGGTCAAGAGGAACACCCCCGATCCTCCTTATGGCCCTGATAGTACAAAAAGTTTTGGAGTGATCCGGCGGTGGCGGAGGAGGGACGGACCCACTCTTCCGCCCCTCAGTTTACATCGACTCGAGAGCCGGGATCCCCAGGGTCTCCAGGGTCGCCCGGAGACAGTTTCGCGCCGCCTTGACGAGGGCGAGCCTCGCCTCCTTTATGCCGGGGTCGGCCTCCAGGACGGGGCTTGACCTATAGAACTGGTTGAAGGCCTCGGCGAGCTCCCGGGCGTAGGTGGCCAGCAGGTGGGGCTTCAGCTCCCGGGCCGCCACCTGGACGGCGAGGTCGAACTGGGAGATCTTCCGGATCAGTTCCGTCTCCTCGAGGCTTATGAGGAGGGATGGGTCGAAGTCGCCGAAGGCTCCGGCCTTATCGAGGATGGAGGAGGCCCTGGCGTGGGAGTACTGGATGAAGGGGGCAGAGAGCTTCTCGAAGTCGAGGGCCGCCTTCCAGTCGAAGACCGTCGCCTTCTCCGGGGATACCCGGACGACGTCGTACCTCACCGCCCCCAAGGCGACCTCCTTGGCCACCGCCCGCCTGAACTCCTCCCCCTCCTCGGGCCTTCGGACCGTCACCTCCTTGAACGCCTGGGCCTCCACCTCGTCGAGGAGCTCGTCGGTGGAGATGAACTTGCCCTTCCTCGTGCTCATCGATCCTGTCGGAAGAGATACGAACTCGAAGATGACGATCTCCGGCTCCCTCACCCCCATCAGCCGGAGGGCGGCCTTGAGCTGGCCTGAAATAAGCTTGTGGTCAGCCCCCAGGACGTCGATCATCCTGTCAGAGACCTGCGCCTTCCATCTGTGGTAGGCGAGGTCTCTTGTGGTGTAAAGGGACGTCCCGTCAGACCTCTTCAGTACGAGCTTCTTCTCGAAACCCTCGCCACTGAGGTCGAGCTGGAGGGACCCCTCCTCCCAGTCGGTCAAACCCGTCGCCTCGAGGCTCTCGAAGATCCGGGCCGTCGATCCGTCCCGGACGAACTCGCTCTCCCACCGGTACGAGTCATGGCGTATATTCAGCCTCCGCAGGGTCTCCTCGATCCCAGACAGGGCGTAATTTACCGCCTCCCGGAACATCTCCGCCGTCTCCGGGTCCCCACCCTCGTAGAGCTGCATCAGCCGATCTACCCCCTCCTTCAGTCCCGGCTCCGCGGCGAGGTCCTTGTTCGCCTGGATGTAGACTTTGGCGGTGGCATGGTCGGCCTTCGAGCCGTCGAGGGGATACCGGCCGCATCCCCAGACGACGATGGCTATCTGCCGGCCCATGTCGTTGACGTAGTACTGGGCCTCCACATCGCAGCCAGCCCGCCGGAGGATCCTCACCAGGGTGTCGCCGATGACGGAGTTTCTTATATGACCGACGTGGAGGGGGCCGTTGGGGTTGGCGGAGGTGTGCTCGACGATCACCCTCTCTGACATCGACCCTGTCCAGCAGCGATCTCCTTCAGCCTCCAGGACAGCCGAGTCGAAGAACCGACGGCTGGCGAAGAAGTTGAGATAAGGACCCATCGCCTCGACCCGGTCTAACGTCCCCCTCCCGTCGAGGACGATCGCCTCCAGGATCTTCTGAGCGATCTGCGCAGGCTTTCTCTTGAGGACGGGGGCGAGCCTGAAGGATATGGTGGAGGCGAGGTCGGCGTGGGGGCTCGTCTCCAGCATGAGATCGTTTCCGTTGACCTTCCCGTCGGTCTCGGGCAGAAGAAACCCGCATCGATCCAAGGCGTCGCGCAAGAGCGACTCGACATCTCTCCAGAAGTCCAGGAACATGAGAACATCACCGTACGACTCGGGGGAGGGAAGTTCGATATACCGATATAAGCGTTCCGACGCCGCCTACCGGGAAGGCCGACCCCTCTCCTGGGGGCGGAAAAGCATAATATAATTGAGCCGGTTTATACATCCATCGGAAAATGGGGGAAAATCGATCATGAAGAAGATTCTGGCAATTCTTGTGCTGATATCGGCCTTCGCCTCCGCCTTGGCCGCCGCTTCCGCCTCCACCGGCGGCTCCGGCAAGGTCGAAGCGATCACCATCATCAGCCTTCCCGTCGACTCGGTGACCATCTATCCCGACGGCCTCGCCACGGTCAAGAGGACCGGAGAGATGGAGATGACGGAGGGGGTCCACCAGCTAGTCGTCGACCTGCCGACCTCGGTGGATATGGACTCTGTGAGGTTCTCGGCGACGAACGCCTCCGTCGAGAAGGTCGTCCGCCGCGACAACCCCGAGTACACCCTAAACGTCTCCACACCAGGGGTCCAGAGGTTCGACCTCGTCTACCTGATGCCGCGGGCCGGATCCTGGCGGCCGAGCTACTCGGTCCATATCGAGGACGAGACGGTCCTGGTGTCGGCCCTGGCCGTGGTGACAAACAGATTCGGAGAGGATCTGGAGGCGATCAGGCTGAAGCTCGTCTCCGGCCCGCCCCAGGTCGAGGCCGTCGAACTCTTCAGGGCCTCCCGCGGCTTCGCCGACTACGCCCTCGAAGAGGCGGTGGCTGAGCGGGCGGCCTTCGTCCCCAAGGCCGCGCCCCTCCCAGCCACCGGGGAGCTGGAGATGCTCTACATCTACGAGCTGCCCGGTCGAAAGGACCTGGAGATGGATAGAGAGGTGGGCTTCCCCTTCATCGAAGAGACCGTGCCCATCCTGAGAAGCTACGTCTGGAACGCCTACATCAATAACGAGGGACCTGTGACTGAGGTGATAAAGGCGAACAACACCATGAAAGACCCCTGGCCTGCGGGGTCGGCCCACCTCTACAGGAACGACGAGTACGTCTCCATGGTGGAGATCCCCTTCACGCCGACGGGGACGGAGGCGCAGATCAACGTGGGGTCCTCCTCAGACCTGAAGGTCGCAAGGAAGCTTGCAAACTACACCACCTCGGAGGAGATAGTCGCCGTCCCGGGAGCCGGTAACGCCACCTCGCCGATGAAGGTGACGACGGAGACCTGGACTTACCAGCTGACCATCAAGGTCAACGTCGATCGAAACGCCACGGTGGAGGTCTCGGATACGAAGCCGATCCGGGGCGAGATGGTCTCGGCGGAGCCGAAGCCTACGGAGACTACAGCGACGGCGCTGAAGTGGGTCCTGGAGCTACAGCCCCGGGAGGAGATGACGATCGAGTACGCCTACAGGATTGTGACAAGAGAGTTGGTGGCGAGCAGCAAATGAGGCTGTCGCCACCCATTTTTTTTACAAGCTTCACTCGATGGGGACGGCCTTTGGCTTCACCACGATCAGCTTGGGGAGGTGGACCTCTAAGACCCCGTCCTCGTACTTTGCCCTCACCTGCTCGGGCTTGATCTCACTATTGAGCTTAACCCTTCGGCTCGTCTCCGCCTCGGCCCTCTCCCTGGAGGTGTAGGTTCCAGCAGGCCGTTCGAACTTCGCCTTTATGGTCAGGGCGTCCTCCGTCACGGCGAGGTCGATCAGCTCCTTCTTAGTCCCCGGAAGGTCGATATATACGACGACCTCTTCGGGGGAGTCGATGACGTCTGCGGCTGGGAGATCCCCGGCCTCGGGGAAGCTATCCGCGACGTCTCCGAGGACCTTCCTGAAGACCTCTCTTGCCTGGACCGACCTCTTCATCGATTCCATGACGGCTCTGCCTACCATCCTCTCTGCATCTTCTCTCATACAAAACACCTCGATCTTGTAGCGGAATTCCCGATGAAATCTTCAACCTTCCGATCTCTTCCTCGACCTTTGGAGCCTGGGGCCTGGAAGGTTCCTCCCAAAGCCGGGCTTTGCGAGAAGCTCCCCGTCCGCAAAGACGACCTCGCCCCGGATCATGGTGATCCTGGGGAAGATGGCCCGCCGCCCCTCGTAGGGGGTCCACTCGGCGCCGCTGTGGAGCCTGTCGGCCCTGATATCGCTGGCGCCCCGCGGATCGATGACGACGAGATCGGCGTCCTTTCCCCGGCAGATCCCCCCCTTGGAGGAGAGGCCCATGATCTCGGCGGGCCTTTTGGAGAGGGCGTCGACGATCCTCTCCAGGGAGATGAGGTTGGACCGAACTGCCATCAGCATCAGAGGTAGCATCGTCTCGACCCCAGGGACCCCGGGCGGAGCGTCCCAGATCTCGTCCCTCTTCTCCTCGGGGAGGTGGGGGGCGTGGTCCGAGGCGATGGCGTCGATCTCCCTCTTCCGGAGCCCCTCCCAGAGGGCGTCTCTGTCCCGGAGGTCCCGCAGGGGTGGGTTCATCTTGAGGAAAGTCCCCTGCATCCGCCAGTCCCGTCTCGTAAAGAGGAGGTGGTGGGGGGCCACCTCGCAGGTCGCCATCTTCCCCCTCCCCTTGGCAGCCCTGATATGGTCGAGCCCCTCGGAGGTGCTGAGGTGGCAGATGTGGAGTCTATCGGCGATGGAGAGGACCGCCTCGATCGCCTTCGCCTCCGCCAGGTTCGGCCTCGCCGATGAGTAGAGCTCCGGCTCCCTCCCATCCCGGAGCGGCTCAGAGCTCTCGCGGATCACCCCGGCGTCCTCGGCGTGGATGGTGGGGAGGAGCCCGGCCTTTGCCGTCGCCTCCAGGATCCGCCGGAGCTCTTCTCCGCTGTGGTCGTAGGTGAAGATCTCGCCTATCGCCGATGCACCCAGATCTGCCAGCCTCTTTACATCCCCCGGCCCGCCGTTGAGGCAGAAGTCGACGACGGAACGCCTCTCGGATATCTCAAGCTTCATCCTGTAAGACGGGCCGTCGACGGTCGGTGGGTTCGTATTCGGCTGGTCGACGACGGCGGTGACGCCGCCGGCAGCGGCGGAGGTGGAGCCGGTCTCCCAGTCCTCTTTATGGGTGAAGCCGGGGTCCCGGAAGTGGACGTGGATGTCGATCGCCCCCGGAAGTACTATCATGCCCCGGCCTTCGATCGTCTCCTCCGCATGATGGTCCCCCCCCAGGGCGGCGATCTTCCCGTCCCGGATCCAGATGTCCAGGCTCTGGAGGCGGCCGTCTACGTAGACCCTCCCGCCCCTGACGACCCGGTCCATCCCGGTCATAGCTTGTATCCGAACTTTCTGAGCATCGTCCTTCTATCGGCGACATCCTCCTCCGACTCCGCCCCCTTCGGCGAAGAGCCGTCGATGACCCCCAGGATCCCCCCGCCCTGCTCGGTCCTCGCCACCACCACCTCCACGGGGTTTGCGGTGGCGCAGTAGACGCCGCAGACCTCCTGGACCGACTTTATCGAGTTGAGGACGTTGATCGGGAACGCCTCCCGGAGGAGGATGACGAAGGTGTGGCCGCACCCCAGGGCCAGGGAGTTCGCCCTCGCCGCCTCGACCAGCTCCGGGTCGTTGCCCTCGCACCGGACGAGGCACGGTCCGCTCGCCTCGGAGAAGGCGATCCCGAACCTGGATTTTGGAGCGGTTCCCGCCACCGCCTCGTAGAGGTCTTCCGCCGTCTTGATGAAGTGGCTCTGCCCCAGGATCAGGTTCGAACTCTCGGGGATGTTCATCCTTACCATCTCAAGATCCATCTATCAAATCCTCCCTGACAGAATATGGTGGTCCTGGATGACTTATATCTATGGCTTGAGGGCGGATATCTTCCGGCTGGATCTATGCCGGAGAAGGGGATGATCAGAAGGACCGCGACCCTGGAGTACGGGTCGGTGGGAGGGAAAGGGATGGTCAGAAGGACCGCGGCTTGGAGGTCCGGGTCGGTGGCTGCGGAAGGGGAAGGAACGACACTTATATTTAATCTATAATGGAAAGAGGAAGTCGGAGAGCGGAATGAGAAAGATCGAATACTGCCCCGTGAGCATGAAACAACTTCTGGTGAAGATGAAAGACACCAGCGAGCTGATGCTGGATCTCGGATACTCCGCCGTCCTCTACGACGACGACGACCTGGCGATGGAGGTCATCAGGCTCGAGGAGATGATGGACGTCTACGACTACCACGTCCAGATATCGGCGATGCTCGCCGCCAGGACCGTCGAGGACGCCGAGGCCCTCTCCGGCGTCCTCCAGATAGCATCGGCGGCGGAGATAATCTCCAACGCCGCCGGAGATATCGCCAGCATAGTCCACCTGAAGATGGGGATACCCTACGAGCTGAAGAAGGACCTCAGGCAGGCGGAGGAGACGGTGGCCAGGGCGGTGGTGGGCGTAGATTCGAAGGTAGCAGGCCGAAAACTCGACGACATCTCCTTCGAGACGGAAGGCGGGATGGTGGTCATCGCCATAAGGCGTGGCGAGAGCTGGATCTACGATCCAGAGCCGGATACCGAGATCATGCCAGGAGACATCCTCTTCGCCAGAGGCCACGATGAGGGGGTCCCCCTCTTCCTGGAGATGACCACCGGCAGACCCCAGGTCCCGAAGACCTACCAGGAGACCGGGATAGGCCAGCTGGAGAGGGCCGTCGACATAATCGTCGAGATGAAGAACAGGTCGGAGCTGGCGGTGGGGCTCGCCTATACCGCCGTCCTCTTCGACAGCGAAGAGGTGGCGTTTGAGGTCGAGGAGATCGAGCAGGAGATGGACGAGATGAAGTACGAGCTGCAGCGGTGGGTCCTGCGGGCTGCCAAGCACGTCGACGACATCGAGAACCTCCGGGGGCTCCTCCATCTAGCGGTATCGACGGAGATCATCAGCGACGCTGCCCTCAAGATAGCCAACGTCGTCCTCCACGATATAGAGCCCCATCCGATCCTGGCGATGGCCATGAGGGAGTCGGACGAGGTTATAACCAGGGTCGAGATCGCACCGGGGGCCGAGATGGACGGAAAGACCCTGGAGGACCTGGACCTGGAGACGGAGACGGGGATGTACGTCCTCGCCGTAAAACGGGGTGGGAGATGGACCTACAACCCCAGGGCCAAGGTGAGCCTGGGGGCAGGAGACCTGATATTCACCCGCGGGAGCAAGAGCGGCGAGGAGCTCCTCCTGAGGATGAGCGGGGCCAAACCCTCATAACCTGCCGACCCCGCCGAGGATTGAGGGGCTTTCCCGGGAATAGCCAGCTGGTTGCTACCTATTCTACCTCTTTTTTCCTCTGGAACTTTCTGCGGAGGACGATCATCGAGGTGAGGAAGTAGCTGGAGGAGAAGATCGCCGCCGCAAAGGCCGCTTCTCTGAGGCTAGGGTCTCCGATGTAGTCGAGGTAGAGGGTATAGGCGAGAAAGAAGACGACGCCGGCCAGCAGAGCTTGGCTCGCGACGCTGCGCCTTTTGAAGTTCGTAAGGATCCTCATGGGTCCACCCTGGGAGCTAAAGGTACTTCACCTCTTCGTCCCGGACGGGTTCGACTTCTCTGATCTTCCCGGTCCTGGTCATGTAGAGCCTCGTCCACCAGACGGTGGTGAGGGGCGATATGACGAGGACGCTCAAGATCCCGGTCAGCATGGAGAAGAAGGCGCTGGCGGTCTCAGATCCCGAGAAGGGTACGCCCAGGAACTGGATAGCCATGGAGACGGCGATGACGACGAGCCAGATGAGAAATACGTCCATCTTGTTGGACAAGAAGAACCTGATCCCTGATCTTATGGCCCCGATGGGTCCAAGGCTGCTTAATACCAGGGCGTAGGGGACGATCGCCAGGGCGACGGATATTATAAAGCCATAGAATATTAAAAGTAATACCCAGAGGATGATGGGACCGAATTCGGGTTCATTTGCCCCCAAGATCCCCATCAGATCTGATAGGAAGGGGAGGGAGAGGACGAGGCCCCCGGCGATGATGAAGAACATCATAAGAACCTCTGCGATAAAGAGGTTCAGATAATGGCGCCTCCCGGAGGCCCACATCTCCTTGGTGCTGGTCTTTCCTACATCGGTAGCCTCCCTCGCCATCCCTATCGCCCCGGCGGTGAAGAAGCTCAAGGCGAGGTATATCAGGAGGATCCCACCGAGGAGGATCGCCGCCGCCATGCCGAGGTTCGTCGCTGAGGAGAGGAGCTCTGCCAGCTCTTCGGGAGATTGGACGTCCCCTGTCGTGGAGAAGAGCTCTGGGGAACCGGTGATCAGAGGATAAAAGGCAGAGATCACCATGACGACGGCGATGACCATCATAACGACGATCATGAGGACGAAGGGGAGGGCGAGGTTGAGGTTCTGCCTCCAGGTCTCAAAACCCCTCCTTATCAGGGTTCCAATATCTTCGTACATACGGATATCACCATGAAGCCGGATGTATAACATTCTTTCGAGAGGTCTGCCTTCGAAGGGCGGGCGAGGGTCGACCGGGCGCTCCTCTGCCGAGACGTCACCCCACCATATCCCACAGCTCGTCTCCTACGTGGTGGACCGATTTGACCGCCTTACCCGTGCCCCTCATCTCCGGTCCGGGGATGAGGGCGACCCCTACGGCCAGGGGCTTGTTGTGCCTCTCCTCGACTATCACCACGGAATCTCCGGGGACGATATCAGGATCTGCCTCCACGATCCCGGGGGCCATCACATCGGCGCCGTTGACGATGTAGCTGACGGCCCCGGAGTCGACGACCACCACCATCCTCCTCTTTGGCGGAAATTCGATGGCGCCCCGGACGGTGAAGTAGGGCTTCCCCTCCAGCATCATGAATACGGGCCTCCCCTTCAGGAGGATCAGGTTGAAGTCGCCGTCCGTCTCGGCGACCTCGAGGGGGAGCCCTCTCAATGGAGATGGATCTTCCAGGAAAGGCTCGATCAACCTCAGGATCTTCTTCGATTCGCTCTCCTTGAGGTGGTGCCTGGATTTGATCTTCATAAAACCATTATTCCCCGACAAGTTTAAATATGCAACGTGCAAGTCTCGCCATAGCTTTTGTCTATCCGACTGGAGAGAGGCCGATGGCTCAGAGACCCCTTGATATTTTAAATGAATCGCTGAACGGGCCCGTTATAGTAAAGCTCAAGGACGGAAGGGCGTTTAGAGGAGAACTTCAGGGCTACGACATCCACATGAACCTGGTCCTCGACAACACCGAAGAGATCAAAGACGGGGAGGGTTCCAAGAAGCTGGGAACCGTCGTCGTCCGAGGAGATAACGTAGTTTACATTTCACCGTGAGGTCAAATAAATGACAAAAGGCACCCCATCCATGGGAAGGCGCCAGAAGAAGACGCACGTCAAGTGTCGTCGCTGCGGCAAGGTATCCTATAACTTCCATGAAAAGGCCTGCGCGTCCTGCGGCTTCGGCAAGTCCAAGAGGCCCCGGGGCTACGGCTGGCAGAGATATAGCAGCAATTACGGCGGAAACTGAGCGGAGGTCCGGGTTGCAGGACAAGTGCGGCGTGGTGGGGATCTCCTCAGGGGATCCGTCTCGGAACGTTGCCAAGTCGATCTATTACGCCCTCTATGCTCTGCAACACCGGGGCCAGGAGTCGGCCGGTATCTCCGTCTACGACGGGAAGGTCGTCTGGACCCACAAGGCGATGGGGCTCGTCGCCGAGGTCTTCAACAACGCCCGGATTGAAGCCCTGGGTGGGGCCACCGGCATAGGCCATGTCAGGTACTCTACGGCAGGAGAGTCGGCGCTCAAGAACAGCCAGCCCATCCTGGTGAAGTACAGGGAGGGCTCCGTCGCCATAGCCCACAACGGAAACCTCGTCAACGCCGGAAAGCTCAAAGAAGAGCTGGAGGCGGAGGGCGAGGTATTTCACTCCACCTCCGATACCGAGGTGATCGCCCGCCTTTTTGTAAGAGCGATGCTGGAGCGGGAGGACCCCGCCGAGGCGGTCAGGACGGTGATGCGAAAGGCCGTCGGCTCTTACTCCGTCGTCATCCTCGCGGGAAACCTCATCATAGCGGTGAGAGACCCCCTGGGGATAAAGCCGCTCTGCGTCGGCAAGACCGACGACGGCGTCATCATCGCCTCCGAATCCGTCGCCATCGACACCCTCAACGGGAAGCTCGTCAGAGACGTCAGGCCCGGGGAGATGGTGATCGCCAAAGATGGGGACGTCCGGTTTTACCAGCTCTCTCACCAGCAGTCTCCGGCCCACTGCGTCTTTGAGTACATCTACTTCGCCCGCCCCGACAGCATCATGGACGGCAGGCTCGTCTACGACGTCCGGGTGAAGATCGGGGCAGCCCTCGCCGAGGAGCACCCGTACGATGCCGATACTGTTACCCCCGTCCCCGACTCGGGGATCACCTTCGCCATCGGATACCACCAGAGGTCCGATATAAAATACCGGGAGTGTCTGATGAAGAACCGCTACATAGGCAGGACCTTCATCATGCCCGGCCAGGAGCTGAGGGAGATCTCCGTGAGGCTTAAGATGAACACCATCCGCCCCAACATCGAAGGAAAGAAGATCATCATGATCGACGACTCCATCGTCCGGGGGACGACGAGCCGGCGGATCGTGGACATGGTGAAGTCAGCGGGGGCCGAGGAGGTCCACGTCCGGATCGGAAGCCCCCCCATCCTCGCCCCCTGCTACATGGGGATCGACATGGCCTCGAGGGACGAGCTGATCGCCGCCCACAAGACCGTCGCCGGGGTCGAGGCGGTGATCGGCGCCGACTCCCTCGGCTACATCAGCCACGAGGGGCTGGTCGAAGCGATCGGCCTGCCCCGGGAGAGCCTCTGTATGGGATGCCTCACCGGGGTCTATCCGATCGAGATCCCCGGGGAGGTCTGCCGCCTCGGCCAGACGAGGATCACGGAGTTCATCGAGGAGTGAACTGTGGATTATACTCGAAAACAACCATTTTCGGATTCTATCACGCAGAAGCCTGATGCAGGTTTTCTACTTCGATTGCTCTTTAAGTACTCTCAATCTCTCCTCAATTCTACGCTTTAATTCATCTAGACCTTCTTTATTGTTTAGATAAGGTATAACTCTGTGATGTATAAGATCAAACGGCACATCACCGATATGTTGAGTAATTGGTATTACATGTTTCCCTAATGTATGAGCTATGCCTACTTCATAAAATACATTTGGATTTTTCCCTGAAAAATCTACGAT
>CP086218.1:573631-580376 GCA_020844795.1 Methanothrix sp. | reverse complement strand
CGGAGGAGAAATCTCCTCCGGGAAAGATGACCGATCGGGAGTGGGCCTGCGAGCCCTCAGGCTCTTTCAGCAGCTACCTATCGCCGGGGTGCCGGATCTGCCGCCAGGGAGCTTCGCTTGTATTATTCGTCACCGGCGTCTGCGAGAGGGGCTGCTTCTACTGCCCCCTCTCAGAGGAGCGGCGCGGGAGAGACGCCGTCTACGCCAACGAGCGCCTGGTGAAAGCCGACTTCGAGATAATCGAGGAGGCGAACGCCATCGGCGCCCTGGGGACGGGGATCACCGGGGGCGAGCCCCTGCTCAAGATGGAGTTCGTCATCGAGTCGATCCGGGCCCTGAAGCGGGAGTTCGGGCAAGATCATCACATCCACCTCTATACGGGATCGAAGCCCGGACCCGCCGCCCTCGCCGGCCTCGCGGAGGCGGGGCTCGACGAGATCAGATTCCACCCGCCGACGTCGGAGTGGTCGAAGCCTGAACGGCTCTACGAGACCCTCGTCGACGCAGGAGCCCTGGGGCTCCTCGCCGGGGTAGAGATCCCCGCCATCGGCCCCGCCCCCGGTATCGTCGATGCGGTCATGAGGGCGGAGGCCTTCCTCAACCTCAACGAGCTGGAGTTCACCGAGACGAACGAGAGGGATCTGCAGCTCCTGGGGTTCAGGGCCGACGACTTCGGCTCCGGAGCCGTCGGAAGCGAACTCGCGGCGGAGAAGTTCAAGGTAGAGGGGCTGCGGGTCCACTACTGCTCCTCCGCCTTCAAGGACGCGGTCCAGCTCCGAGAAAGGCTGAAGCGGAGGGCAGAGCGGACCGCCCGCCCCTTCGACCTTCCCACCGATGATGGCACCATCATATACGGCATCATCCTCCCCGGGGAGGGGACCGCCGGCCTCGGTCCAGCGGCAGAGACGCTGGCAGCCCTGGGGGTCCCGGAGGAGATGTACGCCCCGTCCCAGGGGCGGATCGAGATCGCCGGTTGGATCCTGGAAGATATAGTCCGGGATCTCAAACCGATGGGATGGGAGCTCGCCCTTGAGGAGAGGTACCCCCTCAAAGGCGGCCCTGTGGTGGAGAGAATACCTTTATAAGTCCAAAGCTGTAAATGTAGAGGCGGTGAGCTTAGAGGATGGAGGCTAGCGTTCGAAAACATGAGGATCAGATCCGTGAGCGCCTGAAAAACTACCTTAAGCGCGACGGTATGGGCATCCGGAAGACTGTCCTGAAGCTGTTCTTGCATGACAGGTCTTTCACCACCGAGGAAGTTTACACCTACCTCGACCGGGAGGGGTTTGAGGTCAGCTATCGGGGTGTATCGGCGATGGTCGGTCTCATGAACACCAGGCTCGGGATCCTCAGCATCGACGTCTCGGGGGACCACAACGTCTACTCCCTCAAGCCGGATCACAAGGTGATCGTCAGCTCGGTCCTCGAAACGTATTGATCCATATCGATTCTTCAGTTGGGGGGCTCTCCGCGCTTCATTCTTCCTAGATACTTCTTGAGGGCGAAGTCCGCGAGGATGTTCATCCCCCGGAGGGCGAGATGCCGTCCCGGCCCCGCCGTCATCCTCTCGCTGTAGTAGCTGTGGAGCGGCTTGAGGTGGCGGAGGTTGTACTCAAGACACGTCCCAACGAGCTCCCAGTGCTCGGGGCTCGCCTCCTCCCGGCCGAAGCCCCTCGCCTTCCCCAGGCAGGTCTCACCGATGGGGGTGAAGAAGAGGGGGAGCATCAGGCCGACGCTATCCTTCAGCGACTCGACCAGCTCCGTCGTCGCCACCACATCCGACTCCGTCTCGCCGGGGAGGCCCAGGACGAGGCTCGCCACCGGGAGCCAGGACCCCTCCCGGAAGAGGCCGTAGCAGTCCCTAACCATCTCCGGCCAGGCCTCCAGGGGCGCTGGCTTAGTCTTGTTCTTCATGTGCTTCGCCAGGAGGCCGGGGCTGCCCGTCTCGATACCGATCCAAGCCGACATGTACCTCTGGTCAGATCCGACCCCCACGATCTCGGAGATCTCCGCCAAAAGGTCCTGGTTGTGGTATATGGAGGCGAGGCTGAGGTGAGATAGGTCGACGGTCCTGGGACCCAGATCCTTCACCCTCCTTATGAGGTCGACGACCCTCTCCCTCTCCGGCACCATGCCGGCAGAGCCGTACATAAAGGCGTCCTCGGAGTGGAGGATCAGATCCCTCTGCCCTGCGTCCAGGTTCACCGACGCATCTTTGATAATCTTTGACACCGGCCTGTGGCGGGGCCTGCGCATCGTCGGCGAACAGAAGGAGCAGCCCCGCCAGCAGCCTCTCCCGATCTCGACGATACCCCCGACGGTCGCGCCCCTGTTGACGGGGATCTCGTCGCCGGGGACGGTCTCCCCATCCACCTCTCCTGGGACGTCCTCTCCGGCGATGATCCTCTTGCAGATCGACGGGAATGTCCTCTCCCCTTCACCGAGGTATATGTGATCGACCCCCACATCCTCGCCCCGGAGCTCCCAGGAGCCGTTGCCGCCTATGACGACCTTCGGCCTGTGCTCTCTTATGAGGGGGTGGTGGACGAGCTCCAGAAATTTCGTCCTGTTGTAGGGTGCGCCCCGGTTGATCAGATTCTCGATCTCCCGGACGGCGATCTTTCCCATGGGATCGTCGTGGCCGATCCCCACTATCTCGGTATCGGGCCCGATCGCCTTTCCGAGATGGTCGGGGTGGGCCACCATCACCTCGTCTGGAGAGAACCCGGCCTCCAGGAGGGCCGCCTCCACCTTCCTCATCCCACAGGGGGCGAGGATGGCAGACCCGTCGGTCTCGGCCTCCACGGGGGGGCAGAATAACCATTTGAAGATCCTCTCATGGATCATCGATGCCGGGAGGATCGCCGCAAAGCCGAGCATCACTCCGCCGTTGTAGTTGCTCATCATGGTGGCGTCGCTGGTGAGGACTATCCTTTTTCCTGACATCTACATATCCCATTTAACTTAATCCCAGATAACGGTGTTGACCCGATGGACCCCACAAGCCTTTAATACCTCCCGTCTTTAGAAGAACGGTTCGTGAAGGAGAAGTCGCTGTCGGAGATCAACGAACGCATCCGGGACGGCAGCGTTCGGGTGGTAACTGCGGAGGAGATGCCGGATCTGGTGGAAGAGCTCGGCACCGGCGGTGCGGTCCAGGAGGTGGACGTAGTCACCACCGGGACCTTCGGGGCGATGTGCTCGTCCGGTCTCTTTCTCAACACCGGCCATAGCGATCCGCCGATAAAGATCTCCAGAGCCTGGCTGAACAACGTGGAGGCCTACGGGGGTATAGCCGCCGTCGATCTCTTTCTTGGAGCCACCCAGCCGTCCGAGGACCGTGGCAACGAGTACGGCGGAGCCCACGTCATGGAGGACCTCGTCTCCGGACGGGAGGTGGAGCTGCGGGCCCAGGGGGTCGTCACCGACTGCTACCCCCGCTCCGAGCTGGAGACCACCCTCAGGCTCGAGGACTTCAACCAGGCGATCATGGTCAACCCGAGGAACGCTTACCAGAGGTACGCGGCGGCGACCAACTCCACCGAGAGGACGCTCCACACCTACATGGGAACCCTACTCCCCAGATACGGTAACGTCAGCTACAGCGGTGCTGGTTGCCTTTCCCCTATACCAAACGACCCCTACTTCGAGTACATGGGGGTGGGGACGAGGATATTCCTCTGCGGCGGTCGGGGGCAGATCATCGGCTCGGGGACCCAGCACCTCCCTCAGAACGGGTTTGCAACGCTGATGGTGAAGGGCGACCTCAAGGAGATGAACCCCGAGTATCTCAGGGGCGCCACCTTCCAGGACTACGGCCCGAGCCTCTACGTCGGCCTGGGAGTTCCGATACCGGTTTTAAATGAACGGATCGCAAAGAACACCGCCGTCAGGGATGGAGATATAGAGACCGAGATCGTCGACTACGGCGTCCCGAGGCGGGCCCGCCCCACCGTCAGGCGGGTGAACTACGAAGAGCTGTACTCCGGGGTCGTCGATATCGAAGGGTCTGAGGTGAAGACATCGGCCCTCTCCAGCCGCCACATGGCGAGGAAGGTGGCTTGGGCGTTGAAAGGCTCCATCCGGAGGGGAGAGTTTATCCTGTCGACGGCTGCGGAGCCTCTCTCCTCCCTGGGCCGGAACAAGCCGGTGAGACAGACCAAGGAGTTCCTCCTGGTGGGGGACGTCATGAGCTGCGAGGTGGTGACGGTCCGGGAGGAGGTCAGCATCAAGGAGGCGGCGAAGATGATCGTCAGCGGACCCTTCGACCACCTCCCCGTTGTATCGGCGGAGGGCAAGCTCATCGGGATGGTCACGGCCTGGGACGTATCCAAAGCCGTCGCCAGCGACAAGACCTCTCATATCTCCGAGATGATGACGAGGAAGGTCTTCATCGCCAGCCCCGACGAGCCCCTGGAGCTGGCGGCGAGGAAGCTCCACCACCACAAGATCTCGGCCCTTCCGGTGGTGGACAAGGACCATCGGGTGATGGGGATGCTGACGAGCGACCACTTAAGCAGGCTCTACGGCAGGAGGAGGTCGCCGTGAAGCTGATGCTCCACGTAGCCCCCGGGATCGTGAGAAAGCCGATAGTATCATCGGTGATCCTGGAGACGAAGGCGCTGATCAACATAGAACGGGCGAAGGTCGACGCCGTATCCGGGGAGATCGTCATCGACGTCGACCTGGAGAAGTGCAGCGAGGTGAAGAGGGCCTTCGAGGAAAGGGGCGTCAGGGTCGTCCTCCTGGAGAACCCCATCATCAAAGACGATGACGAGTGCATACACTGCGGAGCCTGCATATCGATCTGCCCCACCGAGACCTTCAGGTTCGAGGGGTCCGAGGTGGTCGCCGACGCCGGTAAGTGCGTCCAGTGCGCCAGCTGCATCACCGCATGTCCCCAGAGGGCGCTGCGGCTCGTTCTGAAGTAGATCTCGATCCGTCGAGGTCGAAGGCGGAGCCAGGCGGTATCCGAAAGGCGTTCGGAGAGGTCCAGCCCTTCGGAGACGCCCCGGATCTCTCCGTTTATTCTGATATCATCTCCAAAGTTGGATGAATTCGGGAACCTACACCTACCCTCCAGCGGCACCGGGACGCGGGGCGGCCGCTGCGAGGGGGCGTGGGAACGTGCACAAGGCGGGGGATGGCGGGCGGGGAAAATAGGCAGAAGTGGGTTATAACCTTGGATCTGTCATACGATCCAAGTAAATGATCATAGGTACGATGAAGGCGAAAGATAGATAACTTCAAAGTCAGTAACTAAATTGGGTGGCCATTCGAATGGGATCTGCAGAAATCAAAGCAACAAATGCCAAAACAAGCCCTATTGATCAAGATGATGAATTTGTAGCAAGCATAGTCAGGGGCATAGAGGATTACAAGGAAGGGCGTGTTACAATCTGCCACAATAAAGACGAAGCTTTAAAGCATTTAGATAGCCTTTGACCCTTTTAAGGTTGTCAGATGATAACCAAAATAATCTTCACCAAGGAATTCGATAATAATTATAAAAAATTAACTCAGAGGAACCGGTCTTTAGAAGAAAAGGTTAAAAAGAAGATCGAAAAAATAGCAGAAAGTCCTGAAACCGGCGTGCCTAAGAGATATGATTTAAAAGGCGTGCGCGGCGTACATGTTAATCCTTTCGTCATAACTTATGTGATCATCAGAGATGCCGTCCTATTCATAACCATCAACCATCACGACTTGGTCTACGGCGAAACCGGTGCTATTTATGCGAGGTTGATGGAGCGATACCCCGAGCTTTGGAGCGACACTCCTGGTGAGAAATAGATAAATAAGACTGACCTCTGGCCTGGCTGAGATCGCCTCCCCCCGGCGGCGCGGGGATGCGGGGCGGCCGCAGCCGAGGGGGGCGGGACCGTGAGCCGGGCGGGGTGGTGGGCGGGGAACCACCGCGAGGCGCGAAGGGCCGGCCAGGTCCCGGCATATCGGCTGTATAGTCGCTGATCAACGGAGATCTTCGAAGAGGTCAAAAGGTAAATAACTCCCGAGCTTCAGAGTTGAGCCAAAGTTTGCGTTTTGGAGGCGATCGAGGGATGGATGCTCTGAATATCCTGAAAGAGCACGAGAATGAGATAAAAAGAAGGTTCGGCGTAAAGCGGATCGGGATCTTCGGCTCTCATGCTCGGGGCGAGGAGAAGGCGACGAGCGACGTCGACGTCCTCGTGGAGTTCGAGGTTCCCTCCTTCGACAACTTTATGGAACTCGCCTTCTTCCTCGAAGACGTCTTCGGCCGGGAGGTGGACCTCGTCACCACCGGGGGTCTGAGCCCCCACATCGCCCCCTTTGTGGAGAGGGAGGTGGTCTGGGCTGGATAGAGGTGCTGGCGCCGATCGCCCCCGGCGGCGCCAGCGCGGGGCAGCCGCGGGCGAGGGTGGCGGGACCGTCCGCCGGGCGGCGAGAACGCGTCCTGTCGAGATGGGCAGCGGCATCGCGCAGAGGGCTGAGGGGAGGTCGGAACAGGATAATGGTGCTGCTGAGAGAGCGGCGTGAAATCGAAGGCAAGCGGCAGGTCGATTGTGATTTTTAGGTGGTCACGTCAGTACTGAGGAAGAATTTGGTTTCTATTTGAAGCACTTATACCGAAACATATTTCAGACTAAGTCGCTATCAATGCTAAAAGAGGCGTGGATAAATATGAACACAATTTCATTAAGAACATATACACTGCGATTAGCTCACAAAGATACTGAAAAAAATCTTAGATTAGATCAAATATATG
>CP086218.1:570219-573531 GCA_020844795.1 Methanothrix sp. | reverse complement strand
AGAACTCTTATTGATTCTGATTTTTGGATCTCTATATGGGCACATCCTACAATCAATAGCGCTATCTTAAACGTCTCAATGAACTCCAAACGAAAACATCAAGCAAATCAGAGAGGATTACAATCGCGTGCTCAGACCATCGAACTTGTATAAATATCAGTCTTATGTTTATAACGCTTTTTGAATAGATTCAATAGATAGAGATTATTAATGACTCATTATGATAACCAAAATGGAATATTGTTATATATAATTTTTTAAAAAAAAATACATGGAGAAAAGTTGAAATATGATGAAAAATAATAGTTGATTATGTGTGATGCAGATCTGGAGACAATTTGTAATAGCCTACCTCAAGGCCTGAAACCCCACGCAAATCCAATCCAGGAATTCCCCAATGATGTTCCGATGATTATGGGTTTGAAAAAGACTGATCGTGGTTACTTAGGTTTGCATTTATCAGACTTCGAGCAAGCAATAAATAAATATAGTGATAACAAAAATAATCCATATTCCCAGGTTTTTAGCTACTTGAAGAGTCTGAACCATAAATTCCATGTACCAATCTGGTATGATTGTGAAGATAGAGCCCTATGGACGATGGCTCATGTGCGCAATAGATTCCCTGGCCTTCCCATTGGCATAATTAGCGGCGTTGCACCAGGAGGCGCTTTAAGTGGGCAGAGGCACGCCTTTAACATATTATGGTGGCGTAAAAAAGATAAAATTCTTTATTCGTTATGGGATCCTGTGCTTGACGACTTCTATGAAATCGAAGATTTCCAAAATAAAATTGGCGAAATGAGAGCAATAATAGCATTTCCGCCGAGCGTTGATAGAAATGAGAGAATGAATCCCATTACCGAGAGATACCCTTCACTTTTTCCTCTTTCATCGAAAGAAAAAGGGCATATCATCCCATTTGATGAGCGAAGGCTAATCTATCCTTTTTCTGGAGAGAAAGGGCTAGGAAAATACCTCCAGGACAACGATACTGGTGACGCAACATCCTACAATTCAGCCCCGTGCCACGAGAAACACGATTCTGTTGATGGAAGGGGAAGCGATGTCTATAAGGATTGGTTTAGGGATTATGATAGAGCGCTCTGGTCATTTGTCCATGTTCGTCGAGCTTATCCGGGATGTCCGGTCGGTTTGGCCATTGGTAAACGAAGAAAGAGGCCCGGCGGCATGCTTTGGGCATCGTACGAAAACATAATATGGTTCAGAAAGGGAGATGCCAAAAATGGAGAGATCACATATAAATATTGGAAACCCGGCGAAAATTCGGGAGAAGGAAAATTTTCTGAGATTGATATGGATTCTCTGAAAACAATTATTATTTAGTTCTCCCTATCATATTATTCATCGATCAAAAAAAGGCATATTGAGGAGGGATGTCCCATTCGGAACGTAGCCCTGGTAGCAATCCTGCTATTTGTTTCTATATCAGCGATGTCCATCACCGCCCTGGCCGGATCAGTTTCTAGTGAATTCAGCTGCATCGGCGATAACGGGACAATGACACACTACAGCTACTTCAAAGAGCCTGGACTGGATGAGAGCAGCTACACCAGGGGCTACAAAACGGGATCGATAAATTACCTCGCGAATGGTAATATTGACTTTCAAGATTATTTTGGGTATTATGATGGCCAAATTGATGAAGCCCATTCTGATCCCTTCGAATATCATAACTCTACCGTATATCACTATCAAATAGTCAATTTCACAGGCGAAAAAGGGATATCTGAGATTTATGCCAAAGGCTTTTATCCAAATAATCGGGCCGTTTCTGCGTGGAAAAAGATAAGATATGATGATTTAGAATATGTCAAATATGGAGGTGTTCTGCACCTCAGCGGAGCGCCCCGCATCCAGGGCATTGGCAGATCTCCCATCTATTCTGGCACTTACAATCTCGGTGAGAGCCATAAATCGAGTCATATAAATGTAGAAGCTTACGCGGATATGGGAAATACCGAAGCGATGGGTGTCCCTATCGGATCTGGCTCTCGCCATGACTATGAGTTCAAATACAACGCCAATGTGAAAGATGGAATCATAGAGATACGGGATGCAACCGGATGGACGAATAAGACTGCGTACAGGAGAATCGACTGGGAACAGGACGCTCTGATTCGAGGTGATAACATCAGCATTGTGAACAACCTAATTGCCGAAAATATGTCGTATCCTGCCGCTGGCCTCGATGAAGACTGGCTGAGTTGCTGCATAGGTGGGCAACCTGACTTTGAGCAAGATTCTAAGCGCATCAATATGCCAAACGCAGGTTTTCACTGTGATGAAGATGATGAATGCTACATCGATGGCTCCAAATGGCCTAATGAAGGCATTTATGCTACGCTAAGGCCGAATCCGATATTGCCCAACTTAAAGCGATCTCCAGAATGCATCATTGATCCAATAACAGGAATTCTCAGATGCACAGAACCTCCAGTTTATGATGATTTTAATTGCACCAATACCTCCTGCCCCGGCTTTGAGTGCATCTTTCAATTTAGGCCAACTGAACCAACTGAAGAGTCTGAGGATAATGGAGAGAAGGAGACAGAAGAAGCTTCTGCTGGAGTAGCTGGAAATGTAACATCAGATCCTTATGTCATCTTGACCCATGAGCTAGATGAAGATAAATTCGAGGAAGATGGAACTGCTCCCTACATAATCACGATCACGAGCAGACTTAACCTGAGTGATGTTACCCTTTACGATGAATATCCGAGTGATTTTGGATACAAAGGTAGTTCGAAAGATCCAAAAACCACTTTCAACAACACAGTAATTTGGGATAACCTCACATTGGTGGCTGGTCAAAGAACGCCCATCGAAGTGTATTTCACGTATGATGTGAATACACCAGCGGAAAAATTACCTGGACGATTGATTGATTTCAATGCCTACGCCACCTGGGATAACGGAACCCGAAGATCGGCAAATGCAACCGTTAGAGATATTGGAGTTTGATGCTATCTCTATATTCATCGATCAAAAAGTGGCATTTAATGGAGGGATGTCTCATTAGGAACGTAGCCTTAGTTGTAGTCCTGGCATTTATTTCTATATCAGCGGTGTTCATCACAGCCCTTGCTGCTGGGCTTGCTGGAAATGTAACATCAGATCCTTATGTCATTTTGACCCATGGGTTAGATTAAGAGAAATTCGAGGAAGATGGGACTGCTCCCTACATAATTGGGGTCGAGAGCAGACTTAACCTGAGTGATGTTACCCTTTATGATGAATATCCGAGTGATTTTGGATATAAAGATAGTTCGATAGATCCAAAAACCACTT
>CP086218.1:559360-570119 GCA_020844795.1 Methanothrix sp. | reverse complement strand
GGGCTCACCCTTGTCGAAGCCCGGCTCCACCGGGCATTCTGGGCAGGCCATGTAAAGGAGATCGAGGCGGGCCAGGACCTCCTCCGCCGGGGCGATCGCCTCCGCCGGGAGCTTAGCTGACGGCATCGCCCTTCCATGGAGCAGGACGGTATTTCAGCCTTTCCGGGCACATTTTGGCCCCCCTTTCGTAGAAAGATTTGTAAACAAAAAGGGCCCTCACCAGGGGGAGGAGGTTATCAAGATGGCACAGAGAGGGATCAGGGAATACGACGCCAAGAGGATCCTGGCGGAGAGGCTTCCCGGTTATATCGATGATTTCGATTACAATGGTGAGATAGCACTTATTACTCCTGATACAGACCTGGAGGTGGTGGCGGTCGACAACCCCTGGGTCAAGAAGAAAAGGCTGGTGGTCAAACCCGACCAGCTCTTCGGCAAGAGGGGGGCTCACGGCCTGATACTCCTCGACGCCTCCTGGGACGAGGCGAAGAGGTACATCCTGGATAATATGGGCCGCGAGGTTCTGGTGGGGTCGGTCGTCGGGACCCTCGACACGTTCCTCGTCGAGCCCTTCATCTCCCACGGACCGGAGGAGGAGCTCTACGTCGCCATAAAGTCCGAGAGGGATAAAGACGTGATCTACTTCTCCCTCCGGGGCGGGGTCGATATCGAGGCGAACTGGGACTCCGTCACCGAGATCCCCGTCGACGTCCTGGCAAGGCCCGAGGAGCTCGACCTGGGATCAAAGCTTCCGGCGGGCCTCGCCGACCGGCTCGCCCCGACGGCCGCCTTCATCCGGGGGCTATACCGGCTCTACCGGGACTTCGGCTTTGCTTATCTTGAGATCAACCCCTTCGTCCTCGCCGGCGGCAGGGTCGTACCCCTCGATCTGGTGGCGAGGCTCGACGACGCCGAGGCCTTCTGGCAGAGGAAGACCTGGCAGGGCCTCGAGTTTCCCGAGCCCTTCGGAAGGGCGCTGACGGAGGAGGAGGCCTGGATAAAGGAGATCGACTCCCGGACGGGAGCCTCCATCAAGCTTACGATCTTGAACCCCGGAGGGAGGGTCTGGACGATGGTGGCCGGGGGCGGAGCATCCGTCATCTACGCCGACACCATCTGTGACCTCGGCTTCGCAGGAGAGCTGGCCAACTACGGCGAGTACAGCGGCGACCCCTCGACCATGGACACCTACGAGTACACCAAGACGATCCTGGAGCTGATGACCAGGGAGAAAGACCCGGAAGGAAGGACGAAGTTCCTCCTCATAGGCGGCGGGATCGCCAACTTCACCGACGTCGCCAAGACCTTCAAAGGGGTCGTCATGGGCCTGGAGGACTACCGGGACCGGCTCCAGGAGACCGGCGTCGAGATCTACGTCCGGAGGGGCGGGCCGAACTACGAGGAGGGGCTTCGGATAATGCGCAAGCTCGGCGAGAGGCTGGGGGTCCCGATCCACGTATACGGCCCCGAGACCCACATGACGCGGATCGTATCGATGGCCCTGGGAGGTGGAGAGTGATGACCTTGAAGGACTACCAGCTCTTCGACAGGAACACCCGGGCCTTCGTCTACGGCTTCCAGACCAACGCCATCCAGAGGATGCTCGACTTCGATTATCTCTGTCGAAGGGAAGTGCCCAGCGTCGCCGCCATCATAAACCCCAATCGGGCCGGCGTCCACAAGGTATTCTGGGGGACTGAGGAGATCCTACTTCCCATGTACAGGACGATCCCGGAGGCGGTGGCCGCCCACCCATCGGTGGATGTGATGGTCAACTTCGCCTCCTTCAGGTCCGCCTTCGAGACCAGCATGGAGGCCCTCGCGTCGCCGGGGATAAAGACGGTGGCGATCATCGCCGAGGGGGTCCCAGAGAGGATGGCCAGGGTGATGGCGGCGACGGCAGAGAGGATGAAGAAGACGATCATCGGCCCCGCCACCGTCGGGGGGCTCACCGCCGGGGCCTTCAGGATAGGAAACACCGCCGGCACCATCGAGAACATCATCGAGTCGAAGCTCCACCGCCCCGGTTGCGTCGGCTTCGTCTCCAAGTCCGGGGGGATGCTCAACGAGGCCTTCAACATCATAGCGAGAAACTCCAGCGGTGCGGTGGAGGGGATCGCCATCGGAGGAGATAGGTATCCGGGATCCGACCTCCTCGACCACATCCTCCGGTTCGAGGCGAACCCCGACGTCGCCATCATAGCGTCCTTAGGCGAGGTGGGAGGGACCGACGAGTACAGGATCGTCGAGGCGCTCCAGGATGGGAGGATCAGAAAGCCCCTGGTGATCTGGGTTACCGGGACCTGCTCCAAGGTCCTCCCCGGGTCCGTCCAGTTCGGCCACGCCGGGGCCAAGGCCCAGACCGACCTGGAGACCGCCGACGCCAAGAACCGGGCGCTGAAAGAGGCGGGGGCTATAGTCCCCGACTCCTTTGACGGCTACGGCGACGAGATAAGAAGGGTCTACGAGAGGCTCCTCGCCGAGGGTAAGCTCCAGGAGGTGGAGGAGCCGGAGATCCCGAAGATCCCCATGGACTACGCCAAGGCCGTCTCTGAGGGGATCGTCAGAAAGTCGACGAACCTCATCTGCACCATCTCCGACGACCGGGGCGAGGAGGTCCTCTACGGAGGAAAGCCCTTGAGCCGGGTCTTGGACGACGGCATGGGGATCGGAGGGGTAATAGGCCTCCTCTGGTTCAAGAAGGAGATCCCACCCTGGGCCGCCGAGTTCATCGAGCTCGTCCTCCAGATCGTCGCCGACCACGGCCCGGCCGTCTCTGCAGCCCACAACGCCATCGTCGCCTCCTGCGCCGGAAAGGACCTCATCACCTCTCTTGCGAGCGGGCTTCTCACCATCGGGCCCCGGTTCGGCGGTGCGATCGACGACGCCGCCCGCGAGTTCAAGAGGG
This sequence comes from Methanothrix sp., assembly GCA_020844795.1. Lineage (GTDB taxonomy): Archaea > Halobacteriota > Methanosarcinia > Methanotrichales > Methanotrichaceae > Methanocrinis. Next base: position 567,211 of record CP086218.1, on the reverse strand, counting down.
CGAGAAACTCCGGCCTCTCCCCCGAGGAGTTCGTAAGAGAGATGAAGACGGCGGGGATCAACATCCCCGGGATCGGCCACAGGATAAAGAGCGTCAAGAACCCCGACAAGAGGGTGGAGCTTCTCATCGGCTACGCGAGGGAGAACTTCGAGAGGACCGACCTGCTCGACTACGCCCTTTCCGTCCAGGAGATCACCACCGCCAAGAAGGGAAACCTCATCCTCAACGTCGACGGCTGCATAGGGGTCCTCTTCATCGACCTGATGAGTTCCTGCGAGGTCTTCGACGAGAGGGATATCGACGACGTCATAAAGTACGGCTACCTCAACGGCCTCTTCGCCCTGGGAAGGTCCATCGGGATCATAGGCCACATCCTCGACCAGAAGAGGCTCGACTCGAGGCTCTACCGCCACCCCCAGGACGACATCGCCTTCATGCTCCCGGAGCTTCAGTGAGCCTCCCTCGAAGCCGAATACCGGGCCGGCCCCTCCGGCCGGCCCCTCTTTCGTGGAGGGTCTGACCTTGGCTACCATCAGCGAGAAGATATTCAGCAGGGCCTGCGGCCACCGGGCCGAGGCGGGGGAGATCGTCGAGGCAGAGGTGGATTACGCCATGTCCCACGATGGCACCAGCGTCCTCGCCATCAAGGCCTTCGGCGAGATGGGGTCGGAGCGGGTCTTCGACCCCGAGAGGATCGTCATCCCCTTCGACCACATCGTCCCCGCCAACAGCAGCGTCTCTGCGGACCTTCAGAAGATGGTAAGAGACTGGGCGGTAGATCAGGGTATAGGCCACTTCTTCGAAGGCGGCGAAGGGATCTGCCACCAGGTCTTCCCCGAGGAGGGGTTCGCCCTTCCGGGGACCCTTCTCGTTGGGGCCGACTCCCACTCCTGCACCTACGGAGCCTTCGGCGCCTTCGGGACCGGCGTGGGGGCGACGGAGATGGCGGAGATCTACTCTCGAGGCAGGCTCTGGTTCAAGGTCCCCGAGACGGTAGGTATCAGGGTCACCGGCCGGCTCGAAAGAAGGGTCCTCGCCAAAGACCTCATCCTGATGCTCGTCGGGGCGATAGGGGCCGACGGCGCCACCTACCAGGCCCTGGAGTACGTCGGCGAGACGGTGGAGGCCCTCTCCATCTCGGGGAGGATGACCCTCTCCAACATGGGGGTCGAGATGGGGGCGAAGGCCGCCATCGTCCCCCCGGACGGGGTGACCGAAGAGTTCCTGAGGGGGAGGGCGAAGGGGGCTTACCAAACCGTCCATTCCGACCCGGGATCCTACGCCTCGGAGATGGAGTTTGACGTCTCAGATCTGGTGCCCCTCGTCGCCGCCCCCTCCAGGGTCGACAACGTCAGGCCTGTCCCAGAGGTCGCGGGGACGGAGGTCGACCAGGTATTCATAGGCACCTGCACCAACGGCCGCTACGAGGACCTGATGATCGCCTCCGAGATCCTGAAGGGGAGGAAGGTGAAGACTAGGACCCTCGTCATCCCCGCCTCGCGGAAGGTCCTCCTCCGCGCCCTCTCCACTGGGATCATCGAGGACCTGGTCCGGGCGGGGGCGATGATCGGTCCGCCGGGATGCGGCCCGTGCCTCGGCGCTCACATGGGGGTCCTCGCCGAGGGGGAGGTCTGCCTATCCACCGCCAACAGGAACTTTCCGGGGAGGATGGGAAGAGGCGGCCTCGTATACCTGGCCTCCCCGGCCACCGCCGCGGCGACGGCCGTCGAGGGCGTCATCACCGACCCGAGGGAGGTCTGAGGCTGGGCGATAAGGGCGATGGAGAAGACGAGGGCGATACCCCAAAGAGGACCCTCCGCCTCGACCTCCACGTCCATTCGTCCTTCTCCGACGGCAGGGATGGTGTGGAGGAGATCCTGAAGGCGGCCCTGGAGGCCGGCCTCGATGGGATCGCCATCACCGATCACGACACCCTGGAGGGGTTCTTCGAGGCCGAGAGGATCGTCGCTGAGAGGGGCCTTGACCTTCTCATAATCCCGGGGGTTGAGGTATCCACCTCCGAAGGCCACCTCCTCGCCCTGGGTCTGAGGGAGCTTCCGCCTCCAGGGAGGAGCCCTCAGGAGACGAGCGAGTTTGCGAGGGCCCGGGGCGGGATCACCATCGTATCCCACCCCTACCACCTCTTCAGACACTCCATGTACAGGATACCCGAATGCGATGCCGTCGAGGTATACAACTCCAAGTACATATTCGGGATCGCAAACTTTTGGGCCAAGAGGATGGCTGAAAGGTGCGGCCTCCCCATGGTAGCGGGGAGCGACTCCCATATGGCAGGGACGGTGGGGCTCGGGGTTACCGTCGTGGAGGTGGAGGAGGGCTACAGCCTGGGAGACGTCCTCGCATCTATTCGGGGAGGCCGGGTGAAGATCGAGAGCAAGAGGATGTCGATTACGGTATTCGCGAGCCAGATGGTCCGATGGCTGAATAAACGCCTCCGCCGGAGACTGAAGATAGAGAGATCCAGGCGAGATAAAGAGATCTGAGATATAAGGGCATGACCAACTAAATCGTCATCAGAAAAAGCCCGAATAAAAGCAAAGAGCCGACCGGGACAAGTCCGGTCGCCCTTCTTATAATTATGTTCAGGTTCAGGATCAGGAACTACTGGATCTTCTCCACCTTCTCTGCTTTGGGGCCCCTGTCGCCAGCTTCAACTTCGAAGCTGACCTTATCTCCTTCATCTATGGAGACGCCCGGCTTCAGACCGCTTGAATGAACAAAATAGTCTGTCCCGTCGTCACCAGCTATAAAGCCGAAATGTTTTGTTCTGTTGAAGAACTTCACTGTGCCAGTAACCATTTCAATTCCTCGTTGTCCTGAGATAAAACATACGACTATTTAAAGGTGCTCCCTTAGCCCCAAAAAATATGCTCTGGCCTTCATCGCGGCCTCTCTCGATATATGGGATGATCGTCTCCCCACCCCCATCTCCTCTGATTGATGGAAAAAATGATGGAAGGGTCCCCTTCAACCGGCTCTGGGGAGAAGGTCAGCGCTGGACCCTCCGGGGATATTGTAGAGGGTATCACATATCTGATCGCCGTCGTCGTCGGTGCAGTTGAAGGAGCCGTAGAAGTTGCCGACGGCACCGTCGTCCCACCGGTTGATGAGGATGTCGTCGAAGGCGTCGATCTCCGTATTGTTATACAGCCTGTTATTGAAGAGGAGGCTCCCTTGAGATCCGACGAGGCTGATCCCCCGACGGTTCTCAGAAGCGACGTTGGAGAAGACGGTGGAGTTTCTCGCCCCCTCCAGAAGGATCCCCGCTCCGCCGTTGCCGATGGCATGGCTATCCCTGATGGTGCTCCCTTCTGATATGACCCTGATCCCTGCATCTTCTGACCCGTTTCCGGAGTTTGTGACCCTGATCATCTCCACGGTGACGCCGTCAGCGGTTACGTTGATACAGCTACCGTTGGCGCGAGCGTTAATTACGGGCAGGTCGAGACCTTTCCACCTCTCGCCTCTCAGGGTTATCGGCTTGTTTACTTCGACGTTCTCATGGAAGGTTCCGCTCCTGACCACGACGACGTCTCCGGGGCTCGCCTTATCTATCGCCTCCTGGATGCTGAGGTACTGACAACCACAGGCTCTGCAATCACATACTCTGAAGGTGGACGCCCCTTGAGCCACCCCGACAGCGGCGAGGATGACCAGGAGGGCTAGAATCGATGCTGGTTTGATATTGTTCTTTATCATCCCATGATCCCTCTCTTATATCACGACCATCTCCGGGAATATAAAAAGCTTTTTTGGCCTAAAGATCGGCCCCTCGAATAACTCTCGAATAACTATATAACCGCCCGCGAACCTCTGATCCCGCATCATGGAGCACTTCCAGCGAGAGATAAAAGAGCGGCTTGAAAGGCAGGGGTACCACCTCGTCGCCCACGGCGCAGTAAAGCCCTGCCTGTGGCTGCGGCGGTCCATCCGGGGCGGGGATCAGTGCTACAAACACCATTTCTACGGCATCGCCAGCCACCGGTGCGTCCAGATGACCCCTACCCTCCTCTGTAACCACCGCTGCCTCCATTGCTGGAGGCCCATCGACGATATCCCCCCAGGGACCGGGGGGTGGATCGAGCCAGCGGAGCTTCTCGACGGGATCCTCTTTGAGCAGCAGAGGCTCATCTCCGGCTACGGTGGAGCCCCGGAGACGACCGATTCCGCCAGGCTGGGGGAGGCGAAGTCTCCAGCCCACGTCGCCGTCTCCCTCATGGGAGAGCCGACCCTTTACCCGATGATAAAAGAGCTCGTCGAGGAGATAAGAGGGCGAGGGATGACCGCATTCCTCGTCACCAACGGGACGAACCCTGAGGCGATCGGAGAGGCCAGGCCGACCCAGCTTTACATCAGCCTCAACGCCTCGAACGAGGAGACGTACCGGAGGGTATGCAGCCCGAGCTCGAACCTATGGAGCCGATTTCTCGAGAGCCTGGAGAGGGTGAGGGACTCGCCTGCCCGGACGGTGGCCAGGCTCACCCTGGCCCGAGGCCTCAACATGAACGACTCCCACGGCTACGCCGAGCTGATCGAGACCGCAGAGCCGGACTTCGTCGAGGTGAAGGCTTACATGCACCTGGGCAGCTCTCGAAACCGCCTCGGAAGGGAGAGTATGCCATCCCACCAGGAGGTGATGGACTTCGCGAAGGAGTTGTCCGAGATCCTGGGCTACAGCCTGAAGGATCACGTCCCCCTGAGCAGAGTCGCCCTCCTATCCAGGGGGAGCGCGAACGGGAGGATCGATCCCTGATGGCGACGACCAATATCAGCATCTTCACTGATTTTTTAATATTTCTTAAAGGTTTAGTATAAATTTTTCTTCCCTATCTCAGTATTATCGCATCCAACGGGAAAAGTATTTTTAGGGGTAGGATCCCGAGGATATCCGGAGAACGGGATCGATGTCTGCGACCATTCGTATGCTGAAAAGCCCGGAGGTGAAGTTGGATAAGAGATATCATGGGCTGAGGATTCTGCTCGTAGAGGACGATCCCGACGACGCCGAGCTGACGGTGAGGACCCTGCGGAGGGTCTTCCTTGAGAGGGACATCTTCCTCGCTGCAGAGGCCGAGGAGGCCTTGAGATGCCTGGAGGATCTCAACCAGGAGAGATCTGGACCTCCCGACCTCATACTCCTGGACATCAAGCTTCCCCGTCTCAGCGGGATGGAGCTTTTGGAGAGGCTCAAGTCGAGGCCCGACCTGCGGGGGATACCTGTGGTGATGCTCACCGGCTCCCTCGTATCAGAGCATATCCAGAAGAGCTACGACCTTGGAGCTGTCACCTATCTATTGAAGCCGATCACTGAGGACGATATCCTCATGACCCTGAGCAACCTCACCTGAGGGAAGGCTCGGGTCCGACGATCCTTCCATCGCCTCCCCCGAAGATCTCTCCCGCCGCCAGGGAGGCGTTACCGAGAAGCCCTCCGAAGATGGCATAGGCCAGGATCATATAGGCCGGCATCCCGAAGATATCGGCGGGGGCCATATACCACCAAGCTCCGGCGGAGATCGGAAGGGATTCTATCATAGGTCCCAGGAGGGCGCCGGCCCCCATCATCGCCAGGGTTGTCCTCCCGGGGAAGGCGAGGATGACGGCCGCGGCGAGGACCGCACCTCCAGCGAGGGCGATAGGAGGCTCATCGCCGAGGGTGACGAAGACCGCGATCTCCACCCCTATACCGGCGAGGGCGAGAAGAAGAACCCGCGGCGAAGACCTCGGAGACTCCGTCCCCGGCAGGGCTCTCGCCAGAAGGTATATGGCCAGGGGGAAAGAGGCCCATCCGGGAAAGTTCCACGGGGGAACCAGGAGGAGACCTCCGGTGTTGGCGTAGGTCCACAGCCCTCCATAAACGCAGGCCATCTCCGTCAGAGGTCCGGCGACGGCGCCGGCGATAGCCATCACCGCCGCCCTCCTCGGATCGCCGACCCTGGAAGAGAGGATGACTGGAGGGACCAGGAGGAGGAAGGCGGCGGCGTAAGGCCTGTCCCAGAGCGTCGCAAGAACGAGGGTACCGTAGGCGGCGAGGACCGCTACGATGGCTACGTCCCCCCGGGACCTCGGGGTCGCAGGTCCCAATCTAACCTCCTCCCGCCAGCTCTCTCACAAGAGAGATATTCCCTCGGTCGTCCCTCCTATCGTCGACGGGGGTCTCGAGGATGAAAGGTAGACCCCTTATTGCTGGGTGGCGGAGGATCTGCCTGAACCCCTCCAGTCCGATCTCCCCCAGGCCTATGTGTTCGTGGCGGTCGAGCTTCGATCCCCTCGGACCTTTTGAGTCGTTGAGGTGGACGACCTTGATCCTCTCAAGGCCGACAGCTCCATCGAACTCTTCCAGGGTCGCCTCCAGACCCTCCTCGGTCCTCATCTCGTATCCGGCGACGAAGGCGTGGCATGTATCGAAGCATGCTGCGACCCTGTCATCCCGGTCGACCCTCCTCATGATCTCCGCCAGATCCTCGAAAGACCCGCCGACGCTCTTCTTGGAGCCGGAGGTCGTCTCGAGAAGGAGGATTACGCCGTTCTCCGAGGAGGATAGGGCCTTTGTAATAGCATCGGAAGTCCTGCGCAACCCCTCTTCTTTGGGCGCGTCTAGGTGGCTACCCAGGTGGGCGACGAGGTAAGGTATCCCGAGGATATCGCACCTATCAAGCTCCAGGGTCAGCGCCTCCACCGATTTCTCGTATACATCCTCCCGAGGGGTGGCGAAGTTGGGGAGGTAAGGCATGTGGTCGACGGCGGGATCAATCCCGCCCCGCTCCATCTTTCTCTTGAACTCCTCCGCTGTCTCTTCTGGGATATCCTTCACCCTCCAGCCCCGGGGGTTTCGGGAGAATATCTGGAAGGTGTCGCATCCGATATCCGCCGCCCTGTCCACCGCCCTATCTATGGAGCCCGCGATGGAGACGTGGGCTCCGACCCTAAGCATCTTAAAAACCTCCTCTTATATTTGTCCGCCGGCCTTCTCGGCCCCCGGGACTTTCAGCCCCGCCCATTATATATCAGCCCGGTCCTCGTCGAAGATCCTCTCTTGAGAACCGTTTTATACTTTCCCGAAGAGGCCGGTGATAGAGGGGTCGTCGGCCTTCGGGGCCGTCCTCTCCCGCCGCCTATGAAGAAAAATAAACCCTGATCTTGTGATGAGCCCTATGAGTCCTGAGGCGGCCGGAGCCTCTCAGGCCAAATGGCTCTCCCTCACGCGACCAGCAGAAGATCTCAGCCGCTATTGGCCTTCTTGGACCTCGCCCAGCGGTCGACGTGGTCGATGAGGTTGAACTCGATGATCTTCTTCGTATCCGTCAGCATCTCCGCCACCTCGCCGATGGTCAACTTGGTTATCCTCCCAGCTCGGTTGACCACCTCTATCTCCTCTGCCTGGTCGAAGCCCTCCCCGGAGGCGAGGATCCTGGAGAGGTCCTGGCAGGCCTTCTTCAGGTAGGTGATGGAGTAATCGGCCATCTGTTCTCTGTCTGCTAGATTCCTGTTGACCTCTCTTATGGACCAGCACGTGGTAATGACATTGTCGTACATCTTCACCAACCGCCGCCTTATCTTCCTTGGAGATATTTAAGGACATCCATCATCAAAAATAGTGGGGCTGGTGCGATTCGAACGCACGATCGACGGGTCTCTCCGATACCGAGAGCAGACCTCTCAGTGCTCCAACGGATCATCAACGGCCCCCCCGTCGAGAGGCCTCAGCAGACCCGTTGCTCATCATCAATCATACCGCTGGAGCCCGTCGCCATACCTGACTAGGCCACAGCCCCTCAAAGCGGGCCGAGAGGGATTTGAACCCCCGACCTAAAGGTTAAGAGCCTTTCG
>CP086218.1:515389-559260 GCA_020844795.1 Methanothrix sp. | reverse complement strand
CCCCTCCCCCACCTCCCCGGCTGCTACCTCTTCCTAGACGCCTCGGGCGAGGTGATCTACGTAGGAAAGGCGCTGGACCTGAAGAAGAGGGTGGGGAGCTACTTCCAGAAGAGGGAGACCGACCCCAAGACAGCGGCCCTCGTCTGCGCCGCCCGGGGCCTCGACTTCATCGTCACCGACAGCGAGGTGGAGGCGCTGCTTCTCGAAAGCTCCCTCATCAAGAAGCACTGGCCCAAGTACAACGTCCGGCTGAAGGACTCCTCCCGCTACGCCTCGATCCACATCACTGACGAGGAGTATCCCAGGATCCACCTATCCCGAAAGAGGACCGCTCCAGGGAGCTACTTCGGCCCCTTCGTCTCCGCTCGGGAGAGGGACCTCGTCTTCTCCGTCGTCAGGAAGACCTTTGGTCTGCGGACCTGCAGGAGGCTTCCTAAGCGGGAGTGCCTCCGCCACGCCATGGGGGCGTGCTGCGCCCCCTGCATCGGAAAGATCTCGGCGGCGGAATACGGGCGGCGGGTCGGGCGGGCCGAGGCGGTCCTGAAGGGGAGGACCAATGAATTGATCGCTTCGCTAAATGAAGAGATGGCCCACCTCGCCGAAAGGTGCGAGTTTGAGCAGGCGATGGAGCTTCGCGATGAGATCCGGGCCCTCCAGACCCTCCAGGAACGGCAGAACGTCGAGCGGAATAAGAGGTTCGACGAGGACGTCCTCGCCTACGCCGCCGATGGGGAGGAGGTCTACCTGATGCTCTTCAAGGTCTACAAGGGGACCTTGGAGGGGAAAGAAGAGTTCGTCTTCCCCCGGACCGAGAGCTTCCTCGAGGAGTTCATCGTCCAGTACTACTCCGAGAACGACCCCCCCGAGGAGCTGATCGTCGGCGAAGCCCTGGACGGCTCCCTCGTCGACTTTCTATCCCACGTCAAGGGGAGAAGGGTGAGGGTGACGGTCCCAAAGCAGGGGGAGAAGAGGAAGCTACTCGACCTCGCCGACAGGAACCTCTTGATCCGGTTCTTCGGGGGCGAGAGGAAGCTCGCCGCCCTCGCCGAGGCGCTCTCTCTTCCCGAGCCGCCGAAGGTTATCGAGGTCTTCGACGTCTCGACCCTCGCCGGGTCCTTCACCGTCGGGTCGATGGTGGCGTTCCGGGACGGCAGGCCCGATAAGAAGGGGTACCGCCGCTTCAAGGTCAGGACCGTCGAGGGGATCGACGACTTCGCCTCCATCGGCGAGATCGTCCGGAGGCGCTATTCCCGGCTGAAGGAGGAGGGGGGGGAGATGCCCGACCTGATCGTCATCGACGGCGGGAAGGGGCAGCTCTTCGCCGCCACCCGGGAGATCCGAAACCTCGGCCTCTCCATTCCCGCCATCTCCATCGCCAAGAGGGAGGAGGAGATCTATGCCCCAGGCCGGATCCGGCCCCTCCCCCTCAGAAAGGACGACGAGGCCTCCCTCTTCGTCCGGGAGATGAGGGACGAGGCCCACCGGTTTGCCGTCACTTACAACCGGCTCCTCCAGAAGAAGGCGATACCGTCGTGAAACCTCCTCGCCTGATCCGCCATCCCAACTCTTTTTAGCCTGCAGGAGAAACCCGACCCTGAGGCGGTGGAGTTGTTCAGGTTTGCGCGAGATCAGGAGGTTGTGAACGTCGGCGGGGTGAAGATCGGAGGGCAGCCGGGGGAGAATCCGACTGCCCTCTGCGGCACCATATTCTATCAGGGGCACGGGATCGTGGAGGACGATAAGAAAGGGACCTTCGACGAGGAGGCGGCCGCCGGCCTGATCGAGCAGCAGACGGCCCTCTCGGAGGAGACAGGAAACCCCGCCGTTTTACATATATATGCCAGGACCCCGGAGGCCTTCGGCCGCTACCTCGACTTCGTCGAAGGACTCTGGTCCGGCCCCCTCATCCTCGATTCCGCCGAGGCGGGGACGAGGATCTCCATGGCGGAGATCGTCTCAGAGGTCGGCCTCGCCGACCGTTCCATCTACAACAGCATCGGCCTCGCCACGACGGCCCGCGAAGAGGAGGCCCTCGCCCACTGCGAGATCGACTCCGCCATCATCCTCGGCTACAGCCCCGCCGACTCCACCGTCGAGGGGACGATAAAGGCCCTGGAGGAGGGGGGTGCTGGGAGGTCAGGAGGATTGATCGACCTCGCAGGCCGCCTCGGGATGAACAACCTCCTCATCGATCCAGGCGTCGTCCCCCTGGGGGACGGGGCGGGCAGGTCCCTTCGGGCCACCGTACTTGCAAAGGCGAGGTTCGGCCTTCCGACGGGCTCGGGGATCCACAACGCCGTCTCCTCATGGCGCTGGCTCCGGTCGAAGGAGAGGGGAACGAGGCTCGCCTGCGACTCCGCCTCCGCGGGCCTGGAGATCCTGGCGGGGGGCGACTTCGTCCTCTACGGCCCCATCGAAAGGTCCGGGGAGGTCTTCCCGGTGGCGGCGATGGCCGACATCCTCGTCTCGGAGGCGGTGATGGATCTGGACGTCTGGCCTGCCGCTGGCCACCCCATCGGGAGGCTGATCTGACCGCCTGATCCGATCGGACGATCCGCCTCGATCTCAGCCTTTTTATATACCCGGCCCCAGGGGGGGGGTATGCATCTATCGCGGGAGGAGGAGCGGGCGTACCAGGGGGAGCTCGGTGACGGTCTGCGGAGGGCGATGGAGATCCTGGTGGTCCTAGGCGACATCTACGGCGCCGACCGTTTGATCCCCGTCAGGAGTGTCCAGGTGGCGGGGGTCTCCTTCAAGACGATCGGGGAGGCGGGGCTGGAGTGGATAAAAGACCTTCGGGGGAGGGTCGTCGTCCCGGCCGTCCTCAACCCTGCGGGGATGGACCTCTCCCGGTGGCGGGAGATGGGGATTGATGAGAGGTTCGCCGAAAAGCAGCTGGAGATCGTCGAGGCCTACCGCCGCCTCGGCGTATTCCCTGACTGCACCTGCACGCCCTACCAGATCAGGCCCGACCTCGCCCGGAGGGGAGACCACCTCGCCTGGAGCGAGTCCTCTGCCGTCTCCTTCGCCAACTCCGTCATCGGGGCGAGGACCAACCGGGAGGGGGGGCCCTCGGCCCTGGCGGCGGCTCTGGTGGGGAAGACCCCCCGGTACGGCTACCACCTCGAGGAGAAGAGGATCCCGACCCACGTAATCACCGTCGATTCCGATCTGAAAGCCTCCGACTATGGGATCCTGGGCTACATCGTCGGAAAGGAGGTGGGGGACGGGGTTCCCCGGTTCATATTCCGGAAAAGGCCCGATGTCGACGACCTGAAGGCCCTGGGGGCGGCGATGGCCGCCAGCGGCTCCGTCGCCCTCTATTACTTCGATGAGGACGCGCCCTCAGCTCCAAAGGGGTCTGAGGAGATTCTGGTGAGCGATAAAGATCTCCAGGAGGTCCGGGAAGGGTTCGCCCCCGACGACGAGGTGGAGGTCATAGCCATCGGTTGCCCCCACTCCTCGGAGAGGGAGCTCGCCGAGGTCGCCCGCCTCCTGGAGGGCAAAAAGGTCGAGAGGGAGCTATGGATCTGCACCGCCCGGGCCATAGCTGAGAGGCGTGCGGACCTGGTGGCGAAGATCGAGAGGTCGGGGGCGCGGGTCTTCTGCGACACATGCATGGTGGTATCCCCGGCTGGCGATAGGTACAGAAAGATGATGGTCAACTCCGGGAAGGCTCTGGCGTACGTCCCCACCCTCTGCAAGATGAAGGCGGCTTACGGAAGCGTCGAGGAGTGTGTCGGGAGAGCGACGGGGGGGGTCTGACCTTGGAGATCCGATGCCACCGGATATCGGGGGGGAGGGCCACCGGACCTGCCCTCGTCACGAAGGAGCCGATATCCTTCCTCGGTACCGTCGACCCGGAGACGGGAGTGGTCGTCGATCCCGGCCACCAGCTCTATGGGAGGAGCCTCGGAGCGAAGGTCCTGATATTTCCCGGCGGGAAGGGCTCCACCGTCGGGTCCTACGTCATCTACCAGCTGAAGAAGAGGGGGGCTGCGCCTCTGGCGATGATCAACATAAAGTCTGAGCCGATCGTCGCCGTCGGCGCCATCATCAGCGCCATCCCCCTGGTGGACGGGGTCGCTGCCAGCCTCCTCGACCTGGAAGATGGGACCATGGTGACCGTCGACGCCGACGGGGAGATGGTGAGGGTAGAAGGGGCGGATTGAGGATCGGAACTCTTTTATGATACGCCGCCCTCTCAGAGGCGGGTTATTGCCATGTTCAAGATCGGTTTTATCAAGCTCGGCAACGTCGCTTCCTCCCTGGTCGCAGACCTGGCCCTGGACGAGATCGCCGAGAGGACCGACATCGAGGTCCGATCCCTCTCCTTCGGAGCCAAGATGACGGAGAGGGAGGCGGAGATGTCGGCGGAGCTGAAGGGCTGGGGGCCCCAGCTGGTGGTGATGATAGGCCCCAATGCCGCCACCCCGGGGCCGACGGCGGCCCGGGCTTTGTACAGAGACCTGCCGACGATCGTCATCTCCGACGGTCCCTCCAAGAAGGAGGCCAGGGAGGCGCTCCAGGCCGAAGGGTTCGGGTACATCATCCTCCCCTTCGACCCCCTCATCGGGGCGAAGCGGGAGTTCCTCGACCCGGCGGAGATGGCCCTCTTCAACGCCGACGCCATCAAGGTCCTCAGCATCTGCGGGTCGGTCAGGCTAGTCCAGGAGGAGCTGGACGGAGCTATGGCCAGCATCATCGCCGGATCTGCGAAGCTGCCGGCCATCCTCTCAAACCCCGAGAAGTGCACCGAGAGGATGGACTTTAAGAACCCCTACGCCCGGGCGAAGGCGATCGGAGCCCTTCACATGGCCCAGACGGTGGCGGGGATCGACGCTGCTGCCTGCTTCAGGCTGAAGGAGCTGGATCGGATCGCCCTCACCGCCGCCGCCGGCCACGAGGTGATGCGGGCTGCGGCGATCCTCGCCGACGAGGCGAGGGAGATGGAGAAGTCGATGGACTCGATCTCCAGGAAGCCCCACGCCCGGTCCGGGGCGATCCTCGCGAAGACGGGGCTCCTCGATAAGCCCGAGCCCGTATGAAGGGATCTCGACCTCGAAGCCCAAATGCGTTCGCCAGATCCCGTTCGCAAAAAAAACGTCCTGCAAATAATGGCCCTGGCGCTTCCTACGAGCTCCAGGCCCATCTTCTATTTTGGCGAGGGCGGATGCCGGGATATAATAGCCGGTTTCGGGGCCCCTCGACCCAAACTTCCTCTCTGGAGGGGCCGGACCGTCTCGAGAGGCGGTCTACGCCATTCAATAGCGATAACCGGCTACAGGCTTTCATCCGGGCCCAGGGGGAAGATGTTATTACTGACGACCGCCATTAGGTTCTGAGGATAAAGAAGGCTGAAGCCAAGAGGATGCGAGAGGAAGGCGGTCCCATGTTAAAGATTGAAGATCTCTGGGTGAGCATAGGGGATAAGCAGGTCCTGAAAGGGGTGAATATGAGCGTAGGGGAGGGTGAGACCCACGCCCTCTTCGGCCCCAACGGCTGCGGCAAGACGACGCTACTCAGCACCATTGCCGGCATACCCCGGTACCAAGTGAACGAGGGGACGATCTGGTTCAAGGGCGTCGATATAACCAGGATGCCGATGCACGAGCGGGCGAGGCTGGGGATCGGCATCGCCTTCCAGCACCCCCCCACCATCCGGGGGCTGAAGGTCTCGGATATGATCAAGCTCTGTAACCCCCAGGCGGACGCCGGGAAGATCCTGAAGGACCTCGACTTCGTCGAGTTTGCCGACCGGGAGGTTAACAGGGGCTTCTCCGGCGGCGAGGTGAAGAGGTCGGAGATGGTCCAGCTCCTCGCCCAGGAGCCGGACTTCGTGATGCTCGACGAGCCCGACTCCGGGGTCGACCTGGAGAACATCAAGGTGATCGGTCGGGCGATAAACGTCCTCACCCAGAAGGATCAGAAGCCGAGCGCGAGGAAGAAGTCGGGGGTTATCATCACCCACTTCGGCCACATCCTCGACTACATGTCGGCGGACAAGGCCCACGTCATGATCGAGGGGACGATCGTCTGCTCGGGAAGCCCTAGGGAGATCCTGGAACAGATCAAGGTCAACGGATATGAGGGGTGTGTTGGATGTCTATGTCCCGTCTAGAGGAGAAGGCGAAGAAGGCTAAGGATAAGGAGGCGGCTCTGGGGACAGATATCGATATCGATAGCTATGAGGCGGAGTCGGAGGAGATGGGGGAGATCGAGGCTCTGGAGATGCTCCCCGAGGACGTCCAGACCGCAGCCCTCAGCGCCGGGGTGAGCCTCACCGGCGAGTCGGCCGGCGACTACTTCCAGGTCGATCAGTCGGCGGTCCATCGGGGCTCGTCGGTGGAGGGGATCGAGGTGATGGACATAGGGACCGCCCTGCGGGAGCACAGCTACCTCGCGGATTACTACTGGAAGCTCGTCCCCATCGACACCGACAAGTACACCGCCGACGTGGGGATGCACCCCCCGGCGGGCTACTTCATCAGGGCGAAGCCCGGTACGGTGAGCACCTTCCCCCTCAAGACCTGCCTCTTCATGGGAGGGAAGAACAAGCGGCAGCGCGTCCACAACGTCGTCATCGCCGAGGAGGGGTCCCGGCTTCACATCATCACCGGCTGCACCACCCCGTCCCACGCCGGGAGGGGGCTGCACCTGGGGGTCTCGGAGGTCTACGTCAAGAAGAACGCCCACGTCACCTTCACCATGGTCCACAACTGGGGTGAAGAGGTGGAGGTCCGGCCCCGGGGCGCAAGCCGGGTGGAGGCGGGGGGGTCCATCTCCGAGAACTACATCACCCTCACTCCGGTGAAGAGCCTCCAGGCCTTCCCCACCGCCACCCTCGCCGGGGAGGGGGCCGTCGCCAGCTTCAACACCATCATGTACGCCCGGAGGGGCAACATCGACATCGGAAACCAGACGATCCTCGAGGCCCCGAGGACCAGCGCCGAGTCGATAGCCAGAGTCGTCTCCACCGGGGGCGAGATCATAAACCGGGGGCGTATGGTCGGAAAGGTCCCCGACGTCCGGGCCCACGTCGAGTGCGTCGGATTAATCCTCACCGAGAAGGGGAGGATCTACTCCATACCGGAGCTCGACGGCTGGTGCGGAGGCCTGGACATGTCCCACGAGGCCGCCGTCGGGAAGATCTCTCAGGTGGAGCTGGAGTACCTGATGGCCCGGGGGCTCTCCACCGATGAGGCGACGAGCGTCATCGTCCGGGGCTTCCTCGACGTCGAGATCAAGGGCCTCCCCCCGGCCCTCAAAGAGGAGATCCAGAAGATCACAAAGCTCGAAGAGATCCACGGCGGCTCCTGAGGCTGGGATCAGAGTTGGGGGGCCAGGGCAGAGATGACCTCCTCAGGGAGGCGGTCCCGGCTCTCCTCGGTGACGACGAAGAGCCGCAGCTCCATCCTGATCCTCTCGGCGAGGGGGTGGCTCGACTTGGCGTGGACGACGACTAGCATCGCTTTGTCTGAGGCGAGGGCAGCTTCCACCGCCCCGGTGAAGGGCCCGGAGAGTAGCTCCATCGGCCCCACCTCGTCGATGACCACCACCTCTGCCTCCCGGACCGCCCTCTCCACCGCCTCCGCCCCGACCTCCTCCAGGTCCCGGAGGCATACCCTGTACCTTCCGACCTTCGGTCCAGGCCCATCGAGGGAGGCGAGGGTTCCCTGGTCCCCCGTCAGGAGGTCCTCCAGAAGAAAGCCCGTCCTCTCTCTGCCGCGGCGGACCTCCCGGGCCAGAACGCCCCCTGCCCGGCGGCCGAGAAGGTCGATCACCTTCTTCACCAGGGTCGACTTTCCCGACCCGGGCGGGCCGGTTATGGCAACCCTTTCGGGCATCTCTCCGCCCTCACCCTCTCGACGAACCTGCTGAGGCTCTCTACGTCCTTTATCTCCCGGCGGACCATCTTCTTCAGCCGGTCCCTGGTGTCGAGATCGACCCTGGCGCCGGAGGATAGGAGGTACTCAGCCATCTTGCGGGCCAGCTCCTCCCCGGCCCGGTCCCAGTCGGTGAGGACGACGACCTGCTTGAAGGACAGGGCCGCCTCCTCCGCCACCTCCAGGGCGGGACGGCGCGCCGCCCGGAGGATCGGCCCCTCTACCCCCAGATCCCGGAGGGACCGCTCGTCCCTCTCCCCCTCGACTATGATGACAGCTCCTTCATCGGAGGCCTCCAGGAGAGCCTCGATCACCTTCTCTAGGGATTCGGGGTCGCAGCAGGCCCTCCTCCCCCTCGGTTCGCGCCCCTTCCGGCCGCCTCTCCTCCCTCCAGGAGTCAGGGCATCCCCTCTCCCGCCTCCGATAGGACCCTCACCGCCTCGTCGGCGTCCACCCCCAGGACCATGACGACCTTTCGGGGGCTCTTCTTTCCTGCAGTCACCTGGACCCGGTCGGCTCCGATGACGAAGAGGTCGCAGAGGGCCCGCTCCAGCTCCCGGTTCGCCTTTCCTCCCGTCGGCTCCTCGGTGAGCTTCGCCTCCATGGATCTCCGCCAGGGGTTGAAGCCGGAGGGAAGGACGAGCCTCTTCGACCCCGGCGCCACCTCGAACCTTATGAGAACCCCCTTTGGGTGGGGATCTATCGCCTTGCGGATGAGATCGGCGGCTTCCATGGTAAGAAAAGCGCTGTCTGTAGAACTTAAAGATTTGCCCTTCGATCCCGGTGCAGGACTGTCCGTAAAAGAGTGGGGTTTCGACGGAGGACAGGCGGAAAGAGAAGGCTCAAGTCGCCTTCTCCATCTTGAAAGTTGGGGCATGGGGCAATGTTAAAATAACCTTGTGACCATCACGGTCAAGGTTTTCATGCAGATTAGGCAAGTTGTCGTCCTGGCCCGCGAGTCTTCAGAGATGAACGATTTTCTCAGCCGAATGGTGGAGAGGGGGGTTGCCGTCCAGAGGTCCCGCCCCGCCGAAGTCCTGAAAGAGATCGCCTCTGCCGGAGGGGGAGGATGGGGTGGAGCTGACCGCCTAGTCCTCTGCGATCAGAGCTTCTGCTCCACCCCCCTCGGATCGGCGGTCGTCATGGGGGCGATAGAGAACGGCTCTGCCGTACTGGTCGGCTCTGAAAGGTTTGGGATGGTCCTTGACGACATAACTGCCGGAGATGACCTCTCGGAGGGCGTCAGGAGGGCTCTCGCCTCCGAGGCGATATACCGCTCCATATCCAGGGATGCAGAGAGGCTTGCAGTCCTCCAGGGAGAGAGCCCCCGCTATCTAGTCCACGCCTATGAGAAGGTCCAGGATCTCCGGTACGGAGAGAACTGGCACCAGGAGGCCTCATTATACCAGAAGCCAGGAGGGCTCGGCCTCCACCGGGCCCCCAAGCTCTCCGGGAAGGAGATGTCCTACAACAACGTCGTCGATGCCGAGGCGGCTCTGGAGATGCTCGCTGACCTGGTGGAGTACGATCGCGTGAAGGAAGACCGGTCCCTATCGGTGATCGTCAAACACGCAAACCCCTGCGGTGTCGCCTACGGCCAGGACGGGGTGGAGGCGTACAGGAGGGCCCTATCCACCGACCCCAAGAGCGCCTTCGGTGGTGTTATGGGCTTCTCCGAGCCGGTGGGGGTGGAGCTGGCGGAAGCGATGCGGGACCACTTCATCGAGGTCCTCCTGGCACCGGGCTACGACCCCGAGGCGCTCGCTATCCTCCGGGAGAAGCCGAACCGTCGGATCCTGGACGTCACCGAGCTTCTGGAGGGGCGTGACCTCCTCTATCAGGGGAGCCAATCCAAGAGCGTCTTCGGCGGGCATCTCGTCCAGGACTACGACCGAGGGGACATATTGGAGTGGAGGGTGGTGACGGAGCGGGGCCCCACCCCTGCAGAGACGATGGCTCTCCGGTTCGCCTGGAAGGTGGCCAAATACGTCAAATCCAACGCCCTCGTCTACGCCACGGCGAACCAGACGGTAGGGATCGGCTCGGGGCAGGTCTCCAGGGTCGATTCCGCCCGCTTCGGGGCTGAGAAGGCGGAAGAGCACGGCCTGGATACCAGGGGGACGGTGGCGGCAACCGACTCCTTCTTCCCCTTCAGGGACGGCCTCGACAGGACCTTCGAGGCGGGAGCCACCGCCGTCGTCCATCCGGGGGGTTCCATCAGGGACGCTGAGGTGATTGAAGCTGCAGACGAACACGGTATGGCCATGGTCTTCACAGCCATGCGCCACTTCAGACATTGAGAGGGTATCGTTCGGCGAAGGCCCGGTGGAGAATTTCGGGCGGGATCGAGCCGGGGCTCTATTATATCTTTTCATATCGATCCTCGCCCTGGCAGGGTCGGCGTCAGCCGGTCCCGTCTTCGCCTCCGGCGACATCCAGGCGGCGATCGACGGGGCGATGCCAGGAGATACGGTGATCGTTCCCGCCGGAGTTTACGTCCCCTTCACCGTCGACAAGCCCCTCATCATCCTGGGGGAGGGATACCCTTCCGTCAGAGCCCAGACCCAGAACCCTGCGGTATACATCAGGGCGGACGGGGTCAGGATCCAGGGGCTGAAGGTGGTGGGGGTGCAGAAGAAACAGGAAGATAAGTTCAGCTACTATATGGACCTCTCCAGCAGGAAGTCCCACTACACCCTAAACCTCCCCAACTCCGGGGTCTTCGTCGACGGCGACGACGTCGTCATCGATGATCTGGCGGTGGAGGGGGCGGAGGTGGGGGTCCAGGTCACGGGGTCCAGGAACTTCACCATCTTAAACTCGTCTTTTGAGAGGTGCGACACCGGCCTATTCCTCCAGGGATCTGATGTAGGGTGGGTGGAGGGGTCCACCTTCAGGGCAAGCGGCAAATACGGGGTCCGTATCGAAGGCTCCGAGGGGATCGTCCTGGCGGGCAACCTCTTCATCGACAACTCAGCCGCAGGGGTGATGCTGAAGGACTGCGCAGGCTGTCTGGTCGCAGGAAACGAGTTGATTAAAAACTGGCAGGGCATCTTCCTGTGGAACTCGTCCAAGGCCGAGGTTCGGGATAATAACCTGGATCGGAACGTATACTACGGTATGGTAGTAGCCTCCGGCTCCAACAACTCGATACTGAATAACAGGGCGACGAGGGGCGGCGGGGATCTCGGTATCAGGGGTATCGGTATCAGCATCCAGGAGAACAGCAGCTACAACCTGGTGGCGGGTAACGTCCTGGAGGAGAACCTCAACGGCCTCGACCTGACGAGGGGGGCAGAGTTCAACCTGATATGCTACAACGAGATATCGAAGAACAGCAACGGTATAAGGCTGGACAAGAACGAGAACAACCTCTTATACATGAATAACTTCCGGAGAAACCTCATCTCCGGCTACGACAACGCCAGCCACAACTTCTGGAACGCCTCCGTCGGCAACTACTATGACGACTACCGGGGCCGAGACCGGGACGGCGACGGGATCGGCGACGACCCCTACTGGATCCCCAAAGGGAGCAGCACCGCCGTGGACTGGAGGCCCCTGATGAAGCCCTTTGAGGGGGAGATGGACTTGGAGGGGGCGTGGGAAGACCTGGCCCGATACGCCACCTACAGCCCCGCTGACGACCTCCCTTACAAGGTGGAGAACCAGACGATAGTGATCGGTTCCAGAGAGCCCCGGAAGCTCTGGTTCTAAGTTCCTATCTTGATCGGCTCGGCGATCGATCGCAAGGTGGCTATCGCCGAAAGGGCGGCGAGGTAGCTGGTCTTGGGGTTTCGGGGGAAGGGCACGTTCTGGACCCGGGTGGTGATCCTGCCGAAGTTCCCCTCCGCCGTTATCTGATGGATGTTGACCTTAGTATCAGGATCTGCCACTATCCTGACCATCACCTTCGCCCCTCCAGCCGCGAGGCTCAACGTCGCAGCGACGTTGACGTTGGCGGGAAAGGCGGCGACCGCCTCCTCGGCGGACCCCTCGAATATAACCCTCGCCTCGGTAATGGCGTCGAGATCGATCTCCTTCTCTTCGATGTAAGGGGCGCCGACAAATCCCTGGGGGTTCTTGATGGTGGTGAGGGTGACCAGCTCAATATCTCCCGAGCTTGCGGACTTCAGCCCATCGAGCCCCGATATCGCGCCGGAGGGGATGTAAACCCGGCACCTGTGACATCTTGCCAGATCCTCCACCCTCTCCCGGAGCTCTCCGTCGAGGAGGGCTCCGACGGACATGATCATCAAGTCCCGCCCCCTCTCGAGGGTCGCCTTCGCCACCTCGGGGACCGCCCTCTGGGATGCGGCCTCCACCACGATATCGGACCTCTCCACCAGATCCTTCAGCTCAAAGACCCGGGGCAGCTCCGATAGAGACCTTCCCAGCTCCTCCGCCCTTTCCGCGTTCCGATCGAAGACCCCGACCAGCGAGGCCTTGATATCGCCTCTGTCTATCGCTCTTGCGATCTCGGTCCCTATCGCTCCGCAGCCGACCAACCCTATCTTCAGAACCATCGCAGGCTATAAATCGATGGTACGACAAAACTTTTGCGGTATGCTTCTATCTCAGCTGGAGCTGTTCGTGAAGGAAGACCTGGGGGAGATGGACGCCTCAAGCTCGATAGTCCCGGAAATAAATGTAAAAGCTTCGATACTTGCCGGTGAGGAGTGCATCGTTTCTGGCCTGGATGAAGCGGACGAGATCCTGAAGTACTTCCGCCTTGAAGGGGGGAGGCTCGTCCCCGAGGGGTCCCGGGTCGTCGCGGGGTCGAAGGTCTTCTCCATCAGGGGGCGGGCGAGGTCGATCCTCCAGGCCGAGAGGCTCGTACTTAACTTCATGGGCCGGATGAGCGGCATATCGACCCTGACCAGCAGTTGCGTCGAGAGGGCGGGGAAGGTCCGGGTAGCATCCACCCGGAAGACGACCCCAGGCTTTCGGTTCTTCGAGAAGAGGGCTGTGATGGTGGGCGGGGGCGACCCCCATCGGTTCGATCTATCGAGCTCGGTGATGATCAAGGACAATCATCTGAAGATGATGGGCCTGGAAGAGGCCCTTCGCGCAGCCAGGGCGTCGGCCAGCTTTACCAAGAAGATCGAGGTGGAGGTGGAGAGGGCAGAGGATGCTCTGAAGGCGGCGTCCCTGGGGGCGGATATCATAATGTTCGACAACATGAGCCCCGGCGATATCCGGGAGGGTGTAGAGCTTCTCATACGGGAGGGGATGAGAGGTCGCGTCCTTCTCGAGGCGTCGGGAGGGATAACCCCCGAGAACCTTTCTGAATACGCCGCCGCAGGGGTGGACGTCGTCTCCCTGGGAGCTCTCACCAGGTCTGCGAGATGGATCGACTTCAGTCTCGAGATGGAGATCTGACCATATTGGGAGATGAAAAACGTTATATCGATAGATATATCATTCATGCCTAGCTTCGGTGAGTGGGAATGGGTCTGATCTATATACTGGTCTTCGCGCTCCTGGCCGTCTCGATGATGCTGGCGCCGATGGCTTGTGCGGCCTTCGAAGATGAGACGGAGTATTCTGAGATGATCACCAGGGATTTCTCCTTCCGGGTGGGGGAAGGGGTCAGGATCGGGGACTATCGGGTGGAGCTGACGAACGTCGTATCGGTGATGGACGGTCTCATAGAGGTTAAGGCCTGGAAGAGGGCGAGCCAGTTTGAAGACTGGAGGGTGATGGAGAGCCGTCGGGATGTGAACCTCGACGGAGGCCAGGACCGGGGCGGCCTGACTCTGATGGTGACGGAGATCTTCGATAGGGATACCGTCAGGATGAGGGCGACTTACAGGTCCGATTACGGATACCCCGAGAAGTACATCACCGAGAGGGCGATGGCTCCAAGAAGCCTCCCGAAGCTGGAGGTTTCGACGGGGGTGGATAAGTCCTCCGTGAGGTCGGGGGAGGAGGTGAAGGTGACGATCACCGTCAGGAACATCGGAAACGATACTGCAAGAGATGTGGCTTTACAGGAGCTTCCGCCCCTCCCCCAGTTCAGGTACATAGCAGGATACCCCCCCAAGATAAAGAACCAGCTTCAACCAGGCGAGTCAGATATGGCCATCTACTCGATGGTCGCGGTCACCGAGGGGGAGGTGACGATCCCGGCGACGGGGGTGAGGTACGCCGACTCCAAAGCGACGATCTACTCGGATAGATCAAAGGACGTCAGGATCGATATAAAGCCGAAGAGAAGGCCGGACCTGGTGATGGAGGTCCAGACGCCGGGGCCGATAGATCACGGCGGTCAGGGGATAATCAACGTATCGATACGAAACGACGGCGATGGCACCGCTCACAGGGTCGAGGTGAGGGGCCAGGTGAGATCCGGCGGGGACGGCCTTCGGCTGGAGGCGGGTTCCCTCGACAGGATATTCTTTGAGATACCGCCGGGGAGTGGAGAGGTGTATTCTGCCGCTGCGGTGGGGGCCAGAGGAGGAAGCTACGTCGTCGACCTCAAGGCGACATATCAGGGCGAAGGGGAGATGATGCAGGAGGAGACCGCCTTTGAGGTCGCCGTCCTGGAGAGGGAGCACAAGTATCTCTACTATCTCCCGGTGGTCCCGGTCCTCATCATCGGGGTATGGCTCTACCGACGGTACAAAGAATATAAATATTAAGTTGGTGTTTGAGACAAGTCAGATGAAGAGGGCTATCGGTTCCTGGAAGGGTGAGGATGAGGACCCCACTCCGGAGGCCAGGTGGCAGCCTTAAGAACGCCGTTAAATAAAGACCTTAGGACGGATATATATGTTGAACGTACTGATGCTGGGGATAGGGCAGTGTGGGAACAGGATCCTCGACGCCGTGAACAGACAATCCTTCGGGGGATCATCCAAGCTCTCGAAATATTATTCTAGACAAAAATTTCCCAGCCGAGTGGAGACCCTGGCCATCAACACCGCCGTCAACGATCTGAAGGAGCTGAAGTTCACCGCCGCCAAGGACAGGTTCCACGTCCCAAACCTCCACGGCGTCGGGGCGAACCGGAGCCTGGGAAAACAGGGGTTCTGGGATAACCGGGAGATGATCATGGAGGAGATCGAGAAGAGGGGAGACTTCGACATCGCCTTCGTCATGACCTCCGCCTCGGGAGGGACCGGATCCTCCTTCGCCCCCCTCGTCATCCATGAGCTTAAGAATAGGTACAAAAACATCACCATCGTCGCCGTCATCGTCCTCCCCTTCCGGGAGGAGGGGTCGATATACCTCCAGAACGCCGCCTTCAGCATGAGGGATATCATGGAGGTCGACTGCGACGGGATAATCCTGGTGGACAACCAGTACTTAAAGAGGCTCAGCGGCGACATAAAGACCGCCTACGACAGAATCAACGAGATGGTGGCGGAGCGGATCCTCTTCCTCATCGAGTCCCTGGATAGCGAGATGCTCTCGGTCACCGACCTCGGCGACTTCAAGACGGTGATGAGGGGAGGCCTGCGGATGGGGACCCTCGGCTTCTTCGAAGCGGACAAGAAGACCTCCACCCTCACCTCGGCGATAGAGGGGTCGATAAAGCCCGGCGGTCTCCTCTACCCCGCCGAGGTCTACGAGGACGCCGCCCGGGCGATGATCATCATCCAGGGGTCGAGGGAGTACCTCGACGTCGACGAGATCACCAAGGCGGTCGAGAAGCTCTCGACGAAGATAGGCCAGGTCTTCAAGGGGATCGTCATAAAGAAGGGCAGGCCCAAGGTCCTCTCCGTCTTCACCCTCGGTCAGGTACCCGACCTCGAGCTCCTCTACTCCCAGGCAGCCCAGGCGATCCAGGACGAGAAGAGCAGGAAGACGAAGGCCAAAAAGCAGCTCGACGACGCCTTCGCCTACATAGAGGATCTGGAGGAGGTCTACTGACCTCTTCGCATAATTAGACTTATTCGGTCAAATTCTATCAATCCGATCTCGCAGATCAGAGGCCGAACCTTCTGTAGATCATAGCCTGAAAGGAGGGGACTCCCAGGGCCCTGGATACCAGGGCGACCCCATCCCCCTTCAGAGGCTGGGCCTTCGCCGGGGGTATGGGCTTTCCCCTCGTAGCGTAGACCGCCCCTCCGGTCATCCCGGCGCCCAGGTAGCCTCCGGCGTCCCCGGCGACGAAGATCTCTCCGCCCCTCATCTCCGCCGCCGTGAAATCGGAGCACTTGCCGCAGACGACTATTCTGCCCCCTCTCATCAGAACTCCAGTGTTCCTACCGGCGTCGCCAGCGATCTCCAGAAGCCCCGACCTCATGAGGATCCCGGTGGACATCCCGGCGTCCCCCTCCACCCTCAATGTCGTATACGATCTGTTCCTGGCGGCCAGCGTCTCCCGGAGGATCTGGTCTTTCAGGACTAGCCTCTCATCCTCGAGACGGTTCGGGGGGAGGAGGCGGCCGCCCCTCTCCAGGACCTCGGTTATAGATACAAATTTTCTGTAGCCTGAGAGGTCTGACTCCACCTCGACGACGTTTCCCAGGGGCGCTCTGACGGAGCCGCTGGTGTAGATCGACCCCCGGATCATAGAGATCCCCATTCGGGGGCCGACGTCTCCGTCGACGATGATGTTGCCGGTCTCCTCGATGGGGCCGCCCTTTCCGCCGAGCTTTGCGAGATCGACCCCGAGGCTGGAGCCGAGGCGGCCGCCTACGTCGCCTTCGATCCTGACCGTCTCCCCTCGCCGGAGAGCCTCCACCAGCTCCCTGCGGGTGACGGAGCCTGATACGACCTCGTAGGGGTCGAGGCGGGACCCCTGATGCTGCCAGATGAAGTCGAAGGTGAAGTCGCAGAGGCAGCCGTCGCCCTCTGCTGTGATCTCGATCAGACCGACCCCTCCGAAGGTCGGGCCGTCATCGGCGGGCCGCCATCTTCCGGGATACCTTCACCCCTACGAGGGCGACGAGGATAGCCAGGACCGCCGAGGCGGCGAGGTATCCTGCGGATTTTCCAGATATGAGGGGGAAGTCCATGTCAGCGCTGTTGGCCAGGATGAAGACGCTGGCGGACCAGAATATAAGCCCCGTGGCGAAGATGAAGAAGGGATAAGAGTAGGCCCTCTCGTCTCCCACCCCTTCCAGGTATAGGTCCAGGATCTTGCCGAGGTTTACGCAGATCCCTGCGGCGACGTACCACCAGACGCTCTGGTTGATGAAGACCATCAGGAGGACGAGGTAGCCGTACCATATGTCCCCGGTGTAGTAATCCCAGAACCTGGTAGACCCCTGGATCGTGGCTATGACGACCAGGACCGCTGCCAGGACGTAGGTGATGAAGGCGATCCTCCCCCGGTAGAGGTTCCCCTTGAAGGTCTCCTTGGTGCTGTCGATGAAGTCGTCGAGGCCCAGGCCCCTGAATAGGAGGTAGACCCCGATGGCGGCTAGGATCGCCATGACGGCGAAGTCCGACCTTCCGATGAAGCTGAAGGTCGAGTATATGAGGAGGGCGAGGCCGATGGGGATGAAGAAGGTGTGGCTGATCTTCGGGTCCCTGAAGACCTGCTTGAGGAGGTAGTAGGTGCTCTCCAGGTTGTGGCTCTGTTTTACTAGAACCCTCCGGACGCCGTTGACCTTGACCCTGGACTGGATTATCGGCAGGATCGCCTCGTCCTCGGCGCCGTCGGAGACGACGACCACCCCCGCAGGCCGGAACCTCTCTATGAGTCCGTCGATCTGGTGGGCGATCTTCCCGTCGGAGACGAGGCCGACGTTGGGGTCTCCCGTCACCGATGCGATCTCGACCGCCTTCCCCTGGGAGGCGAGATCGTCGTATACCTGGATCCCGCCGAGGATGGTGTTGACGTCCGAGTCCTCGGGGTCGGCTAGGCCGAGGGCGAGGGTCGCCTCGACGTTAGCCTCCCTCCCGATTATGGGTGACTCTATCCCGGCCTTCCGGCCCAGGTCGTCGTCTCTGTCTATACAGAGGACTAGGATATCCATACTGGAATTACCATCGGTGAAGAACGTACTTAAAGATTGGCCGGAGGTGAGGGGGGGCGATAAAGCTCTAAAGTCCCAAAGAAGCCCCAAAGGATATTTATCGATATCCTACAATGGGGTGATTATGATGAAGCTCCTCTTTATTCTGGCGGCGGCCATGGCCTTCGCTTCCTCGGCTCCTGCCGTTGCCATCGGCTTTGAAGAGATTCAGCATGCAGCGGAGAAGTACAATCTGGGGGTGGAGAACGCCCCCTCGGTCGTAAAAGCCCTCCTCGGAGACGAGAGGATCGAGATAAATATATCCAGAGCCGATGGGACGGCTCTCTATGCCGGCCTTGAGACGAAGAACGCCGTCGTGGTGAAGACGGTGGAAGGGGGGATCACGGATCCGACGATCGTGGTGGTGGCCGAAGAGGACGCGATCAGAAGGGTCCTAGCATCCGACGATCCGGCGGCGGCCTTCCAGGAGGCTAGGGCCCTGGGCGAGATCTCCATCACCGGGACGACCCTCTCAGCGAGGCTCAAGGTCTCCGCAGCCCTAGCCAGCACCCCTGCCCTCCGGTTCTTCGCCAGCCTTCTCGGAAAGTAAGCAGCCCATCCCCCTTTGGGGGGTGGGTGGCTTACTTGCGGATATCCAGGTTCTCCGCCACTATCTTGTGGGCGCAGAAGTCGCCGCACATGGTGCAGACCTGGCTGTCCGCCGGCGCCCTCTCCGACCTCATCTTCTTCGCCGTCTCCGGGTCCAGGGCCAGGTCGAACTGCTCAGGCCATAGGAGGTCACGCCGGGCCCGGCCCATGGCCAGATCCTGGTCCCGGCTGCCGTTCTTTATCATATCCCCTACGTGGGCCGCTATCCTCGAGGCCATCACCCCTTCCCTCACGTCCTCGACGTTGGGGAGGGCGAGGTGCTCGGCGGGGGTGACGTAGCAGATGAAGTCAGCGCCGTAAGCGCTGGAGAGGCTCGCGCCTATGGCCGCCACGATGTGGTCGCGGCCGGGGGCGACGTCGGTGACCAGGGGCCCCAGCATGTAGAAGGGCTTCTCCCCCGAGAGCCTCTTCATCACCTTGACGTTCGCCTCGATCTCGTCGATGGGGATATGCCCCGGCCCCTCGACGATCGTCTGGACCCCGAAGTCGTGGGCCTTGTCGGAGAGCTCGCTGTTTATTATCAGCTCCTGGATCTGGGCGCGGTCGGTGGCGTCGTGGACAGCTCCCGCCCGAAAGCCGTTGCCCATGCTCAGGGTTACTTCATGCTCCTTTAAGATCTCCAGGAGGTAGTCGAAATCGCTGTAGAGGGGGTTCTCTTTGTCGTGGTGGAGCATCCAGGCGACCATGAAGGCGCCGCCCCGGCTGCAGAGGCCTCCGTAACGCCCACCCTGTCTCTTCATCCTCTCGATGCAGATCCTGTTTATCCCGGTGTGGATCGCCATGAAGTTCGTCCCGAGCTTCGCCTGATCCTCGGTGATCCGGAAGAGGTCGTCCTCGGTCATATCGACGCCTGCGCCGTATTTTCTTATGGCCTCGATGAAGGCCTGGTATAGGGGGACGGAACCGACGGATAGATGGGTAGAATCGATCACCCTTCTTCTGATATCATAAAAGTCGCCACCCGTCGATAGCTCCATCAGGGTGTCCGCCCCCGCCTCCTCGGCGGCCTTCGCCTTGGCCACCTCCATCTCGACGTCGACGATGTCGCTGCTCGTCCCTACGGTGGCGTTCACCTTCGTCTTTAGCCCCTTTCCTATCCCGCAGAACCGGACGTCCCGGTAGGGGCTGACGGGAATTACTATCGTCCCGCTGGCGATCCCCCTTCTGATGAACTCGGGGGTCTTACCCTCCATCTCTGCTACGATCTTCATCTCAGGGGTGAGCCGGCCGGCTCTGGCATCTTCGATAAGTCCCATGAATCATCCCATCGGATCTGTCCAGATAAGGTCGTATTTAAAGTTGGCCAAAAAATCGATGATAAATATCATCCTCTCCTCGCTATCCGGAGGATCAGGACGGCGCCGACGGCGTTCACCGCCAGGATCAGGACTGCGGCGACGTACTTCCTCTTCTCCGGCTCGAAGATCGGTGATATGAGATCAAAGAGGCTGGCTGGCTCGCTCTCCGACATATCGATCGTCTGATCGCCGGATAGGTGGACCTGGGCCACCCTTTCCCCCGCCTCGACGGAGTAGGTCCCCCTCTCCAGGTCTTTGAAGATGTACCTCGAATCCCCGGTCGCCCGGGCCACCAGTCCCCCGTCCTTGTGGACCTCCACCTCCCCCGCCCTCCCGACGTCGACCGAGAGGTCGGATAGATTCGAGACGGGGATCACCCTCCCCTCGGAGAACGGAAGAGCCGTTCTGATATTCAGAAGGTCGAGGATGGTCGGTCCGAGGTCCACCTGCGACCAGGGGCCGGAGATGAGCATATCGTCGACCCCCGGCCCCAGGAATACCGCCGGGACCGAAAGGGACTCCGGCTGGCCTGAGTACTTGGAAGATGAGTGGCCACCCTTCCCCTCTCCGGAGGGGAAGGACATCCCGTGATCGGCGGTGATGAGAAGAAGAATCTCCTCCGATTCGCAGGCCTCGACGAGCCTGCCCAGGGGCGCATCGAGGCCCGATATCGTCTCTAAGTAACCCTCCGCCCCCAGGTTGTGGCCTGCGCTGTCGACGGCGCCGACGTTCACCATCAGAAGGAAGGGGCGCTCTCCCATCGCCGATACCAGGTCGGCGGCCGCGTCCAGCCCCCAGGCGTTGTAGCCGACGTATCCGGGGACCCCTCTCACCTGGTTGTATTGAGGGAATATATCCCTCCAGGCCTGGAGGAGTCCGGCTAAGTCCGCAGGAAAGTCGCCTCCAGAGCCTGCCAGGGGCTCTGCTCCCCAGAGGGAGTTGTCGTCGAAGAAGACCACCCCATCCTGTTCCAGGAGGATGCTGACGGCGTCGCCCCGCTGGAGGAGGGCGATGCAGAGGAGCCCCTCCTCCCGGGCGGCATCGAAGATCGTCGCCCCCGGCGTTCCGATTATGGCAGAGTCCATCCAGGAACATCCCGTCACCAGGACCGAGTGGGACGGCCCGGTCTCCGGGACGGGGACGGTGACGTCTAGGACCCGTGCCCCCTTCGCCGTCAGGTTGAATAGAATGGCGGAGGCGAGGGGGGTGCCGTCGGCGGCCTGGGGCTTCAGCTCTGGGTAGACGTAAGCCGATCCCATCCCGTCGACGACGAGGATGACGGCTCCCTGGGGGG
The DNA here is from genome assembly GCA_020844795.1 of Methanothrix sp. GTDB lineage: Archaea > Halobacteriota > Methanosarcinia > Methanotrichales > Methanotrichaceae > Methanocrinis. Next base: position 538,199 of record CP086218.1, on the reverse strand, counting down.
AGGCCGCCTCCCCCACCCGGACCTCGGTGGTGGGGCTGGCGGGGCCTGCCAGGATGGAGAGGACGAAGAGGGCTAATATGAGGCGCATCTCAGAAGTCGGTCATCACCCTGTACTGATCTATCTCCGTCTGCTTCAGCTCTGAAAGGAACTGCTCGGCGGCGTCCTTGACGTCCTTGGAGCCGGTGATCGCCCTCCCCGTCACCACGATGTCGGCGCCGGATCTGAGGGCCTCGGCAACGGTATCGACCCTGATCCCGCCAGCTACGGCTACGAGGAGCCTTCTGTCAGATCCGGATGCCATCTTCTTGATCTCGGCTATCACCGCCCAGTTGTGCTTCTCCGCCTCCTGATCTATCGCCCGGTGCATCTCCACCACGTCCGGGAGAGCCGATAGAGACCGGAGGACCGCCAGGGGGTCGGGGACGTTCAGCATATCGATCACCGAGTAGACCCCCGTCTTCCTAGCTTCCCGGATGGCGAGCTCCATGGTCTTGGTCGGAGCGAGGCCGGATATGACTACGGCGTCGGCAGTGGCATCGGCGGCTAGCCTCACCTCCAGGTTTCCGGTGTCTAAAGTCTTTAAGTCCAGGACGACGAAGGAGCTGGGGCGGACGTTTCTGATCTCCTTGACGACCGAGGCGCCAAACTTCTTGACGAGGGGGGTGCCCACCTCGATGAGGAGATGGTCGCTATCCGGAAGCTGAGAAAGGACCTTTCTGACGACGGCGAGGTCCACCAGATCCAGAGCCACCTGGAGGTATGGGGGGTCCCAGAGCCTGATGACCCGGAAGCCCATCACCGGGTGGGTCGACCTGTCCTTCTCGTAGAGGACGGTATCGATGTCCGGGAAGCTCTCCATCGCCCTCTTAATCGCGAGCTTCGTCGCCCCGTAGTTGTACCTGTATATGGCGTCGTAATCCCGGGACTGGGGGTGGATGAAGACGCTGACGATCAGGACCAGGTCCTCGACCTCGGACTTCGGGATGACCCCCTCGGCGACGCAGTCCGCCACCGCCTTGGCGACGGCGGTCTGGGCGGGACCGAATATGACAGCCGCCTGGTCCATATTCTTCACCGTCACCTTCGGTACTATCAGGGTGGCGGGCTTCGCCGGCAGGTTCGGCCTTATAACGGACAGAAGGGGGGTGTGGCCAGCCGAGAGCTGGGCGAGGCCGTTTGCAAAGGCCGTCCCCACAGGCCCGTCCTTATCTCCAATTAACAGATCTATGTGAGCTAGTTCCGGCTCCTCCCCTATCAGCGCCTCTCCTATCAAAAACAAGCGTTCACCTCGAAATCGGAAGACGTCTCGCCGGTATTAATCCTTTTGCACAGGCTTCATACTACCGCCCTCCCCCAATACGGCCGCAGCTCAATGATATCGGATTGACAAAAAAGGGCGCGCAAAAATGGAGTTGGAGGGGGTGGGAGGGTCCGCCCCTCTCCCAATCGTCGGAGGGATCAGGCGGTGATGGTGGTTACCTTCAACACCGGCCCGTTCCCCTCGGGGTCCTCTTTGGAGGCGAAGCCTACGGAGGCGTCACCTTTTGCCACCAGGACGGCGGAGAAGGGGCAGTCTTTGCATTCGAGGATCGCCTTCTTTATGAGGCTCGTGGCGTCGATCTCGTACCATCCCTCCTCATCGACATCGATGACTCCTTCGACATCGACGTCATAATCGGGCTTGCCGTCCCAGACGACGGTCTCCTCGAAGAACCCCGAGCTGTAAAAGTGGAGCTCCATCTCTCCAGGGTTCTCCACCTCTGTCGCGTAGACCCTAATGGTCGCAGAGGAGACCTCCTCCAGGGACTTTATCTTAAGAGACTCTATCATGACGACGGTGTTGAAGGAGATCCAGGCCTCCCTCTGGGGGTCGCCCCCTTCGGAGGTGACCCAGAGGATCTCCTCGGTCCCGAAGTTCTCATCCGGCAGGCTCTTGTCGATGTAGGTGTCGTCTGTCAAGAACCCCTTGGGAGAGGTCCAGGTCATGGCGAAGGCGGCCCCCACCAGGAGGAGGGCGCAGGCCATGCAGAAGGCCGATCTGAATTTATATTTCAAACTCTTCACCTCAACATCCATAAAATCGGGATAAATAAAAAGACTTGCCTTCATCTTTGACCTACATGACCCCTACAAGAGCCCTGTGGAGATAAAATCCTCCGATTTTGGGGTGATCTGCAGGGCAGAGAGCCACGTTACCTTTATTAACTGAAGATCCTCCTTAACCCCGGTGGGTTAGGTTGAGAAGTTCAGCGGATCTGCGCCCCCTCCTGGGCGCGACGGCGATCCTGGCGTTGCTTTTGGTGACGACCGCATCTTCTGCGACGTACCAGGCGGGTAGAGACCTCCAGGCGGCCGTGGACGGAGCGATGCCGGGAGACACCATCCTGGTGGGGCCGGGGGTCTACGATAAGGTAGAGATAACCAAGAGCATAACCCTCATCGGCGACGGCGCCAGGATCAGACCGGGGGATAGGAACATCGGCATAAGGATCGCGGCCGACGACGTCACCGTCTCGGGCTTCACCGTCGAGGGGGGGTTCTACGGGATCCACCTGGTGGGCTCCAAAAACTGCACCGTCTCCAACAACACCGTCACCGGAGCCGTCCAGTGGGGGATAGGCCTCATCTCCTCCGACGGGAATACGATAAAGGATAACGTCGCGAACTATAACGGCCTCGGACCCCACCGATGGTACGGGATATACTTATCCAGATCGAACGGAAACCAGATCCTCGACAACGTGGCGAGCCACAACGGCGAGTACGGGATCTGCCTATTTCCCAGCTGCTCTGATAACGTAATCTCCGGCAACGTGGCGGTGGGGAACAAATATGGCGTCTACGCCTTCACCGACTGCAACGACAACGTCATCGCGAGAAACCGGCTGGATAATAATGAGATCGCCGGGATAAAGCTGATCGGAGGCTGCATCAATAACCACATCCTGGAGAACGAGATCTCGGATAACGGGGTGGTGGGCATATTCCTCCAGACAGGTTCGGGATATAACATTATTAGAGGAAACGAGATCGCCAAAAACCAGCTCTTCGGCGTCCAGATCCTGGAGGGCCCCGCCGGAAACAATACCATCTTCGAGAACAACATCTCCGGGGGCCAGCGGGGTGTCGTCGTCAACACCGACGGTAACCATATCTACAACAACAGGATCTTCGATGCCGTCATCCCCGCCGAAGACCGGGGGGTGAACCAGTGGTATGCGGCCTATCCCGTCGGCGGAAACTTCTGGGGCAGCTACATCGGTACCGACGAGATGTCCGGCCCAGGCCAGAACATATCGGGGCCTGATGGCTTTGGAGACCTCCCTTACGTCATAAACGAGAGGGCTAGGGACATCTATCCGATCATGGGGGAATCGGTCCACCCGATCCAGATCGTCCGCGCCTCCGTCCATCCGGCCCGGGCCCAGATAGGGACCCCGGTGACGGTGGAGGTCGCCCTCGAATCGGTGAACGGCTTCGCCCAGGTATCGGCGAGGGCGAGGAACCTCCTCGTCTCCTCGGACCCGATACGCCCGATAACCATGTACCAGTCCGGGGAGGGGGTCTACGCCGGGACCCTCCAGACCGCCCTGATGGGGGCCGGGAGGTACGCCATCGTCCTGACGGCCAAGGACGCCAGGGGCTTTGAGCTGGTGGAGGAGATGGGCGAGGTGGAGATCCTCCCCAGGTCCGGCCGGGACTTCAACGAGGCCTTATCGTCGGCCATGGGCCGATAGAGTTTGATGATTCATTAAAGGGGATAAGACATGTTAGGGGTTAGGAAAAAGAGTTATTCGGTCCGCCAGCCCGACGAGAAGGCTGGCTCAAGGTCAGGAGGAATCGGCTCGAAGGTTGGAAGGACGTTAGCGGTCGTCTTCCTCATACTGGGGCTGATCGTCTCTACAGGTGCGGACCAGTTTGTCCCTCAAGAGAAACTGGATAAATGGGACTGCCCCGAATGCAAGGGCGAGAGCAGCTTTCAGCTCGGCATCTTCGACTTCCTCGGCCGCGACCCGACGAGGGTAGAGGCCGCGGGGGAGGCGCCGCCGGGACCGAGAGATGCTAGGGCCTCCGTGGAGGCCGAGGCTTCCGGAACAGCGGGCGGTTTCGTCCGGGGAGAGCTCCTCGCCTCCTCCAAAGATGTGGAGGGATCGGACGTAATCCTGGACGTGGGGACGGGGTATGCCACGGTCCATATCAAAGGGGCGATCCCCCTCTACTGGGAGGAGTTCCTTGACGATGATAACAACCCCAGGTCGGCATCGCAGATCGCCGAGATCCTGGGAAGGGCCGGGATCTCCCCTGAGGACTCGGTGGTGATCTACGGCGACTGCGCCACCTGTGACGGCATATCCGTGGCTCCTTTCGTCTTCTGGGCGATGAAGTACGTCGGCCACGACGACGTCAAGCTCCTGGACGGCGGCCTCGACGGCTGGGTCGAAGGAGGGCTTCCGACGGAGAGGACGGCGAACGAGAGGTCAGCTGTCACCTATTCCCCCCGACCCAGGTCGGGGCTTCTGGCCGGTTACGACGCCGTCGCCGCCGGGAGGTATCAGATCGTCGACGCCCGAACCTTCCGGGAGTTCGCCGCCGACAAGATCCCCGGCGCCGTGAACATAGATTACAGCGCCGTTCTGGCCAACGGCCGCATGAAGGGCGGCGAGGAGCTGGCGGCGGTCTTCTCCGGCCTTGACAAGGCCGATCCCGTCGTCATCTACTCCAACGCCGGGGCCAGGGCCTCCATGGTATGGTACGCCCTCCAGCTGATGGGGTACGATTCGAGCCTCTACACCTGGAACGACTGGGAGGCCAACAGGCCCCCCGTCAAGGCGGTCTTCAAGTCCGCCAGGGCCGAGCCTAACCCCGCCAGGCCCGGTCCGGTGAAGATATTCGCCACCTTTGAGGTCGTCGCCGACGAGGCAGGTTCAGACGCCGGTCTATTCGGTCCGATCGTCACCTCCAGAGAAACGTCGGCCGTCGAAGAGCCCCTCTCGGAGGACCCGGTGGCGCAGGCCCCATCCGGGGACCTGCCGGAGATGGAAGCCCTCCTGGATGAGATGGAGGGATCGACCTTCACCATCGACGATATCGAGGTGCTGATCGAGGAGGCCTCCTCCCTGGAGAGGCCTGTGGTTACGACTATGGGATGCGTCGCCTGCTTCGACCCCGTAGCCCTCTACGCCTCAGGGGGGAACCCCTCCTCGATCACAGGCGGCGTCAGGCTCGGCTCGGTGGGGAGGACGCAGGCAGGGGCGATCACCGCCGCCGGGGCTCTGATCCAGAACGAGGAGGGCGAGATCATGGCCACCATAGAGCTCGTCCCCACCCTGGGATATGAGCATCTGGGGACCTGGGACGCCTCCGGCGCCCCCGATGGGTTCTACACCGTCACCCTGGCGGCGACGGCGGGGTCGAGGACCTCCTACTTCGAGGACGTCCTGACGGTAGAGATCGACTCCTCGGCGCCGGTCCAGGAGACGGCGACTACGACCGCCGCCACCTCACGGATAAGAAAGCTGGGAAGCTATTAATCGGATAGAGACGTAGTATCAGGAGATGAGCCGCAATAGCCTCTTATTTTTTATCACCCTGTTGGCGATCGCCGCGGTCGCCTTCAGCGGCGCGGCCATCTCCATCTCTTTAAAAACACCCCAGGATCCGTCTCCTCGCTGGTTCCTCCAGAGGATCGATGCGGCGATCAACCCCGGAGAGGACCTCGAGCCCCCCGTCATCTTCAACGCCCACGTATCGCCTATGATAATCAAGCGGGGCGATCCGAAGGTCAGGATCACCGCCTGGGTGAAAGACGACGTCTCCGTCGATACCGTCTACGCCGAGGTGGGCGGGCGGCAGACTCCTCTCATCGACCTCAGCCGCAACGGCAAGTACGTGGGGCATTGCAGCTCCAACCTCCCTCCTGGCTATCACCGGATCACCATCGTCGCCGTCGACAGGGCGGGGAACGCCGCCGTCTGTGACGACCTCGTCCTCCGGGTCCTCGACCCCCTGGACCTGAACGGCAACCGGATCGAGGACAGCCTCGAGAATTTGGGCGATCAGGACCTGAGGGTGATAGTCCTCACCGAGGTGGACTTCTCCCTGAGGGGAGAAGATTCCCTGGCGGATAAGGTGGGAGACGAGTTCAAGGTCCTTACGGGAGCCTCCATGGTCGTCAGGGGGTCTCAGCTTGAGGCCATCGCTAACATCGACGGCGTCAAGGGGGTTTATCGAGATCAGAAGCTCCAGATCCTCGGAGAGGTGACGGAGGGATACCGGCCGAGGGACGATCCCCGTCTCGCCGTCGATGATTATACCGGGAGGGGTGTCACGGTGGCGGTCCTGGATACCGGCGCCGATCCAAACCACAGGTCCCTCGGCGGGATCATGGCCCGGGATCCGAAGATCGTCGCCTTCAAGGACTTCGTAAACGGCAGACAGGAGGCCTATGACGACCACGGCCACGGGACCCACTGCGCCAGCCTCATCGCCGGGACCGGCGACGCCGCCGGGATCGCCCCCGGATCGAAGCTGGTGGTGGTGAAGGTGATGGACGAGTACGGGGCTTGTTACCTCTCCGACGCCCTAAACGCCCTCGACTGGATCCTTGATAATAAGGATGAGCTTGGTATAGACGTGATATCCTTCAGCGTCGGCGGTGAGGAGGCGAGCGAGGGCTCATCCCTCTTGGATGCTGCCTGCGACAGGATGGTGGAGGCGGGGATCGCCGTCGCCGTCGCCGCCGGCAACCTCGGACCCTCTACCAGGTCGATAGTGACGCCGGGTACCGCCGAGAGGGTGATAACCGTCGGCGCCGTAGACCCTCTCGGGAACGTCTTTGAGAGGTCCTCCCGGGGGCCGACCCCCGACGACAGGATCAAGCCCGACCTGGTGGCGGTGGGGGTGGACGTCGCCTCCGCCAGGCATGGTACCCTCCGGGGTGAGATCACCATGAGCGGGACCTCCATGGGAGCCCCCCAGGTGGCGGGGGCGGTGGCCGTCCTCAAAGAGAAGCAGCCCGATCTCGACCCTATAGAGGCGAAGAGGGTTCTCCTCAGGTCCGCCGACGATATCGGACCGCCGGGCCCCGACTACACCTTCGGCTACGGCCTGTTGAACCTGAAGGCAGCCCTCGACCTCGTAGACCTCCCCGAGGCGAGGTCGGGTCCTGAGGTCGGTGATCTGGCTCTCAGCAGATACGTCGCCAAATCCGGAGATCCCGTCATGGTACACGCCGGAATATCAGGAGATATCGCCTCTGTGGAGATGAGGATAGTCGGCGGCGACGGGGAGATGATAATACCGATGCACGACTTCGACAGGAACGGGGTCTATACCGGGAGATGGGAGACCAGGTTCTGGGGCCCCGGAGATTATTCCGTCGTAGTGGAGGCGAAAGATCAGTTCGGCGGGACGGGGACGGACTCCACCTCCCTCGTCCTGGCCTGAGGGGTTGGCCCATCGACCCAGGCGAGGAGATATCAGAGATGGACCCAAGGGATGAGATATCAAAGTTCGGAAGAAAGCTGGTGGCTTCAGGGCTCACCTACGCCCACTTTGGAAACATCAGCCTCCTGACCGATGAGAAGATCCTGATCACCGCGACGGGATCGATGCTCGACGAGATAGGGGAGGGCGGTCTGATCGAGGTGGACCACCGGGCCCCCTGTCCTGAGGACGCCCTCGCCAGCTGCGAGGCTCCCGTCCACCGGGCCATCTACGGGAGGACGAAGGCCCGGGCCATCATCCACACCCACTCCCCCTACGCCGTCGCCACATCGATCCTGGAGGAGGGCCCCTTCGAGCCGATGGACGGCGAAGGATCTCGGTTTCTCGGTACGGTTCCCATCGTCGATGGAGATATGGGAAGCCCGGAGCTGGCTTGGTCCGCCTCTTCAGCTCTCATATGGCACAGGGCCTGCATCGTCCGGGGGCACGGGGTCTTCGCCGTCGGAGCGACCCTCGAGGAGGCGTACATCGTCGCCTCGATGGTGGAGCACAGCGCCACCATAAGGCGGCTCGTCAGCGTCGGATAAAAAAGGGGGTGCTCCCGTTCGAGACCGCTCTTCTCCACGGGGGAGGAGCTCCTTCAAAGCGGCTCTTGAGCCTCTTGCCTCGATCAACTTGCCGGCGGGTAGACGAAGGCCCCGCTCCCGGCGAGGTCGGGGTCGACGTCCATGAACTCCATGAGAAACTCCCGGTGGATCGCCTCGGGGTCGAGGTCGGCGAAGAGCTCGGGGTAGAGCCACTTGGCGACGACTACCGCCCCGATCGTCATCTGGGGTCCGAGGGAGAAGTCGCCGGAGATGACGTAGATCCGGCCGTCTCTTACGGCGTCGACGAGATCAAAGCCTGGAGCCTTCATTATGCCGTCTCTATAGGCTTTCAGGAGGGTGTCGTCATCGGCTCCGTAGCCGCCGCTGTAAGATAGGCCGATGATGACTTCGGGGTTCGCCTCCATCACCCACTCCGCCTCGACGTCCCCGTGATAGTCGATCTTCCCCTTCGCTATGTTGACGCCGCCGGCGACGTCGCATAGGTCGGTGTACCCGGTATCGCTGGCGTATGCCCACCGGGTGGAGGCCTCCTTCTCGGTCTTCTCCCGCTCCAGGAAGGCCTTAACCCTCTCCTCTTCGGGGATGCCTTCGACCCTCTCCGCCACCTGCCCCATATAAAGGTCGTACCACTCTTCGTAAGCCCTGGCCGCCTCTCGATCGCCGATGAGGATTCCGAGAAGGGTCATCTCCTCCAAGAGATCATCGGACCTGGAGAGGTCGAAGCGGAGGAGGGCGACCTCGGAAGGGAGCTTATCCTCCAGCTGGTCCAGAGCACCCGTCTGGGTGAAGGCGATGACGAGGTCAGGGGAGAGCTCCAGGATCGCCTCCAGGTCTGGCTCTCGATGAGATCCGACCGACGGCCTGTCCATCAGATCCGGAAAGAGCCCCTCCCGCTCCAGGACGGTGCTCCCGACCCCCACGATGGCCTCCTCGCCGCCGAGGACGACGACGGCGGTGGCGTGGCGCATGTGGAGGGGGACTATCCTCGAGACCGGGGTCTTAATCGTCACTATCCTACCCGCCCCGTCGATGAGGGCGATCTCCCCCGGATCGGATCGGAGGATATTTCGGATCCGGTCCAGATCGTCCCCGTCGATCTCGCCGTCGCCGTCTGCGTCGGCGAGGTAAGTCTTCGCCAAGGAGCCGTCGATCATCCCCTCCAGGGCGGCGATGTCCAGCTCGTCGATGGTGCCGTCCATGTTGGCGTTGCCGAAGATCTGAAGGGTGTATCCCGCCGCCGGCGACGCCGCCAGGATCAATATGATCGATGATGAGATCAACGATGAAATCATAAATCCCGATCTTCTATTCATATTCATGAACCTCCGATATAGCGGCGGTCCTCCGCCGCCAGAGGATAGGAGATCTCCGGGCGGTTATAACAATTTCTATTCAAGTGTTACAAAGGGTCTTGAAGTCGGCGAATTGGAAGATCCGGCAGATAGGAGGGGAGAGGAGATCTCTCTGGAGGCTGCGTCCTAAACCCTCAAAAAAGATATTAACGGGCAGGGCGAGTTTCAGTTCATGAGCTCCGCCTTCCAGATCGGGAGGATCGCCGGGATCCCCATAAGGCTCCACTTCACCTTCCTCGCGATCATACCCATAGTCGCTTACTTATTTTCGACCTTCACCGCCACCACCAGCTTTGACCTCTTCGGCCAGGTCTACGACCTCTCCTACGGGTTCAGAGACGTAGAGCCCACCGAGGCGAGATGGGCCTACTCCTTCGCCTTCGCCATCCTCCTCTTCCTCTGCGTCGCCCTCCACGAACTGGGCCACTCCTTCGTCGCGATGCGCTACGGGATAAAGATCCGGTCCATCACCCTATACTTCTTCGGGGGAGTCGCCTCCATGGAGGATATCCCAAGAGATCCGGGGATGGAGGCGAGGATGGCGGTGGCGGGGCCCACCGTCAGCGGCATCATCGGAGCGGGGGCGATCCTCTTGAGCTTCCAGTCTGCCCTCTTCCTGGGGGGGATTCATCCCCTCACCACCCTCCTGTGGACCCTGGGGGTGATCAACGTCATCCTGATGATCTTCAACCTCCTCCCGGCCTTCCCCATGGACGGTGGTAGGGTTCTTCGAGCCTGGTTTGCGTCCAGGATGCCCTACGTCGAGGCGACGAGGCGAGCCGCAAATATAGGCAAGATCTTCGCCATCATCATGGGTCTATTGGGGCTCTTCGGCGGCGGCATTTTTTTGATATTCATCGCCTTCTTCGTCTACATAGCCGCCACCGAGGAGGATAGGTCTACCTCCATCGTCGTCCCCCTGGAGGGGGTGAAGGTGAAGGACATAATGTCCCGGAACATCAAGACCGTCACCCCTGAGATGCCCCTCCCGGATATCATCAACCTGATGTTTCGGGAGAAGCATCGGGGATACCCTGTGATGGTCGACGGGAGGCTTGGGGGGATCGTGACGATATCCAACGTCCAGAAGGTCCCCGAAGAGAAGAGGGGGACGACCTCCGTCGGCGATATCATGATCAAGGAGATATACGTCATCGGGCCGGAGGACGAAGCAGCCGGAGCGATGAATAAGATGATGGAGCGTCAGATCCGGAGGCTTCCGGTGATGGAAGACGGGAGGCTCGTCGGTATAGTCTCTCGCTCTGACCTGATCAGAGCCATAGAGATCTGCTCCGGACGGTGATCTCAACGGAGCTTCCTCGATATCGGATCGACCGCGGGAAAAAGGGTTTTCTAGGTGGTCGTCCCTGGGATGGCCAGCGGAGAGGTAATCGATTTGGATGATATAGGATCGGGCGGCTCGGAATCGGCGACCGCGATGGGGGCGGAACCTCTCCCCTCCGAGACTGAGGGGAAGAAGGGTGAGATAGTGATCGTGGGGACCGCCCACGTATCGGAGAAGAGCGTCCAGGACGTGATAAGGGCGATAGAGGACCTCCGCCCCGACGTCGTAGCCGTGGAGCTCTGCCAGGGGAGGTACCGCGCCCTGACGGGGCAGGAGGAGACGGGAGATATCCAGATAAAGGAGATCTTGAAGGACGGCAAGCTCTACCTCCTTCTAGTTCAGTGGTTCCTCTCCTACGTCCAGAAGAAGATCGGCTCAGATCTCGGAGTGAAGCCCGGCTCTGAGATGATAGCCGCCATAGAGGCGGCCGAGAAGATGGGAGCCAGGGTCGCCCTCGTCGACAGAGATATCGGCGTCACCATCCAGAGGTTCTGGTCGGCGATGACCTTCATAGAGAAGGCGAAGCTGGTGGCTTCCCTCATCCCCGCCGCCTTCGGGAAGGGGGAGGAGATCGAGATCGATAAGGTCACCGAGGAGGATGTAGTCTCCGCCATCATAGAGGAGTTCCGGGAGGTTTCCCCCAGGGCAGCCCAGGTCCTCATCGACGAGCGGGACGCCTACATCGCCCGAAACCTGATCCGGCTCGGAGGAGATGCGAGGGTGGTGGCCGTCGTCGGCGCAGGCCACCGGGAGGGGATAACCAGATATCTCGCCAGCCCGGAGAATATCCCCCCCTTCGAAGATATGGCCCGACCGACCAGGAGGCGGTTCTCCGTCCCGAAGCTCTTCGGAGCCGGTCTGACTCTGCTCGTCCTCATCACCATAGCCGCCGTCCTGTTATCCGCCAACAGCACCGCGAACCTCTTCACCGCCTTCAAGATCTGGTTTCTGGTGAACGGGACTCTCAGCGCAGTGGGGGTGATCCTGGCCCGGGGCCATCCCATCTCTGCCCTGACCGCTTTCATGATCGCCTGGCTGACGAGCCTAAACCCCCTGATGGCCGCAGGCTGGTTTGCCGGGATCGTGGAGGCCTGGAAGAGGAAACCGAAGATGGTCGATACCAAGAGGCTCGCCGAGGCGGAGACCTTCAAAGATATGATGGCGATACCCCTCTTCCGGGTGATCCTGGTGGCAGCCATGGCGAATATAGGGAGCGTGGCGGGAACGGTGATCGGGGCGTATCTGATCCTCCAGATGTCGGGGCTCAGCCCTCAGGATCTAGTCGGCGGGCTCTTCTGAAGGCGGTGGGTATATCGCCGGACCGTGATATGGATGGCGGTGCTGGACCGGCGCCTCCCCCCCGGCGGCGGTGGGGGCCTTCAGTCCCCCCCGATTGGGCTGCTTGAACTACATTTTGAAACATTTTTTATCACGATTTATGCTATAATTTACCTTCAAGTTTTCGGGAAGCCTTTGAAAAGGACGTTTTCCGGGATGGATCGCTCGTCTCCCCCGTAAACTACTTCTCTACCCAATTACATCTCAACCGGTGTGGATGGTATGGGCATAAATATCTCCTTGAGGGAGTTGGGATCGGCTTTATATGGCGCCTTCCGGCGCAAGGGAGCCCCAGGGGTCTCTTCGCCCCTCGCCAGGATATCTGCCGATGACCCCCAAGCGGTGCTCGTCTTTATCTCCCCCGGATTATCATACATGGGTATCGATCCCCTTTCTTATCGATCTTCTATACCTGGGAGGTCGGGGGGGAGAGATGAGGTCGATGTCGATTTCCATTAGCATATTAGAAGGCTGGTAGAGGAATGGATGCGTTTTATCAGGAGAAGGTGGATGAGATAATTGGGAGATATCAGGGTCAAGAAGGCTTCTTGATCCAGCTGCTTTTAGACCTCCAGGGAGAGCTACACTGGATACCGAGGGAGGTTATCAGCCACCTGAGCGAGAGGCTCGCAGTTCCCAAGAGTCAGATCTACAGGATAGCAAGTTTTTACAAGGCCATCAACCTCACCCCCGTGGGGAGGCATATGATACAGGTCTGCATGGGGACCGCCTGTCAGGTCAGGGGGGCTCAGAAGGTCCTGGACTATGCAGCCTCGAAGCTGGATATAGGGCCGGAGGAGACGACCCCGGACCTGGCTTTCAGCCTGAGGAAGGTGAACTGCCTGGGGTGCTGCTCCATGGGCCCGGTGATGACCGTGGACGGTGAGTACCACGGAGGCGTCACCCTGGAAGGGACGGAGAAGGTGCTGAAGGATCTTCGTTGAGGCGGAAGGATGTCCAGGGTTGCCTCGGTTGGAGACCTCGAACTCTTGAGGGAGACGTTGAGGTCTCGCAGAGATGCCAAAAGGTCAAGAGAGCCATGGATAGCGGTCTGCGCCGGGACGGGGTGTCTCGCCCTGGGGGCGAAGAAGGTGATCGACGCCTTCAGGGGGGAGCTACGGAGGAGGGGTCTGGGGACGGAGGTCGTCCTCAAGGAGACGGGATGCCCCGGATTCTGCGAAAAGGGGCCGATAGTCGTGGTGTACCCTGAGGGGGTCCACTATATAAAGGTCGATCCTGCCGACGTCCCTGAGATCGTGGAGGAGACTATAGTAAAGGGGAGGCTGATAGATCGTCTGCTGTATGTGGACCCGGTCACGGGGGGAAGGGACGTCCACGAGGAGGAGATCCCCTTCTATAAACACCAGACGAGGGTTTTAATAAATAAAAACATTAAAATAGATCCTAAGAATATAGACGATTACATATCTGAAGGAGGGTACAGCGCCCTCTCCAGGGCTCTCTCCAGCATGACCCCCCAGGAAGTCGTCGATGAGGTTAAGAGCTCCGGCCTTCGGGGCCGGGGGGGCGGAGGCTTTCCCACCGGCCTGAAGTGGGAGTCGGCGAGGAAGGCAGAAGGAAGCCCCAAATACGTGATAGTCAACTGCGACGAGGGGGATCCGGGAGCTTTTATGGACAGGGCGCTGATGGAAGGTAATCCTCACAGCGTCCTCGAGGGTTTAATCATCGGGGCTTACGCCATCGGATCGGTGGAGGGGTTCATCTACGTCCGGGCGGAATATCCTCTGGCGGTGGAGAACGCCCGGGTCTCCATATCTCAGGCGAGGGAGTACGGCCTTCTGGGAGAGGATATCCTGGGGTCGGGGTTCAACTTCGACGTCAGGCTCCATAGAGGGGCGGGAGCCTTCGTATCAGGGGAGTCGACCGCCCTGATGAACGCCATCGAAGGGAAGGTGGGCGAGCCGAAGCCAAAATACGTCCACACCTCCGAGAGGGGGTTATGGAGCCGCCCAAGCCTCCTGAACAACGTCGAGACCTGGGCGAACATACCCCTGATAATCAACATGGGGGCAGACTGGTTCAGCTCCATCGGGACGGAGCGGAGCAAGGGAACCAAGATCTTCTCTCTGGTGGGGAAGGTTAACAACACCGGCCTTGTAGAAGTTCCCATGGGGATGACCCTCCGGGAGATAATATTTGATATAGGCGGCGGGATACCGGGAGGGAAGAGGGTGAAGGGGGTCCAGACAGGGGGCCCCTCCGGGGGGATAATACCCGAAGGGCACCTGGACACCCCGGTGGACTTCGACGAGCTGACCAGGCTCGGCTCCATGATGGGGTCGGGGAGCATCATAGTCTTGGATGAGGATACCTGCGCCGTCGACCTGGCCCGGTACTTTGTCGACTTTCTATGCGACGAATCTTGTGGAAAATGCGTCCCCTGCCGGGAGGGTCTCCGACAGATGAGGGATATCCTCAGCGATATCGTGGCGGGACGGGGAAAGGGCGAGGACCTCGAGGTCCTCAGGGAGATCGCGCATCTAATGAAGGCCGCCTCGTTATGTGCTCTGGGTCGGACGGCGGCCAATCCGGTTTTGAGCACCATCCGCTACTTCAAGGATGAGTACCTCGCCCATATCGAAGACCAGCGGTGTCCTGCCCTGGTATGTGAAGGTCTCATATCCTATTTCATCCGGCCGGACCTCTGCATAGCCTGCGGCATCTGCGAGAGGAACTGCCCTGAAGGAGCGATATCTGAAGCGGAGGTAGGGAAGGGCGAGGATACCTTCATGGTCATCGATCAATCGAGATGCTCTCGTTGCGGGATATGCTTTCATGTATGTCCGTCGAAGGTGATGGCTGTGGCCAGGACCTCAGGCAGATCGGCCCCCCAACAACTCCCATGAGATGGCGGCCATTTTGCCGAGAAAGATGAGAATAGGTATGGGATTGGAGGCGATTCAGGAGTGGCGAAGGTGATGTTGAGGATAGATGGTCGGGATTTAGAGGCCGATGACGATAAGACCCTTCTGGAGGCTGCTAAGGATGCGGGAATTATTATACCTACCCTCTGTCATCACCCAGCCCTGACCCCCATCGGCGCCTGCAGGCTCTGTTCTGTGGAGATAGAAAGGAATGGCAGAAAAAAGGTGGTCACCTCCTGCAATTACCCTGTAGAAGAGGGTCTTGTCGTCGAAACCTCTTCTCCTGATATCTTCAGTCTACGGTCCATGATCCTCGAGCTTCTCCTCGCCAGGTCCCTGGGAGAGGCGAGGATCGCGGCCCTGGCGAAGGAATACGGCGTCTCAACTCCGAGGTTCAAACTCGCCGATGAGAGCTGCATCCTCTGCGGGCTGTGCACCCGGGTCTGCCAGGAGCTGGTGGGCGTCTCGGCGATGAGCCCCATCTTGCGGGGCGTCGAGCGGGCCGTCGACGCGCCGTACCGGGATTTTTCAGAGGATTGCATGGCCTGCGGCGCCTGCGCCCTCGTCTGTCCGACTACAGCGATCAATAAAATGAAAAATATATATCCTCTAACATCCGACGAGGCGATGGAGGTCGAGGGCAGTCTCCTCCAGGGCGACGCCGATGAAGAGATCGGAGTCTACAGTGAGATCTTCGGATCCAGGGCCCACGGTGAAGGGCAGGATGGGGGCGCGGTCACCTCCATCCTTGCCTCGGCGATCGAGGGAGGGGCCATCGATGCCGCCATCGTCGTCATGCCGGAGGATGAGTACAGGGCATCGGCGTCGATGGTCGATGATTTGGACGGGGTCATGGCGTCAGCGGGTACCAAATACGTCCGGGTCCCCCTCGTCCCGAAGCTTCTGGAGGCGCTCGGGAGCGGCAAGAGGAGGATCGCCGTGGTGGGTACCCCCTGCGCGATCAGATCGGTGAGGAAGCTTCAGGCGGGGGGGTACCTGAGGGAGGCTTTTCCCGGCGCCGAGATAGTCCTGGTCGGCCTCTTCTGTTTTGAGAGCTTCGATCCAGCCAGGCTGAAGCGGCACATGCGGGATCTATTCTCCATCGATTTAGATGAGGCGCAGCGCGTACAGATCTCTCGGGGGAGGTTCTCGATCTTCATCGGCGACGAAGAATACTCCTGCAGGATATCGGACCTGGAGGATGATGTGAGGGAAGGCTGCGAGTATTGCGGAGATTTCGTCTCCAGGCTCGCTGATCTATCCATAGGATCCGTGGGAAGCCCCGAGGGTTACTCTACGGTGATCGTCAGATCCGATCGGGGGAGGAGGCTTCTTTCGACGGCTAAATTCTCCAGGGGAGAGGTCGATCTCGGGGATATAAGTAAGCTATGCGCCATCAAGAGGAGGAGGGCAGAGAAGCGTTTTGCTCTGATAATCGATGGATTGGGAAGATAGCAGCCCTGATCGCCCCCCGCAGTCCGGTATATCGACGGTCAGGGGTATGGCCCAACCCCCCCGCCCGGATGCTCTCGTGGCGGCCTCCTGGCGGATCTCTTGACGATATGTGGGCCTTTTCCCTCCGATCCGAAGAGGAGGCGAGGCTCACAGATGGCAGCTTTCGATCTTCTTTTCGGTGGGGCAGCTGAGGACAACGGCGATACCAGGGCACTTGATGGCGTTGCCGTTGACCTTGGCCAGGTTCAGAAGGAGCGGGGTAAGTCCTTCGATCTGGGCTGCTACCTTCAGGTCTCCTCCGTCGAGGGGGCGGAGATCTCTTATCGCTCTGACCAGGTCGGCGACGATCCGTTTCGATTCGGGGTCATCCCCCGCGATGATGACATCTCCCATCAATCGGTTGTCCATGTCCCTGATGGCTTTGGAGGAGACGGTATGGAAGGCAGAGACGACGCGGACCGAAGGCGGCAGGATCTTCTGTATCAGAAGGGCTGCGCTCCCCTCAGCTGGAGGTGTGTACATATACCGCTTCCCCACCCTGTTCATGGGGACTATGGGAGAGACGACGATCTGATCGTTGAAGCTACCTTTCAGCTCCTCCACCATCGGCTTCGCGGAGTTGTAAGGTATGCTCAAGACGACGAGATCGCTCTCAGCGACGGCGTCGGCGTTCTTCATGCCTCTTATACTGGCGTCAACGCCCCTCTCCCTCAGAATCCTGATGATCTCTTCGGCGGCCTTCTCGGCCCTCTCAGCCCCTCGCGATCCGATGATGATCTCATGCTCCCCTGCCCACCGCATCACAAGTCCAACGCCGAAATCGCCAGTGCCGCCAAGAACTGCGATCTTCATAGGAAAGGCCTGTCATAGGTCATCCTATTTTACCATTTCGGGATCAGTAGAGATTAACAAAGGACGTATGTTGCCGGGCTATAAAATTGACCTGGGATGAGCGACCGCTGAAATTCGAGGCGGAAGCCCCCGCAGATGGGGCCATCCCTCTGAATATGATCTCTTCAATGAAGGGTTGGCACGAGGTGACGTAAGGGAGTAGCAATGAAGGGGGTAATTTTCATCATCTCGTGCCACATTACCGCTGCACTCCTTGGTGTAGCAGTCAAGCCAGATTATCTCTCTTATCCCATATTAACTTTCGGGTCAAGCCGGAGATGAGGCGGCGATCTCGACGAGGTGGGGGGGCGTCTCTCTTGATCCTCAAACGGTTAAACTGAGGATATCATCTCCCCGAGGACTTCTATGGGGGCGTCGGTCTTGATCCCCACACCGCTGAAATGGGTCCTGGAGGCCTTCCAGCCGATCATCCGGAGCCTATCGACGAGGTCGTCGGCCGTCCCCGGAGTGGCCTTGAATCTCCTGCAAAGTTTATGATGGTCGTAGTACATCGGCTCGTCGATCTCGTCGGCGCAGAGCTGGAGAAGTCGGACTGCCCGATCGGATCTGGCCGGCGACTTCTGTAGCTGCGTCAGGGCTGTTCTTATCACTTCCCGATCCTGGATCTGACCGAGCCAGAGGGGGCCGGCAACTTGCGCCTTCTCGCCGCAGAAGGAGCATACTCCCCTCGATCTGCAGCCGATCCCCGGGGCTGGCCGCCACCGTCCGCAGAGACGACAGACCTCCAGGTAGCCGACGCCGCCTAGGGTTTCGTCGGCTCTCTCTGCTCCCCTCTCGATCTTCACGTATGTCCGGGCGTAATGGTCGGAGGCGTAGGTGAGGAGGGGCCGCATCCCCTTGTCGACCCTCGCCAGCTCCCTCGCGACGGTCCCGAGGAGGATCCTGGTCCCCATCTCCCGGTGGTGCTCGGCCTTTACGGGGACCGCCATGTATTTCCTTATGCCGCTCTTGAGGTGGGCTCCGCAGAGGGGGGCGGTATCGGTAGCGGTGATGAAGAGGTACCCCATGGCAGACCGGGCCGCTGCTGCGAGGAACGGGGACGGAGACCCGAAGGGGTCGAGGTCGACGGCCTCGAACCTCCTCTCGTGAAGGAGGACGTTGGCGTTGCAGTTGAGGATCTCGCACGCCTCCAGGCCATTACGCCTCGCATTCTCCTGGATCAGGGCGACGGCCCTGGGGCTGACGTCGTTCAATGCAACTCTGCCGACCCCCGCCTCCTTTGCCACCCGAAGCCCCCGGACACCGCTGGCGGCGAGGGCGTCGAGGTAATCGGTGACCCCGAGGGCCTTCGTCACCGCCACCCCGATCTCCCGGGAAAGCCTCATCTTGGGGTTGTAGAAGGCCCCCTCGACGTTCAGGGTGATGGAGCCCTCCTCTACCATCTCTCCCATATCAGCTCACTTGTACCCCTTCTCCACCAGCCCCTCGCTCCAGTAGTTGTCGCATCTCGGGCAGTAGTAGATCGCCTCCACCACCACCTTCTTCCAGTTCTCTGAGTCGAGAGCCCTCCGCAGCTCCCTCGCCTCGCACTCGGTCCCGCACTTCGGGCAGAAGGGGAGGAACTGCGACTCCAAAACGACGTCGTTCTCGTCCACCTCGATGACCTCCGGTAACTGAGATGAGGCGCTGCCAAAAAAAAGTTGTCGGTGAGCCCTCAGAAGAGGGGCGTACCCGATATAACGACCCCTGCGAGAAATCCGAGGATCGCCCCGCCGTTGAGGAAGGGCAGGCCAGCCTGGGGTTTATCCCTGCTGGTGAAGGAGAGGAGGGAGAAGCCCAGGTATGTCCCCACCATCGCCCCCAGGGCAGGGAGGTTTGCCCCGATCCCGAAGATCTCCATCGCGGGAAGGTCGAAGTACCAGTTGGCGGAGATCACCAGAACCGTGGGGATGATGGCGTCCCCCAGGCCGAGAAAGTAAGCTCCCCGATCTTCCCCCGACCCCATCCCCTCCCGCCGGAAGCTGTAACCCCTCCTCCTCGGGACGACGAAGAGGAGGGGGGCCTTGATCTCCATAACCCCCTCGGCGAGGGTGACCATGTGCCTGGTCTTGTAGACGGATATGGCATCGTACGCCGCCAGGATGAGGAGGAGGATGAGGGCAGGGATGGGGGTCATGCTCAGGCCGAAGAGGGTACCGACCCCTGCGCAGACGATGAGGCCGACGACGTCGATGACGTACCATTCCGGGTGGAGGTGGAGGAGGGCGATGACTGCGAGGGACGATATCAGGGCGAGAGGTGGGGAGAGGAAGGCAGAGAGGACGTAGTAGACCCCTATGGCTACGGCCAGGAGGACGACGCCGCTGACCACCCACCCCTTCTTCAGCCTCAGGGCCATCAGAATGAAGAGGGTGAACCCCAGGACGAGGAGGATGTAGCCGAAGGGGTTTGCCGCCGATTCGGGATCGTCGAAGATCCTCACCTCCGTCGCCGAGAGGGGCTCCATCAGGGCTATGGAGAGGATCTGGACGACGGCCAGGAATAGGATCATCACCAACATCGGAGAGATCCTCTCCCGGACCGTTTCAGCGGCCATCTCTCCCCTCCGCCAGAAGTTCCAGGTAGGACTCTCTTATCGATTCAGATATCCCGAGCCTCGCCATGATATCGAGGGCGGTCCTCTTCTGGACCTGCCAGTCGGCGCCTCCGGAGAGCTCCACCTCCAGGAAAGTCCCGAGCCCCTCCACATCGTCTACGCAGAGGACCGCCTCCTCCAGGGAGTACTTCGTCCTCCTCTTCTTGACGACGGCGGCCAGCGAAAAGCCGAGAGACTCCAGGATCGTCTCCATGGCCAAGGGATCGGCGATCTTGACCCGGACCTCCCGTCTCGACTTCGTATCGGGATCGAGCTTCGGCCCCTTGAAGGTGAGGTTCGCACCATCCTCCTTTATCCTGATCCGGAGCGCCTCGTCGCTCTTCGCGAAGTCGTGGGATGGGGAGTTGAAGTAGTGGTCGTGGTGGGTCTCCTCTCCGATCTTTGCTCCGCCGAGATCGATGATCTTCTCCTCGATCCCCGGCGGGGCCCGGGCCTTCACCTCCACCTCGATCATGGCCCCGTTCCGATGAGGACGGTGGCGCCGTCGAGGGAGATCATATCGACAGCACGCCCGGCGGAGAGGGTCTCGGTTACGATCTCCACCGCCGCAGGGCTGACCTCCACCAGATCGCCCCCCAGATCGACCTCGATCCTTCCCGCTTCCACCATTCGGGCCACCACCGCCGGGTCCATCTCCTTCAGCTCTCCGATGATCTCGCCGCTCTTCTCCTTGAAGATCGGACCTATCGCCTTCATCTGAGGCCTCACCTCGACGGCCCTCGTCTCGATCTCGGGACCGCCTCTCTTCACCGAGACGGAGGAGCCGGTGGAGCCGGAGAGGTCCGCCGTCTCCAGGTCGAGGTCGCAGTATACCTCGATCCCCGCCAGGGGGGAGTTGAGGGCCATCCCCCGGTCCGACTTGTACCTCCTGACGGCGGAGGCCACCTCTTTGATCAGGAGGCCCTCGGGCTGGGGTTCTATGGGCAGCGTCTCCGGCCAGGAGGCGGTGTGGACCGACTCCCCGGAGAGGTTCCTTCGGATCTCCTCGGCGATGAAGGGGGTGAAGGGGGCGAGGAGGGCGGTCAGGGCCTCCAGGGCTTTATATATAGTGTCCTGGGCGGCCCTCTTTTCGGGGCCTTCGGGGCCGTAGAGCCGGGCCTTGACGAGCTCGATGTAGTGGTCGGCGAGGACCTCCCAGGCGAAGGACCTGATCGCCCTGAAGGCCTCGTCGAAGGCGAACCGTTCCATAGATTCCGTGACCGCCTCGATCATCGCCGAGAGCTCGAAGAGGAGCCACCGGTCGACCTGGTTTGGAGCTGCGTCATCGGATCTTACAGCGTGGGGTGCAGAGAATCGGTACATCGACCAGATCTTCTGGAGGAACCTTCCGCCGCTTATTACGTCCTTCCACCGGAACATGACGTCGCTTCCGGGGCTTCCGCCGACGGCCGCCCACTGCCGGAAGGCGTCGGCGCCGTACTTCGCCACCACCTCTTCGGGGGCGATGAAGTTGTTCAGGGATTTGGACATCTTCCGGCCGTCCTCCCCCAGGACCATTCCGTTGACGAGGATCGAGTCCCAGGGCCTCGTCCCCACCAGGGCCTTCGCCCTGAGGATGGTATAGAAGGCCCAGGTCCTGATGATGTCGTGCCCCTGGGGGCGGAGCTGGGCGGGGTAGCGGGGCTCGTGGAGGCCGAGCCATCCTGTGACGTTCAAAACAGATATGGAGCTGTCCATCCAGGTGTCGAGGACGTCGGTCTCGGGTTCGAAGTCGCAGCAGCCGCATTTCGGGCAAGGGACCGGCGGACCCGTCAGGTTCGGATCGAGGGGGAGCCACTCCTCCTTCGCGACGAGGGGTTCGTCGCAACCTTCGCAGTACCAGACGGGTATGGGGGTCGCAAAGATCCTCTGGCGGGATATGCACCAGTCCCAGTCCATCGTCCCCGTCCAGTTTAAGAGCCTCGTCTCCATATGCTCGGGGACCCAGCGGATCTCGGCGGAGGTCTCGACGATCTCGCCGGGGTCGATCTTGACGAACCACTGCCTCTCGGATAGGATCTCGATTGCGGTCTTGCACCTCCAGCAGAGGCCGACGTTCTGGTCGAGGGGCTCCTCCTTGAATATGATCCCCCCAGACCTCATCTCATCGATGATGGCGTCTTTACAGTCGGAGATCTTCATCCCGGCGAAGTTGCCGGCCGCCTCCGTCATCCTCCCCTCCCGATCTATCGCCTGGCGGAGGGGGAGGTGGTGCTCGACCCACCACCGGACGTCCTGCTTGTCGCCGAAGGTGCAGATCATGACGGCTCCGGTCCCGAAGGCGGGGTCGACGGCCTCGTCGGCTATGACAGGGACGGGGTAGTCGAAGACGGGAACCCGGACCTCGCTGCCGATGTACTTCCTCCGCAGCTCGTCATTCGGGTGGACGGCGACGGCTACGCAGGCTGCGAGGAGCTCGGGACGGGTGGTGGCGATCTCCAGGTCTCCCAGGGGGGAAGCGAACTGGAGGTAGTTCAAGGTCGTCGTCCGGGAGTCGTACTCCACCTCGGCGAAGGCTATGGCGGTGCCGCATCGTGGGCACCAGTTGACGGGGTGGTCTTCCCGGTAGATCAGCCCGTCATCGTACATCCGGACGAAGGACCTCTGGGTCTTGGAGTAGTAATCCGGGTCCATCGTCACGTACTCGTTCGACCAGTCGTTGGAGAAGCCGAGCCGCCGCATCGTCACCCTCATCTTGGCGATGTTTCCGGCGGTCAGCTCCTCGCAGAGGCGGCGAAACTCCTCCCTTGGTACCATGTTCTTGGTGATGCCGTGGATCTCCTCCACCTTCACCTCGGTGGGGAGGCCGTGGCAGTCCCACCCCTGGGGGAACATGACGTTGTACCCCCTCATCCTCTTGTACCGTGCGACGAAGTCGATGTAGCACCAGTTG
>CP086218.1:510277-515289 GCA_020844795.1 Methanothrix sp. | reverse complement strand
CCGGAGCCCGCGCCCCCGAAGAAGAGGGAGTTTCTGACCATGAAGAAGGCGACGGTGGAGAGGAAGCTTGCGATCGTCATCACCATCACGTCCCGGTTCTTGATGTGGGTCAGCTCATGGGCGAGGACCGCCTCCAGCTCCGCCGGGGAGAGCTGGCGCCTGATGCCGGTGGTCACCGCCACCACGGAGTTATTCGGGCTTCTGCCGGTGGCGAAGGCGTTGGGCATCGCCGTCTCGACGACGGCTATACGGGGCTTCGGGAGGTCCGCCATGGCGCAGAGCCTCGATACCATCTGGTGAAGCTGCGGCTCCTCCGTCTCAGAGACGACCCTGGCCCCCATGGACTTGAGGACGAGCCTGTCGGAGAAGAAGTACTGGAGGAGCATGAATCCGCTGATGAAGACGAGCATCGTCACCATCCCGGCGCCCTGGCTCGCCAGGATCGCGAGGAAGGCGAGATAAACGAGGACGAGGAGGAACATGGTGAGAAGCATCCTCGCCTCCAGTCCTCTGTCGTGCTGCCATTTTCTTTTCATGATCTTTATGCACCTTCTGTGAAGCTTGATCCCCTGGATCCTCGCGGCTACCCTTATATATCCACAGTTGGTCGATCCCGACCCGGCCTCTAGTCAAGGGGCCCTCCCTCCTCCCGCCCCCTCATCCCTCCACCAGTTTAGAGTTCACCTGGCGGTTCCTCCCGGAGATGTCGACCTTCGCCCGCTCTGTAACCGTCGAGTTCGCGGGGACGACCACCACCAGCTCCCGCAGGAGGTTGCCATCGCCGTCCTCCAGGACGACGTTGGCCGTCCCCTCAGCTCCCCCGGTATTCGAGAGGGTGATGGTGCAGTCGGCGTACCAGCCATCTTTCAGGTTCCAGCCGATCCTCACCTCGAACTCCTCCAGCCGGATCTCGACGGTCCCCTTCCCCTCCTCCGCCTTCGGCTCCGATCCCAGGACCGATGGAGGGAGCCAGCCGGCGAAGCTTCCCGTCCATTCCGGGTCGGCCGGCGGGCTCTCCGCCAGCATCTCCCGCCAGGCCTCGTCGGTGAGCCTCTCGTCCAGGGGCTGCAAAAACTCGTAGTAGCTGTTGACCGGCCCCGCCGCCAGGCGGACGACCCCGTCGGGGTCGTCGAAGGCGACGACGGCGATTCTCACGTATCCGACCGCCTCCTCCAGGACGAGGCCGGAGTTGGCATCGGTATGGACGTCGGCGACGACCGTGGTCTTCTTCGACCTCTCGTCGACCCCTTCCAGGACCGAGTTCAGAGCCTCCCCGAAGTCGCCGATGAACTCGACCTCCTCCTCCGTCAGAGGCCTTCCCGCAAGCTGCGCCCTGGAGATCTCCTCCAGATCCGCCAGGATCGTCTCCAGCCTCTCCAGCCTGCTCCGGGAGAGGTCGTCGAGGAGGCCGGCCTCTTCGAGGACCTCCCGGTTCATCCTGGCGAGGAGGAGGAGCCTATTATAGACCTCAGGTACCGGCTCGACGAACCCCAACTGGGGCTTGGGCTCCTCCGGGGGCATGGAGATAGCCCGGAGGGTGTAGCTCTGCTTCGCGTAGAGGATGGTATCGTGGCGTAGCTCCGTCCAGGAGGCGAGGGCGGTCGTCAGGGACTTATCCTGCCAGGCCACCGTCTTCATGAAGGCGGGGCTTTCCGCTTCGGCCTCCTGGAGCAGCGGCCTGAGGGCGTAGAGCCACGACCAGTAGAGGTTCCTCTGCCAGTCCTCCTCGGTGAGGGTCCCAAACTCCTCGGCGAGCTCTGCCCGGCGGGTCGGGTAGTCGACGTAGCTGGAGTCCTCCAGGCCGGCCAGGATCTCGTCGGCCCGGGCCGATCCCAGGACCGCCATGACGTCGAGCCCCCGGGGGAAGTGGCGGCCGTAGGGGCCCCGGGTGAAGGGATCGCCCTCTCCGGTAAATCCGCCGACGTTGGGGATCACCAGCTTCTGGAAGATGTACGAGTCGGGGACAAAACTCTGTCCCATGAACCGCAGGCCTGCCGTCGCCGCCAGGCAGTCGTCAGCCTGCTGGGGGGTGAAGGGGGGCTCGATCATGCAGGCGGGGGAGTCGACCCCCGTTCCCCCGAAGATCCGGGGCGGCCTCTCCTCCGCCAGACCCGCCTTGAGGAGGGATAGGTCGTCGGCGGATAGGTCCTTTGCCGGGACCGGTCCGAAGAGCCGGTCGATGGCTTCGTTGTACTCGTAAGGTCCCAGGTCGTCGGCGAAGCCGACGTAAAACGAGGTGACGTCGTAGATCCGATCCCACCGCTCTCTGGAGGCGGGGTCATCGAAGAGGCTTTCGGCTATCATCGCCGCCGCAAGAGTCTGGACCCGGGCCTCCTCCTCAGAGACGATGCATCCGACTTCGCAGCCCTTGAGGAGGAAACCCATCCTCCCGTACCAGATCATCGCCTGGAAGTAGTTCTTCAGCCTCTCAGACCTGGTATAGTGGCCCCGGGGGGTGTACTGGGAGTAGTCCTCGTCATAGCCGAATATCGGCGATGATCCAAACCCGGCACCTCCCCGGATGAGGGCGAGCTCTCTGTTCACCGCCACCGCGACCGGAGAGGGGACCTCGAATCCCTTCTCCTCGATCTCCTCTGGCGTGAAGTAGGGGTAGGCACCTTCGAAGCTCTTCGGATCGCACTCCCGGGGGCCTGCCGGGCAGAGCTGATCGGCCCGCGGCGCCAGGAGGCTCTTGGCGACGGAGAAGAAGGCGACGTTCATCTTCGCCGCCTCCTTCGCCTCGCCCGAGGACGCCTCGTACTCGGCCTCGGACTTCGCCAGCATATCCCCGGTCATCGACCAGAGGTCGTCGTAGAAGTGCTCCTCCTCGATCCCCCTAAGCGTCTCGGCGAACTGGATGTGGTAGGCGTGGAGGAGGGAGTCGACGGATACATAGATCGGAACCTCCAGCTTCCTCAAGATCCTGTAGGGAGCCGCCATATCGTCCCGGTTGGGGGAGAAGGGATCTATTATCACCACAAAGCCGTTCTCCTCCAGTCGGCGGACCTCCTCGGGGCTCAGGGGCACCCTGGAGACGAAGTCGTCGTAATTGTCGATGGCATCTTTCGAGAGAGGAAGCCCGTACCCGGCGTCCTCCTCCGCAGCACCAACCCCATGAGATAGAGTCATGATCGAGATAACTCCCACCACTACAGCAAACCATATCCAGAAGGCCCGCCTCTCCGTGAAGATCGTCTCCATGATAACCCCCATTTACATGGAACTACAGGTCCAAATTATATGAATGTTTTTGAGAGGAAGGGGTAAAAGCCGGAACAGCTTCAACCCTCCCCGTTGGGCCGACCGCATTCGTCTAACCCCCTAAGACGTCGGAGAAACTCCTCTGCCACCACCTTATGCCCCTCCATCTTCTCTTCGCCGACCCGGTCGATCTGGCGTGCCAGGACCCTCGTCCTCGGGTTCCCTTCGAAGACCTCTCGGTGAATGTCGAGAAACCGCCAGAAGAGGCCGTCCCAGACCTGCTGCCATTCCCCCGCCGGATAGTCCCCCATCCTCCGGATGTAAGCTGAGCCGCTTATATAGGGCTTGGTGGTGATGAGCCCTCCGTCGGCGTAGGTGGACATCCCGTAGACGTTGGGGACCATCGCCCAGTCGCAGGAGTCGATGAAGACCTCCATGAACCACCGATAGACCTCGTCGGGGTCGATCTCGACGAGGTTCATGAAGTTTCCAAGGACCATCAGCCTCTCGATATGATGGGCGTAGGCGTGGTCCATCGCCCGGGAGACGACCCGGTCGACAGGCTCGATCCCCGTCGTGCCGCTGTATAGAGATGGGGGGATCTTCTCGCTGTGGCCCCAGAAGTTCGATCTCCTCTCCCTCTCCCCTTCGAGGAGGTAGACCGCCCTCATGAACTCGCGCCATCCGATGATCTGCCGGATGAAACCCTCCAGGGAGTTTATGGGGACGTCGGCCTTCCCGGCATAATCGAGGGTCCTATCCAGAACCTCTCGGGGGGTGAGCAGGCTGGCGTTGAGGGAGGAAGAGAGGAGGGAATGGAATAGGAAGGGGTCGTCGGCCTTCATGGCGTCCTCGTAGTCGCCGAAGTGAGCAAGCCTCCTCTCCAGGAAGTCCCCCAGCCAGAGATCCGCTTCTTCATGGGTCGTAGGATAGGTAAACTACCCCCCTCTGAAGAGGGGGGCTTTCTGCAGCCCTGGAATCTTTTCTGCCTCGATTAGGCAGAACAACCCCGGACCTCCGGGCTGGTTTACAGCAGCCCCAAGATCAGCAATATTTTTGGCCCCGTTGTAGTCTGCGTCCCCACCCCAACCACACGAATGACAGGAAAACACCTTCCCGTTCCTGTCTCCGATGTGGTGGCACTGATGACAGGTCTTGCTTGTGTAAGCGGGCTCTACTAGAATCACAGGGATACCAGCACCTAGTGCCTTATAGCTCACGTACTCTTTAAGCTGGTAGAACGCCCACTTGTGTAAAGACTTGATTCGACGATTAGACGTCTGCCTGATCCCCGATAGATCTTCCAATGCAATTGCAGACTCGGTTTCGATGGCTCTCTGAACTATGCTTTTGCTGATCCCATGGTTAACCCATCTCTGGAACCTTTGCTCCTTACCCGACAGCCGTTTCAGAAGTTGTCTACATCTCCGTCTGGTACTTCTTGTGCCCTTCGAGGCTTTGCGTTGGAGGTCGGTTCGCAGTTGGGCGAAGTGGTCTCTTACAGTTTTAATCTCAGATCCTGAATATGTCTCACCTTCTGAAGTTACTGCAAGATCAGTTATCCCCAAATCGACTCCTATCACCTTATCGGTCTCTATGGTATCGGGAGCTTCCGATTTTACCTGGATATCAATATAGTAACCCGATCTCATCTTTACCAGTGTTGCCGCTGTGGGTTTCTGACCTTTCAATAGGTTCCGCTGGTAATTCCCAATATCAAGGGGGATTCGTTCCCTACCGTGTAGAAGAGTCAATCCAACCTGCTCATCGGCTTCTCTGTACTGGAATATCCTCTGATCGTAGCTGATACT
>CP086218.1:507194-510177 GCA_020844795.1 Methanothrix sp. | reverse complement strand
TAAAATAAATAGCACCAATTATTTCATTTACTGCCAATTTTCTATATAGATAGAGGCCGACCCCATTATTACGTTCCCTTCATATCATCGATTATGAACCAGGGATCGCAAACCAGGCGTTTTAATGAATCTATATAGAATATATTGTAGAATATCCACTATATATTAAATATGGACAACTGGCTTATATCATGGGACGATCCAACACTCCCATGGACCCTTCGAGGAATGAAAGCCGCCGGAATCGTCGGATTCGTGAGGCTATCATTGAATCGTCCTTCTTCTTCGCCGCCGTCACCTCGATCCTGGTGATGGTCCTTATCTTCTACTTTCTGATCCGGGAGAGCCGGGTCGCCTTCCTGGAGGTGGGGGTCCTCGACCTGTTATTCGGTATGAAGTGGCACTCCGCCGGAGACGTCTTCGGTATGACCCCCATCATCGTCGGTTCGGTGATGGTAACCTTCCTCGCCCTCATGATAAACATCTTCGTGGGGGTCCCCCTGGCGATCTACCTGGCGGAGCTGGCAGGCCCCCGGTCCCGCTCGATCCTGAAGCCGGCGATAGAGCTTCTGGCAGGGGTCCCCTCCATCGTCTACGGCTTCCTCGGGGTTCTGATCCTCGTCTCCTTCCTGGAGAGGAGCTTCGATATGCTGACAGGAAGGTCGATCCTGGCGGCTTCGATCCTCCTGGGGATCATGTTCATACCGGCGCTGACGACGATCTGCGAGGACGCCCTCCGGGCCGTCCCCCAGGAGTTCAAGGAGGGGTCCCTGGCCCTCGGCGCCACCAAGTGGCAGACGGTCCGGGGCGTGAGCCTCCCCGCCGCCTCCTCGGGAATCATCGCCGCCGTCGTCCTCAACGTCGGAAACATCATCGGCGAGACGATGGCCGCCCTCCTGGTGGTGGGGAACATGCCGAGGCTCCCCTCGCCGATCTTCGACATCTTCGATCCCAGCGCCATATTCACCTCCGTCATCGCCGGGGAGATGGGGGAGGTGGCCCACGGCTCCCTCCACTACCACTCTCTCTTCGCCGTGGGGTTCGTCCTCCTACTTATCGTCACCGTCCTCAACATCACGGCGGACCTGGCGAGGGCGGCCATCAGGAGGAGGTTCGGAGGATACTGAAGGCTGGCGTATTCCTTCCCTCATCGATAACTCATCGATATATCGATACGGCGTCGTCGATCGGTTAAAAAGAGGGATCGATATCCGGGCGTCTCCGGCGGCATGGCGTATCGGATCCGTAACCAGATCAAGGGCGAGGCCGCAGGCTCTGAAAATCCGATCTCAACGATCGACCGGAGGGCTCGCAAGCTCAACTTATGACCACCGGATTCTCCTCTTCGCCGGTCCCGGAAGCCGGCGGCGCATCTTCCTCGCCTTCCTCCTCCCCGGCTTCCTTCTCCGCGGCCGTCTTATGGACCCTCCCCAATAACCTCTCGATGGGGAGGATGAAGGCTATCCCCCTCCCCGGCTCGTTCAGCTTTCCGGCCTCTACCACCGCCTCGATGACGCCATCGGCCTCCGAGGAAGAGACGACGGTGAAGACCACCTCCTTCTCCGGCTCGATCATGATGTTCAGGAGCTTCTTCTGCTCGTGGACGCCCACGCCCCTCCCGAAGAGGATCGTGCCTCCTTCTGCGCCGGCGTCCTTGGAGGCGCAGAGGACCTCGTCACCCCATCCCTTCTTGACTATGGTGACGATCAGGGACATATCGGTCTCGCACTTCATTATTCACCACCTCTTTTCAACCGAATAATTACCCCCAGGGACATGACGAATATTATCGGCGCCAGGGCGATGAGGGCTATCAGGCCGAAGCCGTCTATCAGAGGATCTCTCCCCTCTATCATCGCCGCCGCCCCCACGGCGACGGACATCAGGAAGGTGACGGCCATCGGCCCCGTGGCGACCCCCCCAGCATCGAAGGATATCCCTATGAAATCCCTGTCGGTTACGAAGAGGAGGAGGATGGCCAGGATGTATCCGGGGATGATTATGTAGGCGAGGGGGATCCCGTAGGATATCCTCGCCATCCCGACCCCCACCAGGACCGCTACCCCTATGGAGAGGGTATAGAGCATCAGCTGAGACTTTATGTAGCCTGTGGAGGCCTTCTCCACCTGATAGCAGAGGATCCGCACCGCCGGTTCGGCGTAGGTGGCGAGAAAGCCGAGGAGCACTCCCAGGGCGATCAGCATCCACTTATCTTCAAAGCTCCCAAAGAACCTCCCTATCTCCTGTCCGGCGGGGAGAAACCCTATGAAGACCCCCGCAAGGAAGAGAACAAGGCCGACGGCCGTCAGCGCCATCCCGGTGAGGAGCCTCAAGACGTACTTATTCGGATAGCGGAGATAGGCGGCCTGGAATATGAGAAAGAAGATCACCAAAGGTATTATCGCCTGGACGACGTCGATGACGGCGTGTCTCATCGATTCCACCACGGTGGCGATCAATTGAGGAGCACCCCCAGGAGCATGACCCCCAGGATGGGGCCGATGGAGGCGAAGCCGATGAGGCCGAAGCCGTCGGCGAGGGGGGATCTCCCGGCCATCACCGTCGAGACCCCTATCCCCAGGGCGAGGATGACGGGGACGGTCATCGGCCCCGTCGTAACCCCGCCGGCATCGAAAGATATGGAAAAGTACTCGGCCGGGGTGAAAAAAGCGAGGATGATGACGAGGAGATAGCTCGCAGCGTAGAGGTATTTGATGGGAACGCCGAATACGATCCGTAGCATCGATAGGATCATAAATATACCGACCCCGAAAGCCACCGCAAAGAGTAGGGCGCTCCTGGAGATGGAGTCGCTCGATACGTTGCTGATGACGCTTGTCAGGACCCTCACGTCCGGCTCGGCGACGGTGACCAGGAAGGATATGGCGAAGGTGACAACGACTATAAAGAGGATCGATCCGCGTTTCGGAAGCTCTCCACCTATCGTCTCTCCGATGGGGAGCATCCCCAGCTTCACCCCCAT
>CP086218.1:495354-507094 GCA_020844795.1 Methanothrix sp. | reverse complement strand
GACTCGGCTTCATAGATCACATCAGGGTCCTCTACCGCGTCCAGGACCTCGGAATAGAGGCCCGCCATCTCGGTGTGAGATTCTATTATGTGCAGCCATCTTTCATCCGGCGGCCGGATCTGCACGTCGTTCTTCGATCTGACCGTCTCCATTCAAGCGCCCCCGATAACCACAGTTCTGTTGAGAATATTTACGGCGTATCATCACTACATCAGATGATGATGGTCCAATCCTTATAAAAGAATCTGCATACGATCACAGATTCAGGGAACGCAAAAGCTCCTCGAATCGATCCCTCCCCGCATCTTGCAACCTTAGCCCCAACCCAACGCTTCTGGCCGCCCCCCCATCCGGCGCCGCCCGGGTGCCTGGCGCCCGCGCCCCCGGGCTGCGACAGCGCCCTCCTCCGAGATCGCGCCATCGGTATACCGCATATGGGGGAGAGGTCCCCGCCGCCCCTTCGAGAAACCGGCGTCTCGATGGCCGCCCTCCTTCGGTCCGATCGTCCGGGGCGAGATGGCCCGCGAGGCCGATGGAGAGATCCTGGCGGAGCTTTCGGGCCGTCCCTCCAGGGCCGCTTGGACCGGGCGATGGCCGAAATCTCTTTTGAGACGGCCATCCAGATTGGGATCTGGAGAGAGGCGAATGGAAAGATCAGAATGGTTGGCCTACGGCGACCTCGCCTGGACTGATACGGTGGTCTCATCTCCCGAGGACGTCAGGGAAGATACCGAGTATTTCTGTGAGCTGATCCGCTCAAACTCCCGGATCGAGGTGAAAACGCTCCTTCATCTCGGCTGTGGGGCGGGGTTCAATGATTTCACATTCAAGAGGGAGTTTGTTGTGACGGGCGTCGACGTCAGCGAGGGGATGCTAAAGATGGCGCGAAAGCTCAACCCCGAGGTTCGATACATCCAGGGCGACATGCGAAATTTATCGCTTAATGAGACCTTCGACGCCGTCACCATCCCCGACAGCATCGGATATATGACGACGGAGGAAGACCTTCGAAAGGCGATCTCGACGGCGAACGGACACCTCAGGCCGGGCGGGGTCCTCCTCATCGTCGCCCTCGTCAGCGAAGAGTTCATGGAGAACAACTTCGCATATGCCGGATCGCAGGGAGATCTGCAGGTCACCATATTTGAGAAGAATCAAAGGTGCTGGTCTGATCCGGCGATCTATGAAGCCGTCCTCGTCTATCTGATCCGCCGCCAGGACGAGCTGGAAGTGATCTGCGACCTCCACAGACAGGGGCTCTTTCCATCGACGGTCTGGTTATCTCTACTGGAAGATCTCGGACTTGAAATCCGCCAGAAGGTGATGGAAGACTCCTACGATGACTTCCTCCTCGGAGAAGGACGATACCGTCTCAGGGCGTTTTTATGCAGAAAGCCGCTCTGATATCCCCGCCGCCTCTCTCCCATGAGGAAAGGTAGGGGACCGCCGACGATGCAGGACGTCGGATCGATCCGGCCCTCATCGCCCTTTGGCCTCCACCGGGGGCTATCAGACCAGGACCTATCCCTGAGGCCTCATCCTCCGGTCGCCAGCGTCAGATCCCCGTGGGGCATGACGATCGTCCTGGCGTCTTTCCCCTGCCTCTCCCTGGCCATGGCGAGGGCCTCGGCGAGGCTGCTGGCATGGCGGAAGAAGACCATCTCTGCCAGGGCTGAGCCCAGGGAGGAGACGAGGATCAGATCCTTATCCAGGGAGTCTCTCGCGATCAGGGCCGCCTTGTGCCCCCCGAACTCGTACTCCCGACCGAACCGCTCGACACAATCCTCGGCGCATCTGGCCTCTCTAGCCCACCGCTCGAAGACCGGATGGCCGAACCCCTCAGCGCACTCGGCGACGAGGATGAGGCTTCCCCCCGGCAGGACCGCGTCCCTCGCGTTCTCCATCGCCTTCTGGGCCTGGAAGAGGTTTATGTCCTTGGGCCTTCCTCCTGCGCAGGCGACGACGATCTCGGCGGGCCTGACGGTCCTCCTGTACATCTCGTCGACCGCTGTCGCCCCCGCCCTGTGAGCCTCGACGAAGTCGCCGGCCACAGCCCTGACGACCTCCTTTCGGCTGTTCATGACGGCGTTGAGGATGAGGTCAAGGCCAGCTATCTCCGCCGCCTCCTCCATGTCGAGGCGGACCGGGCCGTCGAGCCGTCCGGACTTAGACCGGGGGTCGATCATCATGGAGTGATTTTTGTTGATCGACCGCTCGGAGCTGACGCCGGGGAGGACGGCCTTGGCGCCGCCGCTGTAGCCGGCGTAGTAGTGGTACTCGATATTCCCGGTCCCGATCAAAAGGTCGGATCCTGCCACCTCTTCCAGGATCTCGACGGGGGTTCCTCTGGATGTCTCCCCGATGCCGACGCACCGATCTACATCGTGCTGGATGGTGGGGTGGGTGGCGGAGGAGCCTAGGAGCCGGGCCACCTCCTCTGCCGTCATCCTCCGGTGGGTCCCAAGGCCGAAGACGATCAGGATATCGGATATCCCTATCCCTTCAAGCCGTCTCACCAGGGGCGGCAGGAATCTGGACGTCGGCGCAGGCCTCGTTATGTCGCTCGCCATGATGACGGCGCTCTTGCACCCTTCAAAATCCTGAAGTAAAGGGCCGATGGGCTCGTCGAGGGCCCTCTCGATCTCCGCCTCCTCGTCGGCGGCTCCTGCCATCTCCTTCGGGAGGACGATCTCGAACTCATCGCCCCCCTCCATCGCGAGGCTTATGGCGCCGACGCCGTATCCCAGATTCATCTCAACTCCTCCACACCTTCGCCCGGCGGTGGACGTCGTTGAAGGCTTCGAATATCGGCGTATCTGTAGAATAAGTGAAGAAGTCGGCTCCGACGGCGCTGCATGCCTCCCGGATCCTGGCACCATGCTCTCTCATCCTCTCTACGTAATCTTCCCTCACCTGCGGGGTGACCCTCGTCATCACCGACTCCTCAGACTCCATGTCGATGAACCGCAGGTCTCCCTCGAAGTCGAGGGCCATCTCCGCCGGGTCCAGGATCTGGATCAGGATCAGGTCGTGGGTTGATAGCTTATAGATCCCGGCGATGAGGCTCTCGACGTCGTCGAGGAAGTCCGAGACCACCACCACCAGGCTCGTCGACCTGATGTATAGGTCGAACTGCTCTGCCATCCTCTTGAAGTCCGTCCCCCCCGAGGGGGCGGTCCGATCGAGATCATCCATGGCGATAAACAAGTTCCTCCTCCCCCCCTTCGTCTCGCCCGGATCCAGCATCTCTCCAAACTTCGATATCGAAAACTTCTCGTTCTCCTTTATCGCCATGTAGGCGAACCCCACCGAGACCATCGAGGCGAAGGCGAACTTCTCCCCAAATCCCATGCTGGAACTCGCATCCAGGAGGATGTGGACGGAGAGGCTCCTCTCCTCCTCATGCTCCCGGACGTAGAGCTTCTCGGTCCTGCCGTAGACCTTCCAGTCGACGAACTTGAAGTCGTCTCCCTTCCTGTACTCCCGGTATCCTACGGGGCTTATACCCCGCCCCACCTTCACAGACCTCCGGGCCCCGGTGTAGGTCGTCGATACCCTCTTTCGCACCAGGAGGGTGAACCGGTCGAGCTCTGCGAGAAAATCTGTGTCCATCGGCTGCCCTCTATACCGATTTCAGTATATCCGATATGATCTGGTCGCAAGAGACGCCCCTCCTCTCGGAGTCGAAGGTGAGGATTACCCTGTGTCTGAGGATCGGATGGGCCATAGCCACCAGGTCTTCTTTATCGACGTAATCTCTCCCCCTTAGGAGCGCCCTCGCCTTGGAGGCGAGGATCAGGCCGATCGAAGCCCTGGGGCTCGCCCCGTACTCGACCCCCTCCCAGCTCCTGGTGGAGATTACGACCTTTATCGCCCACCTCTTCAGGTCATCGGAGATGGGAACGTCCCTCGTCAGCTGCTGCAGCGAGAGAAGCTCTCTCCTGGTGATCACCCTCTCAACCCGGGGCTCGGCGTGGCCGGTATACCTCTCCATGATCTCGTGCTCCTCCTCAAAGCTCGGGTAGTCGATGAAGACCTTCAACAGGAACCTATCGAGCTGGGCCTCCGGCAAGGGGAACGTCCCCTCCATCTCGATGGGGTTCTGGGTGGCAAGGACGAAGAAAGGCTCTTCGAGCCTGTAGGTGTTCTTGCCGACGGTCACCTGCTTCTCCTGCATCGCCTCCAGCATGGCGCTCTGCGTCCTGGGAGACGCCCTGTTGATCTCGTCGGCGAGGACGATGTTGGCGAAGATCGGCCCCTCCTCGAACCTGAAAGCCTTACCCCCGTCCACCTCCTCGATGAGGGTCGTCCCCGTTATATCTGCGGGCATCAGGTCGGGGGTGCACTGGACCCTGCTGAATTTGAGGCCTGTGGTCCCCGCGATCGTCTTCACCAGGAGGGTCTTTCCCAGGCCCGGATTGCTCTCCAGAAGTACGTGCCCCCCTGCCAGGAGGCCCACCAGAATCTGCTCGACCACAGGTTTTTGGCCGACCACCACTTTGCCGATCTCGCCCCTTATCGTCTCGAAGATGGCCGGAGCGTCCTTATAAATGTTTATCAGATCTTCTCTCATCTCTCCATCCTCGGTGAGATCTCTCCTTCTTCATCTTCAGTCTTCCATCCCATCCCTATTCAGCCTCTTGCCAGGTTCTCGAAATACCTTTTGATTATCTCTCGGTGCTGAGGCGGGAGGCTCTCAATGTAAAGATCCGTCGCGACCGCCACCCCTTCCCCAGGCTCGGAGGATAGGAAGATCCTCTCCATCGGCGCCGTCTCCCTGGCCCTGAAACCGGCTGCGGATCCCGGGTAGAGGACCAGCTCCAGGTTCACCTCCTCCAAGATCGCCAGGGATGGCTTCCCGTAGATCTCCCCTGAGATCCCCTGCCCTGGGGCTGCCTCGTCAGCCAGCACCTCCTCTTCGAAGAGCGCCATAGCTCGGTCTCTCAGATCTGAGAGGGGCCTGAAGGGCTGGGGGGGGATCTCCTCTCCAGCAAGCCCCTGGCTATAGACAGCCGTGAACGCCAGGAGGAGGAGGAGCCCGCCGGCCTTGGCCTGGAAGATTGGGACGCTTCTATCGCCGAATTTTATACGCCTGTTATTTACGAGGTCGGCGGCTCTCACCTTCGAGAGGCTCCGCTTTACGTCCACCGCGAGGCTCTCCATCACCACCGAGTCAGAGTCGCGGTTGTCGTAGGCGGCCTTCGTCTTCTCGGAGATATCCTCGTCCAGATGGGCGAAGAGGTCCCACCTCGAGGTTCTCCCCAGAAGCTTCGCGACCAGTAGGCCAATTATGATGGAGAGGACCGCCGGAACGAGGGAAAAAAGGGATTCCTCCCAGTAAAAACTGAAGAAGGCGGAAATACCGATGAAAAGGGATCCTATGTAGAGCAAAGCTCCTATCAAGGCGGCGTTGAGGAGATAGAGGGAGATCTCGAACCGTCTGTACGCCAGATTAAGCCTCTTCAGGTCGACAAGAAACTCGTATGAACCTTCCACGAGATCCCTCCAGAGCCCGTAATGATAAGTAGTTTCCGAGGAGGATTAAATTAGGTTTATACCTTTGGAGACCAAGTAGACCCTCGAAGACTCGGCCGTAAGGCCGACGACGATCCACGGAATGTGGGGGCATAACTGGACGATCGATTTGGTAGAGGCTCCAGCCGGAGCCGACCAATCAGCATAACCAAGAAAAAATGAACCATATTTCAAGCTGCAAGGCCCTGAGCTCAAAGCTCATGGTGCTGATCCTCCTTGCGACGGTGGTCTTGCTCTGCGAGGTAGGAGCCGCCTCCATCTCTGGGATGGGAGGGGTCACTGGTGGAGAACGGAGGACTACCGGGGAGGGAGTGGCAGAGGCGATCGAGGCCGGGGTCTGGATCGCACCGGATGGTGGGGACGAGATCTCTATAGATGCTGAAAAGACCCTTCTATACCTGTCTGGACCTTCCAGGATATTGAAGATCATGGTCCAGGGGGAGGAGACCGCTGAAATCGGGTACGTCGGAACCTCTGACGGCGTCCTCGTCCTCTGGCCCGACGTCACAGAGACCCTACATCTCATCGCTCCCTTCGACCACAGGGAGCGTCCCTGGTACCTGGAGGCGGCAAGGGCTAAGGATACCATCTGGACGAAGCCCTATCTGAGCCAGAGCAGCGGGGACCTCTCCATCACATGCGCGACCCCCATCTACGCCGAGTCGACTCTGATGGGGGTGGTGGGGATGGACGTCTCCCTCGCAGAGATAGATCACGATCTTGGGAACATCACCGCCGGCTATCCCTTCCTCCTGGATGGTCAGGGGGTAGTGATGATCCGCCCCCCCGTCCCGGAGGGGTTCCTCTGGGAGGAGATCCTCGCCCCTGGAAGCCTCCTCGACTCGAAAAATCCTGAGATCGCCGACCTCACCGAGGCGATGGTCCGGGGTGAGAGGGGAACCTCCTTCGTCCGTCTCGAAAAAGGGAGCACCAGGATATCCTACGCCCCCCTCCCTTCCATGGGCTGGAGCCTGGCCCTCACATCCATAGATATCGATCTCGTCGCCGCCAAGGCATCCCAGTATGATCAGCTCTTTCGCCGGATCTCAGGCCAGACCGAGGTTCTCGCCCAGGAGACGGGGACGGTCCTGGAAGGGCGCGGCTGGTGGATGATGATGCCGCCTTCAAGCCCTCTGGCAATTGAGGGAGAGGCTGACGGGGCCGGGCCTTCGATATTCCTTTACGTCCTCGCTGTCGCCATCTCATCCGCCCTTCTAGCCGGGGTGATCGGGCTATGGAGAGGCAGGAAGGTCGTCGTCCCCATGGTCGACGCCGTCACCAGAGCCCTGAAGGGGGTGGGGGAGGGCGACCTCAACGCCGAGATCGAGGATGACGGCTCGAAGGGGATGAGAGATCTCAGAGAGGCCTTCGATAAGATGACCAGCGACCTCAAAGACCAGATCTCTCTCGTAGAGAAGGGCTCCTTCGAGGCGGGGTGGTCCGAGAAGGAGGAGGAGGTCTCAGAAGAGGTAGCTAGGTTCCTCCAGCCCGAGAGGATCCCCCAGATCGAAGGCTACCAGGCGGCAGCCCTCACCTTTGCCGATGGTCAGAGATGCTGCCACTTCTACGACATCTTCGAGGCGGAGGGGTCGAAGGCGGTGGTGGTGATCTCCGAGGTATCGGGAAAGGGGCTATCCGCCGCCATGGTAGCCGCCCTGACCAGAAGCCTCACCAGAGCTGGGGTCAGGAGGTCGGGAGATCCCGCGAAGGCGCTCCGGGAGACGAACCTTCATCTCAGCGATAACCTGAGAAACGGCATTATGGTCTCCTGTTTCTGCGGGATCCTCGACCTCTCCAGCCACTCCATGAACTACGCCAACGCCGGCCACATCCCGCCCTTCATAGTCAGCTCCGACGGGTTTGTGGACACTCTGGTGGGGGGAGGTATATCCATGGGCGCCCTAGACCACATCGACCTCGAGGCGGAGGGGTGGATGATAGACCCGGGCGACGTCCTGGTCATCTACAACGACGACCTCGTGGAGGTCGAGGACGAGAAGAGGGAGCGGTTCGGGACCGAGAGGCTCATCTCCCTGGTAAAGAATAACAGGGAGAGGTCGGCCCAGGACATCATCAAGGAGCTGGAGACTGGAATAGCAGAACACCTGGGAGGGAGAAGCCGAGGATCTGATCCCGCGGTCCTGATAGTCAAAAGGTCGGTATGATGGAGGAAGGGAGATAGGAAAGAATGCCCTTTCGCCGAAGATCTCCTCCTTCAGAAACGCCGCACCTTCCTGAGATCTCCTCCGGCGGCTCTCTTGACACCGGTTACGATATCTTCTATCCCGAGCCCCTCCATGGAGATCCGATCCCCTCCTGCGAAGATCTCATCTTTCACCCTGATGCCGACCAGGTCGTCAGATCCTGCAGAGACCTCTATCACCACGCTCCCTTTTGGCGCCGCCGCCCTTTCGCAGAGATGGTCCAAATCGCCGTCTACGACGCCGACTATAGGAATCCCGAGCCTCGATAGGAGATCTCCGGCGATGGCGGTGGTGTCGTCGCCGACGGTTACGGCCACCATCGCCCCGTCGGCCCTCTCGAAGGCCTCCTCCGCGGCATGATCGATGAGGACCGCATCCACGCCCCGTTTCGATACCGACCTCGGGACGTTCCTCGTCCTCCTAATCTCTCCAGTCCTCAGAATAGCCTTCTCGAGGTCTAAGGATGGTAATTTCTCGACGCCGTGGAGCTTTACCTGAGCCCCGCTGATATCCACTATCTTGCCGTCCTCGGTCGATATCTCCACCGTCTCCTGGAGGGCGGTGCCGACGACGATCCCGTTGACCGTTATCTTCTCTCCGGGGACCGCCCCCTCCATCCGCCTCCTGACCGCCCCCCCCCGAGGTCTCCAACCGCGGGGGC
Source organism: Methanothrix sp. (assembly GCA_020844795.1). GTDB lineage: Archaea > Halobacteriota > Methanosarcinia > Methanotrichales > Methanotrichaceae > Methanocrinis. The sequence goes on along the minus strand of CP086218.1, from coordinate 498,694 downwards.
GGTCTGGGCGGATCCACCAGCTCCAGCTCAAGAACGGCGGCTACCTTCTCGGCGATACCGGCCCCCTCCCCTGCCAGGTGGGTGATATACCCTCCCCCATAGTCTGCGATGAGGAGGGGCTTATTCGGCCTCGCCCTCGCTGCCACCATAGCGCCGAAGGCCAGGCCCGTCTCCCTCGTCTTGGCGTAGTTGAGGAGGAGGACGAAGTTGCACGCCCCATCGAGCCTCTTCACCGACCGGCTAGGCAGCTCCCTGCTGGATATCTCGATCCGGTCCTCCAGGGATCCGTCGATGACGGCAGCTCTCCCCATCGTCCCCCCCAGGACGGCGGTGACGGTGCCGAGGTCAGAGAGACGGTCTATCGCCATCTCTGCAAACCCCAAGTCCACCACCTCGGGACCGTGGACGACGACCCCGATCTCATCCACCGCTTTCGACGCTCTCATCCTCCATCTTCACCGATCTCATCCTCTCCTCTTCAGCCTTCATCCTATCTTCCATCTCCTCCAGGCTCCGGCCTGCGATCTCCCTCCTCTCGGGCAGCCTATCGATCGGCTCCAGCCGGGAGAGGTGGTAGTAGAGCCCCGTCGAATCGAGGAGCGCCCACCTCTCACCATCATCCTCGGTCTTGAGGACTCTGACCGTCCCCACCGTCCCGGTGCCGGAGTACCTGACGATGGACCCTTCCCTGATCTCCTCTGACATCGTCCCGCACCACCTCACAATAGCTTCTCGGTCATCACTTCCCCTGCAAAGTTCTTAACCTCTGCCCCCCCGTGGGCGGAGAGGATCTCGACCCCTTCGAGGTCTCTGGTCCCGCAGAGGACATCCTGCTCGGGGTGGGTCCCGGGCTGGACGTCGCACCTTATCCTCGTCCTCTCCCCCACGGAGACGACGGTCTTCAGCCTGGACGAGGCGGGATGGCCCTTCCTCAGGACGATCAGGGGTGAATTCATCTCCCTGATCAAAAAGAGGGTGCATTTTAGACCCCTCCTGGCCTTCTCCCCCACCTCGAAGGTGGAGGCGACGAGAAGGTCGTCATCATCGGTGAAGACCACGATCTCTTCTTCCTCCTTATCGAGAAAAAATGATTGGCCGAGGGTCCTCACCAGGGCCACAGTCCCCCTCCGCCCGGAGAGGTAGGCTATCTCGTCGTCTCTCAGAGGGATCTTCATCTTCTCATCACTCAGCAGGCTTCACGTCTCTTGATTGACAGGAAGGGCATCGCGGCTTTCTGCCCATGCCCTTGAACTTGTTTCCGCAGTCCTGGCATATGTAGCCCTTTGACGCGATCGATTCTACGTCGCCGATTTCAGGTCCGCCTCCAACGGTACACATGGGACTATCACCTCCTTATATTCTATTCCCAACGGCTCTTATTTAAAAGAGGTGGATGCAAGGGAGAAATCGATCATTTATCAGACTATCGCGGCCAGCCCCTCCGGGATCGTGGATCTTTTCTTCTCCGCCATATTCATTAAGCTTCTCCATTATTCTACATCTATTGAAGGAAAAGGTAATCTCAGACGGTCCCCAGAAGGAGGAGATCTATCATGAATCCGGATAGGACAAGGGCATTGAAGGAGGTTCGCGATCAGATGGGACCGGTCGTCTACTGGATGAGCCGGGACCAGAGGGCTAAGGAGAACTGGGCCCTCTCCTTCGCCCAGGATCTGGCAATAAAGAGGAGGTCGCCCCTGGCGGTGGTCTTCTCCCTCGCAGAGGAGTTCCTCGGAGCCACCATCCGACAGTACGGTTTCATGCTCCGGGGGCTTCAGGAGGTGGAGATGGATCTCGAAGAGAAGGGGATACCATTTATCTTCCTGCGGGGCGACCCCGGTGAGGCGGTCTGCAGATTTGCCGAGGAGGAAGCGGTCTCGGTCCTGGTCACCGACTTCTCGCCCCTGGCGACCAAGAGGGGGTGGACCGAGAAGGTCGTCGAGAGGCTGGACGCCTCCATCTTCGAGGTGGACGCTCACAACATCGTACCATGCTGGCGGGCGTCGCCGAAGCAGGAGTACGCCGCCAGGACCTTCCGGCCGAAGCTGAAAAGGCTTCTCTCCCAGTTCTGCGGCGAGATCCCCGAGATCCGGGTTCATCCCCATCCCTGGGAGATCGGCGGAGGGGCGGAGTGGGACCGTCTCCTCCAAGACCTGAACCTCGACCGGTCCGTCCCCGAGGTGGAATGGATAAAGCCGGGTGAGAGGGCCGCCGGGGTGGCCCTGGACGTATTTCTCAGAGATAAGCTCTCCTTTTACGATCGGGACCGTAACGATCCGACCCTCGACGGCCAGTCGAACCTCTCACCTTACCTCCACTTCGGCCAGATATCTGCCGCGAGGGTTGCCCTCGAAGTCTATCGGGCCGGCGCCGATCAGAGATCCAAGGCCGCCTTCCTCGAGGAGCTGGTGGTGAGAAGGGAGCTGTCGGACAACTTCTGCCTTTATAATTCGAGATACGACTCCTTTGACGCCTTCCCCGACTGGGCGAAGAGGACCCTCAACGATCACCGCACCGACCCCCGGGAATACCTCTATCACCGGGAGGATCTGGAGAGGGCGGCTACTCACGACGACCTCTGGAACACCGCCCAGAAGGAGATGGTCCTCCGGGGGAAGATGCACGGCTATATGAGGATGTACTGGGCGAAGAAGATTCTGGAGTGGACCGAGTCTCCCGAGGAGGCCCTGAGGATCGCCATATATCTCAACGACAGGTACGAGCTGGACGGAAGAGACCCAAATGGCTACACGGGGATAGCCTGGTCGATCGGAGGGGTCCACGACCGGGCCTGGGGTGAGAGGGAGGTCTTCGGGAAAGTGAGGTACATGAGCTATAGAGGGGCGAGGTCTAAGTTCGACGTCGATTCCTATGTCGAGCGGGTCGCCTCTCTAGGCTGATCCATCTCCCATATCCTTCCCAAGGCGTATTTTAGATCGAGAGTGATAAAGGCGAAGACCCATTATAACATTTGAAAGAGAGGGTGCCTTCAGCAGGCTTGAAGGACCACCTCAGAGTAGACAAAGACCGCATCGCCCATGGAATCGACCCCCGAGATGGAGACATCGTTTGACAGGGGGACCGATATATCCGTCTCAGGGAGGATGCCTTCCCTTGTGAGGTTCAGGCTCTCCTTTGGGATGAGGGTTGCGTTGATGGCGAGGGGACCGCCGATGGAGTCGTTCAGGTGAAGCATTTTTATCAAAAAGTCTCCGACGTTCTCGATCTGGTAGATGAAGGCTACGACTTCACCCGCCACGGCGCATTCCTGCTGGGGTATTACTTCAAGGGAGAGCCCCCGAGAGGAGATGAGGTTGACGTTCGCGGCTGCCGATGCGGT
>CP086218.1:470002-495254 GCA_020844795.1 Methanothrix sp. | reverse complement strand
GTCGTAACAGCCGACCGAATCGTTGTACCTTTCGAGGCTGTAGAGGGTGCTGCACCTGTTGTTCAAAAAGTCCGTCCGTCCCGGATAGATCGAGAGGGCCTCGTCATAACAGTCCAGAGCCTCCTGGTACCTCTCCAGCCGCCCCAGGGCGAGCCCCTTGTTGTACCAGGCGTCACCGTTCGCGGGATCCCTCTCCAAAACCCTCTCGAAACAGTCTATCGCATCCTGGAACCTGGCCATGGCATAGAGGGCGAGACCCTTATTGAACCAGACGCCATCGTAGGCGGGATCGATCTCTATCACCCGGTCGTACGCCTCCACCGCCTCATCCGGGCGGGCGAGCCGATGGAGGACGATGGCCTGGTTATACCAGCCGTTCGGATAACCTGGATCGATGGTCACGGCCCTGGAGTAACAGCTGAGCGCCTCATCCAACCTGCCGAGGCTGAAGAGGGCGTTCCCCTTGCTGTTCCAGACGGCCGCCAGGGATGGATCGATCTCTAGTGCTCGGTCGTAAGACGCCATCGCCTCCTCAAACATCCCCAGGCTGTAGAGGACGAGCCCCTTGTTGTACCATGCGGCGTGGTGGTGGGGATCGATATCCGAGGCGAAATCGTAGCTTTTGAACGCCTCGTCGTACCCACCCAGGCTCGCCAGGACGATCCCCTTGTTGTACCATACATCGGCGCGGGAGGGGTCGATCTCTATCGCCCGATCGTAACACTGGAGGGCCTCATCGCTCCTTCCTAGGCTGAAGAGGGCGAAGCCCTTTGCGTGCCATGAGGCGACGTCCGATTCGTCGATCGTGATGGCTAAGTCGTAACATTCGATCGCCTGGTCATACCGTCCCATGCCGGAGAGGGCGAGCCCTTTGCTGTACCAGACTTCGGTCTGGTCTGGGTCGATGACGAGAGCCTCATCGTAAGATGCCACCGCCTCCCCGTACCTCCCGAGGCTGTAGAGGGCAAAACCCCTCGCCCGCCAGAGGTCGGTGCCGGATGAGTTGAACTCCAGGGCTCGATCGTAGCAACCTACAGCCTCCTCATACCTCCCGAGGCTGTGGAGGGCGAACCCCCGGCCGTACCAGATCCGGGGGTCTGAGGGTTCGATGGAGAGAGATCTGTTGAAAGATTTCTCTGCAGCGTCGAACCTTCCCAGGTCGCTCTCGATGTACCCCTTCAGATTCCAGGCGTCGGGATAGGCGGGATCGATGTCCAGAGACTTGTTGACGTAAAGGAGAGCCAGATCGTAAGAACCGCTGGAGTAGAAGGTTATCGCCTTGCCGAGCCACCCCCCCGGCTCATCGTCTCCGGCGACGGGAAGAGAAGAGGCGAGGAAGACGACGAGGATCGGGAGGGCCCAGGACTTCATGTCAAGGTAAATCGTTCTGGATATCGATATATCTTGTGGTTTGGAGGGGGCGTCCTTCCGGTTCCAGGAGCTTGGCCATGAGAATGGCGTCATCTCCGGTCCCGTAGTACCCCTCCAGGAGGGCGGCCTCCCGGTAGCCGAGCTTCTCATAGAGGGCGATGGCCCTCCGGTTATCCACCGCCACCTCCAGGGTGACGACCTCGACCCCTCGGAACGCCAGCTCCGCCTCCAGCGCCTCCATCAGCCTTTGGGCCAGCCCCACCCTGCGCCGCCCTGGGATGACGTCCAGGGTTGCCACCTTCCCAAGATCGCCGGCCCCAAAACCCATGACGAAGCCGACGAGTCCGACGTCCTCGACGACGAAGGTTACGCCCTCCTCCAGGAAGAAGGAGAGGACCTCTGCCGAGAAGGCCCCTTCTTCTGAGAAGCAGGCCCGTTCTGCGGCGAGGATCGAGGGGAGATCTTCCACCACCCCCCTGCGGATCCTCATCTCTTCGCTGAAACCTCTTTGACGACCTCGGTGTAGGCGCCGAAGACGGAAGGTATGTCGATGGTGCCCACGACGTCTACGACCCCCATCGCCGCGATCACCTCGCCCGCCTTATCCCTTATGGGGGCGACGGAGACGGGGACGCCCTGATAGACGCCGCTTTTGGGGACGGTCCTCAACGCCTTTCCCGATGCCATCACCTCTTCGAGGACCGGTCCCGAGTACCCGTCGTCGATGACCTCCCCCCCCTCCACCCTCACCCCAGGGAACTGAAGGGACCTCAGGGTCACCGGAAGCCCCAGGATCTGGTTCGCAGCCAGGGCGATGGGGGCGAGGTCGGCGGGGCCCGACTTCTCAGATATTATAAGCTCTGCCATGGGGAGATCTCGGGCTCTAATTGTTGATATAGTCTGCCCTTAGTCTGACCATCACCGTTTCGCCAGGAACCGCGCCTGGAACCCGTGGTACTTAGAAAATCCCTCCGAGTCCCTCTGGCTCAGGGTCTGGCTGTCGAAGGAGACCATCTCCTGGTCGTATATGGCGTCCGGAGACTTCCTGCCCACGGGATAGGCCCTCCCGCAATGGAGCTTCATCTTGACGACGCCGTTGACCCTCTTCGAGCTCTCGTCGACGAAAGCGGAGAGGTCGGCGTAGAGGGGGTCGTTTACAAGCCCCATGTACGCCAGCTCCGACCAGGCATCGTCGACGGCGGCCTTGAACCGCAGCTCTGCCCGAGAGAGGACGAGCCGCTCCAGGTCCCGGTGGGCGGTGAGGAGGACCGTCGCCGCCGGGTGCTCGTAGTTCTCCCTCGCCTTCAGGCCCAGGACCCTATCTTCGATCATGTCGGTCCTGCCGACGCCGTGCTCTCCCGCGATTCAGTTGAGCCTCTCGATCAGCTCGACGCCGCCGATCCTCTCGCCGTCGAGGGCGACGGGAACCCCCTTCGAGAACTCGATCTCCACCTTCTCGGGGGGGACCCCCCTCTCCGGGGGCTTAGTCCAGGCGTAGATCTCCTCGGGCGGCTCGAAGAACGGGTCCTCGAGACGGCCGCCCTCGATGGACCGGGACCAGAGGTTCTCGTCTATCGACCAGGGCTTCTCCCGGGTTACGGGGACGTCGATCCCGTGATCTCTCGCATAATCGATCTCCCACTCCCGGCTGAGGTCCAGCTCGCGCATCGGCGCCACCACCCGCAGGTCCGTCGCCCTGAAGATCGCCTCAAACCTCAGCTGGTCGTTGCCCCTGCCGGTGCAGCCGTGCCCCAGGGCGTCCGCCCCCAGCTCTTCTGCGATCTCCACCGTCTTTCTCGCGATCAGAGGCCTTGCGATGGCGGTGCCCAGGACGTAGCCCTCGTAGGAGCCGTTGGCCTTGATGGCGGGGAATATGTAGTCCCTCACGAACTCATCCCGAGCATCGATGACGTAATGGCCGTCGCTCAGCTTTTCTGCCCTCTCATTTCCCCTCTCGATATCCTCCTTCGGCTGCCCGACGTCCGTCAGGACGGTTATCACCTTCTCAAAGCCGTAACGCTCCCGGAGGAGGGGGATGCAGACCGATGTATCGAGCCCTCCGGAGTAAGCGAGGACGATGACTTCCGACAATTCAATATCACCGGGCCCTACTCGCTATCTAGTTATTTAACTCTACGTCTTGGGCGGGCCGATCGATAACTCTATAACTTCCCCGGCCGAGATGAAACCCGATGACCCCTCTACTGAAGACCACCGCCCTCACGGTGGACTACGACCCGGATAGCAGGATGCTCCAGGCCCGAGGAGCTATATCAATGCTGGTCCAGCCTGCCCTGAACAAGATCAACCAGAGGCTGGCCGAGGAGAAGCCCGCCCTGGTGAGGGAGGGCGATATCGTCGCCTCTACGTGGCTACCCCCCATCCCCAGCGGCCCCTTCAAGAGGCTCATCCTAAGCGAAGCGAAGATCGCCATCGGGCGATATGTCCCCCAGACCGTCAGCATAGAGGTGACGAGGAAGTGCGGATGCAGCTGCCACCACTGCCTCATCAAAGAAGGGGAGGGGGAGCTGACCGCCGATGAGATCAAGCGGGTCGTCGACGAAGCCCTGGACCTGGGGGCCTCCATCATCACCTTCACCGAAGGAGACCCGCTCCTGAAAGAAGAGATCTTCGATCTCGTCCGCTCCGTCGATCCCAGGAGGGCGGTCGTCAACCTCTTCACCCCGGGCCTGGAGATGACCCCAGAAAAAGCGAGAGCGCTGAAGGAAGCGGGCCTGTACAACATCCTTATCGGGATCTACAGCACCGATCCCGCGGTCCACGATGAGATCCGAGGCGTCCCCGGTTCCTTCGAGAAGGCGGTGGCAGCGATGAAGATGGCCCTCGAAGCCGGCCTCCTAGTCACCGTATCGACCCACGTCAAAGGCGACAGGGTATCAGAGATCTTCGAGATCTACGACCTCGCCACAGATCTCGGGGTCCACGAGTTCTCGATATGGGAGGGGATACCCCGATCCCCGGTGGAGGAGCTGACCCAGATAGACCGGGAGACGATCCTCAGGTTTTATAAGAAGGTCAACCAGACCCCCGGCGGCCCCAGGGTATTTGCCAGCACATACTTCGAGGGAGAGATGCTGGGATGCATGGCTGGACGCCGGTGGATTCACGTGGGGGTCGACGGCGGCGTCAGGCCCTGTCCCTACATCGACGAGGTCGTCGGGGACGTCCGGGAGCGGCCACTTAAAGATATATGGAGAGACCTCAGGAGGTCCGGGGAGTTTGACGCCTTCAGATCCGACTGTCCAGCCCAGAGCCGAGGGTACGCCCCCTGAGGCGGAGGGGCGACGCCCCTCCATGGTGAGAGATGAGGTCTCCTTTCGATAGATATCGCCGCAAGAGCTCATCAGGTCGATGGGGTGGCCCATCGATCCGGGGTTGTCATCTGAAAAGTCTGCAGCATCTCCTCCGGGCCGATCCCGGCTCTCGAAACCCGACCGATATACTGAGTCGGTAGAAATATCCCGGAGATGCCGAAATTTTCTTATCATTGCAGACTATAAAAAAGTAGTGGAAAATTATTAGTATATACATGATCATCTCTTCCCGAGAGGATTGGGCATGAGCGTCATCAGAAGTCTAAAGATGAACTTTGCCGTCTGGATAAAATGGATCTTCGGTAAAAAAAGGGCCAGAATAGGGATATACGGCCCCCCAAACGCCGGAAAGACCACTCTAGCCAACAGGATAGTCAGGGACTGGAGCGGGATGGAGACCGGCGGCATATCTCACATACCCCACGAGACGAGACGGGCCTTGAGGACCGATGGCGTCGTCATCAACGCCAACGGATCGAGCGTCGAGCTGGACATCGTGGACACGCCGGGGATGGCTACAAAGATCGATTTCAGAGAGTTCATGGCTTACGGCCTGGAGGAGGAAGAGGCGAAGAGAAGGGCGAAAGAGGCGACGGAGGGGGTGATAGAGGCGATAAAATGGCTGGAGGATCTCGACGGCATCCTTCTGGTGATGGACTCCACCGAAGACCCCTACACCCAGGTCAACGTAACAGTGGTGGGAAACATGGAGGCTAGGAAGCTACCCCTCCTGATCGTCGCCAACAAGATGGATCTGCCGAAGGCCGCACCTTCCCGGATTAAGGCGGCCTTTCCTCAACATCCCTTAGTCACAATATCCGCCCTGGAAGGCTCGAACATAGATGACCTGTACGCGGCCATAGCCAGGCACTTCGGGTGAGATAGATGCGGGAAGTACAGATGGATCTGATCTCTGCCGAGAGGCTTGAGTCCATGTCCTCCATGGAGAAGATCCGGCTCATATTGAGCAAGGTCAAAAGGGGGAATATAGTGGTGCTGGAGCTGGGCCTGACGCCGGAAGAGGAGGTCAAGCTGATCGAGATGACGATGACCGAGATACGCCTCGATGAGTTCTCCGGGATAGAGATCGAGAGCTACCCGGTAAAGAACGAGTCGACGTTCATCAACAAGATCCTGGGAAAATCGGGGATAAAGACCAGGATGACCGTCATCGGACCTGCAAACCAGCTGCGAACCGTTGAGAAGGACAAATACCAGATCAGCACCAAGGTCTCAGTAGGTGACTGATCAACATGCCTCACCTCTGCACCAGATGCAAACGCGTATTTGAGGAAGGGATGGACGTCCTGGAAGGATGCCCCGCCTGCGGATGGAACAAGTTTCTATTCGTCAAGTCGAAAGGGAAGATTAAGGAGGTCCGGAGTGCTCTGAAGGCTTCAGAGATAGGAGGTCCCTACGAGCCCTGGCCGGAGGGGAGCGGCTCCCTCCAGGAGATATTGAAGAGGACCCCCGGACCAGACCAGAGGCATGAAAGCTCCGCAGATCTGCGAAGAGACGTTCCGAGGCGGAGAGATAAGAAGAAGGCGCCGGGAAAGCACGGTTTCTTCAAGCTGGACCATCTGGAGGAACGATCACCGGGACCTGCGGACCGGGGATCTGATAAGCCCCGGAAGATAGAAGACGAGGCGTTGGAGAGCATAAGAATCTCTGAGCCCGGAACCTACGAGCTGAACCTCCCCTCCCTCTTCGAGCGCGACGAGCTGGTGATGGCCATAAAAGAGGGGACTTACCTGATAGACCTATCCTCAGCCTTTAAAAAGTCCAAAAAGGATTGATATTCCATCAGCCTTCCTCCCGCTCCACCTCTACGACCATCCTCTTCCATCGAGGGCCGACGCCCCGGAGAGACTCCGCCACCCCCGAGACCACCTTCTCCATGACCTCCTGGGTGAACGAGTTCATGGGGATAGGCTCGCCATCTACAACCAGCTTTACCTTCAAGCTTCTCTGCCCCCTTCAGAAGACAGGAGATACCCCAAGGGAGATCCCGGGAAGAAGGCCTCGACTGCCGAAGAGGCCTTCACGCTCCTCCGAAGATCATCTGCTGCGGCGTGACAGTCCTCGGCTGCCCTATGGAGAAGGGCGGCGTATATAGTGATACCCGAGAGAAGGTCGTGTTGCTGACGGAGATGGAGAAGCTGGGGGTGACAGTTATGGGGGCGGATGCGCCGATATACACCGGCTCCATGCCCGGCTTGCTGGCAAAGGTCCCGAAGCTTCTCCCCAGGGTCCTCACGTCTACCGCGTCTATGGTGGCCCTGGGCGCTTCTCGAGTGTACTTGATGACCACGGGGGTCATGCTGGACTTGATCTCTGCCTTTTTGCCCAGAGTGCTCAGATCAATCGGAGTTGCTGCAGCTGCAACCATGCCCATCAGGAGCATGGTGGCCAAAATAGCCATCAAAATTATTTTCATGGATAACGTAACCTCCCTGTTCCTATGAGCCGGTGCTTTGTATTATTACCATTTATTCCTTTTGATGAAGGGGCGGTGGGACGATCTCTCTTCTTCCCCAAAGTCCCACCATCCGGGGATTACGTCCTGCGAAGGTTAAGCGGCATCAGGGGTCATGGCTCCCGGAGCCTCTGGCATGGAGGCGGATGGCGTCGTCGAGGATGGACCTGATCAACCCGTCCCCCTGATGGCCGACGGCGCTCCGCCAGGCGACCTGCGACCCATCAGGCCCGGGAACCAGGGTCAGATATACGGTCAGAGGAACCAACCTGGGATTTCCGGTGGGATCGTATGAGACGAGCCCGTCCCAGGCCTTCTGGTGATCGCTATCAGCCAGAACGTCGACGTAGACCACCCCATCTCCGATATCTCTGAGGACCTTTTTAACCCCCGCCTCCTGTCTCTTGCAGGCGGGACAGTTGGCGGTGTGGACCAGGATCAACACCGGCTTGCCCTCCAGGGGTCCCATAGCCCAGATGGGATGATCGACGGGATATCCCGCCTTCGAATGATGATCCGGGTAATCGATCCACCAGCCTTCCGGACCTGCCCCTGCCCCCCCGTCTCCGCCGGCGGCAGCGGTCGCGAGGAAGAGGAAGGCGACGGCAACGACGACCGCATATCTGAGATGCGCGAGCCTCTTGCAGCCCTTCGGTGACAAAGTTCTATCAGCTCCCATCCATCCAATCGCCATCCTGAGATTTATCTTCTTCCCAGGGATCTTCTAGCTCCGGGGGGAACCTATCGATCCCAGATCCCATAGATCTACGTCCCCGTAACGTCTAATAAAGGGTAGATCCACCACTTCTCCCGCCCAGATCTGCTGGCAGGATCCAGCGGCTACATCCACCGGCGGTATGGATGACGACGAGGGCGTAAGAGGCGAATGGTATGGACCGACGGCCAGCGTCATTTGACACCTAGTGGGATGGGGTAGAAAGGCTGATCTAGAATGCCATCTCCCCGAAAGGATGCGGACCAATCTATCGAGATATAGGTTATGGAGGAAGTCCGGAGAGCCAAAATACAAAGGAGGATGAATCTCATGCAAAACTACAGAGGTTTGTTATTGATTCTCGGGGCGGTCCTGGCGATCGCTGCGACCCTTACGGCCGCAGCTGCCCCCGGCTGCTCCAGCTGCGTAGGTGGTGGGAGCGGTGGAGCCTGGTCTTCGGGCCTCGCCTTCATAGGCGCCAGCGCTGAAGCGACCACCAGGATGGAGACCACACCATCGACCTCCGCGACAGGATACCCGGAGGAGATAACCCCTTCATCTCTGATCACCGCCAGGGCTCTTTATGAAGACCAGATCGGCGAAAAGGAACGGATTATGGCTTACGTCGGCGTTCCCGGTGACGGATCTTACATCGAGGGGTCGATCCACCTCCCCCTCGACCCCGAAGTCTTCAATCCTGACGGGAGCCTGAAGTCCCCAGAGGAGATCGCCGCCATCTTCGGGGCGGCCGGGATCTCCGAGGACGACCCCCTGGTGATATACGGCGACTCCTTCGTCAACGGGTACGATACCTTCGCCTTCTGGGTGATGAAGTACCTCGGCCACCAGGACGTCCTCCTCCTGGAGGGGACTAAGGGTGGCCGCCAGGCGGCGGGGCTGAAGTTCGCGGCAAAACCTTCCTCCAGGGACCCTGTCATCTACAACCCCGACCCGAACTTCGACATCTTGGCATTATCCGGAGAGCTTGAAGGCCTACAGCTGGTTGACGCCAGGACCCAGGCCGATTATAACGCCGGCCACCTGGAAGGAGCGATAAACATCGACTACACCAGGGTGAGGGGCTCCAACGGGCTAGCCACATCCCAGGCGCTGGCCCAGGTCTTCAGCGCCCTGGACAAAACCCAGAAGGTCGTCGTCTCCTCCAGCAACGGAGGGTTGGCCTCGATAGTCTGGTACGCCTTATACTCCCAGGGGTACCAGGGGAGCCTCCTGATGTCGGGCTGAAGGAGACGATCTCAAAGAATTTGGTGGATGCGAGGAGCCTTCTTTCGATCCCGACCGGATCGCGACGGCTCCTCAGTTTAAAGAGGCCAGAAAATAAGTATCAGGGGGACGGCGGCGAGGCCGGCGACTATGCTCAGGGGGAGGCCGAGCCGCCAGTAGTCTCCGAACTGGTAGCCTCCCGGACCCATCACCAGGGTGTTGGACTGGTGGCCTATAGGGGTCAGAAAGGCGCAGGATGCGCCGACGGCGACGGCCATGAGGAAGGGATCTGCAGATAGTTCCAGGACGAGGGCGGCGTTGAAGGCGATGGGGGCCATGATCACCGCCGCCGCGGCGTTGTTGATGATATTTGTCAGGATCATCGTCCAGGCGAGGAGGGCGGCCAGGAGTACCGCGGCAGGAAAGGGGCTCATGGCCAGGAGGATGGCTCCGGAGATCATCTCCGCCCCCCCCGTGCTCTCCAGGGCCGCCCCGACGGGGATCAGCGCCCCCAGGAGGAATATGATCGGCCAGTCGATGCTCTCATAGGCCTCATGGATCGTCAGGACCCCCGCCAGGACCATCCCCACCGCCGCCGCCGCGAAGGCGATCTCCACCGGTAGGAGGCCCCCGGCCGTCGCCGCTAGGGCCCCACCGAAGATCAGGAGAGGGATGAGGGGGCTCTTCTGCCTTCTTCCGAGCTTCATACCCCGCTCGGCTAGGGGTAGGCAGCCCAGGGATTCAAGAACCTCGGGTATCGTCCCCGAGGGCCCCTGCATCAGGAGGACGTCACCAGGCTGGAAGGCTATCTCCCTGAGCCGCTCCACCAGAACCTCACCCCGCCTGGCGACGGCTATGAGGTTCATATCATACCGCCGGCCGAGGGAGAGGCTCCTCGCCGTCTCCCCCACCATGGGGGAGTCTGCGGCGACGACCGCCTCGATCAGCCCGACGTCCTTCGAGAGGAGGGCCTTCTTTCCGACCTTCATGCCTCCCAGGAGCTCAAGCCCCCTCCACTTCAAAATATATTTTATATTCTCCGCCGAGGTCTCCACCGCCAGGATATCCCCCGGCTCCAGGATCTCGTCTCCCGTGGGCATGGGGATCCGCAGATCTCCCCGGACGAGGCCCAAGATCTGCATATCCGATACGGGGGGCTGCTTCAGAACCCGGAGCCTCTTTCCGACGAGCTTCGATCTGCTGGATACCCATATCTCGGTGATGTAGTTCTCTATCTTGAAGAGGTCCTCCTTAGAGGAGCCCCCCTTCCTCCTGGGAGTCAGCTTCCATCCGAAGAACCATATAAAAAGGAGGCCCACGAGGAGGACCCCCCCTCCGACGGGGGTGAAGTCGAACATCCTGAACGGTTCGCCCACCACCTCGGCCCTGTATGAGGCGACTATGATATTTGGAGGCGTCCCGATGAGGGTCAAAAGGCCGCCGAGGAGGGAGGCGAAGGCGAGGGGCATCAGGAGGAGGGATGGAGGATTCCCGGTCCTCCGGGATACCCGCAGGCTCACCGGCAGGAGGATGGCGAGCGCCCCCACGTTGTTCATGAACCCCGATAATATGGATACGATGCCGGTGAGGGACCTCACCTGACGCTTTGTAGAATCTTTCGGGCTTGTGATCGACTTCTGGATCAGATCGACTATCCCGGAGTTGAGGAGAGATCGGCTGACTATGAGGATGGCTCCCACCGTCACCACCGCCGGATGGGCGAAGCCGGTGAACGCCTCGCTCCAGGGTACGACCCCGGATATCGTAGCTACCAGGAGGGCGATGATGGCTACGAGGTCGTAACGCCACCGTCCCCAAATGAATAAGAGAAGGGCGAGCCCCAGGATGGCGAATATCAGGAGCTGGTCCGTAGTCATCCCCATCAGCTTGCCTCCAGCATCCTCTGATAATATCTCTTCGATAGGATTAATAGTTTTCTTCTATCGCCTCTGAAATGGGGGGTCCAGGACCGCCCCGCCCGGTTCCGCTAGCCCCTCGGCCCTGGGGATCAGCCGCTGAAAGGCCAGAAGATTACGATGAGGGGGATGGAGACGACGGCGATGACGACCTCCATGGGCAGGCCCATCCTCCAGTAGTCTGCGAAATGGTACCCTCCGGGGCCCATCACCAGGGTGTTGGACTGGTGGCCTATGGGGGTCAGAAAGGCACAGGACGCCCCTATGGCGACGGCCATCAGGAAGGGGTCGGGGGAGAGGCCCATGAACGAGGCGATCCCAAGGCCGATCGGCGCCATCAGGACCGCTGCAGCGGCGTTGTTGACTATGTCAGATAGGAACATGGTGATGACGAGGAGCATCGCCAGGGATACGACGGGGGTATAGCCACCGGAGACGGCGAGGATGCTCTCGGCGATGAGGTCTGCGCCCCCCGTAGTCTCGAGGGCGCGGCCTACGGGGATCATAGCTCCCAGGAGGATTATCACCGGCCAGTCTATGGAGGTGTAAACCTCCCGGAGGTTGAGCAGACCCCCCATCACCATGGCTACGGCCGCCGAGACCAGGGCGATCTGGACGGGTAGAAGGCCTGCGGCCACCGCCAGTATCGCCGATCCAAAGATCGCGACGGAGAGGACGATCCTCCGGGGATGGGCGAGGCGAAGCCCCCGCTCCGCCAGGGGGAGACACCCCATGGTGTTCAAGATCTCTGGGAGGTGCTCTCTGGGCCCCTGGAGGAGGAGGACGTCGCCGGCCTGAAACCGAACCCTTCCCAACCGCTTCTGGAGCTGGACGCCGTGGCGGGAGACGCCGACGAGATTTACACCGTACCGCCATCGCATATTCGCCGACCTCGCCGTCCTGCCCAGGAGCCTAGAATCGGTCTTGACGACCGCCTCCACTATCCCCGTATCCTTCGAGCTGAGCGCCTCCTCCCCGAGCGTCTTCTCCTCCCCGAGCTGAAAGCCGGTATCGTCGAGGAAGGTCTTCAGCTCGTCGGCGTCCGACTCCACCAGGAGGATATCCCCCGGCATCAGGGGGTGGAAGATGGAGGGGGAAGCGATCCTCGTCTCCCCGGAGAGAAGCCCCAGGACCTGAAACTCGGCCTTTGACCCCTCCCTCACCTCCTGGAGGGTCTTTCCCGCCATCCTCGCCCCCTCGGGGACCTGGACCTCGGCGAGGTAGTTCTCTATCTCAAAGAGCCTCTCCTTGGAAGAAGGAGACTTGCGGACGGGAACGAGCCTCCAGCCCAAGAGAGATATGAATATCAACCCCGCCACCGCCACCCCCAGGCCGACGGGGGTGAAGTCGAACATCCCGAAGGGCTCACCGACGCTCTCGGCCCTGAAGGTGGCGATTATGATATTCGGAGGAGTGCCGATCATCGTAATCAGGCCTCCAAGAAGGGATCCGAAGGCGAGGGGCATCAGAAGGATAGAAGGGGAGTTGCCGCTCTTGATCGCCATCCTGATGCTGACGGGGAGGAGGAGGGCCATGGCGCCGACGTTGTTCATGAAACCGGATAGGAGGGTGACGAGGCCGGTGAGGGAGGCGACCTGGCGGGTCGGAGAGTCCCCCGCCCGGGAGAGCCAGCCGGCCATGATGTCCACCGCCCCCGAGTTCAAGAGACCCCGGCTGGCGACGAGGACGGCGGCGACGGTGATGACGGCGGGATGGCCGAAGCCGAGGAAGGCCTGATCCCAGGGGACGAGGCCGACGACGGTGGCGGTGATGAGAGCCAGAAGAGATACTATGTCATACCTCCACCTGCCCCATATGAATAGGAGAAGGGTTAGCCCTAGAACGCCGAATATCAGGAGCTGATCTGTCGTCATCCCGAGCGGCGCATCTGCGAGCATTCCGTTACGGAGGGGCTCTCATTGAATTTATATTTGACGAAAGCAGGAAGGGAGAGCCATCCAGAGATCTCCTGATAAGAGGGGCTGGTATATCCGTTAGAAAGGCCAGAAGATGGTTATGAGGGGCACCGAGACGACTACGACTACGATTTCGAGGGGCAGGCCCATCCTCCAGTAGTCGCCAAATCGGTATCCACCCGGCCCCATCACCATGGCGTTGGACTGGTGGCCGATGGGGGTCAGGAAGGCGCTGGATGCCCCTACGACCACCGCCATCAAGAAAGGATCGATCGAGAGGTTCATAAACGAGGCGATGCCGATGGCTATCGGAGCCATAAGGACCGCCGCTGCCGCATTGTTAACCAGGTCCGAGAGGAACATCGTCACCATGAGGAGCAAGGCGACGGATACGATGGGGGCATACCCCGCCGATAGGCTCAACATCGAGGATGCGATGAGAGCCGCCCCTCCTGTCGTTTCGAGGGCCTGGCTCACGGGGATCAAGGCTCCCAGGAGGATGATGACGGGCCAGTCGATGCTATCGTATGCCTCCCGGAGGTTGAGAAGCCCGCCCAACACCATGGCAACGGCGGCCCCGACGAAGGCTATCTGGACGGGGATAAAGCCCAATGCTACCAGCAATATCGCCGAGCCGAAGATCCCGATGGATAAGGCGATCCGCCTGGGGTGGCCCAGACGCAGGCCCCTCTCGGCGAGAGGTAAGCACCCTATGGTATTCAAGATCTCGGGAAGGAACTCTTTTGGCCCCTGGAGGAGGAGGACGTCCCCCGGCTGGAACCGGGTCCTGCCCAGCCGCTCCTCCAGCCGTGCGCCGTGACGGGCGACCCCAATGAGATTTACCCCGTAACGCCAGCGCATATTGACAGACCTCGCCGTCCTGCCCAGAAGTCTAGAATCGGTGTTTACCACCGCCTCAACAACCCCCATCTCCTCTGAGCTGAGAGCCTCCTCTGCGAGGGGCTTTCCCTTGGAAAGCTCAAAGCCTGTGGCGTCAAGGAACAACTTCAGCTCGTCGGCGTCAGACTCCACCAGCATTATATCTCCAGGCATGAGAGGGTGGAATATCGAGGGAGACGCGATCCTGATCTCCCCGCTCAAAAGGCCCAGCACCTCAAAATCTGCCTCAGTGGACTCCCTGACCTCCTGGAGGGTCTTTCCCGCAAGCTTTGCGCCCTCGGGAACCCTGACCTCCGTCAGGTAGTTTGCGATTTGAAAGAGGTCCTCCTTTGAAGAGGGGGCCTTCCGCCTGGGGGTCAACCGCCAGCCGATGAGAGATATGAATATCAATCCGGCTATGGAGACGCCGAGGCCGACGGGGGTGAAGTCGAACATCCCAAAGGGCTCGCCACCGTTCTGGACCCTGAAGGTGGATATGATGATGTTTGGTGGTGTCCCTATCAGAGTAAGCAGGCCTCCGAGGTGAGCCGCGAAGGCGAGGGGGAGGAGGAGGATCGACGGAGGATTACCGCTTTTGATCGCCATCCTGATGCTGACGGGGAGGAGGAGGGCCATGGCTCCGACGTTGTTCATGAAACCGGAGAGGAGGGTGACGAGGCCGGAGAGGGAGGCGACCTGGCGAGTCGGAGAGTCCCCCGCCCGGGAGAGCCAGCTGGCCATGACGTCGACGACCCCGGAGTTCAAGAGGCCCCGGCTGGCGACGAGGACGGCGGCGACGGTGATGACGGCGGGATGGCCGAAGCCGAGGAAGGCCTGATCCGCAGGGACGAGGCCGATGACGGTGGCTGCGAGGAGGGCGAAGAGGGAGACGAGATCGTACCGCCACCGCCCCCAGACGAAGAATATGAGGGCGAGGAGGAGGATGGCGAAGATCATCGCCTGATCTCCTGTCATCCCGAATATCAGTATCTGATCTCCGTTCATCCCCAATATCATCGACGTCATCCTCTCATCACTCCGCAAATTATCGAGGGATGGAATTTATAGATTTGGCCGGAGATGACCTCTCCAACTCGGATCGTGTGGATTATCGCAAAGGCCGACCTGATATATCCCCTGACCTCAAAGCCCGTTGGTCGCGGGACCCCCTGGTGGAGGGGGGGGGCATCGGGTAGGCTCACTTTTTATCTAGGATCTTTATCAAGTGGAAGCCGAAATCGGTCTTGACAGGTCCGAGGACCTTCCCCTTCTCCCCCTCGAAGGCAGCCCGTTCGAAAGCCGGGACCATCTTCCCCTTCCCGAACCATCCGAGGTCGCCCTTGTTCTTCCCTGAAGGGCAGTCGGAGTACTTCCGGGCCATCTCGGCGAAGCTCTCGCCCTTATTGATCCTCTCGAGGATCTCCTTGGCCTTCTTCTCGGTCTTCACCAGTATATGAGCCGCATGGACCTCTTTAGTCATGGTAAGGCCGTTGGCGGGGTCGGATAAAAAGGTTCTCTGGCCCACCGATTCGGGCGGCATCTATCCTCGGTCGCCTCTGCGGGAGAGGAGCTCCCCAGGCGCCTCTTGGTCCACCCCTCCTTCCCCCATCTCCTGGATGACCCCGGTCATCCTCGCCGGACGGCCTCTCTCGTCCCAGGATACCACCTTACCCCGACCCAAAACCCAGACCCAGCGACCGTCTTTAGACCTCATTCTGTGCTCGGTCTCACAGTATGGGGTAAGCCCGTCGAGGTGGTCCCTCAGGGACTGCTTCACTCTCCCATGGTCGTCGGGATGGACGAGCCGGTCCCAGATCCCGAGGCTCGTCTTCAGCTCTTCGACGGAATAACCGAGGATCTCGCCCCATTTATCGCTGAAGGCCTCCTCCCCCGTCGCCAGGTTCCAGTCCCAGACCCCCAGGTTTCCACCCTCCACCGCCAGCTTCAGCCGCTCCTCGCTCTCTTTCAGAGCCTCTTCGGCGAGCTTCTGGTCGGTGATATCCATGCTGACGCCCAGGGCTGCCCGCATCCGCCCCGACTCGTCGAAGAGGGGATACGTCGAGAAGAGAGCGGGGAACCTCTCCCCGTTCTTTCGCACCAGGGTTGTAAACCCAGAGAAGCCCCTGGACCCCTCCCTCATCTGGCGGTGTACATCGGGGAAGAGGGCCACATCCTCTGGAAGATGAAGCCTTGAGACCGTCTCTCCCACCATCTCCTGGCGACGGCGGCCGAAGATCTTCTCGGCCCCGGGGCTGAACTCCAGTACCTTCGGGTCTGGGTCGGTGGCGTCGGTTATGACGAAGGCGACCTCCGCCGCCTCGAAGATCGCTCGAAGCTCCTCCTCGCTCCTCCGGAGATCTTCTTCGGCCCGAAGTCGGACGATGGCGTTTCCCGTCATGGCGGCGATCTTCTCCAGGCCGCTCCGTCTGGGGCGGGGTACCTCGTCGGAGGAATGAGTCCCTACGCTATAGTAGCCTACGACATCGCCCTCATGATGGATCGGGACGACGGCCATGCCCCGGAGACCCTCCCGCTCCCGGGCGTCCTGGAGGGGCAGGTCCTTCTCTTGATATCGGATGTAAATAGGCCTCTTCGCCCTCGCAATCAAAGACGTCCCCGGACTTCGCCTCCTTTCGGAGATCTCCTCCAGAAACTCGGGAGAAAAACCCGTGGAGTAGCGGAGAACGAAGCTTCCGGTGCCTTTGTCCAGAAGGTAGATCGTCCCGCAGTCCGTCTCCGAGACATCCATAGCCGCATCGATGCAGAGCTTCAGAGCCGCTGATAGAGAGGTCGCCCCGGAGAGCTGGAGCGCCAGCTCCCTCTCTATCAGATCCTCCCTCCTCCCCATCTCGCGATCTGCCGCCTGCCGGACCTGGTGGGTGAGCTCGGCGAAGAGGACCTTCGGGTCGCCGCCCTTCTGCAGGTAGTAGTCGGCGCCGGAGTTGAGCGCCTCGATCACCACCTCCTCCCGGCTCTTTCCGGTGAAGAGGATGAAGGGGAGCTCAAGGCCGAGGCTGCGTACCTCTTTTAGAAACGATATCCCGTCCATCTCAGGCATGGCATAATCGGAGATTATCACCTCGAAGAGATCTCCATCGTCCTTCAGCCTCGATAGAGCATCGGCGGCCGATAACGTCGTCTCCGCCAGGATATCCCCGGACCTCTCCAGGAAGATCTCTGTCACCTCCAGAACCGCCGGGTCGTCGTCTACCAAGAGGACCCGGATCATGGACCTCCTCCGATCGACCTGCCGTTGAGAGGCGATAGAGAGATACCGAAGTCCTCCAGAAGATGGGATATCATATCGATGATGATAAAAGGGAGATTTCTATATCTCGATTCCTCTTCTGGCATATCGGCTGACATTCCAGGCGATCTCCTCCAGCCCCCCGTTTCTACCTCTTCCTCGGTCCAGGACCCAGGGCCGGAGAGACCAGATTCGGGCATCATCGAGATCTTCGCCCCGATGCAATAAGCCGCCTCAGGAGAGAGGGAGGCGCCGGATAGAGGCGGCTGTAGTGCCCCGGGGCCTCACTCACCCGGGCCTCAATCGCCCTTCTCCTGGACGGCGGTGACCATCTCCGGCCTCAGGGGTGAGTTGAAGGGAACTTCGCAGACCTCCCCCTTTATGAACATCTCCACCATCTCTCTTGCCACGTGGTCGGGGTACTGTATCGGGGGATGCTTCATGGTGTAGGCCGATATCTCCGCAAGGGGTCCACCGATCTTCCTGTCGATGGCGAGCTTACAGACCCTTATCGCGTCGATGGTGGAGCCTCCGCTGTTGGGGGAGTCCTCCACGGAGAGGCGAAGCTCGAGATCGATGGGGACGTCCCCGAAGATCCGACCCTCCATCCTGAGGAAGCAGATCTTGTTGTCCTTCTGCCATGGGATGTAGTCGGAGGGACCGATGTGGATGTCGTCGGCCATGAGGGGGACGTCCAGGACCGACTGGACCGCCTCGGTCTTGGAGATCCTCTTGGACTTGAGACGCTCCTGGTTGAGCATATTAAGAAAGTCGGTATTTCCGCCGGTGTTCAGCTGATAGGTCCGGTCGAGCTTGCATCCCCGATCGGTGAAGAGCTTCGCCAGAGTCCTGTGGACTATGGTGGCTCCTATCTGGCTCTTGACATCATCGCCGACTATGGGGACGCCTGCGTCCCGGAACTTCTTGCCCCAGACGGGATCGGAGGCGATGAAGACCGGCATGCAGTTTACGTAGCCGATTCGAGCATCCAGGGCGGCCTGGGCGTAGAACCTGCTCGCCACCTCGGAGCCGACGGGCATATAATTTATCAGAACTTCGGCGCCGCTCTCTTCCAGCTCAGCCACCACGTCGCAGGGCTCAAGGGAGGAGACGACGAAGGTCTTGTTGTCGTCGTAGGAGGACATGTGAGGGGCGACCCCGTCCAGAACAGGCCCCTTCTTCACCACGACGCCCATGAAGGGTACGTCGGGATAGAAGGACTTGGTGCAGTTGGGCGGGGCGAAGATGGCGTCGCTCACGTCCTTTCCCACCTTCCTCTCGTCTATGTCGAAGGCCGCCACCACCTCTATGTCTCCGGGCCTGTAGCCTGCGACGGACCGGTGCATCAGCCCTATACAGTTTTCATCATCAGAATTTTTATAATATTCAATCCCTTGGATGAGAGAGCTGGCGCAGTTGCCGAGGCCGGCAATTGCTAATTTTATTTTTTTCAACCTCATCGCCTCCCGAATTCACCTGAAGTAGTAAAACTTGACGCGCTATCGAGTATGCTACATTTCTATTAGATAAACCTATAGGCCATCTCGACCCCATAATTTAGACTTCGGGCGGTCATACGAACTCAATTTTCCCCCCCTTGGATGCAGCGGATTTGGGCTGGAGATGGAGAGATTACAAAGCCCCTCCGGGACGGACCCCTCCCCGTTCCGGCTTCCCCTTCCATCCCTTTAAGCAGCCGGTCATCCCTCATGGGATGCCGTCCTGGGGTAGGAGCCGAGGACTTTGGTGATCGCCGCCCTCTTTCTTATCCTGGCGAGAGCCTCCTCGACGGGGGGGTCTGTGACGTGCCCCTCGAGGTCGATGAAGAAGTAGTAGTCGCCGAGGCCCATCTTGCTGGGACGGGACTCGATCTTGGTGAGGTTTATCTTCCTGACGGCAAACTCCCCCAGGACCTCCCAGAGGGCGCCGGCCTCGGCCCTCTCCAGGTATATGGCTAGGGAGGTTTTATCAAAACCCGTCGGCTCCGGCGTCGACCTGCCCACCACCGCGAACCTGGTCACGTTCTCATCAGAATCCTGGACGTTCCTGTCGATGATCGCGAGACCGTAACGTTCTGCAGCCTCGGCGTCGGCTATCGCCGCCATCTCGGGGAACTCCTGGGCGAGCCTCGCGGCGTGGCTGGTCGATCCCGTCGTCCTCTGCTCGGCGCCGGAGAACCTTCGTTTGAGGTACCCCCTGCACTGGGCCAGGGCCTGGGGGTGAGAGAGGATCACCTTCACATCTTCGGGACTTCCCCGCCCCAAGAGGCAGTGCCTCACCTTGAGGTTCATCTCGCCGACGATCTGGACGTCGCGACTCAATAGGGCGTCGAGGGTCTGGCCGACCGACCCCTCCAGGCTGTTCTCCAGGGGCACGACTCCTATATCGAGATCTGACCTCTCGACAGCGGCTATCACCTCATCGAAGTCCGTGAAGTAGCAGATATCGGATTCGAGCATGAGCCTCCTCGCCGCCTTCTCCGAGAAGGTCCCCTCCGGACCCAGAACCCCGACCTTCCTCTTCATCCGATCTTTCATCTTCCATCTCTCAGCAGCTCTTTTGCCCTATCGACGTTGATCCTTCTTTCGGCGGCCATCTTCGATGCGACCGACTCGATCTCGTCGCCGATCGCCCCTGCCTGGACGGCGACGTTCCGGGCGTGAAGCGACATATGCCCCCTCTGGATCCCCTCCGTGGCGAGAGCCCGGAGGGCTGCAAAGTTCTGGGCGAGCCCCACCGAGGCGAGGACCCTTCCGAGATCGTCGGCGCAGGTTATTCCCATGACCTTCAGGCTCGCCCTGGCACCGGGATGGACCCTCGTCGCGCCGCCGACGGTCCCGACGGCAGCGGGAAGCTCGATGGATCCGACCAGGTCGCCGTCCCTGTTCTTCTCATATACCGATAAAGACCGATAGGCTCCGCCCCGCGAGGCGTAGGAGTGGGCTCCCGCCTCTATGGCCCTCGTATCATTTCCGGTGGCCATCGTCACCGCGGTGACGCCGTTCATGATCCCCTTGTTATGGGTCGCGGCCCGGTAGGGGTCGACCTCGGCGAGGGCGGACGCCATCACTATGGCGTCCACGACCTCCGGCCCGCCGATCTCATCGGCCAAGAAGACGGCCCGGGCCCGGGCGATCCGCAGGTCGGCGAGGTTCGATATGATCCTTAGGTAGACCCTCCCCCCGGTGATCTCCTCGATGAAGGGGGCTAGGGCCTCGGCCATGGTGTTGACGGCGTTGGCGCCCATGGCGTCCCTGCAGTCGACGAGGAGGTGGACGACCACCATGGGACCTCTCCTGGAGGCGATGACCTCCGCCTCGAGGCCGACGACCCCTCCGCCGTGGCTGACGAGCATCGGGTCCCTCTCGTTTGCCCTCGCCGCGATCTCCTCCGCCCGGGCGAGGATCGTCTGCCTCGCCCCGTAAGGGTCGTCGATCCCCGTCACCTGGATGAGGGCCCTCATGACGGGCCTGGTGCTGCTGGTGACAAATCCGCCGCCGGCTATGGCCATCCTAGCCCCGTTGCTGGCGGCGGCGATGACGGAGGGCTCCTCCGTCGCCATGGGTATCAGGACCTCCCGGCCATCGATGACGAAGTTGGTGGCTATCCCCAGGGGGACGGCGAATAGGCCGACGACGTTCTCCACCATCTTATCGGCCTGGTCGAGGGTGATCCCCCCCGTCTTCATCGCCTCCACCTCATCCCCGGAGAGCCCCGAGTTCTCCGCCACCATCTTGAGGCGATCCGACACGGAAAGCCTGTACAACCCCGAAATTCTCGACGTCTTCAAATAGATAACCTCCGAAATGCCCAGCGATGGAAAGGGTCGTCCCCGGAAACACTTTGCGCCTAAAGGGTTTGTTTAACCCACTTTACATGCGGGTCTTAGACTTTAGGTGCAAGAATCCAGAATCGAATCCACTATCGTACTATATAAACCTGTCTTGTAGATTTATATAAACCATTTTGTATCTACTTTCAAACACAAAGTACTTATATTATTACACCACAACTAATATATCATATGACTGAGCCGATGAGTATCACCTTAGATGCATACCAAGTAATAGAAAAAATTGTAAAAGCTGGCGGTAATTCAGGAAGAGTATACGTTCCCAAAGAATGGGTTGATAAGAGGGTAAAGATCATATTGATGGAACCAGTAGAAGTTCAAGACTAGAAGAGATATCTTATAGAAGAAATAGAGGTAAGTAAAATATGATTAATCCAAGTTCTATTGATGATTTTTGGCCAGATGAAATACCTCTTCGTCAGAAAATTTATGAGATATTATCCAAGGAATACGTAAATCCTGAAGGTCGAGTTCGGGCCCAGTGGATATTAAGACTGATAAAGGAATATGGGTTTGATTCCGAACAGATAGACATCGAGGTTCCAGCTGGAGCAGGAAGGGCAGCCGAGAAGTCTAGTGTTTTTGCGGATATTGTAGCTTATAGAGATAAATCACGCAAAGAGCCATTTATTGTTGTTGAGACGAAGGGCCCAAAAGAAGTAATCGGCATTAAGCAAGCAGAATCATATTCCAGAAATTTAGGGTCAGATTATCATGTCTGGACGAATGGAATTACAACAAAATATTTTAGAACTGCAAAATATATAGATCAATCTACTGAAATTGGAAATATACCTCATTGGGTTGGTGATAACCCCATAATAGCGAGATTGCCTAAGACAGTAACTCTGCCGCCATTCAGAGACGAAGAACATTTAAGATCTGTAGTAAGGGCATGTCATGACAGGATATTCTTTAGGCTTGGACACGATCCGGCTAAAGCATTTGACGAACTGATGAAGCTTCTATTTCTAAAATTATTTGACGAAAGGGAGACCCCCAGATATTACGAATTTATGGTTCTTGCAGGCGAAAAAGAGAATGAAACCGCCGGTCGTATTAGATCATTATTCCAAAAGAGCATACAAAGTCGACGATACAGCGATGTATTCACTACTAGATTTTCCCAAACACATCCCCCAACACTTGATCTCGATGATTCAACCGTATCTTACATTGTAAAGCAATTTCAAGGATATAGTCTTGTGAATACAAGTGCAACACTTGAGGGAGCTGATGTAAAAGGCACGGTCTTTGAGCAAATGGTTGGTGGGACTTTTAGGGGGGAGCTTGGTGCGTATTTTACCCCTCGCGAAATAGTCGAGTTCATGGTTGAGATGGTAGACCCTAACATGGATGATGTAGTTCTCGATCCAGCATGTGGAAGTGGTGGATTCTTAATAATGGTCATTAAATATGTACTTGAAAAAATTAAGAAAAATCTACCCAACTTAACTGATGCTGATATATATTCACAAATAAAGCAATTTGCAGAGAATGATATATTTGGTGTAGATATAAATGAACGGATGGCACGAGTCTCTAAAATGAATATGATCATGCACGGAGACGGACATAGTGGGATCTTTCATGAGCACGGTCTAAACATAGGTTATGTTAAACAGATCCCACTGCAATTTGGTGATGTAACAAAAATATTATCAAATCCACCTTTCGCCGGACGAGAAACCGATCCATCACACCTTACAAAATTTAATGTTTCAAAGACTAAATCAGGCAATTTTGTTCAAGTTAATAAATCACTCCCTTTTGTCGAGCTTATTATAAATTTATTAGCAGAAGGGGGGGTGGCTGGTCTTGTATTGCCTAATGGAATATTTAATAGTCAGTCGCATCACTTCAAAAAATTAAGAGATATCATATATCAAAAATGTGAGGTTATTGCAATTATTGGATTGCCACATTGGGT
Source organism: Methanothrix sp. (assembly GCA_020844795.1). Taxonomy (GTDB): domain Archaea; phylum Halobacteriota; class Methanosarcinia; order Methanotrichales; family Methanotrichaceae; genus Methanocrinis. The sequence goes on along the minus strand of CP086218.1, from coordinate 472,392 downwards.
TTTTTTCCACACCGGGTGTGATGTGCAAGGGGCGCTACTATTTATCCGCCGTACAGATGCTCCTCGGGACGACTATAATGTATTCATAGATTGGGCTGAGAATGTAGGATATGATGCGGCAGGGAGAAAAACTGGTAAAAACGATTTGCATGAGATATTAGATAGATATAAAAATAAATATCAAAATAATTTATTTAGAGCGTCCGTTTTAAAGTCAAATGGTCGAATGGACCCTCAATATTATCAACCAGGTGAAGCAGCAGAACGTATACGAGAAGCGAAAGAATCTGGGAGAGCTGTACCATTTACAGAATTGGTTACACTTGTCGATGAAGTGGTAAAGCGTAATGCTGAAAATGAAAATAGCGTGAAATATATTCAGGTAGGAGACACTGATAAGGCATCAGGAAAGATACTATCGTTCAAGGAATACAAAGTAAAGGATTTGCCAAGCCGCGCTAAATACATAATTCACGAGAATAATTTATTAATCCCAAATCATCGAAACTCAATAAAAGCAAAACGAAGTGTGGTTCTCGTCCCTGCTGAATATGATGGCGCGGTCTGCACCAGCAGATTTATTGTTGTTCGACCAAAAGTTCCATCAATATATTTATATTATATATTGAATTTGGATTTTGTAAAAGAAGCTATGTTAAAATTGGTATCTGGATCATCATCTACTGAGGTTAAATTCGAACAACTTCGAGATTTGTACATCCCAATTCCACCAGGTGAAGATTTTGACCTATTCATAGATGACATCACGGTTCTAAGTGAAGAAATCCATAATATGGAAATGCAATTAAATTTAAAGCGTAGTGATCTTCAAAATAGGTTTGAAACACTTTATACTCCTAGGTGATTATCTGAAAGGGAATGCAACTTTTTAACACGACTTAAGCGCAAGCGCGAGATTTGAGCCAAGTTCTAAAGAAGGGAAAGACTTTATGCCGGCCTGCAGTTCATTTTATGTGTCAAGATCATCGCCCCTCAGAATCGGAGAGGAGATCGGAAGGCTGGAAGAGGCGGTGGGGACCCTCAGCCCCGTCCAGAAGATGCTCCTGGGGACCGACGGCTCCGTCACCTGCCTTCTGGAGGTGGTCACCGGAAGCCCCGTCGAGATCGAGACCCTCGTCCAGAAGGTGGTGGCCGCCGACGAGGCGACGGCCCGGGAGCTGGAGATCGACCCTGGGGACGAGGTCAACTACAGAGTGGTGAAGCTGAAGAGTTCCTCCACAGGGGAGACGCTCATCCACGCCACCTCCTTCGCGCCGATAAAAAGGCTCGATGACCGGTTCAAGAGCGACCTGATGCGGGCGGATATACCTATCGGGACGATCCTCAAGAAGCACAGGATCGAGTCGAGGCGCGACCTCCTGGGGTTTCGGGCCTCGAAAGATGCGGGAGGTATGGGGGGGATCTTCAGGGCCTTCTCCAAAGAGCCGATGCTATCGAGGGACTACAAGATCATAAGGCACGGCAGGCCCCTCATGGCCATCACCGAGACCTTCCCCTACAACAGCTTCCAGGATAAGTCCAGGGTGATCGTGGAGACCCCCTCCCGGATCCACATCACCCTCACGGATATGGCCGGAGACCTGGGGCGGGTCGATGGCGGGGTGGGGGTGGCCCTGGAAGAGCCCTCCATAGTGGTGGAGGCGGCGAGGGGAGAGGGGCTCGTCGTCAGGGGCGAGAGCTCCGACCGGGCTAAGGCGGCTGCCGAGACGGTGATGAAACGGTTCGACCTTGCCGGCGCCGATATCACCGTCAGGTCCTGCTACCAGCAGCACGTCGGCCTGGGCGCCGGAACCCAGCTCGCCATGGCGGTGGGAAAAGCTCTATGCGAGCTTTACGGAATAACGGCATCGGCCCGCGATATCGCCGCAGCCGTCGGTAGGGGCGGCACCAGCGGTATTGGGGTCGCCGCCTTCGATAGGGGTGGGTTCATCGTCGACGCAGGCCACTCCTTCGGCCCCGGCAAAGATAAGATCGACTACCGCCCCTCCTCCGCATCATTGGGGGTCGGACCTCCGCCGGTGATCTTCCAGGCCGACCTTCCAAGATCCTGGACGTTCCTCCTGGCGATCCCGAATATTACCAAAGGCGCTCACGCCAGGGAAGAGGTGGACGTCTTTGAGGCGTTCTGTCCCGTGCCGAAGGGAGATGTGGCAGAGCTCTGCCGCGAGATCTTGGTCAGGATGATTCCAGCCGTCCTGGAGGAGGACCTGGACGGCTTCGGGGCTGCTATAAACAGGATCCAGAAGCTGGGGTTCAAGAGGGTGGAGGTGGAAATCTCCCACCCCATCGTCCGAACCCTCATGGAGGAGATGAGGGAGGCGGGGGCCGCAGGGGCGGGGCTCAGCTCCTTCGGCCCGACGGTCTACGCC
>CP086218.1:450583-469902 GCA_020844795.1 Methanothrix sp. | reverse complement strand
GAGAGGTTCTGGAGAAAATCGTAGAGCTGGTCGGATAAACCGTATTTGCGAAAACGGCTGACGTAGTTCATCAGCTCATCCATCAGGATTATGCAAGGTCTGTCCCTGGGGAGGAGCTGCCTTATGACGTCGCCGCCCGGAGCGACCTGCTCCTGTTCATGATCTCTGACGAGGTTGAAGCTCTCCATACCGCCGAGCTGGTAGGCTATCTCGCCCCAGGGGGTCTTTCTTGTCGGTTCACCGTCGCCGCCCCGACCCGCTATCGAGTCGAACTCGGTTCCGACGAAGACCGCCGTTGCGGCCTTTGGCATGGCGTCCAGACCCGCCTCTTCGAGGATCTTGTCGACGCCGGTCCAGCTGCTGGCCGCGGGGCCGTTTTGGGCGAGGTGGTATAGGAGGGTGAGGGCGTGGGTCTTTCCGCCGCCGAACTGGGTTGCCATGTTGTAGACCGCCGAGACGGTCGCATCCCCGGAGAGGCGGCGGGCGACCTCTGCGGCCATCGAGGTGAGGTTCTTGGTGAGGTAAGTCCGCTCGAAGAACTGGGCTGGGTTCTTGTAGTCGTCGGGAGCGTTGCCGTCCCTGACCTGGTCCAGATGGACCGCGAACCTGGATGCGTCCAGAGGCTTTCCTTCCCGGAGATCTTGACGGGGCGTTGCCACCTTATGCCAGGGCGTGAGTGCCATCTTCTTACTCTCCATCTCATCGATCTGTCAAAATCACATCACATTAAACCGTCCGGTGTTTCCGTCGAGCCGCCACCACTTGAAGAAGCCGTAGGGAAACTGGTCGGAGTCTTCCCTGCTGCCCATGGCGATCAGCGTCTCACCGTCGAGGGTCATCCTGCCCTCAAGCCCGAGTCCCGCGACCACCTCCAGGAGGTCTTCGATCAGCTGAGGGCCCTGGCCCGAGCGCCGCCTATAGCAGAAGACGATCCTCAGATCGGCACGGGTGGAGAGGACCTTCCAGAGGGAGTAGGCGATCTTGTCGTTCTTCTTGCTGTTTTCAAGCTCCATGACCGCCGCCGGGAACCGCCACCCTCCGCCGCCGGGAAAGGCGACGACGTCCAGGGTGAGATACTCGGATCGCGAGACCGGCAGGATCTGGTGCTTATGCCCCTTCGCCGAGGCCGTCCAGCCGAAGGAGGCGCAGGTCTCGACGACGACGTCGGTCAGGTACCTCGTCCAGTCGGCAAGCCTCTCCTCGACGGAGGCTTCTCGAAGGAGGGAGGCTTTCTCGTACCGCCTGACGCTTTCAAGGAAGGCGGCCCTCCAGTCATCGGAGAGGGTCATAGGTTCAGGCCCTTCCTTCTGGCCAAGACGCCGTCGATCCATCGTTTCTCGGAGCTTCCCGGCGGGTAGATCGCCGAGAGGGACTGGGCGAGCTTCCAGACGCTCTGGTCCTGGCCCACCTCCTCGACGATGAACCGCTTTAGAGCGTCGCTTCTACCGTCAGCGAAGAGTAGCATCGCCTGGTGGAGCCGGTCGAGGGCCGTCCTCCCCGGCTGTGGCAGGCTGAGCCCCGGACCCTCCTCCTTCTTCGGCGGAGCCTCGACGCCGGTGCCGAAAAGCTGGGTCTGGGCATCCTTCTTCTTCGGTTTCCTCCCCTTGCTGCCGACCTGGGACGGAGCCTTCTCGAAGAGGTAGCGCGCCCTCTCGGCGACGGGGATGAGCCGTGCCTGGTTTCCCTTCACCTCAACGATGCTAGGCATCTTCTCCAGGTGGGCTCCGAGCCCCTGGGCGATCTTCCGGGCGGCGTCGTACTCCAGGAAGAAGCCCTTAGATCCGCCGTTCCTCCGGGACGACGTTTCTTCCTCCGCTTCCTCTCCCTCGTCTCCTTCATCGCCGCTGTCGCTCTCCGCATCTACGGAAGCTTTGGCGCCTTTTCCGTTCCCGTTAGCTCCGGCGGAGAGGGTCCATAGCCACATAGCCGTGAGCCTTGCATCTTCCTCGAATCCCGTGGCGTCCGCCCCTTCAAAGAGCATGTTGAGCGCCTCCCTCGATACGGCAGCCCATACCTCCTCCAGGTACTCTCCCAGGAGGACGACCTCGCCGCTTGCCTTCTCGACCCTGGAGTACCGGGAATAGATCTCCAGGGCGGGGCCGAGGCAGGAGAAGATGGCGTCGGCGCCGACGACCCTCTCTTTCGCGAGGCGCGGGAGCCAATCGTGGATCCGTCTCGGGAGCTCTGCGAGGACGTCCCGCCAGTCGCCGACCTCCTCCTTCAGGGTACCGTCCGGGTTCTCTCTCGGGCGGCAGATGAGATGGACTGAGGATGCGAGGGCGGCGGAGTTCATGGCCCGAAGCCTGGTCCCCATCTCGGTATCGATAGGCCAGGAGGCAGTGATGATCCAGCCCGCGTCCAGAAGCGCCTGGAGTAGCGACTCCCAGCCTGCCGTGGTCTTGTTGGCGAAGACAACGACTCCAATCCCGTTCGCCGCCAGGACTCGTCGGCCCTCAAAAAGGGCCTGAGTCATTGAAGACTCGAAGTAGGCTCTGTCTTTTCCCTTCACCTCATCCACTATGCACTCGTCGTCTTTAGGAGTCAAGGGCTCGGAAAACTGAGATAAGAGCGGTTTTGGCAAGGTTCTTTTCAGCCAGACGTAGAAGAAGTCAGAGAGGTCAGAGTAGGGCACGGCGTCGTAGTAAGGCGGATCGGTGAAGAAGCACTGGGCAAATTCATCTGCGAGAGGGTGAGCTAAAGCTGACGCCTGACGAACTTGACCATCATGTGAAATATAAAGAGCCGTCTCAAAAGGGATAATAGTGACATCAATCATAGTATTCCATGATCCAACTGAGCCTCCGAAAGGATTCGTCTCTGAGTAATCCCAGACCATGGGAAGTGCTTGCCTACCGAATGTTGCTTGGATCTTTTGGCCTGATGAGTTCCACCGACAAAGGGATGATAGGTGTTCAGATTCTCGATCTACCGCGCAAGCAAGAATGCTTTGAAAAGCGGATGCAAAACCACTATCATGCTCTTCGGCCACCTTCTCCCCGGTTTCCCGGACCAGCCGCGCCAAAGTCGTCAGGGCGAGAGCCTGCCGGGGCGTGAAGAGGTTGCCCCACTCTGCCATGCCGTAACGCTGAACCCTAAAGCCTAGAACGCCAGGTGGCGGCAACGGTTCATCCGGCACCAGGCTCATCGGCCCCTCATGCTCCGCCTTCCTCCGCTCAAGCTCCTCGGCAGCCTTCTTCACTGCCTCCAGATCCTCAGCAGTTGGGTGCCTGTAAAACCTCCCCTGCCTACCTGGCTTAGTCGTGACCACAGCAAATAGCCGGGCGTCGGCGCCGCCGCCCCGCCGGGCCTTCAGCTGCCTTCGGACCGAGGCGACCGGCGTCGTGTAGCCGCAGACCGGGCAGGTCGCCGAGCCCCTCCGGACCGTCCCCTCGCCGACGTCTTTCGCCTTGACATCCTCCAGGATCTCGAACTCGACCCGACGCTCGTCCTTCTTTGGAACGATCCGCAGGGCGACGGAGCGGTTCGTCTTCTTGGCGAGCCAGAGGGAGCGCATCAAGGGAACCTCGGCGCCGCAGCCCGGCCCCTCGCAGGTTATCGTCCGGGCCCAGAGGTAGGCGATGGGGACGGCGCCGTCCGGGTCTTTAGGGTAGAACTCGGCCAGCTCCCGCTCTGCTTCTTCCTTGATCCAGGTCCCCCACCGCCTCACCTCGTCCGCCAGAGTCTGGCCGTACCTTGGGATGTATTCGAGGACGACCTTGTTGAGGAGGACGGCGACGGGGTTGAGGTCGGAGGCGAAGGCGTCGGCCCCGACCCGGAGCGCCTCCAGGGGTATGGCGCCGCCGCCGGCAAAGGGGTCGACGACCAGAGGCCGGCTGCCGGGGATGCCGCCGAGAGCTTCGTGGGCCGACTGAGTGAGGGCTCGGGCGGCCTTAAGATACCGCTCGTCGGTCGAGTTATCCCAGTTGGCGAAGTCGGCGATGAAATCGAGGAGCGCCCGCCGGAGTTCCAGAGGGTCGTCGAGGTCTCTTCCCCCCGTCTTCATCGGGTCCCAGAACTCTCCCATGATACTCTTCGCGTCGTCGACGAACCTCTCAGGGCATGGGGGATCGTCCGGCGTTGGGGCCGGGTCCGGCCAGAGGGAGGCACAGACGACAGCCCTGCAGGCTGCGAGAGGTCGCCGGGCCCACCATATATGTAAGGTCGATATGTGGCCGTGCCTGATCGACTTCTCGCGGCGAGCGTGCCTGCTGATCTCCTTTATCGGGAGGTCGACCTCGATCAGCCGTTTGGGATAATGGGTCATGATATATCCCTCACAAAATCGAACGGCATTGACATCCTACGGGTCAATATCGAGCCAATTTTGAGTCGTGACGCAAACGATTTGAGCCATGACGCAAAGTTTGAGCCGGGCGGCGAGGAACGAGCATCAAGCCGATCTGAGGGTTCATCTTTCCATGACATAATACGTCCCCCTCGGCGCAGTTCCTGCTGCTCTTACTTTACCCGACTCCCTCATCCTATCCAATATCCTCCGTGCCTGGCTCTTGGTGACGCCGAGGAGAATCTCCACCTCCTTTCGGGTCATCCTTCCATGCGCTTCGAGATACTCCATCACCAGACCTTCCTGCCGGGCTCGATCGATCCCGTGGGCTCTGACATACGCCTCCGGTTGGCCCAGTCTTCGGTAAAGCTCGGCGCTTAGATGGTAAACCCTCCCCTTCGTCTCGCCCTTCGCCACCAAAAGCCCCTTTTCGCAGAGCTCTTCCAGCACTCTTCTTGCTGCAATCGGCCCCTTCTGAATTAGCCTTCCGGCAACCTCCGAATTTATCCTCCGATCGAAGAATATGCTGTTTAAGATCATCAGCTCATCCAAACCCAACCGCTGTCCTTTCCTGTCCTCCTCAAAGACGAACGCCGCAAACTGTTGGGATGCGCTCCCGCCCAGCAGGACGACGCGAACGCTCTCAAGGTCGCTCCTGCTATAATCAGGCGGCGGGCGGCCGTATCGCAGCTGCCCCATGAATATCTTGTCCACGCCCTTCCCCGTCTGCTCTATAAGGCCCAACCTCTTGAACGCCTCGGCGAGAAGCTGATTTCTCGGCTTAGGCTCGTGAACCAGGATGTTCTCCAAAGTGATTCCGGGGAGGAACCCTCCCGGATTTGCGATCAGTATGTGATCATGATGCCACTGGACGTAGACCGCTTCTAGCCGGGAATAATCCCGATGCAAAATGGCATTGTTCACCGCCTCCCGGAACCCTTCGGGGGAGTAATCTGGGATGGGAACACGGAAGAACCCCACTGATACCTCGTCCTCGTCATTTCGAGCCCTGAACCTCTCCTCGATCTCTCCTAGCACTTTCAGCAAAGGCCCTCGAAATCCATCGTTGACCCTGACGTTTTCTTGGTCGTCAAAAACCTGGAAGTATATCTCATTAGTAGGAAGCAAGCTTCTGAAGACTTCCTCTCTTCCCAGTATCAGTAGTCCCGCCACATTCGGAACGAGTCTATCGCCTTTCGTTTCCACAAGCCGGAGCGCTTTTGCTATCTCTTCGTTTGATAGCTCGATCAGGCTTCGATCTCCATGAAGCCTCAACACCGTCTGCCTCAGCCTTTCAAACTCCAGTGGGTCAAGTTTTTCGAACGTTGCCCCTTCCATTACCTGAGCTGAGAAGTCCTGGAGCCCCAGATCGACTCGGCGAGACCTCTGATCTCTGGGGTAGAACGGCACCGTTTGAGGCTTGCCGTTTGCCTTGGTGGTACGGTGGAGCGACTTGCCTTCTGTCGTGGCACAGGGTTCTGGATAGGGATCTACCTCGATGGCAATAACCAGGACAGCGTTTGCAGACACCAAAGATATGCGAGTGTTGATATTTGGCACGGTGTTGTTGAAGATTGCAGACTGAAGTTTCAGCGGGTCGGTTGTCTCCCCGTGCCTTGGAAGCGCCCCCGTCACCTGGCCGTCATCCTCCACACCTATCAGGAGAACTCCTCCACTGGTGTTGGCCATGGCTACGACCTCCTCGTATATCTCACGATCCGAGATCAGGCGACGATCTGATTTGAACTCGATACCCAGATCTTCTCCTGACTTGATCAGCCCCGATAGACGGTCGCTATCAATCACTGCTAGACCCCAGTATCTTATCCGACCCGACGTGATAATGCTCGATCTTCACCAGGGGCTCCCAGCCGAGGCGCGCTGGATCCTGAATGGAGTGGACCTCTGGGACCGTTGAGCAGTTGTAGACGACGTAGAGCCAAAAGTCCCTCTTCAGCCGCTCCGCCGTCTTGTACTCGTTCGTCGTGAGGGCGATCTCCCCAACCCCCGACCTACCCTTCACCTCGATGAACCTCACCTCGATGGCGGTCTTCGGATCTTCCGGGTGAAGCCTCCTGGATATGAGATCGAACCCGCGGTTATCGGCCTCGACGCTTTCGACCTGCCATCCCCTCGCCTCTTCGTAGGCTGTAACGGCCCGGACGGCGATCTCTTCGATCTCCTTGTCTTGGACCATCACCCCGATCTCGGGAGATCCCCGATCAGGGTGGGGGAGAACCCAGGCCCGTCCATGATGATGGATGTCCGATACGGTCAGCTGCCTCTCCTGCCCCAGCTCCCTCCTGCGCCTCTCCAGCCTCAAGTTCAGCTCGTCGAGCCTCTCCTCAGTCGTCTTGATGTTGGCGGAGATGAGGGGTGACGAGTCGCCAGCCTGCTGCCTCGTCAAGAGCTCCGCAAGCCTCAGGTTCTGCCGGTTGATCAGCTCGTTCAAGCTGATCTCCATGTGATGCTCGATCGTTTGAAGCTCCCGTTCCCTCTGGGACACCACCTCGACTAGAAAGGGCTGCAACGCCTTCTCGAAGAGGTATCCTTCCACCGCCTCTCTATCAGGCAGATCGCCCCCGTCAGGAACTCCGACAGCCGACACCGAAGGTATCAGGTCCAGGAATATGGTGGGCTGGCGGATCGACATGGACCCATCCATATTAGTTTCGACGGCGAAGAGCCTCCGGTGGAGGGCGTTGCCCCGGCCATCGGCGACCGCTCCGCTGAATAAGTCGAGCCTCGTCGGGTCTTCGCGGTATAGGTCGAAGAATACAGCCCCCCTCCTCAGGTCGGCCTCGGTATGGATAGAAGCGTGTTCCCTTACAGCCTCAAAGAGGGGATGGCCCGGAGTCACCCACTCGGCCGTAGGGTTGGCGGATAGAAGGGTCTTGTCGAAGACTATCTGCTTGTACTCCCTTCCCAGCTGACCGAACCTCGCCTCCAGACCCTCCCCGATGGAGAGGACCGTCTTTGGGATCTTTCCTGGGCTGTATATGTGGAGGCTACCTTTCGCGCCTTTGAGCTGGAGGCCTGCAAGATGGGACGCCTTGACGAAGAAGTCCTCGATCACCTCAGGAACGAGCCTCTTCTCCTTAGCCTCCTCAGATTTTCCGACGATCGCCGAGAGGTTAAGCTCCCGCTTGGCCAGCCCCTCCAGGGTCGAGTCGGTGATCCTGCGGAACCTCTCTATGTCGACGTCCTTGATGATCCTGTTCTTGATCGCTTCCTCGGTGAGGCTCTTTGCGTACATCTCCCGAAGCATCCGTTCGAGCTGGTTAGAAGGCATGACGTCGCCCAAGACGTTGAAGACCTTGCCGGTGTTTTTAGGGTCGAGGTCCCTCTCGATGTTCTTGATCCGGTCGAAGAGCATCTGGAGGACTCGACCTTCTCGGGTGTTGGTCGATACGAAGTTGAATATCAGGCAGTCCTTCTCCTGGCCGTACCGATGTATCCGGCCCATCCTCTGCTCAAGCCTCATGGGGTTCCAGGGGATGTCATAATTTATCATGAACCAGCAGAACTGGAGGTTGATCCCCTCGCCGGCGGCCTCCGTTGCCGCCATCACCTGGCACTCCTCCTTGAACTGACGTTCTGCGTAGATCCTCGTTCCGGGAGAGTCCCGGTCGCCCACTTTCATACCGCCGTGAATCTGGGTTACCGACAGCTCCCACTCGATCAACTTTCCCAGGGGCCTGCCATCTTTTCCGTCCCCCGCCAGGTAGTCGAGGGTGTCCTTATGCTCGGTGAAGAGTAGGAGCTTCATCTTGGGGTCGTCGAAGATCCCGTGCTCCTTCATCACCTCCCGGAGCTTGAGGAGCTTCGACTCCACTTCATTCTCCTCCAGATGACGTGCCTGATCGATCAGCTTACCGAGCTGTATAATCTCTTCACGAAGCGAATCCGGATCGATAGAGGCCACCACATCTTCCAGCTGGTCTAAGATGGACTGCTGCTCGTCTTCGGGTAGGTCGTCGAACTCTTCAGGGATCTTCCTGAGAATCTGCTGCTGGCGGTACCCTTCAGGATCTGCCAGGATCTTCTCTCGCTTCTCCTTCATCCGTTCCAGGCTCCGCCTGAGGGCGTAGGTGCTTGAGGCGAACCTCCTCTGGAGCATCGCCATGGTGAAACCGAGTGCACGACCTCTAACCTGGTTCTCGTCCTCGGAAGCTTTAATCGACTGGTCCTCGACGTAACGGGTGAGGGCATCGTAAAGGTCCCACTCCTCGTCGTCGATCTTGAACTCGATCGTCTGGACGAGACGTCTCGTGAAGAGGCTCATCACCGTCCCGGTATCGGGATCAGGGAATGTGACCATCGCCTCCTTGACCCTTCTCAGGTAGAACGGTGCCTCGTGCTGCTCCATAGCCTCTTCCAGGCTCTTCACGTCGGCGTAGACATCTCTATCCAGAAGCCTCAGGAATAAGCTGAAGTTTTCAGGGTCGCCTTTGTGGGGCGTAGCGGTCATCAGCAGGTAATGGTCGGTCATATCGGAGAGGGACTCGCCGAGCTGATACGCCAGGGTCTTGTGATCAGCGCTGTAAGCGCTCATCTTGTGAGCCTCGTCGACGATGATCAGGTCCCAGTGGCTGCGAAGAAGGCTCTCTTTAGTGTCCTCAATCCGAGATACCCAAGGGAGAGACGTTATGGCCTGATCCTTATCCTGCCAGGGGTTCGAGCCGTAGTTGGCCCGGAGTATCTCGCCCCTCACGACGTCGAACCGCTCGTGGAACTTGTCCTGCATCTCTCTCTGCCACTGGAATGTGAGGTTAGCTGGCGTGATTATGAGGGTGCGTTTGATCATGTCCCTGATCTTCAGCTCCTTTATGAGGAGGCCAGCCATGATGGTCTTGCCCGCACCAGGGTCGTCGGCGAGGAGGAACCTAATTCTCGGAAGCTTCAAGAAATAGTCGTAGACCGCCTCCAGCTGGTGGGGGAGGGGATCAACCCTGGCGATCGAGAGGGAGAAGTAGGGGTCGTACTCGTGAGCCCATTTGAGCCTCCTCGCTTCCACGCCCAGCCGGAATCTGAACGGATCGCCGTCAAACGGCTCCGCATCTGAGGTTAGGTTCTTGAGGGTGCTCAGCTGTTCCTTCGATAGGACTCGATCGTAAAATTGGTTTGTTCTCAGCCCCTTACCGCTGACCTTGACAAACTCGCCCATATCTGCCGTTTTCGTTATCTCGATCGGCTCGGGGAATATCGGTCCCTCGACGATGGCATTGGGCTTGAGCGTTGTGGTTCTATTATTCAGCCGGTCATCCCTCCCTCGTCCTCGAACGTGAGGGCCGAACTATCATAAGTCTATTGGTGGAGTATGAAGGGAAATGAGTAGAGATAGTGGTTTTTCCGCTGGAATCGGGAGGGATGGGCTGGCTGGTTCTTTTCCACCTCATCAGCAAAAAAGCCGTAGCTAGGAATAAGAGCTTCATTGTGAGTCGGTTTAATTACACAAACCTTTCCCAGAAATCTTCGTAGAAATATCTAAATAAATTTTGGCTTAGCATTAATGGGGATCGCTATCAATTACGTATTTAGGTGTTATGATATGGACCCAAATCGCTGAAACAACGTGGTTTTGTCATGTGAAAGCGCAAGACCATCGCGAAGGATCTACGTACTCTCCCTTTTATCCTTCACCAGGACTCAAGAGGTAATCGAAGATTCCCCCGGCTTTTTGATAGAGACAATAACGCAGAAGGATAGAGGGGAAAAGCACCCCTCCTTTAGAGGAATAGTGCCGGACTTCTAAATAGAAGGCGGATAGAACCAAAGGCGGGATCGAAATGATAGGGAGGTTATCTCACCATCAACCTATCAAATCACCCGCATCAGTACTGGCCTATCGAGGATGTCTGTTCTGAGGACGGATATCCTCTTTCCGATCAGCTCGTCATGGTATGGAGAAAATTGAGTGATACGTTTCTATTTAAATATAATTTGAATAACTTCAAACCAAGTTGATTTTCTGGGAGACAAGGCCCTGCATAATATGCCACAAAACTATATATCGGAGTATCTAAAACTAAGTAAGACTAAAGCGGCGCGATCTCTTCATAAAATCGATAGCTATAAAGGTAAATTGGTGCGGGGGATGGGAATTTCGCACGCGTTTACTAGTAAAATGATGCCTCATGCAAGTCAAATTGGCTACATCCTTAATCACTGCAGCTCCTGCAAAGTGGAGTTTATTATCGGTAAAGCGATCCGCGATTAGAGGACAGAGACGTCTAAAGGTAAGATCCACGAGTAGCGGAGTGTCTAATGGAGCTACACACATACCTTACCAATCCCCCTTCGCGAAGTTGAAATATCCACCGAGACGTCGGAGCCACGGGCACAGCAGCCGAATCAGTGCCAAAAGAGATTAGATCGCGACGTCACCCTTGTAGATCTCGGCGCCAAATTCTATTGCTTCCTCAACCGCAGCAAGATCCTTCATCAAGAAGATCCGCTCTTTGGGAGTCTCCGTGAACGCCACAGAATTCCTAAGGACGGGCGCGTACTTGCTGAACTTATCCATCTTGACCAGATAGCCATTCAAATCCTCGATGGGATATGCATCGAACCCATTCCGTTCAAGTAGCTTCAGCGCCTGATTCCTTTCACCCACCGACTTGAACTCGAACCTGTACGTTTCGCGGTTGTAATGGTCAGCAAGCTGCCTGAAAAGATCTTGGTTATCGGCAAAGAAGTACTTGAAGACCCAGATCTTCCCTACCTTGAAGACGTTGATCCGCTTCCGTTTTTCTTCTACATCAAAGGTTTCTACGCCCATCTCCTGTTCCCACCTCCGTAATCATGGTCTTCGCACCTGCGCGAGAGCTTGGGTCACGTTATCATCATTATCGTGGCGAGAACTCAAACAATCTCACGGCTAACGAACCAGGGAACTCGTCGACGCCAGATCTCTCAGCTTCTGTATGCGTTCCATCGCGGAAGCAGACTCTCTCTGCCTTTCCTCTTCGATGGACTTGATGATTTCGTCTATCGGCGTGCTCAGAGCATAAACCTTGCAAGGTCGACCCTTGCCTTCGGTGCTCTTGACCTCCCACTCGCTAATCCAGTTATGGCTACGCAGCGTTCTCATCGCGATACTGACTTCGGGTTGCCTCAGACCAGACCCACGTTCGATATCTCTTGACGTCGACTCGCCAGCTACCGCCAGGTATGTTACGAGTTTGGCTACATTGCGCTGGACACCCAAACTATGCAAAAGATCCGCGAACTCGTGGCTATCGTCGCCCAAAGCCTCAGCTGGTCCCTCTCTCATTGCATGCTACCCCCTATGATAGTGATTAGATATGTATATATTACTATTATAAATAACTGCTGTATTCACGACACAGTATAAAATAAGGGTAGACGATATGGTTCCGAGAAGGTTCGTCTCAGATGATCATCTTCTGCTTGGCGATGAACCTGATCATCTCGGGGGAGAGTTTGGTTTTATTCTTGATGGTGGATACAACCTCATCAATGTTCTTACCGCCCGACATCAGGTCGCCGATCTCCTCAACTATGCTCTCATCAATCACATAGTACTCATCGATATCCTTGCGATGACCCCAGACGTCACCCTCGATCAATTCTACCCCCTGTATATCAAGAATTGACATGGTCGACTTCGAGAGTTTCCTTTTGTAAGAGGGTGGCATCTGGATCACTCTCAACCTGGGGCAAGTCTTCAATAACTGCATCAAATCAATGCCAGAGGGTCTGAAGGTGATGTGTACCATCGACTCTTTTGGACTCAGATCAGTAATCTCGTCTATTGACCTCACAACTCGAATCTTCATAATCTCTTCTGGCCTCCAAATGGCAACACAATGTATGTCATGCAAGTATAAATCAAATTGCGTGCGGCCCACCCCACCCTAAAGGGTGGGGTATGCTTCGGGGCCGCACGCCCGGTTTTCCGGATTTCAGAAATCTTTGATTCTTTGTTGCCCAGATTCCCTGATTTGCAGGATTGAAACGTTACTTTGGTTTCCGCTGAACGGTCATCAATGTTTTATCGGTTTAAAAGAGCACGAAAAACAGGCGAGGGTTCACTTCATCCCCGACCTAAAGGTCGGGGTATTCGTGACCCTCCGCACTCCCGAAGTAATAAAAAGGCAGCGCTGCTATTCAGCTATATGTATACAATGTAAATAATATGCTGCAGGCCGGTTCATCCGAGTGGTAAGGAATATGTAAACACGAAAACCCCGAAAAACGCCGCAATTTAGGCAGCTATGATAGAAAAAGCGACATTCTTGATTCATAATCAGCATGAGCCGAATGAGATTTAATGAGAATTATATGAATGAAGAACTCCTCATCTTTGTCTTCATGGCAACGGCCTATTCATGGCTGCTCTTTAACTCTTCCATGGTGTGAACGCGTTGGATCAGATAATTTATGCTGTGTAAATAAAATATTAACTCGATTTCAGCGAGGTAGACTGGTTATGAATCTCCTATCGCCTTCTTTTGCGCAAAACTGTGTGCGCTGCCGATTAGTTATGTGACTCTCGTAATCATTTCGATGGGCTGGAGTCACATGACTATGGCTGGAGGGGTAGGGAGAGGACGAAGGGGAGATGATCGCCTCCACCGCCAGACCGATGCCACCAGAGCCCCGCCAATGGAGGATCGCCGGCCTGGAGATAGTCACGGACCTCCAGGGAGAGATGCCCGTAAAAAGCACGCAGAGGATTGAATATCGAGGCTCGATAAAAATAGCAAGGAGGCGTTTCACCGCCCCGCCCCAGGCTTGCCCACGAGAATCAATACCAGGACGGCTGTCCCGTATACCCTAGTCTCTGGGCTTCATCGATCGCCAGGATCGCATCGATGTTGTTGCCCGATTCATAGAGGGCGAGGCCTTTGTTATACCAAGCTTTTGCATACTCAGGATCTAATCGCGTGGCCTCGTCGAGAGCCATGACCGCCACGTCGTACTTGCCATGCTTGTATAGAGCAACGCCTTTGTTATTCCAAGCGGCTGCATACTCAGGATCGAGCCGGATGGCTTCGTCGTAAGCCTGGACCGCCTCGTCGTACTTGCCCTGGTTCCTGAGAGCATTGCCTTTGTTATACCAGGTCATAGCAAACTCAGGATCGAGCCCGATAGCCACATTGCAGGACTGTATAGCCTCCTCATAATTGCCTAGCTTTTCAAGGGCCACACCTTTGATTATCCAAGCATTGGTATAATCAGGATCAAGCTTGATAGCCTCATCGAAAGCCTGAATGGCCTTAGAGTAGTTGCCCATTAGATAAAGAGACCTGCCTTTGTTATATGGGGCATAGGCAAACTCAGGATCTATCCTAATGGCCTCATCGTATGCTCGGATAGCCTCCTCGTAATTACCCTGGTGAGAGAGAGCTGTTCCTTTGTTATACCAGGCCATGCTGTACTCGGGATTTAGCCTTATGATCTCATTGTATGCCTGAATGGCTTCGCCATACTTGGCCTGGTAAAAGAACGCATTGCCTTCATCTAGCCATTCTTTAACAGTCTCTTGTCCGCATACGGTCATCGCCAGCGCCACCAGCGCCAGCGCCCCGAGAATCTGTTTCAGTCTCATCTTAGTCGCCCTCTGGCGGAAGATACTGTCGCCAACCACCAAAAATGTTTCTATGCCGTCGCCGCCTCCCCTCCTAGACGGGCTGGATTATATCTCCGCAAGATACCACCACCTCCACAGAAACCCACGCCTAGCCCTCGCCGCTGGAGACGGTGGAGAGCCCGGACCCACCCACTCCGGATTGTTATGTGACTATTCTGACCATTTCGATTGGAGAATTTCACATAACCATCAGAGAGGGAGAGGGGGAGACGGGAAAGGATCGCCAGAAACGCCTAGAAAGTCCCTCCAGCGCCCTTCCTGGCGAGGATCGGAGCCCCGGAGATAGTCCGGGACCTCCAGGACGAAATTCCCCAGGATCGCAGGAGAGCTTTGAATATCGATGCTCGATAAAAATAGCGTGCATAGGAGTGCCTAAAGGCTCAATACTGAGACAATCCTATTCAAGATTATCACTAGGCTAGGAAGCACAAACATCATGCCAAACGCCATAGACACTATGCCGAT
The DNA here is from genome assembly GCA_020844795.1 of Methanothrix sp. GTDB lineage: Archaea > Halobacteriota > Methanosarcinia > Methanotrichales > Methanotrichaceae > Methanocrinis. Next base: position 455,533 of record CP086218.1, on the reverse strand, counting down.
TACGTCGAGTTTGTCTCGACTTGCTCCATAAATTGTGAATCCTAATCCAGAGCACATGAATCCCAGCGCGTAAAGTACGGCCGGCATGAATGTTGCCCGATACTGGGCTTTGTGCCATTCATGCCATTGGGATGGGTCCATTGAGGTGTCGTAAGACCACAGTTCTTGCGTATCACTTAGCCAATGTCCCGCAATTAAAGTGGTGACTACACCGACAATAATCAATCCCGATGCAATATTTTTCGCCAATTGGTGGTTTGTCATCCTGTCACCGCCCCGCCTGGATCTTCGCCAACGCTTCCGCCGCCGCGGGCATCACTATCAACGCCATCGCCGCAAAAATCAGACTCAATCGCATCGTCGTCTCTCCTCCTTCAAGATAGACGGTCCCGACAGACGAAAAGCTTTTCGATGCTCGCAGAACCGTCTTCTCATATCCGGCCGCCGAGAGGATGCTTCTACAACCAGTAGATATTGTACGTCTTTTGCCCCCACCATTATGATCTCAAGGGAGAATGTAAACCCTTAAGCTGAGTCCCTGGGTTCAGGAAGGATATGGATTTACCCCTCTCATAGATCATGCCGTCAGCCAATTCGTCCACGAGGGCTCTACAGGTTGGACAAGAACTGCCAGACCCCTGTCGTCACATTCTCTCATCTTCACATCTCTAATAGCGAAGCGATCGGTTTTCTAGCTAAAAAGGTTGCACTATGGAGCGATGAATGCTCCGAGCGTCTCAGCTAGTCTTTCATTTTCAATTGAGCCCGAGAATGTCACTATCCTCCCCTCTCTGCGGGTACCGAGGCCGAGGCCCGTCGCCAGATCTTCGACCCTCCTCTCGCTCTCGCCGCGGAGGGCGAGGTACTTCACCGTCAGCGAAAAGCCACCATCCGAAGTGCTGACACCCAGGTAAGACTCGAGGTACTCTCCGCCCAGAGGAGGCATGAAGCTGGGGTTATCGATTGCGTCTCTTCCCAGGGCAGATATCTGGAGGTCGGCGACCTCGTCGTAAGGTAGGACGAACTTCCCGGTGGTGAGGGCTTCCCCTGATAGAACGTCCAGGACCGACTTAACGGTAGGCTCGGTTCCGAAGAGGACGGGGGTGCCCAAGACGGTGACGATCTCCGTCGTCCCGACGGGCGCCAGCTGGTACCCGTTGTATAATACAGCGAGGCCTTGGGCTCCAATGAGGGCGGGTTTCGTCCAGTGAAACTCGGCTATCTCGTCTCCGAAGAGCCCCCAGGAGACCCTATCGATCGGCGAGGGGTATATGTTCACCTGATCTCGATAGGTCAGGCCCACGGTCGGTGGGAGAGAGAGGGCTGCGGCCTCGGTGAGGTCCTTGGAGGCGGTCATATCGATCCAGAAGGCGAAGACGAGGTTCTCCGGATACATCTTAAAAACGTCGCAGACGCTCTCAAAGTACTGGTTGATCAGCCGCCCCCCTACCCCAAAGTCTGATTGATTCCAGGCACCGAGGTCGTCGTCAACACTCTCAAAATTTAAGCTGACTGAACTCCCAGCGATGATCGCCCCTTCAGGGACGCGGACGTCATAACGGAGGTCCCCCACCCTCAGGGTGTAGGGTCCGGCAGGTCCCGTCTCAAAGTTGGTGGACCAGTCTTCGGGACCTTCGGTGGAGTAGGGGACGATGAGGGAGAACTCGCCGTCAGAGTCGGCGACAGTAGACTGCTGGTAGAGGAAGTTCCTCCCCCTGTTTGTAGTGATAGGAACGGAGATGACCACATACGTCCCAGGTGGGGCCTCCCCGAAGATCGTCGCTCCAGGAACGTGCTCGAAGATCTTGACGTACTTCTGGCCGCTGGTGGTTACGGAGGACTGGGACTCGTAGACCAGCCGATAATGCCCCAGCGCCTCCAGGGGTACAGATGTCATGACTGGGCTCTGGGTGACGACCTCCGCCGCAGCGTAGCCTCTTTGTAGACTTTCATTGACGCCCTCCAGAAGCACCTGGTAGTTTCCAGATCGCTTCTGAGGCTCTGCAGTAACTTCGCCCTGACCGTCGAATCGGAAGCCCATCACCCAACCCTCCTGAACGTCGGTCTCGGTTCCGTCGAAGAAGTGGAGCCTCGCCACCATGCTCCTGAAGTAGGGCGTCCTGTAGATGGTGATCGGCTGGTTGTTCTGCCAGTAGGCGAACAGATAATTGCCGGGATTTATATTGCTCCAGGCGGCTATGGCGTGGAACTTGCCCATAGCCATCTCGACGTCGGTGACCACGTACCTTATGTTGGAGTAGGGGGACCTGTCGATGTCCAGGCCCGCCGCTACATCCTCGGCCTCGGCCTCGTTCTGAGCCAGGAAGAAGGGCGACGATCCTGGATCTCCTGTCTCTCTATTCCCAATCCCCTGCTGGAAGGGTTTGGAGTTTGGGAGCCTCTCACCTATCGATTCGATCCAATAGCCATATTCCCACCAGGACATGATCCAGTAGGCAGAGTCGGGGTAAAGGGACTTCTCGCCCAGCGGAGGCCTTTCGTAGCTGGAGTTTATGTCTATCCCTAGATGCGGGGTGTTCTCCCGAAGCCAGACCAGGGAGTCGTACCAATCAGAATTCACTTCTAATGCCGTTTCGTAGCTGGCTATTTCACCCTCTTTTGCCTCCGATTGTCCACCGCTAATCATATCCAACGCTTTCAACGCTGCTTTTTGGACCATTTCATCCATATCCCTCGAAGCCACGTAGGTGAGTGGCTCGACTGCTCTGTGGTCGCCGATCTCGCCGAGAGCATCGGCAGCATTCAATCGGACATTCGAATTCTCATCCTTTAGAGCTTCTATGAGAGGATCAACAGCCCTAGAATCGCCGATCTCACCAAGGGCCATGGAAGCATACATTCGGACCCACACGTATTCGTCTTTTAGAGCCTCTATGAGAGGATCGACTGCCCTGGTATCGCCGATCCTGCCGAGAGCCCAAGCAGCCTCCCGTCGGACATCCTCAGCTTCATCCCGGAGAGCCAAAATTAGAGGATCGACCGCTCTGACATCTGCAATCTTGCCGAGGGCCCAGGCCGCAGCCAATCGGATCCACTTATCTTCATCCTGGAGGGCCTCTATAAGTGGATCAATAGCTCTAGAATCGCCGATCTCACCGAGGGCCATGGCAGCATTCATTCGGGCATCCTCGTACTCATCCTTGAGCGTCTTGATGAGAGGATCGACTGCCCTGGTATCGCCGATCCTGCCGAGAGCCCAGGCAGCCCCCAATCGGATCTCCCAGTTCTCATCCTTGAGAGCCCCGATGAGGGGGTCGACCGCCCTGGCATCGCCGATCTCACCGAGGGCCCTAGCAGCCTCCGCTTGGACATCTTTGTCCTCATCCTTGAGAGCCTCGATCAGAGGATCGACCGCTTTCGTATCGCCGATCTTGCCGAGAGCCCGGGCAGCATACTCTCGGACATTCGCGTTCTCATCCCTGAGAGCCCCGATGAGGGGATCGACTGCTCTAGCATCACCGATCCAGCGGAGTGCATCAGCAGCGCTCCGTCGGACTATCTCGTCCTTATCCTTGAGAGCATTGATGAGAGGATCGACTGCTCTAGCATCACCGATCCAGCCGAGTGCATCAGCAGCACTCCATCTGACATACGCGCCCTCATCCTTGAGAGATTCGATGAGAGGATCGACTGCCCTAGGATCGCCGATCGAGCCGAGACCAGAGGCAGCCATCCCTCGGACCCCCGAATCGTCATCCCTGAGAGCCTCGATGAGGGGATCGACCGCCCTGGTATCGCCAATCAGGGCAAGAGCACGGGCAGCCTCGTATCGGACTACCCACGAATGTTTATCCTTGAGATTCACGATGTGATCGTCCACCTTATCAGCCATAGCCGGCATCACCAGCGCCGCCAGCACCACCATCGCCGCTAAAAACAGGCTAAATCTCATCTTAGTCTCCGCTCCTTCGAGAGCAATAGTCCCGACAGACGAAAAGCTTTTCCATGCTCATAGACCCGGCCCCGCATATCCGGCCGCTGGACCCGCCAGCACCTCGCCTACAGAGGATCGGCCCCCCGGAGATAGTCCAAGGACCTCCAGGACGAGATGCCCGTAAAACGCGCGTAGAGAATTGAATAACGAGGTCGAATAAAAATAGCAGAACGGGCGAGGATCACCGCCCCGCCTTCGTTTCTCCCTGGTCTATCGCCAGCTGAAATTCTCGGAGGATCTCAGCTTCATCTAATTTTACGTCTGGTATTGGCGTCAGATATCGAAAAAAATTACTCGGCACCGGCTCGGTCTCGTTATAGACTCGCGCGGTAATTTCATGTATTAACGGCGCGATGTCGGCGTAGAATTCCTCGACTGCTGAATCAAGTCCACGCATAATCGCCTCGGTATCCACAACAGTGGAAACATCCTCAGATCGAAGTAGGAACAGCACCATCTCTGCACCATGCATCACCCCGACGAAATAATAAATAACGGCCCCCCCGTGGTATCCGGCCTGATACCCATCCGTGTAGTCATCCGATTTTCCAGCCTCAGCCCCCCCCCATCGTCGCCAGCACCACCAGCGCCGCTAAAATCATGTTCAATCTCATTTCTGTCTCTCCGCCTTCAAGACTGTCTCTCCGCCTTCAAGATAGGTAGTCCCGACAGGCGAAAAGCCTTTCGATGCTTACCGAACCTGCCCCGCATATCCGGCCGCCGAGAGGATGGAGAGGATTGAAGCGAGATAGACCTCTCGGAGACTATCGGAGCGGAGGAGATCATCCCCGCCGGCAGGAAGGGACGCGCCAGATCCCCATCTGTGGCGGATCGCCGCTGCAGCCGTAGCCGTAAGGCCTCCGGAGAGAGAGCCCCCAGGATCGAAGGAGAGGATTGAATATCTAGGTCGAATAAAAATATATGGGTGGAAAGGATCACTGATCCACCCTTACAATTAAGGTGCTGCTTCAGACCAGGATGGAAAACCTCCACTT
>CP086218.1:441954-450483 GCA_020844795.1 Methanothrix sp. | reverse complement strand
GCCACCCAGTCCCAGTCGTGGTCGTAGATGTGGGCCGAAGCGCTCACTGTAGTGATCGACCCCGGCTCCGCCCCCACCCTCTCCGCTACGTATTCTAGGAGCCTGGTGAGGCCGTAGAGGTTTGCCGGATAGGCGCCGGCGAAGTCGTGGCTCCGGAAGAGGGCCGTCAGGTGGAGTCGGCCATCCCTAATTTTGAAGTCGTCGACCATCATGCAGGGGACCTCCTCCTTCTTCGTATCGACGGGGGGGATCCACGTCACCGCCGATGCCCTCCGGGAGTTGGGACTCGCCCGGAGGCGGCGGACGATGTACTCGATCTGGTCGACGGGCCCATGGGAATCATCATCTATCTTACTATGGGAGGAGGGGAGGGCCCAGCCCCGGAGCCTCTCGCCATAGGTGTACTCGAAGCCGGGGTTGTCGCCGCTGATCAGCTGCCCTGCATAATCTTCGAGGCGGGGCCGGTTCCAGGAGTACTCGTCGGGGACCATATCCCTCCTGGGGTCCTCCACCACCACCTCCAGGGCCAGAATCTCTTTCGTCCTGGTCCCCCGCTCGTCGGTGATCTCCTCGCCGTCCCGCCAGATGAGGCCGAGCCCCCGCCGCCACGCCTCGGGGATCGTATCCGCCCGTATGAACCTTCCGACCCTCAAAAAACCACCGTTCTCCGTCATGGCCCACTTGGCTAAAATAGGTTGGCTCTCAACCTTCCAGCTAGAGCAGTTCTGGAGACATTTAAAATGCCCGACTTCGAGTGGGAGCTGGTGGCGGCCATAAACCGCTTCTTCGAGAGCGAAGGGATCAGGGGGGTAGCCTATCGGCTGAAGCAGAGCCGCTACACTTCCCAGGTCGTCGACCTCCTCGTCGACTCGCCCCGCCCCGGCTACTATCTGGCCATCGAGTGCAAGAGCCTCGACGCCCGCAAGGCTAAGACGTTGTACTACAGCCAGCACTTCTCCCTCGCCTCCGGCGTCCACCAGATCGATAGGCTCGACCGGTTCATCGAGGTCTCCGGTCGGCGGGGGGCCCTGGCGGTGGAGCTGCGGCAGGGTCCGGGAAAGCCGAAAGCCGCCCACCTAATACCCTGGAAGACGGTCGTCGAGGGCTTCAGGTCCGAGTCCCCAGGGATCCCGGTGGAGGCGATCGAGGCTATCCCGCCCCTGGGAAGGGAGAACGGGGCCTACCGGATAGAGGCCGGGGACCTGGAAGGTCTAAGTATTTGAGGCCGATCAAGAAGGTCGATCAAGAAGGCCGATAAAGGCCAATCAATTTTACTGTAGGCAAGAGGATTTGGATTAAGCTTATATCCCCTTCCGCCGCTCCCAAAAACCATGAAGCTTCCCGGTACCGCGACCCAGCCGGAGAACGTCCATATCGCCGTAGGAAAGCTCGACATCAGGCCAGGGATGGCCTTCCTCGATATAGGGTGCGGCTCGGGGGCGGTATCCTTTGCCGCTGCTAGGTTCACCGACCGGACATACGGGATAGATCGAAGATCCGAGGCGGTGGAGATCTCGAAGGGAAGGGTCCCGGCCGGGACCTTCCTCTGCGGCGAAGCCGGGGAGATGATCCCGACGCTCCCGGAGATCGACCGTTGCTTCATCGGCGGGACGAGGGGGATAGAGGCCTTCTTTCCGGCTCTGATGGATAGGCTCTCTCCCGGAGCCGTCGTCGTGGCCGACCTCGCCAGGATCGGGATGGCGTCGAAGGTCGCCACATTGATGAAGGGGGCGGGGATCTACGAGGAGCTCCTCCAGATCGGGATCGTCCGGGGCTACGACCTCGCCGGGGACGTCGCCCTCAGGCCGGAAAACCCCATATTCATGGTGGTGGGAAGGCTTCCAGGAGGTCGCAGCCCTTGACGGGAGGAAGATCGAAGATGGGGGACTATCGGAGAGGAGGCAAGATCTCAGGAGAGGAGATGGAGATGGAGATGATGGGTTGCTGATAGGGGTGAGCCTCGGCCCCGGGGATCCGGAGCTTCTGACCCGGAAGGCGGAGAAGGCCCTCAAAGCCTCGGATGTGGTCTTCGTCCCCGGGGAGATGGCAGCCGAACTCGTACGGCCCTTCGCCGAGCCGGAGGTCCTCGACTTTCCCATGATCTCAGATAAAGCGAGGCTTCTGGAGATCTGGGCAGATAACGCCGACCGGGTCGCATCACGGGCCCTCGGCGGCGACGCCGCCTTCGCCTGCATCGGGGACGTAAACACCTTCTCCACCTTCTCCCACCTCAAGAGGCTGGTAAAGGAGCGCCACCCGGAGGTGAAGATCGAGACGATCCCCGGCGTAGGGACCGTCCCCGCCCTGGCGGCGAGGCTCGGGGTCGACCTCTCAGAGTCGTTTCTGGTATCCGACGGGACGAGGGTTCAGACGGTGATAAGGATGAAGGCGGTCAGGCCCGCCGAGATGGCGGCAGAGCTGGCGGCCGAGGGGTTCGACGAATTCATCCTGGGGGTCCGGCTCTACACCCCCGAAGAGCTGGTCGTCCGTGGGGAGATGCCAGAGAAGAGCGACTACTTCAGCGTCCTCTGCGCCAGGAGGAGGAGATGATCCCTCACTGCGCCACGACCGGTCTCCCCAACGGGAGGGTGAGATGAGGGTCCACTTCGTCGGCGCTGGCCCCGGGGACCCCGAGCTGATCACCGTCAGGGGCGCCCGGCTCCTGGAGGAGGCGGACCTCGTCGTATACGCCGGCTCCCTCGTCAACCCCGCCCTTCTGGTGGGCCTGAAAGCGAGGCTCGTAGACAGCAACAGGATCAACCTCGAGGAGATCAACGGGATTATGCTCTCCGCCCTCCGGCGGTCCGAGAAGGTGGTCCGGCTCCACAGCGGCGACCCCGCCCTCTACGGCGCCATCCTGGAGCAGATGAGAACCCTGGAGGAGGCCGGGGTCGAGGTGGAGGTAGTCCCCGGCGTCTCCTCCCTCTTCGCCGTCGCCGCCGCCCTCAAGACCCAGCTGACTCTGAAGGGGGTATCCGAGTCCCTGATCGTGACGAGGCCTGCCGGGACGACCCTGGAGAGGGACACGATCCGGGAATTCTCCAGGTTCGGGACGACGATGGCGATATTTCTCGGGGCCGACAGGATCAGGGAGACGATGGACCGGCTGGAGGTCCCGGCAGAGACCCCGGCCGCCGTCGTCTACCACGCTTCCTGGCCCGACGAGCTGGTGATCCTCGGGACCGTCGGTGACATCGCCGATAGGGCAGAAGAGGCGGGTGTCACCAAGAGCGCCATGATCCTCGTCGGAGACGTCATATCGAGAAGCGGCTTCGGGAGGTCTCACCTATACCAGAGTCGGTAGCCGTCCTCGTCTTCGACCGCAACCTCCCCGAGGGCGAGAAGATCTCCGCCGCCCTCTCCGGCCGGTACGACCCGGAGGTTCTCGTCTACAGGAAGGGAAAGACCCAGGAGACGGTCGAATGCCTAGCCGGCTTCGACCTGGTGGTGGCGGTGATGGCGGTGGGGATCGTGGTGAGGATGATCTGCCCGGCCCTCGCCGACAAGTGGACGGGAACGCCGGTGGTGGCCGTCGACTCCTCCCTCCGGTCCGCCGTCCCGGTCGTCGGCGGCCACCACGGCGGAAACGACCTCGCCTTTCACCTCTTTGAAAAGCTCGGCGTCTACCCCGCCATCACCACCGCCACCGACGCCGCTGGCCGCCCCTCCCTGGAGGGGACGGCGGCGGTTCTTGGGGCCCGGATCGTCAACAGGTCCTCTTCCAAAGACGTCAACCTCGCCTTCCTGCGAGAGGAGGTCCCCGTCGTCAGGCTCGCGGGGCCTAAGGTCGTCCTGGTGGGCGAAGGGGTCGCCGTCCTCAAGAGCAAGGGGGGCGTCGTCGTGGGGATCGGCGCCAGAAGGGGGGTCGAGGCCTCGGAGGTGGTGGAGGCGGTACGGCTCGCCCTGGCGTCGGTGGGGCGGGGTATCGAGGAGATCAGAGCGATAGCCACCGGAGAGATAAAGAGGGACGAGCCCGGCATCTGTGAGGCTGCCGAGAGGCTGGGGCATCCCGTCATCTACCTCGACGGAAAGGTTCTCAACTCCCAGTCCCCGACTACCGCCTCCAGGGCCTCCTCCCTCGGCCTCGTGGGGGTGGCGGAGCCCGCCGCCCTCGCCCTATCCGAGAGGCTGATCATGCCCAAGAAGGCCTACGGGAGGGTGACCGTTGCCCTCGGAGAATAGGCTTTACATCGTCGGCATCGGCCCCGGAGAGAGGGGCCAGATGACCAGGAGGGCGGCGGAGGCGATATCCGAAGCCGAGAGCGTCGTCGGATACCGCCCGTACCTCGACCTCATCTCCGACCTCCTGAGAGGAAAGAGGGTCGCCTCCACCGGGATGGGCCAGGAGGTGGATAGGGCGAAGGAGGCCGTCGACCTCCTGGAGGAGGGCTCGGTGGCCCTCATCAGCAGCGGCGACCCCAACGTCTACGGGATGGCGGGGCTGGGCCTCGAGGTCGCCTCCGGGAGGGTCGACCTAGGCCGGGTCGAGGTCATTCCCGGCATCACCTCCTTCTCGGCGGCGGCCTGCAGGGCCGGGGTCACCTTCACCGAGTCGGTGGCGGTCATCAGCTGCAGCGACCTTCTCACCCCCTGGGAGATGATAGAAGAGAGGGCGAGGATCGCCTCGGGATTGAAGATGCCCATGGCGATCTACAACCCCCGGTCCAGGAGGAGGACCTGGCAGCTCGATCGTGTCCTCGAGATCGCCACCTCCGACGGCGAGAGGGACCCGGCGGTCCTGGTGGCGAAGAACGTCGCCCGGGAGGGGGAAGCCCTCTTCTGGACGAGGGCGACGGATATGCTGGAGGAGGAGGACCTCCGGGAAGAGGTGGATATGTTCACCCTCCTGATCCTGGAAGGAGAGGGGATGGTCATATCCGCGGCTACCAGGGGAGGGAGGGTCTCCCCCGATAGTCTCCGCATAGAAGGTGGAAGAGAGGCATCCAGGGATGACGCCGACGGCGATGAGATGAGAGCCGACGCCGGACAGGAAGCGAGGAGTCCCCCGGCCGGAGGGATACCGGCGAGGGTCCAGATCGTGGGGGTCGGCCCCGGCGACCCCCGCCACCTGACCCTGGAGGCGGAGGGGCTTCTGAGGACCTCCGACCTCCTCCTGGGGGCGGAGAGGCATCTCTCCGCCGTAAAAGGGCTGGCCAGAGGAAGGGCGATCACTCACGAAGGGGCGGGAGGGTTTGAGGAAAGGATAGCAACGAGGGTCCGGGCTGCCGAGGAGGCGGCCCGTCTCGGCAAGAACGCATCGATCCTCTTCGGGGGCGACCCCTCCACCTTCAGCTCCGCCTGGAGGGTACGCAACTCCTCGAAGGTTCGGGCGTCTCCCGGGGTCGGGGCCTTCTCGGCGTCGGCGGCGAGGGTCGGAGCGCCCCTGGTGAACGACTTCGCCCTCCTCTCGGGGCGGGGGGAGCTCACCGGAGAGAAGGCCAAAAGGCTTCTGGTGGGGGGGTACGCCGTCGTCCTGTACAACCAGGACTCGAGGAATCTATCAGCCCTCGCCGAAGAGATTTGCAGGAAGGACCTGGATAGGCCCTTTGCCCTCCTCCAGGACGCGACCCGCCCCCAAGAGAGGATCTTCATCGGTAGGGGGGAGGATCTGGCCCGGCCGGGCTTTGAGGGGAGAAGGTCCACCCTCATCCTGGCGGGGCCCAAGGCCGATATAAGAGAGGGGAGGATCATCGCCAGGAGAGGGTACGAGAGGAAGTACGATTACTGATCGATTAGGAACCTGGAGAGTTTTTGATGACGGAGAAGAGGTATTCAGATCTGGGGGCGGTGACCCCCGAGGGGATGGAGATCTACAACAGGAGCCGAAGCTTCATCGCCGGGATCGTGGGGGATAATACCCCCGAGGACAGGATCAAACAGCGGTGCGTCATCGCCACCGGCGACCTGGCCGTCGCCGATATCCTCAGGTTCCAGGCCGACCCCGTCGCCGCGGGGCTCGCGGCCCTGGAGGCGGAGGCGGCGATATACGTCGACATCAGGATGGTGGAGGCGGGGGTGTTGAAGCGGGGGCATAAGAGCCCCGTGGTCACCGCCATCGGCAGGGGGGACGAACTCGCCGAGAGGGATGGGATCACCAGGACCTCGGCGGGATTTATGGAGCTGGAGGGGGAGCTCTCCGGGAGCATCGTCGTCATAGGAAACGCCCCCTCGGCCCTCCTCACCCTCTGCGACCTTATTGAAGAGGGGAGGACGAAGCCCGCCCTCGTCATAGGCGTGCCGGTCGGCTTCGTCAACGCCGCCGAGAGCAAGGAGAGGCTCCGGGGGATCGATATCCCGTCGATATCGACGGCGGGAACCCGGGGCGGGACCCCTATCGCCGTCGCCGCGATAAACGAGATCATAAACATGCGCCATGGAAGAGAAGAGCTCTGAAGAGGGGAGGGGAGGGGTCATAGACCCCGTCTCAGGCTTGGCCATACCCTCCTGCTGGATCGAGAGGTCCGCCGACCCCCAGGTCTTGGAGAAGGTGAAGAGCGGCCTCTGGGCGCTTCTATCCGACGGGACGCTCCTGCGGCGGGGTCTGACCACGGGAACGACGGCCTCCGCCGCCGCCAAGGGGGCGGTCATCTCCCTTGAAGAACCGGTCGACGAGGTCGCCGTCCTCACCCCGGCGGGGATCCGGGTCGCCGTCCCCGTCGAAGGTCGCGGAGGGTACTGCACCGCCGTCAAGATCGGCGGAGACCACGACTCCGACGTCACCGCCGGGGCGATGATGGAGGCGAGGGCGACCCGAGTCATTGGAGAGATCGATGCTGGAGGGAAGATCGGATCGGAGAATGGCTCAGGGCGACCATCTGAGTTCAACTGGGCGGGAGAGGGGATCGAGATCGCCGCTGGCCCGGGTATTGGGAGGATCGGGAGGCAGGGGCTCTGCGCCCCCCTGGGAAAGCCGGCGATCAGCCCCTCGGCGAGGGGAGAGATAGCGAGGGCCATAGAGGAAGGAATGGCGGCGGCGGGGATCGGGGCGGTCCGGGTCGTCCTCTCGGTGAGAGACGGAGAAAAGATCGCCGAAGAGACGATGAACCCCGACGTCGGGGTCGTCGGGGGGATATCGATCCTCGGCTCCACGGGCTTCGTCGAGCCCTGGAACGAGCACCTCGCCGAGAGCCGGGAGGCGGAGATCCTGGTCCCGGATAGGGTGGTGGTCACCACCGGTAGGGTCGGCCTCAAGTACTCGCGGTTCCTCTTTCCAGGACACATTGCCGTCCTCGCCGGAAACCGCCTCGACCGGATCCGCTTCAGAGATGATCAGGAGAGCGTCCTCTGCGGCCTTCCCGCCCTCATCCTCAAGTGGGGTAAGCCCGATATCCTGGAAGGGACCGGATACGGGACCGTGGCGGAGATGGTGGATAAGGAGCCCGAACACCCCAGGATAGATGAGGGCCTCCGGAAGGTGAGAGGAAAGCTTCCCCGGACCAGGATCGTCCTCCTCAACAGGGACGGATCTATCCTGAGGGATGTGGTCCCTTGACGGGCGAGATTCGACGGAAAGATAATAGGTAGCTGGGAGAAGAGAACGTTGGGATGAGGCCGCATTATGAAGATCATAGGGGTTGGAGCCGGGCCGGGGATGCTCACCATGGAGGCGGCCGAAGCCATAAAGGTGGCGAGGCTTATATACGGGTCACAGAGGGCGATAGAGCTCGCGAGGGGCGAAATCGATCCCGGAACCGACGTGAAGGTGATCGAGGACTATAAGGCCCTCCGTAACCTCCCCCCGCAGGCCGTCGTCCTCTCCACCGGAGACCCGATGTTGAGCGGCCTGGGCTACCTGGACGGAGAGGTGATCCCGGGGATATCTAGCCTCCAGGTCGCCTGCGCCAGGCTGAAGGTCAGCGAGCTTAAGGTAGTTCCCATAACCGTCCACGGCAGACGGATGGACCCCGAGCCGATCATCGCGGAGCTTACTCGAGGGAGGACCGTCTTCCTCCTCGTCGACGACTCTACAGACCTTCCGGGGCTCTGCCTGCTCCTGGAGGCGAGGGGCCTGGCCAGGGACGTCGCCGTCCTCACCGACCTCGGCTACCCCGAAGAGTCGATCTGGAAGGGCACGACCGCGAGGCCGCCCCCGTCGAAGGGGCTCGCATCGGTGATGATAGGAGATCTTGGGTCCCAGAAGACCCCTTGATTTCCACTGGAGATACCGCAAGCTTCGCCCCTGAGAAAAAGACATATTTAAAAAATGATATTTATTCCGGGTTGCAGGCCTTGCAGGGGGAGTAGCCCGCCTCCCGAGCTTCCCACACATCGCGGAAGTATACCCGGTTTTCTTTCTTTATCTTCTTCGCCGAGGTGCAGTCGGGCAGGTGATACTTGTCGGAGTTCTTGCTCCCTATGTATAGATATTCGCCATCTTCGAAAGAATCCCGTAGCTCACTGGAGGTGGGTTCTTCTTTATAAGAGGATGTTCCTTGATATGCAGGTCTCTCCTGATATATGGAGGTCTCTTGATATGCAGGTCTCTCCCGATATATGGAGGTCTCTTGATATGCAGGTCTCTCCCGATAT
>CP086218.1:439251-441854 GCA_020844795.1 Methanothrix sp. | reverse complement strand
GGGATCGTCGGCTCCCAGGACAACCCCGCCTACCACGCCACGAAGGCCGCCAACAGGATCATGGCCAAGACCGGAGCCAACATTTATGCGAAGGACAAGATCAGGGTGAACTCCGTCCACCCCGGATTCATCTGGACGCCGCTGGTCAGGGATTTCCTCAAAGATCAGTCTGAAAAGTTGGGGGTGGCCATCGAGGATCTGAGAAGTGAGCTGGACGCAGCCCATCCAATAGGCCACATCGGAGAGCCGGAGGACATCGCCTACGGTGTGTTGTACCTGGTCTCGGACGAGGCGAAGTTCGTCACCGGGACGGAGCTGATTATCGACGGGGGGTACACCAGCAGGTGACTTCATCGAGAAGTCATAATACCCTCCCTTGGAGGCGTTTCCAGGAAGCGGACCCTCTTACGTCAACTAAAGCGAAGAGAGGATCTTATGAAGATGGCGTCTGGCTCTCTTGAAGTTCGAGGATGGATCTCTTGAGGGAGATAGCTCTGAAGGCGGTGATCGTCGTCGTCATCTGCCTGACGATGGCCTTCATAGCCCTGCCGGTAGCCTCCCTCTTCCTCAAGAGCTCCCCGGATGCGGTGCTCCGGTCCATGAACGATCCGGCGGTGAAGGACGCCCTCCGACTGAGCCTTACGACCTCGACCCTCACCACGTTGATAGTCATCCTCATGGGGACGCCCGTGGCTTACGTCAACGCCCGCTTCAGCTATTTCGGCAAAGAGGTGGTGGACTCCTTAATCGATCTGCCGGTGATCATGCCCCCGGCTGTTGCTGGGATCGCCCTCCTTATGGCCTTTGGGCGGATGGGGATAGTCGGGCAGCATCTCAACACCCTCGGTTTTTCCATCGCCTTCACCACCCTGGCGGTGATCTTCGCCCAAGTCTTTGTATCCTCCCCATTTTATATCCGCCAAGCGAGGACGAGCTTCGAAGACGTCGATCTATCGATCGAAAATGCTGCGCGGACCCTGGGGGCCTCCAGGATCTACGCCTTCTTCCACGTCACCCTGCCCATAGCCATGAACGGCCTGATCTCCGGGGCCATCATGGCCTTTGCCCGCTCTCTAGGCGAGTTCGGTGCCACCATAATGTTCGCCGGCAACTTCCAGGGAAGGACCCAGACCATGCCTCTGGCCATTTACACTACGATGCAGGGAGATCTGGATGTGGCTCTCTGTCTTGCTCTGATCCTGGTGGCCATCTCATTTCTGATCATAGCGCTGGTAAAGACCCTCACCCGCCGGATGTATAAAAATGTTAGAGATTGATGTGGAGAAGAAGCTGAGGGATTTCGATCTTGAATCGAATATCAAGATCTCGAAGGGGGAGATCCTCATGCTGGTGGGCGATAACGGCTGCGGAAAGACCACCCTGTTGAACATGATAGCCGGCCTCACCGAACCCGATAAGGGAACAATAGCGTTGGACGGAAGGCCTCTTTATGATTCAAGCATTAAAATAGATATCGCTCCGGAGAGGAGGAGGGTCGGGTATGTCTTTCAAAGCTATGCGCTCTTCCCCACCATGACCGTCTACGAGAACGTGGCCTTTGGCCTGCGGACCCGCAACCTCTCGAATAGAGAGATCGAACTCCAGGTGAGGGAACACCTCGCCGATGCCGGCCTCTGGGAGATCAGGAACGCCCGGGCGATGAAGATCTCCGGGGGTCAAAAGCAGCGGGTAGCCCTGGCGAGGGCCCTAATAATCGAGCCGGATATCCTCCTGCTGGACGAACCGCTCTCCTCCCTGGACATCAGAAAGCAGGCTGAGATGAGAAGAGAGCTTCGAGAGAAGCTCCGTTCTTACGCCGTTCCGAGCATCATGGTCACCCATGATCTCAGGGACGTGGCCTGCATCGGGGACAGGGCATGCCTCATGGAGAGGGGAAAGATTGTGGAGGCGGGAAGGGCGGATGATGTGGTGAGCTGGGCCTCGGTCCATGCTGAAATTGATGGAGAGGATATAGCCACCCTCACGAGATGAATCGACCGCTATCCTCCGATATGAATGAGCGATGACGAGCTCCCCGACGAGCCACTCTCTTCCCTGGAGATGAAGATGGGAGATGGGGAAGGCAGCCCTGATCTGCGACGCTGCTGAAGCGACGGCCTCTGAGGGGAGGCTCCCCTTCGCCGATGGCGTTGATCTCTGAGAAGCTCCTCTGGCCAACCGTACCCGCAGCGTTGAGGTAAATCCTTATGGTCCCGTCGGGTTTATTCGAGGAGCAGAGCATCAAATCTCTCCACTATCCACCGGTTCCTCACCTCGGGGTGGAATATGATACCGTATATCGGCCTTTCGGCGTGTTGGAAGGCCTCCACCTCTCCGGGCCGCCCCGCGACGATCTCAAAGCCGAGCGGCAGGGTGACCCCAAAGTTATGGAGGTGATAGCCCTCGATCTCCCGAGGCAGCCCGAGGAGGGGCGTCTCTTTTATGATCTCGATCCTCTCCAGGCCGATCTTCGGCTGAGGTACGATCGCGCCCCCGAAGACGGCGGCGATGACCTGCATCCCGGCGCAGATCCCGAGGATGGGCTTATCGAGATCTCTGATCCAGGAGAATAGATCTATCCTCCGGGCATAGAGGTCGTCTTT
>CP086218.1:427756-439151 GCA_020844795.1 Methanothrix sp. | reverse complement strand
GGCAGAAGTCCTTCCTGGAGGCTTACGGGATCGGCAGGGATCCCAGGCCCCTCTACGATGTAGGATCTTACTTCAGGATAAAGGACCTGCGGGAGATCGCCGCCAGGGACAAGGGGTCCTACATAGTGCCGTCAGAGACCGGCCAGGAGCCGAGGAGCCTCGGCAAGCCGCCTAAGCCGATGAGAGTGATCGACACCCCCTACCGCTCTAAAGAGCTTCGAGAGATAGGATCAGGAGAGAAGGAGGGCGTCCTTATCCCGTCGAAGATCTGGGCTTGAGGTGCTCCCCGCCGGATGAAACCGTATCTTTGAGGTCGGCGGATCGCCGCCTCAGAGATACTTCTGAATCTTATTTGCCAGGGTCGTCTTGGGATAGGCTCCCACCATCTGGTCGATCAGCTCGCCGTTCTTGAAGACGAGCATGGTGGGTATCGCCATGATCCCGTACTTGCTGGATGTCTCCATATTCTCGTCGACGTTCAATTTTGCGAAGACGACCTTCCCTTTCATCTCCTTCGCCAGCTCCTCGATCACCGGGGCGATCATCCTGCAGGGCCCGCACCACTCCGCCCAGCAGTCCACGATGACGAGAGGATATCTGCCCACCACCTCGCCGACGGTGCCGTCCGTCAGCTTGACGGGGCTGTCGGGATAGTCCGCATTTGGTTCGTTTGCCATCTTTTTCATCTCCTCGAGCTTCTTTCTCCTTATCCTTTCAAGCTCCTCGTCCAAAGATCCCACCTCTAACCTCTCTTTCGCCTCGACGATCAGGGATCGGAAGTGGTCCAGGTTCACCGCCATCTTCTGGTAGACGCATAGGGTGAAATCGAGAAATTCGATGAGCTGATCTTCGCGTCTCTCCCCGTCGCCGAGGGTGTCCAGGAATATGGCGCCCTTGAAGGGGGCGAGCTGGAAGCGGGCCTCCTCGCGGCTCCAGTTCATCCGGTCGAACATATCCCTCCAGCTCTCGACCCAGCCGGGGGAGAGGTAGAAGTATAGTCCCCGGGCGGCTATCTCTTCCACCTTCTTTCGGGTTATAAACGCGTCGATGCAGTTCTGGCACCTCATGAGGACGGCGTTGTAGGGGGCGAGGATATCGCGGATCCGGGGGTGGCACTCCCCGTAGGCGACGATGATCCCCTCATACTCTCTGTACCTCTCAAGCTCCGTCTTCAGGGCCTCAGCGAGGTCGTCGAAGTCGACGTGAAGTCCAGCCTCCAGGTAGCTGACCTCGAAGGGGAAGTCGAGCTTCTCCGATATCTTTTCGATCTCATCCTTGAATATTCCACAGGCGATGATCGCGTACATGGACAACCTTAGAGTCGTCGGGATGTTATATATCGCTTATCCGGTGGGGATGCTCATAGAAACGGCAGCCGCCTTCCAAGCCCCTTCTCGACGGCGGTCCTGTAGACCCTCGACGCCGTCGCCACGTCCTGGATGGCCAGGCCTGTGGAGTCGAAGACCGTGATCTCATCGTCATCCTTTCGCCCCGTAACCTTCCCCGCCACCACCTCGCCGATGGTGGCATAAATGTCCTCAAGGGCGATGACCCCCTCCGCCAGGGGTACGTTCACCTCCCCGGAGTGGGAGGCCTGGACGATGTCGTCGACGACGACCTTCGCCCTCTTTAGTATCGCCGGGTCCAGCTCCTCCTTTCCCGGGGCGTCGGCCCCGATGGCGTTGATGTGGGTACCCTCCCAGATCCACTCATCCTTCACCAGGGGTTTTCGCGACGGGGTGGTGGTGACGAGGATATCGACGTCGCAGACCTCTTTAATATCGGTGGAGATCTCGTAGCTTGCGTCGAGAAAGGTCGTGGCCTCTTCTTCAAGAGCCCGGCACCGGTCGAGGGATACGTCGGCGATCTTGACGTTCTCGATCTCGAATACCTCCGAAAGCCCCAGAAGCTGGGTCTTCCCCTGGGCCCCGGCGCCTACGAGCCCCACCGTCCGGCAGTTCTTTCTGGCGAGGTATTTGGCGGCGATGGCTCCTGACGCCCCCGTCCTCATACTGGTGAGGAAGGTCCCTGCCATGACGGCGGTGGGGGCTCCGGTCTTCGGCGAGTTGAGAACCACCAGCGCCATCACCGTTGGAAGGCCTCTGCCTCGGTTATCCGGATGGACGTTGACGACCTTCACCCCCGTGGCCTCCATCCCCTCCAGGTAAGCCGGCATCGTCCGAAGGTCGCCGTTGTACTTCTTGTAGAGGAGGTAGGACTTGGGCGGCATCTGAGCCGTCCCCAGCCCCTCTTCCCGGAAGGCCTCCTCCACCGCTTCTATCGTCTCCTCCATCGATAAGGAGGCCTTCACATCCTCTTCAGATAGCCAGAGTATCTCCAAATAGTCTCCTCCAGAATCGGTAGACCCTTCCCGTGAGATATCTTCTATCCTGAGGATGGAAAAGGCTATCCCCCCTCCGATGAACCTTCGTTGAGATGGAGAGGTACGACGTCGCCGTCATCGGGGCCGGCCCCGCCGGATCGATGGCGGCGAAGAAGGCGGTGGAGGGCGGAGCCAAGGTCGCCGTCTTCGAGGAGCATCCGAGGGCTGGCTGGCCGGTCCAGTGCGCCGGGCTTTTTGGGGTGAGGGCGGTGGAGGAGTCGCAGCTGCCGCCGGGTTCCTTTTTAATAAGAACCCTGCGGGGGGCGACGATAGTCTCCCCGGGTGGTTTTTCCCTCAGCTTCAAAGCCCGAGAGACGAAGGCGTGGGTCGTCGATCGGAGGCTCTTCGACCGGGCGCTCCTGGCGGAGGCGGCTAGGGCGGGGGCCGAGGTGATGATGGCCTCCCCGGTGACGGATCTGACGAGGTCAGGAGGGCGGTCCGTCCTCGACGTCGGCCGCGGCCCCGACCGACGGAAGGTCGAGGCGGGAGTCGTCATCTCGGCCGAGGGCGCTGGGGCCCGGATCGCGAGATCGGCGGGGATCGGCCCGCCAAGGGAGATCCTCTCCTCCGCCCAGGTCGAGCTTCCCTTCGAGGTCGAGGACCCCGAGGGGGTGGAGGTCTTCCTCGGCGAGAGAGTGGCACCAGGGTTCTTCGGCTGGGCGATCCCGGCCTCGGAGGGGGTCGCCAGGGTGGGGCTCTGCTGCCGAAATAACGCCTGCCTATATCTGAAACGCCTCCTAAAAAGCCCCGTCATCCGTTCCAGAATCCGAGGAGGCCCCCTTCATCTGGCTGTGGGGGGTCTTCCCCTGGGGCCGCCTTCCTCGACGGTCGCCGGTGGGATGATAGCCGTCGGCGACGCCGCGGGGCAGGTGAAGCCCACCAGCGGCGGCGGCATCTATCCCGGGCTCGTATCCGCCAAGATCGCCGGGGAGGTGGCCGCGGCGGCGGCCTGCGAGGGGGACTCTTCCGCCGCGAGGCTCTGCGAGTACGAGAGGAGGTGGCGGGCGGCCCTCGGCCGGGAGCTCCGCCTGGGGATGATCGTCCACAGGATGAGGGCGGGGATGGCCGACTGCGAGATGGACGATCTCGTCCGCCATCTGGCAGGTCGAGAGGATCTCCTGAGGATCATCGAGGAGGAGGGGGACATCGATCGGCCGAGCCGGGCGATCAGGAAGGTCGCCCCCAGGATGGGGAGATCGGGGCTTAGGATGATGGGGACCATCTTGAGGGTCTTTCTCCGGGGGGAGCTCTAAACCCTCGCTAGATGATAGTGCCATCCTGCGCCCCCGGATCGTTCCAGCTCACCTCATCTCCACCTCGATCCTGCTCGACCCGTCCTCGTCCTCCACCACCAGGATGGAGTTTTCGAACTGACCCTGGACCTCGCCGATGTGGCTGATGGCGAAGATCTGGGGGAAGCGGTCGTCGAGGCTGCGGAGCATGTTGATCATGCTCTCCCGGTGCTCCACGTCCTGGCTCCCGAAGACCTCGTCGAGGATGAGGAAGGAGTAGCCTGGGCCGTTTTGGGAGAACCTCATCAGGTATTCGCTGATGGCGACCCGGACGGAGACGGCGATCATGTCGATCTCGCCGCCGGAGAAGCGGGAGATGGGGTAGAACTCCCCCTCGTCCTCGACGAGGATGTTGAAGTCGTCGTCGATGCTGATCCTCCCGTACTTTCCCGTCACCTCCCGGAGGATCCGACCGGCGTTCTCGGCGATCTCCCTTCTTATCCGCACCAGGATCGCATCCATGAACCGGTTGGCGAGGCCCCTCGTCGTCTCCAGGACCTGGACCCGGACCCTCCAGCCGGCTGCCTTCTCTTCCAGCTCCCTCTTCCGCGAGGCCTCCCTCTTCAGCCGCTCTAGCTCCCCCTCGGCGAGGGCGAGGCGGATGGCCAGCTGCGAGCCCATCTTCCTCGCCTCCTCCAGCCGCAGGCCTGCCCCCTCCAGGGCCGCCTCTGCCTCCTGGTATGCTCCGTCGGAGAACCCCAAGGCCGAGAGCTTCTCTTCGATTTTGCAGATCTCCGCGGCGATCCTTGTGGCCGCCGCCTCCGCCTCCTCTCGATGAAGCCTCACCTCCCCCTCGGCGGCGAGGGCGAGCCTGATCTGGGAGGCTACAGCCTCGGCCTTCTGTAGATCCTTTGCCTCCTCCAGCAGGCTTCTATCGGTGGCGGGGCTGAAGCCGAGGAGTTCGATCTCCCCCTCCACCTCTTCGTACCTCTTTTTGAGCCTCTCCACCTCCCTCTTCCCCGAGAGGACGGCCTCCTCCAGATCCGGGATCTCTCCGGTCCGGTGCTCCAGGGCGGTGAACCTCTGGTGGTCGCCCCGAAGGAAAGATATCCTCTCCCTGGCCCTCGTCCTCTCATCCTCGCTGTATCCGAGTTCTGCCATCATCTCTGCCAGCGACGCGAGCTTCTCCAGGGAGGCGGCGAGGGATCTGGTCGCCTCCTCCAGCTCCCCCCTCAATTTTGGGATCTCCTCGATCCGGACGGCGAGGGCGGCGTATTCGCCGACCAAGTCCAGAAGCGCTTCTGCCTCCTCCTCCATCCGGTCGAATATCTCCGGGTCGAAATCAGCGGGGCCGAGGGCTTCCATCTCGGCTTTCATCTTATCCCCCTCGTCCAACAGCTCTGATATCCGGGATAAGTGGCTCCTCTTCTCGGCGAGGATCTCTGCTGCCCTCGCCTTCAATCCGGCCAGCGCGGACAGATCGATCCTCAGCTCCTCTGCTGATCTCGCCGCCCCCTCCCTTCGAGCGATCGCCTCTCCCCTCATCTCTTCGAGACGGGATATCCTCTCCGTGGCCTTCGAGGCCGCCGTTTCGTACTTCTCCAGGAGGAGGTCCCTCTGCCCCGCCAGGGGCCTCTCGCAGGTGGGACAGAGGCTCTCCTCGCCCAGGGCCTCGATCCTGGACCTCTCCTCCGCGGCCTGCGCCAGCTCCCGGCCCGAGACCGAGATCCTCAGGTTCAGATCGGCGATCTCTTCGTCGATGGACCTCAACCGCCGGTCGATCTCCTCGCCCCTCCTCTGGAGGTCGGCCTCCCTTCCGGGAAGATCCCCGAGGTCTTGGATCTCTCCGTCGAGGGCGGCGACCTGGGCCCTTAGGAGATCGATCCGGGATGAGACGGCGCGAGACCTCTCCTCCATCTCAGATAACCGCCTCCTCTTATCCCGCTCATTCTTCTGCCGGGAGATCTCCGCCTCGAGGGCCCGATATCTATCGACAGAAGGACCGATCTCCTCCATCCGGTCCTCCGCCGCGCGAAGGCCCAACAGAGCCTCCCTCGCCCTGGAGGCGTTCTTCCTCGCCGCCTCCTCCCTTCCCCTCTCCTCTCCGGTGAGGGCGGAGAGGCTCTGGTAGCGGTCCCGTTTCGCCTCCAGAGCTTCGAGATCCGAGATGATCCGGCGGTACTCCTCCTCCCGGGGCCGGATCGATTCAAGCTCCCGCCTCTCCTCCTGAAGCCTTTGGAGCCTCGTCTCCGCCTCTTTCAGGTTGCGGGATCTACCCTCCATCTCGGCCTTCGCTCTCGCCCGCAACTCCATAAGCTCCTGGTGGCGGGCTCTCTTGGGCGCCATCTCCTCCAGCTCCTCCCTCACCGATGCGAGCCGGGCGAGCTTCGGCTCCAGCTCGAAGAGCCGCCACCTCCCCTCCTCGATCTGCGAGAGCCTCTTCTCGTCGAGGAGGATCGCCCTCCTCCTCTCCTCCAGATCTCGGGTGAGCCGGTCGGTCTCAACCCTGAGACGGTCCCGGGTCCGCCTCCGTTCTGATTCAACCTCCAGGGTCCGCCGCCTCTTCTCCACCTCAACGGCGAGATCCGCCTCCCTCGCCATGGCGATAGCGACCTCTTCCCTCACCCTGGCGACCTCCTGACCTCGCAGGCCGATCATCTCGCCGACGTCCCCTATCTCGGCGAGGGCTCCTTCTAGCCTCCCTATCTCCCCCTCGGCCTCCCTCAGGTCAGACCTGATCTCCTCCATCGCCCTATCCCTCACCTCGTCGAGGCCCAGGAGGGAGAGGAGGTACTCGCGCTTCTCCGAACCGCGGTCTCTTATCAGGTTGTCCAGGTCCTTCTGCCTCGCGTAGAAGGTCTTCATGAAGTCCGCAAAGCTTATCCGGAGGATCTCCTCGAGCCGCCCGTCCACCTCCCGGGTGCCGGTGGCGACGAGTTCGCCGTCGATCCGCAGCCTCGCCTCCGGGGTCATATTCTTCCCCCTCATCGCCCGCAGGATCGTCATCTCCTTCCCGTCCGAGTTGAGGGAGAGGGTCACCTCCAGGTCCTCCCCCTCAAAGGCCCGGGAGTTCTTGATGAACTCTCGCCTCACCGTGGAGGCCCTGGAGCCGTAGAGGGCCCAGGCGATCGCCTCGACGATGGAGCTCTTCCCCGAGCCGTTCCCCCCGACTATTCCGGTGAGGCCGTCCTGGAACTCGACCCTGACGGCGCCCCTGTATTTTTTGAAGTTCTTCATCGAGAGGCTATTGAGCCGCATCGAACCTCTCCGCCGCCCTCTTCTCCGATATCCGCGCGAGCAATCCGGTCCCGTAGGCTAGGACGCCGTCTCTGATGGCGGCGGGTATGGCTTCTCCCGCCGCCTCCCCCTCGATGAACTTGCGAAACTCCTGGGGAAGATCCCTCGACTCCATAGGCTCCGTCTCCCGGAGGGCGGTCTCGTCGCTGAACTGCGGGACTATATCGAGGTGGAGGGCCTCGCCCCTCAGCTCCCCCAAAAGCCTGCGGCTCAAGGACCTGTAAGCCTCCCTCGATATCTCCGAGAGCCTCAGCCGGACGATCTTCTCTTTCAGGCCGAGGTCGTCGCAGACGGATCTTATCAGCCCCTCCACCTGCCGGGAGGAGAGGCCGGTGCAGTCGACAGGATCGAGATCGATCATGTACTTATCAACGACCGGAATCTGTCTAACCTCTTCGGAGTCGAGGTCGACGAGGAGGATGCCCTTCTCGTCTTTGGCTTCGTTGAACCTGAAGTACTCGACGGAGCCGCTGTACCAGCCGTTCTTCGCCACCTGGGCCTGGCCGTGGTAGTGGCCGAGGGCGATGTAGGAGAAGTCGGACTTGAGGAAGCTCTCTTTCAGCTGATGCTCCCCGACGGTCCGCAGCCTCCTCTCCCACAGGGCTTCGACGAGGCCGTGCATCACCAGGACGTCCCTTCCTCCCGACCTCTCTGCCCTCCTCTCCTGCATCTTACGAAACTCCGCCAGGTAATCCTCGGGGCCGAGGCAGAAGGGGATGGAGTGGAAGGTGGTCTCTCCAACTTCGAAGGGCTCGTACCGGTAGTGGTGAGCGATATGGACCCCCTCCATCCCTTCGAAGAGGGTGAAGGGGGAGAGGGCGGCGTAGCTCTTGGGGGCGTCGTGGTTTCCGCTGATGATGACGACGGGGATATCCGCCTCCACCAATCTTTCCAGGTTCTGCTGGAAGACGTAAAGCGGCCTGATCCGGGGGCGGACGTGGTGGAAGACGTCGCCGGCGTGGACTACGGCGTCGGGCTGGAGCTCAATTATCCTATCCACCGTCTCCTTGAAACCCTCGTATATCATCTCCTCCCGGAGGTTTCTTCCCCATCGGTCGACCCTGCCGTAGGCTGAGAAGCCGAGGTGGGAGTCAGCCATGTGGACGATCTTCATCAGTTTCTCTCCAGGATCTAATCGGGAGGAGGGTTGAACCCCCTCCTATCCCCCCTCTTCTCAGCCGACCCCTCCCCGTTGAGCCGGTCCAGGTACTCCTCGTAGAGGTGGACCCTCGCCGGGACTGGGAAGGGTATCTTAAGGGTGCTGATGATCGCCTCCCCCTTCTCCAGGGTCTGGATCTCGACGTCCAGAGACGATAAATCCTGCTTTGCCGACTCCTCCAGGCGGGTCCTGTCGTTTCTGTCGGCGAGGCCGAGGATGACGAAGGTGTTGAACTGGGAGAGGAGCTGCTTGTCGATCAGCTTAGGCTGCTGGGTTATGGCGCAGAGGCCTACGCCGAACTTGCGCCCCTCCCGGGCGATCGACTCGAACCGGGCGAGGCTCCCCTCGCCGCCGCCGAGGACCCGCTGAGCCTCCTCGACGGTGATGAGGCACCTCTTCCCCCTCGCCCCCTCGGCGCTCTCCTTCTTGTACCGGTCGAGGATCGATCGGGATAATAAGGAGAGGAGGAATAGCTCGGACCTCTCCCCGAGGGTGGGGATGTCCACCAGGACGACCTTTCCCTCCAGGAGGTTGTTGATGATCCCGGGGATGCTGGAGGTGAGGTCCGATATGTACCGGTTCTTGTCCAGGATCGTCCTGATCGTCCGGCCGATCCGCCCGACGGTCTTCTCGTGGAACCCCTCGGCGATCATCCTGGCGGCCCCCTCGGGGGTGAGGAGGTCGTCGAGCCAGCCCTCCCCGTAAAAGACCCTCGATACCGCCTCCAGCGCCTCCCTCTGGGCAGGGGTCCAGTCGTAGAGGACCTCTATGTCCTGGGGGAGGATCTCGCTTCTCTTCACCGACAGCTCCGAGACTGAGGGGTCTATTTGGTGCCTCTTATCGGTGGAGTAGCAGACGATCCCGTCTCTGTACCGGTCGAGGTGGAGGAGCCCCTTCGTCCCCTCCGCTCCGAAGATGTACTCGCCGTGGGGGTCGACGATGAGGAGGCCGAACTTCGACTTCTTGGCCGAGGCCATCTTCATGCAGGAGGCGGCGAAGACCTTCATGAAGTTCGATTTGCCCATGCCTGTAGTCGCAAAGACCCCCATGTGGTGGTCCATGGCGTCGCTGTGGAGGGCGACGGGGATCTCCTTTACGTCCCGGCTCCCGTTCCTGAGCCTTCCCACCTCGATATCTCCCATCACATCTGCGAGGAAGCGAAACTCTTCCTTCTCCGCCTTCGTAACGGGGGAGAACTTGGCGGGGATCGTCCTCGACTTTCGAAACCTCTCCCTTCCCCCGGCCTCCTTGGTTATGCAGCCGAGGGGCTCTGCCACCACCCGGTGGAATATCTGGTCGGTGTCGTAGAAGCCGTCGCCCCGGATGACGGTGTCCCAGTTTCCGTCGTAGTTGGAGTCGTGGCGCAGGTCGGTGATCCTGGCGAGGAAGGTGGCGCCTCTCTCCGCCCTTCGATCGTGTATCGATACGATCTCTCCCAGCTCCACCCACTCCTCGCTCGGGACGATGAAGTGGTACTCCCGGACGTCTTTTGATATTATCCTGAAGTAGGGGTTAGAGCTTTCGTCCATGGTTATGGTCTGGGGCTTTCTGCCGATTCTGGCGAGACCCTCCGGGGGAGCGCTCTCCTGCCCCCGGGGCTCCTTCCATCTTTCATCAGATAAATTTGCCATTCTATCTCCTCTTGATCGAATCGAGGATCTCGTGATAGTCGAGGGCTCCCCGTATATCTCCTTCCGCAAACCCCAGCCCCCGGAGCTCCTCGAAGAGGGATAGTCGGGTGAAGTTTCGCTCCTGGACCGGGATCTTCATCTCCTGATGGGCCCTGAAGAGGGCGTGGGGGTAGCCGGGGCTCTCGGAGGAGCTGGAGTAGAAGGCGACCCGCCCGAGGATCTCGTCTATCGACTCCGCCGCCCGGCCAGGGGCGTCGATCCTGAAGGCGTGGGTCGAGGCGGGGTGGAGCCGGGCGGCGAAGGTCTCGCCACCCCAGGGCCCCTCCCTCATCGCCCTCCTGCCGCTGAGCTGGACTAGCCAGGGGATGCCGGGCAATGCGCCGACACCGACGCGATCGACGCTCCTGAGGAGGGGCCTAGCTATCCCCCGCCCCCAGGAGAGCTGGCTGGACTTGCTGATGGCGAGGAGGTCCACCTCCCTCTCCCCGGCCCGTTCGAATATGCTGGTGAAGACCTCCCGGTGGTAGGGCTCCCTCCAGAGGGAGAAGCCCCCGTCGTAGAGGACGACGTCGCCGCCCTCCGCCTCCAGGACCGCCTCGAAGAGGGCGACATGCTCCTGGAGGTCCCGATAGAAGGTCGCCATCCGGTCGAGCTCCTCGGCCGTCTTCAGCCGGAAGGGCTCCTCGAGGCTGAAGATCCCCCGGCGAAACCGGTCGAAGGATCTCTGGTATTTCTCCCGATCGGCGACGAAGAGGTCGTCATAGGTGACCACGGTCTTCTCCCACTCTGTCCCGCGGTAGACGACGTAGCCGGCCCTGATCCTGTGGAGGCTGACGGCTCCAAGGTCGAAGACGACGACGTTGGACCCGTCGATGGCGAAGATCCGGCCGTCGAACTCCTGGGGGACGATCTCGCGAAAGTCGCTGCTGCGGATGCCCGTCTCCGCCTCGAACTCGTCAGGGTCGACGGGGGCGAGGTACTCCATCAATGCCCGGGCGGCCCCGGCGAGCGTCTCCCTCTCTATCATCTCGGACGTGGGTTGGCGGTGGATGTATATACCGATTTTGAGGGCGTCGAGCAAGTAATCCCCAGGGATGTTGGCTGGACCGTCTTCCCGTCCTGCCAAAGGGCCAGCGATTCCAAAAGCCTCAAAAAGTCTCAGGTGGAAATAGCGGTTGTAGAGGTAGATTACGATGGCAGAGAAGAACCTTATCGCCTGGAACGTCGACGCCGCAGATTACCCGGCGTCGGGAAAGATGGACGAGAAGCTGAAGTTCCTTTTGAATTACGCGGTCCTGGCCCCCTCGGGACCGAACAACCAGCCCTGGAAGCTCGCCGTAGACGGAAGCGAGGTCACCGTAAAGGCCGACTTCGGCCGGACCCTCCCCGACGTCGAGCCGACGAACAGGACGATGTACATGAGCCTCGGCTGCGCCCTCACAAACCTCCTCGACGCCGCCGAGCACTTCGGGCTGGGCTACCGGGTAGAGAGGTACCCTGAGGGGATCGACGCCGAGACGATAGCGACCGTCAAGATTGAGGAGGGGGGAGCGCTAGCTTCGGAGTTTCCTCCATACCTCTTACCCGAGATAACAGACAGGCACAACAACCGCGGCGCCTACGACGACCGGCCGATAGAGGCCGATAAGATCAAGGCGATGAAAAGAGCCGTCGGAGACGGGGGCTTCCTCCT
>CP086218.1:407671-427656 GCA_020844795.1 Methanothrix sp. | reverse complement strand
TTTTCGTATAATTGAAGATCGCCCTTTCCGCCTCGATGCCAACAGAGAGCGCTCATAGGCCCGGCCAGCCAGAATATCACGACCATTGGGGAGGGGCAACATTAAAAGGGATAGTCTGGCCATACGGCGGCCGAGACCTGGCCAATTTTCTCATCAGGATATCATAAAGTATATATAGTACATACTACTATATAGAGTATTGGGAAGTGGTATTTATGGTACTGGAAGTTATATTTATGGCTCTGCTATCCTCCGGGATAGTCTTTGCCATAACCCTGGACATTTTCAGGGATATAAGAGAGATGGTGAGAGACTAGAGCTGTATGGGTCCTTTTTTGTTCGGGAAACCCCGGGCCAAGAAAGATCTCGATATCGAGGCAGATCTCCTTCTGCCTGAAAAGGATTCCTGGAGGAGACCGCCCGATATCTATAGCCCTCACCCATCAGATCCAAGATGAATGATACGGGCAGCTCTAGCCGCCTGTATCTTCCCAGCCGGGGGATCAGGCCCTTCAGTCCAGTTCGACCCTGATGCCGTGGGAACGGAGGTACTCCTTCGCCCCCCTGACGGTGAACTCCCCCCGGTGGAATATCCCGGCGGCCAGGGCTGCGTCAGCCCCCGCGTCCCTGAAGGCCTCCAGCATGTGATGGGGGTTTGCTGCCCCGCCGCTCGCGATCACCGGGATATCCACCGCAGAGGCGACGGCCCGGGTGAGGGGTATGTCGTACCCTTCGTTCGTCCCGTCCCGGTCCATGCTGGTGAGGAGGATCTCTCCGGCCCCCAGATCCTCGACCTTTCGGGCCCAGGCGACGGCGTCGAGGTCGACGGCCTCCCGCCCACCGTAGATGACCACCTCAAACCAGCCGTCGGTCCCGTCCTCGAGCTTGAAGGCGCTCACCCCCTCTCTGAGATCGGCGTTCCTCCTAGCGTCGACGGCGACGGTGATCCTCTCGGAGCCGACGGCCTTGGCAGCCTTCTTAATCAGATCGGGGTCCTTGACAGCTGCGGTGTTGATACCCACCTTATCGGCCCCGGCGTCCAGGATCTCGACGATCCCCTCGACGGTTCCGATCCCCCCGCCTACGGCGAAGGGTATCGAGACCTCCCGGGCTGTCCTCCTCGCTACCTCGACCATCGTCTTCCTCCCCTCGGAAGAGGCGGTTATGTCCAGGAATACCAGCTCGTCCGCACCCTCTCCGTCGTAGCGGATGGCGAGCTCCACGGGGTCGCCCTGCCTCTTGAGGTCGACGAACTTGACGCCTTTGACGACGGAGGGCTGGCCGTCCACCACCTTGACGTCGAGGCAGGGTATGATCCTCTTTCTATCGGTCATGGACGGAAAGAAGGCGCCGCCGGGTAAAAACGTTCCTCAGGATGGAGGAGAGGAGGTCGGACCAGATCTCAGGCCGGAGGACGGCGGGAGGTTGGGCGTCGGCGGCCATATCAGCCGGGCGTTGGGAGACGAGAAGCCGGTCCCACCTCCAACCCTACCTGCGGGGATAAGCCATATCCCCAAACCCTCCCGGATCCCCCTAACCGACTCCGGCCTGCGATCCCAGATAGGCGATGGCGGCAGCGAGGTCCTCCATCCTCGACGGGTCCCCGGGGGCGGAAGTCCCGAGGATCGCCCTCTCCTCGATATCGAGGGCCTCGGCCTTCAGGTCCAACAACAGCAAGAGGAGCTTGATCTCTGAGAGCCTCCCTCCATCCCCCTCCTCCGGCGACCCCAGGTAGGACCGCCTCTCGATCTTCTTGGATTCGAGAGCCAAGGCGAGCCTCTCCTCCTCCAGGAGAAGCCTCCTACCCTGGATATCAAGCAGCGCCTTCTCCCGCTTCAGGACCTCCATCCCCGACTCCAGGAGGACGATCTCAGCCTCCAGCATCTCGACCCTCTTATCCGCGAGCCTGGCCATCTCCTCGGGGTTCAAGGTCCCCTGGGCCTCCTTCTCCTCAAGGGCTCTGATCTCGTCGGATATCTCATCTTTCGCCTCCTCGATCGGGTCGGTGGGGAGAAGGGAGTCATCTGGGAGGAGGGGGTCGTCAGGGGGTTGAGGGGGCGGAGAGGCTGGGGTGTAGACGCACGTCCCCCGGAAGAAAGCCCATTCCTCGCAAGAAGATTGGTCGGGGAAGACGCAGTATCCGGTCTGGTCTCCCGTAACCGGGTCAGTCCTGATCTCGTAACTGTGCCCCTGATCGACACAGTGCGCCGCCGCGGGATTTCTGACCGGGGTGACCGGCGGCGTCGTCGATACTACGTTTCCGGTTATCGTCACCGATGCCGAGGAAGGAGCATACTGAGATGATGGGCTCCGCCTCAGAGACCGCAGATCCGGCGCCTGATGATATCAGGAGTAGGATACCGCTCAATATCGAGAGGATTAATATCTTCAAGATCTCACCCGCCGATTCGAAGCTTCAATAGACAGAATGGCCCCGACTATTTCATTATATTTGATATCAATACGATTGCATGATAGTGTAGAATTACATATGTCTTAAAAATTTCGCTCGCGAACGTTTTCAACAGACTCCCATAGTATGCCGGTCCCGGATACGAGAAATTGTGGAGTATGCCTGGTTTCAGTTCAGAAGCTGCCGATAACCTCCTCCCCGCCGGCGAGATCCCCGGAGCTAGCAGGTGAGCTCTGACGCCATCAGGAAAGATGGTACGTCATAGAATGGGACGATCCCATGTAAAACCGTTTGACATCCGCCATGCCGATATCCATATCGATCTCATCCCCTCCATCAGGAAGCTTCGGCGTCGGGGGATCTAATCACCGGCTACAGGATCTGGGGGAGATATCGAACTAGCGCCACCTAGGACCTCCGATATCATATCCACCACCAGATAGAATAACGAGTTGAAACACTTTTAAGAAAATTATCCGGGAGGAGTTCAAGGGAGAGAAGGGCCCCCACCCTTCCCAACCCTCATCCTCAATCTGATTCCTTATCTCAGAACGCCCTCCGGGACGGGGCGGTACTGATAGTATATAAGTCTCAGGTCGTTTCAGGAGGGGTGACCTCATCGACGGTCTCTTCGACCGTCCCCTCAGGTGGCATGATCTCTTCAGGGGTGACAACCTCCGTCTCCGCCGGCATCTCGGGCTCTTCCGCGGGGATCAGAACCGCGTCGATGACGTGGATGACTCCGTTGCTGCAGACTACGTCGGCGAGTATCACCAGGGCGCCGTTCACCCTAACTCCCTCATCCGTGACCTCAACGATGAGATCTGACCCCTCCAGGGTGGTGATGGTGGCCATCATAGCGACGTCTTCTGCCATATACTCGCCAGCTGCGACGTGATAGGTCAGAATCCTGACGAGGGCTTCGACGTCCTCGAGGTCAATATCGACTAAGGATGCGAAGGCTTCATCGGTGGGAGCGAAGACCGTAAAGGGACCGTCGCTGCTGAGAACCTCTGATAGACCAGCCGCCTCAACCGCCGCGACGAGGGTGTTGAAGTTCCCGTCAGCAACCGCCGTCTCGACGATGTTCATGAGAGCTGGAACCTCCACTGGAGGCTCTGCCACCTCAGGCTCTGCCACCTCAGGCTCTGCCACCTCAGGCTCTGCAACCTCAGGCTCTGCAACCTCAGGCTCTGCAACCTCAGGCTCTGCAACCTCAGGCTCTGCAACCTCAGGCTCGACAACCTCAGGCTCTGCAACCTCAGGCTCGACAACCTCAGGCTCGACAACCTCAGGCTCGACAACCTCAGGCTCGACAACCTCAGGCTCTGCAACCTCAGGCTCGACAACCTCAGGCTCGACAACCTCAGGCACTGCGGGGGCCTTCACATCAGACGGCCCGATCCTGGATGCTGGGGTCCCCATCCCTATGGAATAGGGCTGGAGGGCCCCAGATCCTATGGTGTACTGGTAGGGGCTCCCAGAGCCGATGGAAAACGACTGGAGGGCCGCAGACCCCATGGTGTACTGGTAGGGGCTCCCAGAGCCGATGGAAAACGACTGGAGGGCCCCAGATCTCATGGTGTACTGGTAGGGGCTCCCAGAGCCGATGGAAAACGACTGGAGAGCCGCAGATCCCATGGTGTACTGGTAGGGGCTCCCAGAGCCGATGGAAAACGACTGGAGAGCCGCAGATCCCATGGTATACTGGTAGGGGCTCCCAGAGCCGATGGTGTATGGTGATTTCCCTGAACTGGAAATGGTATATGCCATTGCCGGCGATAGCATAATGGCGGCCACCAGAAGCGCCGCCGAGACCGCCAAGAATCCTCTGGTCATCTAATCCTTCCTCCGATTCCTCTCTAAACTTATTCACATACTGAGCTTAAATACTCTCCTCTCTGACAAGAACCGCCCTTCTGACCGGCCCTCAAAGGAGTGACTATTCTTCACATATATAGACTTTCTCGGCCGTATTCTTTTAGAAAAAGCCTCCGTCGACTTTTATTTTTAAGTTGAATGTTAGACCATAAGAGATGATTATCATCCCGAAGGCTGGAGGTCTCCCGAGTCCGTCGGGTCCCTGGAGGATCGGCCCTCCGGTGGGGCTCCGGCACTCCAATGAGGAGATCAAGATGGGAGCGACGGAGATACCGCGACATTCTCCCTGCTCACCCTCCCCGGGGTGTAAGCCCCGTCTAGATCGCGGATGAAAAGCCCAGCATACCCTTTATCAAGGGACGACCGGAGCATATCCATCGCTCCTTCTCGGTCCTTCACCACCCGCTCCTCCGCCAGGAAGACCTTTCCATGCAGGGGCGGTCCCGCCACCCCCTGCAGCGCCCGGTTCAACAGCCTGCGACGTTTAGCATATCCCTCATCGATCACCGACATTCCGTCGATGAAGAGGAGATCCGACGCCGCGAAGAGGGGTTCCTCCGAGCCTCTGGACCTCCCTTTCAGGTTGATCCTACCCACCATCTCCGGCCTGGGTAGGACTTTCCCATCCCGGATGAGGAGGAACTCCCCCTCCAGAATCATGTTCCCTCTCGCCCCCGTCATCTCATCTGCCAGATCAGCGAGGGAAGGGGTGACGTTTCGTAGCTGCCTCGTATATATGAAGATCCGGTCGTTCAACTTGTGGATCTGGACCCTGAGACCACCGTATCTGAAGACGCAAGCCGCCGTCCCCGCCCTCTCCACCGCCGCTTCCGGCCCCCCCACCCGCCTAAAAGGCATGAAGAGGGGGGGATTTGGTGGTGCCAGCTTCACTTCGAATATATCCCCGTTGAAGGCGTGGAGGGCCACCATCCCCAGGTCCGGCAGCCTAGCATAAGCCCTCCTCACCAGGTGCTCATCGACGGAGAAGGCCTTCCCTATGGCCGCCGATATCAAGGACGGCCCCAGGCCGACGATCGTACTCCCCAGGACGGTCCTTGCTATGTACTTCGCCTCGAGGGGGGAGGAGTTCAAAAAAAGCCCCATCAGAAGGGATCTCTTTCTGAATACGGCCCCTGCGCCCTTCTGGGCCGAGATCTGCCGGAGGGCTTCGTATACCCGGACCGCCTCCATCTCCGAGGAGTTGAGGGTCTGCTGGGACCGGTTTACAACGACCGTCTCTGCGAGATCACCCAGCTCGGAGGGCGCCGCTTCAGAAGCTCCGCCCTGCCCCGAGAGCTCCCTTAGAACGCCCCCCAGGATCTCGGGACCCACCCCCATCTCCCTCGGCTCCCAGGGGGGCCAAAGCTCCCCGGATACGAGCCGGACGACGGGCCTGAGGATCTCTGGAGGCGCCCTCTTAAGAAGGGAACCGATCACCTCGACCTTCTGAACCCTCCGCCCCTCCCCGGATGCTGCCTCCAGAGCTCTTGCGATCTCCAAGTAAGAGGTCATGAGATTCTACCATTGACCTTGACTTCCTTCAGCCCCCGGATGATCTCCTGGAGCTGGTCTATCGAGAAGTCCAGATCTTTGAGAAACGACTCTGTCCGTTCAGTGGTGACCGCTCCGGGGGCAGAGGCGGCGATGAGCCCCTCCTGCTCCAGGACCCGGAGGGAGTACCGGACTTTGTGGCTCGGTATCCCCGTCTCTTCAGCCAGCTTGAGGATCCCTATCGGCTCATTCTCCACCACGTATTTGAGGATGATGAGGTGCCTTTTGAGCATCTCAAGCTCTCTCTTCACCTTATCCGTCACCATTTTTTCACATCCAACCGCAGCTCCGATAACAATATTTAGTAAGCCATCTCGATCCTTATAATTCCATCGATTGACATGGTCCATGTTATCATTTGAGATAGGGATCTCAGACCCCCATCCGGAAGGGAGGGGTCCGGAAGAATCACCTTCGACGATCTTTATCATGTAGGTCATATCTCAAACGGCGGATCCGATCGAGATCTATCCGCAGTTATTTCGAATCAACAGATTGATATATGAAGGATTCCTGGCTTATGATATAAAATCAAGGAGATTCGCAAGTCCTGCGGGAAGGCCCTGGGAGATGATCCCAGAAGAACAGATGAACGGTGATCTTGGTTATGCTGAGGACCTTGAATTCGGAGCTCGATCTGACGCATCTTCTGCCCGGCGATGAGGAGATAGCGATAAGCTTCGTTCCGACAAACCGCGATATTTATAGAATGCTGCAGGCCTGTCACAATCTGAAGGCGATCTACGTCCACCCAGATATCTTCAAGGTGATGCCCTGTGTAGGTCAGACGCTCCTTTACATGCAGGAGGTAGAACTGGTGGTGGACGGCGACCTCCTCCCCACCCCTTCCCAGCTGGAGGAGGGGGCCAGCCTGAGAGAGGATGAAGCCCCACCCCAATCATCCTCCGCCGGAGTCGTCCTGGTATCTCGGTGACGAGAGGATCCAGCAGTTCCTAGATATCGTTCCTGCCTCTCTTGAGGAAGTCTATCCCGTGCTTGGAGACCACCCGGCTCTGCTTGAACTCCTCCTTGCCCAGGATCTGGGGGGAGGATACGCCCGTCACCACCAGCATCGTCCTGATGGAGTTTTCAAGCCCCGGATCGATCTGAGCCCCCCATATGATCCGCGCGTCGGGATTGATCCTCTCGTAGACCTCCTCCACCACCGCCTCGGCGTCGGATATCGTCATCCTTGAGCCACCCACCACGTTGACGAGGGCCGAGGTGGCGTTAGAGATGTCCACGTCCAGAAGAGGGCTCCTAAGGGCTTTTATGACGGAGTCTTTGCTCTTCATCTCCCCTTCCGCCTCCCCAAGGCCGATCATGGCGACGCCGCCGTTGGACATTATCGTCCTGACGTCGGCGAAGTCCAGGTTTATCAGCCCGGGCCGGGTTATAAGCTCCGTTATACCCTTGACCGATCGCATCAGAACCTCGTCCGCCACCTTGAAGGCCGCCTGGAGGGGTAAATCGGGGACGACCTCGAGAAGCCTGTCGTTGGGGACGACGATCGCCGTGTCCGATATCTCCCGGAGCCGTTTAAGCCCGGCGTCGGCGTTGGCCATCCTTATGGCGCCCTCTGCGGCGAAGGGGAGGGTCACCACCGATATGGTGAGAGCGCCCATCTCCCTCGCCACCTCGGCGACGACGGGAGCTGCCCCGGTCCCCGTCCCGCCCCCCAGGCCGCAGGTGATGAAGACCATATCAGCCCCCTCCAGGGCGGCCCTTATATCGTCGATGCTCTCCCTGGCAGCCTCCTCTCCGATGGAGGGGAGGCTCCCCGCCCCCAGCCCCCGAGTCGTCCGCCGACCTATCAGGATCCGCCGGTCGACGTTCATATGGAGAAGGTGCTGGGCGTCGGTGTTCATGGCGAAGAGCTCCGCGCCCTCGACGCCGGTCTCGGCGAGCCGCTCGATGGTATTGGAACCACCCCCGCCGCAGCCGATTACCTTTATGACCGTCGTGAGCCCCTCCAAGATCGCCACGAGATCTTCGTCGTTCTCCATCACTTTCGCAGGAGGGTTCCTCACCTCGAGATCGTCGTCGTTCTCCATGGCCCTCGGTGGAGCCGTCCGGCCCTCGAACTCAGCCCTGTTTAGGGCCTCATCTATAATCGACTTCAACACCATCACCTGCCCTTCTCTCGTCCTTGAACCTTGCAGCTTATTGGTATATGGATTTTTTCATAGTAAGCCTGAGATGGCTCTCCAGGACTCCGTTCCCGCTGCCCCTCCGCCGAATCCCGGTCTATGCCTGCTATGCCGTCACCGCCTCCAGAGATGCGATAAAACCGCCGCCGAAGGCCCGACCGACCTGACCCCATCATAACCCCCTCCTCCGCCCTTCGTTGAGGGCAGAGACGATCCCCCCAAAGCCGAGGCTTACGGTTAAGAGCTTCAATATGGGACCTAGGTACGGGATGAGGAAGAGGATGGTCAGGACGGCGTATCCGAGGACGAAGGCCTGAAGATCCCCCATATCCAGCTTCATCTCCGAGCCGATCCGCCTTCCAAGGCTGAAGGAGACGAAGAGGTCTGCGAGGAGGAGGGCGGCGACGAAGAGGGCCAGGAGGATGATCCCCAGGGGGAGGCCCACGAGGGTCGATATCGATATGACGATCAAGATCGTCGAAGCGGCGATCAGACCTATCCCCAGGAGAGCCCTTGAGGCAGGAGATCTCATGACCGCTCTATCGACGGCATAATAGACCTCTGGAAAGAGACGGAGGGATGATACGCCCAGAAGCAAAAACCCCAGAATCATCAGAAGGCTGAAGGTCGTGATGAACTGATCCGGCCTAAAAGAATCCTCGTCCCTCTCCCAGATCGAGAACTTCACCATCCCCGCCGTTCCCTTATTCTCAAAGCTTCCGGCGCTGACCCAGAGGTTACCCGCCACATCCCCGGCGTGGTATACGTCTCCGCCGGCGATGGCGGCGTCCATGCCGATCTTCGCCGAGGGGAGGATACTGACCTGCCCTCCGGCGATCACCACGTTCCTTGCGACGCCGCCCGAAAGGTTGACGGTACCGCCCGCGGCCACCACCTTGCCGCCTACATCGGAGCTGAGATCTACGACGCCTCCGGCGACGACGAGGTCGCCTTTTATGGGTCCGCTTATGGTGACCTCCCCTCCGGCGATGAAGGCGCTATCCACCGGGGCGTTGATCCTGACAACCTTGCCGCCGACGAAGAGGTCGTCGGCGATGGGATAGTCGATGCTGACCATATCCCCTCCCGCGAACTTCAATGCGTCCGCCGCCGGAGCGGAGGAGAGGATCGACGCGACGAGGAGCAGATATGACCATCTCATCGGGACCACGAAAGATGGATGGACTTTATAGAATAAGTAAATTATGTTTCTAAAGTATCTCGTGGCCGGAGGGAGATTAAATTATAGAGATAAATATAAAATCTTTCCAGGGGCGGCCCTGGTTTCAGGAGCCGCCCTTTTTGGATATATCCGGCTTCACGGATATACCCGGTACGTCACCACCACCCCGGATCTGACCTGGAGCATCCCCGCCTCCGGAGGATAACCCTTCTCGAAGGGGTCGAGGGTCCAGGGCCAGGA
Source organism: Methanothrix sp. (assembly GCA_020844795.1). Taxonomy (GTDB): domain Archaea; phylum Halobacteriota; class Methanosarcinia; order Methanotrichales; family Methanotrichaceae; genus Methanocrinis. Next base: position 418,238 of record CP086218.1, on the reverse strand, counting down.
GAGGTCGAAGAGGTCCGCCATCCCCATCTCGAAGAGATCAAGAGCTGTGGATCTCTGGATCACCTCGGGGCGGTATGGCTCGTATATCTGCAGCCTCTCTCCAAGCCCCATCCCGGCAGCGGAGGCGATGGATCTTGCGGCCTGCTCCGCGTCCTCGACGGCCTTCTTCCTGGCCTCGGCGAAGGGACCGGCCGTCTCCTTCAGACCGTACCAGGATATGGCCGCCTCGGCGCCCTGGGCAGCGGCGACCTCGAAGGACCTGTTGATAAGCCCCTCATCCGTTACGTCGAACCTGATGGTGACCTCTTCTTTTACCAGGGTCACCGTCTCGTCGGCGACGGAGACCCCCGATGTGTCGTTGAAGACCCGGCTGGTGCTCTGGATCTTCGAAACGCTCCTACCTCGGCCGGCTGAGACGTCGTCTCTATTCACGCCTCCGTCGATGAGAGCCTCTATCGTCCGGTTCAGCCCTTCGGAGGCGTTCAACGACCCCTGGGTGACATCCTCGTCCTCGACGGTGACGCTGAAGGAGACGAATAGGACGTCCGCCGGGACGATCACCGTCCCCTCCCCCGGGACCTTGAGGGTCATCCCCTCCTGAGACGATCCCAGGGAGGCGAGGATCAATATGCTTAACAATATGACTAGAGCCTTCATGGCGTTCCCCCGGATCGGGACTATAGCGTTGTAAGACCTTAAAGGAGACGGTCGAAAGAAGATACGTATACCTCCTAGAGGCATGGGATCCAGTCTGCAGATCCGGGAGACGGGCCGACGCCCGATCCGGGTTCGATGGTCTTATCGACCGATCAACCAAAGAGGGTTAGAATTGAAAGACGAGAAAACGGACGGTCGTACCGGGTTAATGGAGACCTTACGCCAGGTTATTGTAGAACTTCGTCCAAAAGATATCTGGGATGAAGCTTCCGACGGATCGGCGTAGGGGCGGAGGAGGAGGAAACCGGATTCATGACCGAAAGACTAAAAGAGAGGATCAAGGCTGTTGGAAGAGACCTCTTCATCCGGGCCGACGACTTCAGCCGTGGCTCGTTGGGTGTATCGATAGGAGCTCTTCGCAGCTTCAACGACGCCCGGGGATCGGAGGCTGCTGCAGCCTTAGCGTATTATGCCCTCTTCTCCCTCTTTCCGCTTTTTATCATCGTTGTGGTTTTGACAAGCACCCTATTGCAGAATAGAGAAGTCCAGGGCCAGATCTACAACCTCGTCGGAGAGGTCCTGCCGCCAGGGGAGGATCTGGCCAGAGACAGCGTCCGGAGGATCACGGAGCTGGGCGGCGTTCCACCGGTGGAAGAATTTTTTCGCGATAACCTCGATGAGGTGATGAGACTGAGGGTGCCTGCGGGGATCGCGGCGGCGTTGGGGCTCGTCTGGGCCTCCACCTCCGTCTTCATGGCCCTGGCCAGGAACGTGGATAGGGCCTGGAGTGGGACGGCCCCACGGGATTATCTGAGATGGCGAATCCTGGGTTTCACCATGGCGGGAGGTCTGACGGCGGGGCTGCTGGTCGTCTCTCTATCCCTGGCGGTGATCTTCCGCCTCCTATCCCAGCTTCAGGCCGATGGCCCTCCCCTCTACGGAGGTTGGCTGGCGAGAGCCCTCACAGATCTCGTTCCCATCATCCTCGTCTTCTTGATCACATTTCTGCTCTATCTGCTGGCACCAAACGCCTATGTAAGGCGATCCGAAGCGGCCTGGGGCGCCGTCGTCGCCACCTTAGGCTGGACCGCCACCAGGGTGGCCTTCACCTGGTACCTGGATACGTGGCCAGCGAGATGGCAGCTGGTATACGGCTCCCTGGGGACGGTGGTGGCCCTGATGCTCTGGATATATCTGAGCGGGATGATCGTCCTTTATGGGGCGCACCTCTCTTCCTTCCTCGGCCAACGGAGGCGTCTGAGATCGGACGAAAAATGAGATCTATCGATCTAGGGGCAGGCCATCCATTCCGAGGACCCGGGAGAGGGGCAACGGGCCGATCCCAGCTTGATATTCATCTCGATGGAGAATATCCCCACCAGATCGGTGACCCTCCGCCCGTACTCCGCATGGCGGCCGCCTCCGCCCGCATGGGGATCCCACGAGGACCAGCCGAGGCGGGAGGAGGCGGCGGGAGGAGAGGTCGCAAGATGGCCGAGGGGGAGCGTAGAGTTGAGATCAGACGAGACGTTCTGCTCCTCTGCCACCGCCATGCCGTCCTCTTCGCCGGGGAAGTCGAGGCTGAAAGCTGCACCTTGCCACCAGTCGATGACCATAAGACCGTCCTCGATCCGATATAGACTTTTGGGGGTGACCTCGGCGCCCGATTCGTCGGCCGCTGCCGCTGAAGAGACGACGATGGAGAGGACGAGAAGAACCATATGCGGCCCGCGGACCGAAAGGGACCCTGAAGATGCCAAGAGAATCACTCCCTACGAGCGCTTATGCGCTGGCCGTATAAAGCCTTCGCTTCTGAGATCACAGCCTCTCTTCGACGAGGTTTCGGTACGCCTCCTGCGCCAAATCCTTGACGTCGAGCCCCATCTCCCTCGCCACCAGGAGGGCGACGGCGTCGAGGCGGACGAGCCCCTGGAGGGAATCCTGCCGCTCGTTGACCATGGAGATCGCCTCCTTCCTCCCCATCCCCGTGGCGGAGACGATCACCCTGACCCCCTTCTCGAAGAGGTCCTCGTCCTTCGACGGGACGAAGCCGACGGGAACCTCGGCCTTATCTTCTTCGAAGGCGGCGTGGACGTAATCCCCCTCGATCCTGACGAGCCCCTCATCGGCCGCCTCCTGGAGGAGCGCCCTCACCTTCTCGGGGGGACCCCACTTGAGGTCCAATGAGAGGGCGAAGACGAAGTCGCTGATCTTCAGTCTCTTCTTATCCCGCTTCTTGAAGGGGGTGGCCACCAGATACTCCCGCTCACGATCCAAGCGGCTCACCGCCTCCGGCGTATCTAATCCTCGCCATAATCACCATAATCACCATAATCTCCACAAGAGCCTCGCCTCTTTCTTCCGCCAGAAATAGATGTCGATCAGCCATCCCTCCCGGAGGATCTCAACCTCACCCCCGAGGACGGGAGAGGAGGGAAAAGAGAAGGGGACCGATGAGAGGATCGAAGATCGATGAGAGGAGAAGAGAACCCCGGAGCCCCACGATATCGAGGCCCCGGAGATCTCCCTCGGCGGCCGGGATAGGTCAGCTAAAGCCGCCCTCATCTATCCTCAGGTCAAAGGACGTAGACCCATATCGGGTTGCTCCATCCGGTCCGGCTCCCCCAGACGGCGATCTGGTGCCAGCCCCTCGCATCGGCGCCGAACCAGGCGTGATGGAACCCGGGATACCAGAATCCCCAGTGCTGCCAGACCTCGCGGCCGTTTGGATACCTCTCATAAGACCAGACGGTCTGAGGCATGTCGTTTCTTATGATGGTATTCGTCCTCTGGCCGTACCTGAAGGCAGCGGGACCGTAACTCCACTGTCCACAGTAGAAGATCCAGTGCTGAAGCCCACCGTAATACATCCTGTAAGCCTGGGTCCCCCCATAGTAGCTGCCGAAAGCCTCCGATCCCCCTGATGAGAAGGCAGCTGGTGACCCCCCTGATGAGAAGGCCGAAGGAGATCCTCCGGAAGGCAAGGTCGCCAGGGATCCCCCTGATGAGAGGAGGCTAGCTCCCCCAGGAAGGGACCCCACCTCCCTATCGGAGAGGGAGGCTCCTTCACCCAGGTAGGATATCGCCGATCCCGTCGAGGCGGCGGGGACGTTGAAGGGCTGCGAACCTCCCGGCCTCGTCGTCGTAGGTCCGTCCCCGGAGCCCGGTGCCGAAGGACTCCCCGGAACCGGCTGGGGCGTAGAATAGGGTAGGTTCCAGAAGCTCTGCCAGTCGCCGGACCACGGATCTGACTGGGACCACGGATCGGGCTGGGTCCATGGGTCAGGCTGGGTCCACGGATTCGGCCAGTAAACGTCATCAGGATACGGCTCCGGAAAGCCGAGCTGTGCTGCCGATATCGCGGCGATCGTGATGAGGGCCAGGGTGGCCATCACCAGAGATTTCATAGCCTTTCTGATCAAATCATTCCACCTCACTTTCAGTCCATGGGCTCCCGGGACCGTCCATATATTAAGGAGGTGACCCCCTCTCCATAAGCGCAGATAGCCCATCAGTGATGTGAGGGTTTATATGATGCGCCCTGCATTTATAACTTATCGTGATTGTACGGAAGGATCGGGATGATCCCCTCTCAGGGGTTTTATCCCCTGGGATCCTCTGGTTTGAGGAGAGGCCCCTTTCGGGGCGACGGACGGGAAGGGACGGAGATGATGGAGATCCGATCAGAATATCGGCCGCAAAGCTTATTCGCCCATAGTTCTTCTGATTCACCGGCGCATATAATTGATTAAAGCTGGAGAGCCGTCGCCGATCCTCCGCAGTTCCAGTACCCCATCGATCGAAGGGCTGATCCAAACCTCCTCCCCGGAGCCGCCCGACGACGCGGAACCTGGTGACGGGTGCGAACGCCTGATCCGACCGATCCGCTATCAACCGAATGTGGTGCCCTGATGAAGCTATTCAGACTGCTCGCCGTCCTGTCGCTGCTGGTCGCCGTTTCTGCGGCAGAGCTCGCGGCAGATAGAGACCGATTCGAAGTGGAACTCCATCCCGGTGAGATGACAAAAAGGACCCTCATCATAGAGAACCTCGGCGACAAGCCCGTATTCTCCATCACCTCAACCCCCGTCGCCGGCACGGCCAAAGAGATGGTGAAGGTGACGATACCGAAGTTCGAGCGGCTCGGTCCAGAGTCCGAGGACGTCTTCGACAAAGAGGAGCTGAAGGTGGAGATCATCTTCTCATCAGATCCGCAGACGGATCCGGGGAGCTATACAGGGCACGTCTACTTCTTCGACGACACCTCTTCCCTCCCCCTTAAGGTGGAGTTCGCGGTGGAGCTGACCGAGCAGGAGAGCTATGGGGTCAGCCTGAAGATCGATGATGCGAGATCTGCTTCTGCGACCGTCGACCCGGATGAGGCCGCGGATTTTGAGCTTATGGTCAGAAACGCCGGCCTCTTCAGAGACGTAATCTCGGTGGATCTGCCCCGCCTCCCGCCGAGATGGACGGCGGTCCTCTTCGACGGCGGCAGGCCGGTGAGCCTCCCTTACAACCTTACCCTCTCCTCGGGGGTCAGCCGGGTCCTCCGCCTGGAGATAGTGGGAGGGAGGGCAGGAGAGGTCCGGGAGGTAGAGATCACGGCGACGTCCCTCGGGGACCCTTCGAAGAACGCCTCGGTGAAGGCGGAGGTCGAGCTGAACCATGAGGTCCGGGCCTACGAGGCGATATTGAGGCTGCCGGAGGCGATGGTCGTCAACAGGACCCATACAGGATCGATAACCATCAACCTCAACGTCGACGAGAGGATCACGGTCGAGGTGGCAGCGCCGCCGGAGCTGATGGTGATGCCCAGGAGCCTGGTGATACCGGTCGGCAAGACGCGGTCCGGGGAGGGGGAGTTCACCCTGATGGCCACCAGGCCAGGACGATACGAGATCAGAATTCTCCTCCACGACTCCTTCAATGTGCCCCTCCCCACGGAGAGGGCGGAGCTTCTGGCGGTAGAGACCGATTCCTTCGCCATAGTAACCGGGGACGGCCTCCTCTACAGAGCCCTCGCCCTATCCTACGCCGAGGGGAGGAAGGACGTCGCCGTGGCGGTGGTAACCCTCACGGGAGGGGAGATGGAGGAAGAGGAGATGGAGGAGCTGCAGGCTCAGCCCCTGGCGAGGGTTCTGATACTGGGGAACGAATCGATCGTCCCCTCCGAGGTCGAGAGGGCCCTCTCCGATATGATGCCGACGGAGAGGATCGCTGGAGTTGACCTCTGCGAGACCTCCTGGATCTTCGCCTCGACCCTCTGGCCCGATGGGGGAGAGATGGTGGTCCTGGTCGGGACGGACGAGGTGGAGGCCTTTGAAGCCTACGAGGAGGCGAAAAAGACGGGGGCGCCCCTGATAATCTGCAGCGGACCCCTCTCGGAGGCGAGCCTCTCGGCGCTGGAAGATATCAAGGCCCTAGGCCTCAAGAGGGCCCTGGTCTGGGGGACCGGGGTCGACGGGGCGGTCATAGAGGCGCTCGAGGATGCGGGCATCTCGATAGAGGAGGGGTTATAATTGAGACGCTTTTTGATTCTCCTGGCTTTTTCTGCGATCCTGGGGGTTGTGGCCGACGGCGCGATGGAACGCGGGACGAAATCGGATTCCCTGGAAGATGTAATCCTGGTGGGGGGTGGCGACTGGCGGGGCGTCGTCGCCGCGACCCCCCTGGCGGTCTGGTCGGAGGATGACGGCGTCGAGACCAGGCCTCTGCTCGTCATGCCAAAGGAGGTTGAGGCTGGAGAGAGGCTCGGCTGGATCTCCGCTGCCGACCTGGAGAGGTACGGCCCCCTCTCCGCCCTCCACGCCATGGCAGCCGCCAACATATCGGCTCTTGTCATAGACGCCGAAGGAGACCTGGCTAAGAGCATGGTGGATGCGGCGAAGAAGGAGGGGATCAAAGCCTACGTAACCGCCACCATGGAGCCGCCCAAGAGATCTACAGCTCCTGTGACGGAAGAGGCGGTCCTGGCGGCGAGGGATAGAGACGCCGCCCTCCGCCTCCTGGGGGCGCTCCTCGTCCAGGAGCTAGGGACGGAAGAGGCGGGATCCGGAAAGGTCCCGGCGGATCGGGGCCTTTATCCCGACTCGGCCCAGATCGCCGTAGGCGCCCGGGGGATCACCGTCGCCGACCGGCTATGCCCCGTGGACCCCGATGCGAGAACTCAGATCTACGACCGGGTCGAGGAGGTGATCGAGGATTACCGGGCCGACGGCGTCGTCCTCTACAGGTTCGGGTTCGTCGACGATGATCACTGCCTCTGCGACGTCTGCAAGGAGGAGTTTTACAGGGATACGGGGGTCGACCTCTCTAGGGTCAGCTCCAGCAGCTACAACCGCCAGCTATGGAAACGGTGGAAGGAGGATCAGGTTCTGGAGGTCGTCGAGATGGTCAGGAATATTACCGCTGACCTGGGACCCGTGAAGCTCGGGGTCGCCGTCGGGGACCCCTTCGACAGGAGCGAGGGGTACAACTACGCCGACCTCTCAAAGTACGCCGACTTTGTGGTGGCGAGCCCGGTGGCCCTCCCGGATATGAAGGTGGCCGCCGATATGACAGAGACCCCCGTCTTCGTCAGGCTCAGCGACGACTACGTCGAGTACACCATATCGACCCAGAACGTGGAGGGGACCGTCGGCAGGATCGAAGACCTGGTGAAGGGTGGTGCCGCAGGGATCGCCTTCGAGTACGACGTCGTCTACACCCCCCTATGGTCGGAGCTCCTCCCTCCGTCTCCATCGGTCCTGTGGCTCCTCGACCGGCTGGAGGGAGACGTCCTCGTCATAGGCGACCTCCCCGTGGAGGGTGACGCCAGGATCGAGTTCAACGACAGCTCCGATATGGCCTCGAAGATCGCCTCCCGGTGGGAGAGGTCGCCGGGGGCGGTGATCGTCGGCGACGACTACGGCTCTGCCCTCTCCGCCGCCGCCACCGCCTCTTACCTCAACTGGCCGATCCTCTTCGCCGGGGACGGGCTGACCGGCTCCAACGAGGAGGCCCTCCTCCGCCTCGGAACGACGACGGTGGTGACGGCGGGTCCGATATCTTCCGCAGCCCTATCCCGCCTCTCGGAGCTGAATATGACCGTCCTGGAGAACGACGACGGGCTCCTGATAGGGGAGATGAGGTCCCGGGGAGACGAGGTGAAATCGGTGGTCCTCGCCAACTCCCGGGACATATCCCTCCTCGCCCCCAAGCCGGCGTCAGAGCTCACCAGGACGAAGATCGACGACAAACTCCTCCTGGAGGTGGAGGTGAGCCCCGCTGAGATTCCCTCGGGGAAGGAGGGGGAGATCATCCGGCTGAAGATCACCCTAAAGAACAGCGGCGATGAACCCCTGGAGAGGGTGGACCTGACGGATATGATCCTCCCGGCGAGGCTCGTCGTCTGGTGGAGCACCGCCGCGGGGAAGGTCGAGGTGACCAATCCCGTCACGGGACGGGAGGCGACGGCAGACGGGGCCTTCTTCGACGGTAGCCGTCTCAACTGGACGATAGAACGGCTGGGATCCCGGGAGTTCGCCACCCTGAACCTGGAGGTGGTGGTCCTCCACGCCCTCGACGGAGGATGGACCCAGCCCCTCGACGGGGGGATCTCTGTCACTTACCGGGGACAGAGCAACAACAGCGGCGGAGGCGATCTGAGAAAGAGGGCGAGCGACGGCCCCATCATCAACATAACGTACCCCTCCAGGACCGCTCCGGGATGGACCGATATATCGTGGGAGGTGGCCAGGCAGCCCCATCGGATCGTCCTGAACTACTACAGCCCCGACGGCTGGAAGGGGTCCAGGGCCTTCTCAGACTGCACGCCGTCAAAGACGTGCAACGCATCCCTCCTCTTCAGCAGCCCCGGCCCCTGGAGCTTCAACCTCGAGGCCTGGAGGAGCGATACGGTGATGGACCACAGGACGAGGAACTTCACCGTGGAGGTGGCAACGTCGGCGGCGCCCATCAACGTCACCGCCTTCAGCCACACAAAGGTCCCGAAGCTCTCCCTCCTCTCGGCCCAGCTGGCAGGGGCGAGGAAGGGGATCGTGGTGGACGTGGCCACCGATCCGCAGCGGATCGACCCCTCGAAGGTGGAGGCGGACCTGCAGGTCCTCGTCGAAGACCTGGAGATATCCCCGGAGTACCTGATCGTCGTCGGAGATCACGGCTCCCTCCCCTTCATATCCACGGGAGGGAGACAGACCTCGGGGGCCTTTGAGTACGACCTTTATAGAGAGTACATGATCCGCCTCGACGACGACGGCTATCAGGACGTAGCCACGGGGAGGATAATCGGCCTCTCCGCCTACGACGCCTCCCAGACGGTGGCGAGGACCCTGGCCTACGACAGGATCAAAGGAGACTGGAGGGAGAGGGCGCTGGTGATATCGTCGCCGACGGACTATCCGGCGACCTGGCCCCAGTCGCCGATCCCCAACAGGATCGGAGAGTACCTCCGGGCGGCGGGACTGCAGGCCGAGAACCTCCGGTGGGAGGAGGCTACCTACCAGAGGGTCTCATCGAAGATGAACAGCGGCGTGAATATAGTCTACTTCGATTACCACGGGATCGATTGGGGATGGCAGCTCTCCCTCTGGGCGCTGATGGACCAGGTCATGGATGAGGAACAGGTGAAGCAGCTGACCCTGGCGCCCCAGACCACCACCACCTCGGCATGTCTCACCTCGAAGCTGAAGGGGAGGATCTTCCCCTATAGGCCCGGGATCGACGTCTACATCCCCACCAGATACGAGGACTCCATGGCCCTCGCCTTCCTGAAGGCCGGGGCCGTCAACTACGTCGGATCGAGCGCCAACTCCTGGATATTCGTCTCCGACGACCACCCGGGGAGGCTCTTCCAGGCCCTCGTCTTCGAGAACGCCACCGTCGGCGAGGCGATGGTGACGGCCAACAACCTCTACATATCGAAGTTGCGGGCCACCGATGGGATCACCTTCGAGAAGATCGACGAATACCAGCCGTGGTACGTCTCCCTCGAAGATATGCTCAACCAGACGGTCCACATCTACACCCTCTTCGGCGACCCCGCCTTCAGGCCGACGATCCCCCAGACCCCGGACCTCCCCTACGAGATCGAGGCCTCCGTCGTCGCCGAGTCGGAGGATAAGGGGGAGGTAGCCGTATCCGTCACCCCCACCTCCGACTGGTCCAGCGACTGGATCTACTGGATCGTGAAGGATACATCCCAGGGGTTCCGGAGCCTCAACGCCCCCCCCGCCCTGATGGGGGAGGTGATCCTCCCCAAGGACGCCGAGGAGATCGTGGTGAAGGAGAGGGGGAGGGCGGTCTGGCACGGCGAGGAGATGATAGGAGAGGAGAAACGGGTCGTCTGGCCGGTCCTATCCCCGGCCATAGGAGAGAGGAGGACCTTCACCGTGGAGTATCGGATCATCCCAGGGATCGTCCAGGTCGTCAACGTCTCCGTCGGATGGAACCCCTTCTCCTTATACCTCAACCCCAAGGACCCTTCCGTCGTGAAGCTCCTGGACAGGAAGAGCTACCGGGGGATATTCACCCTCGCCGAAGACGGCTGGAATTACACCATCAAGGATGACTCAGCCCTGATGGTGACGGAGCTGCTCCCGGGGGCGGGATACGTCATCGACGGGTCGGAGAGCTTCTCCCTCGCCATAACCGGCAAGCCGGTGGACCTCCCCTACCTGGTGGATCTTCACAAAGGCTGGAACCTCGTCGGAGTTCCCAAGAACGAGACGGTGATGATAAACGACCTCACCGTCAGGGCGAACCACCGGAGATACAGCTTCTCTGAAGCCGTCGGCGAGGGGATCGTCTCAGGCTTCTTCTGGAGCTACAGGGACGGAAGCTGGGTCCATCTCGAAAGAGAGGGGTCGATGATCCCCGGGGAGGCTTACATGGTGGAGGCGGGAGAGGCCTG
>CP086218.1:396813-407571 GCA_020844795.1 Methanothrix sp. | reverse complement strand
TAAATTGGTGCGGGGGATGGGATTCGAACCCACGAACTCCTGCGAGACTAGGCCCTGAACCTAGCGCCGTTGACCTGGCTTGGCGACCCCCGCAACAGAAGGCAACGCTCAAGTCTATGTACTGCTATTTAATTGTATTCTTGGGCGGCGCCATGATGAGATGACCTGCCTGATCTATGATGAGGATTTTGAGTCCTGAGCGCCGTTTCCGTTATCGTCTTACAGATCTCTGTGGGGTATCAGGTCGCATCCGGTGCACCGGTAGCACCCCGTCTCGGCGACGTCCCCCCGGAGGCCGTGGTCATCCAGGACCCTTTTGAGGCGACGGGCGAGGTCGGTGAGCCTCTCGGGGGTGGGGCGGATCATCTCCACCTCTCCCGCCCTGAGGGGATGGGGGTAGACAGCCCTGAGGACCGGAAGGACGCCCATACCGGCCAGCTCCTCGATCCCCTCCTGAAGGGTCTGGTCCGACTCGCCGAGGCCTATTATGACGTTGGAGAAGACCCTATTCTCTCCGAAGATCCCGACGGCCCTCTCCAGGGCGGTCTTGATTCTATCCAGGGAGACATCGGGGCAGACCTTGGTGAAGAGCTGGGGGTCGAGGCACTCCACGTTGTACTTGATCTCGTCGGCCCCTGCAGCCTTGAGGATCTCGCTCGATCGTCTCGCCGGGGTTACGGAGACCCCTATCGGGACGCCGAACCTGCGGAGGTCTTTAACTATATCCGCCACCCTATCCACCTCCTCTTCCGGCGACCGTTCGACGCCGCTGGTCAGGGATATCGCCTCCAGATCCCCCGTATCATTCGCTTTGGCCACCATCTCCAAAACCCTCTTTCTGGACTTCACCCCCCCCGAGAGCTTCGGGACCGCGCAGAACTTGCAGTCGTAAATGCACCTCTCGCATACGGTTATGTAGGCCTGCCGGGGACAGTGGAGGAGGGGCTTTTCGAGGATACCCCGGGCGACCTCCACACCATCCTCCAGTATCGCCACCTCGCCCCCATCAAGCTCCTCCAGCTTCAGAGGAGAGCCATCTGCTACCCCGAGCCTCACCATCTTCTCATCTGAACTGAAGAAGATGTTCCTTTCTCCAGCCCCAGGACCCGCCGTCGATGCCGGTCCCGAAGGGCGGAAGATCTCCGGCATCTCAACTGTCCCCGAGGAGATCAGACGGGCCTTGGTCCGTAGATCCATCACCATCATCTATACGATCCGAGTTTATAGGGGTGGCCCTCACCCCAGGACGTCGATGGAGGATCTGGATTAAGAGATGGATAGATGGAGAATCCTTCCAAGACCGTCTCTTAGGTCCCTCGCCCTCCTGCCACCTGGGACTGCCTGGGCCAGAGCCCAGATCGAGATAAGAGCTATATCCCCTCAAATATCTCTATCCTCTTTGAAGATGACCCAGATGCCAAGGCCAGTCAGGCTCATAGACCTAGCCCCCACTATGGCCCGGGTGCTGGGGGTTAGGACTCCTCCCCTGGACGGCACCTCCATCGACCTGGTGGAAGGATGGGGATCTGATAGAGTACTCCTGGCGATCGTAGACAGCCTCGGATACGGACTCTACAGAGCTCTGGAGGCGGACCTTCCGAATATGAGATCTCTGGCCGGAGAGGGTCTTCTCCTCAAAGCCGAATCTGTCGCGTCCTCCACCACCCCGGCCATCGCTTCGATCCTCACCGGCCTCAACCCCGAGAACCACGGCATCACCAACACCACCCAGGCCAGCGAATCGGAGATGAGAAGCCTCCTGGAATGGGCGACCTCCGACGACGTCTCATCGGCGGTGGTGATGGAGGAGGAGGGGGCTAGGACCTTCGACGGCTTCGTCGATCTGGTGATCGGCGTGTCCAAGAGCCTCAAAGACGGAGATTTCGATCGAGAGATCCTGGCAGGCACCCTCCTCGCCCTCGAGACGGACCCGAAGCTCCTCGTCGCTCACTTCCTCGGGATAGATCGGATCGCGCATCGTGGTGGAGGGATCGGGGAGATCCTGGAGGCGGCATCTGAAATAGACGGTCACCTGGGAATTCTCGCCTCTGCGATCCCCCCTCGATCGATGATGATAGTCTGCGGAGACCATCCGCTCCACGCCGGTGGGCTGAAAGCCGTCTTCGACGGAGATTACGTGGCGTTGATACTCTGGAAGAAGGAGGAAGGCTGATGGCCCCCCCAAAGAAGGGGCTGCAGAAGAGCCACCGCCGGAGAAGATCTCGCCTCTTAAAGCGGCTTGCTGGGCGCGACAGGTTTAAATGGAGTCTCGCCAGCCATTCTGTATACATGTACGAAGACTTATCCGAGATCTACCAGGCCGCATTGGAGGACGAGCGGAAGCGCAAGTATATGAAAGAGATAGGCGACTGGCTGGTGGAGGAGTACTTCGAACCGTATCAGGCATCTTGATACCATGGAACTTCTGGGAATATGCGCCATATGCGGGAGGGCTGGGAAGCTCTTCACATGTCGGCTCTGTGGCAGGCTCTTCTGCGCGGAGTGCTCCGGCCGGGGGTCTGGGATATGTATACAGTGCGGTGGCGGACGGAGATCCGGATCCCGCCCCCGCGAGCACTTCGATAGCTAACTGCTCGGCGCGTAAGCTATCCGTTCTCGAGCCCTGCCCGATGGGGAATCTTCGGAAGTTTTGGTCGTTTATAGGTTAGGTCCGTGTTTTTCCCGATTGAATATAGAATTTTTCGGATTACCCCGATTATTATTTCGCGGATGATCTTGAATTATTGAATTATTCTACCATTTAATTCCAAACTCATTCTAAAGCCTTGTGAACAAAATTAAAACGATTTAATGCGTTTTAATCTCAAATTAAACCAGATTTATCTGCTTTAATTCCGCTACTACAACTCCCTACACTTAGAAAAGTTTATATACCAATATAACACAAGGGATGTTGGCAGAAGTAAATTCGCATCCCGTCCGATCACAAGGCAATGAAGGGGGGGGGCCTTCGCTTTGAAGGGGGCGAAGGTTCACCACAGGTAGGGGAAGTGAAGGGGGACCGAGATCGTGGGTTTCACTCTGCCCAGTTCACACTTGTAAAAGCGCAGGTAAGGGAGATAGCAGAATGAAGGGGGGCGGGCGGACCGGGATAGAGCTCTCCGAGACGGCTCCCATCTCGATCCGCCCTTCATCACTCGCTTCAATTTATATAATAGGATGAAGGGGGCGGACGGATCAACGGATCCATATTATTCAGTTTCGGTTCGCCGATGACAGTTCCCTCAAAGGGCAGGTCTTGCTTCTCCATCTCCAACGTTGCATAGGCCACAATTGGAGAGGCAGCCAGCTGGGGTTCCCCAGAGGAGAGGGTGAGCCAGATGAAGGTCAAGATCGAGATCGAAGACGGCGGGATGAAGTCCACTCACGTATTTGAGGGCGCCATAGTCCGAGAGAAGATCATAGATTTTCTGGCCGCTGCAGGGGTCTTCAGAGAAGAGGCAGTCGAACTCCCAGGGGCTGCCCAGCCCAAGTCCGAGGAGAACAGAACCCTAAGAGATCGTCTTGAGATATTCGTAAGAGAAGAGTTCCGCGAATCCTGGTTCTCATCAAACGAGCTGAGAGACCGGTACGAGGCTTTATCCGAGGAGATAAAGCTCAGCACAGTATCGACCTATCTTTCGCGGATGTATTACGACGGCGTCCTGGAACGCCGCGGCAACCGCACTCAGAGACAGTACCGGCTGGTAACCGAAGAGTTCACCTCCGAGGTGAAGTATCCAGGTACCGTCTTCAAAGAGGCTTCATGGAAGGCGGATAGCGGCTGGTAGCAGGATAAAATACTGGCCCCCTCCACCACCTTTCATAGATCCTCTTCATATATGCTTTTTATTTCTGTTTATATATGTTTTTATCCCTATCTCTCAATCCGGGGCACGAGGATCCAAGAGTCGAAGGCCTCCATGAAGGCCTGCTTCGCCCCCGTGACCATGTCGAGGCCGTGGACGATCTCGTCTCCCTCGATGTAATCGAGGAGCTTCTCTCTCTGAGCCGGGTCATTGTGGCCGTAGTTGAGGGCCCCGGCTCCGACGAGAAAGTCGATGTACTCCCGCCCTTCCTCGTCCTCCAGGGTCTAACCCCTGGCCTGGGTGAAGACGACCGGGAAGTGGCGACAGTAGCTTCGAACCTTTGATTCAAGACGATTTATGATGCTTTCAAATTTGTCGTCGCCCTGCGGAAGATAGCTTCAGCTTCGCATTCTTCGCCACCAGACTGGACTATATCTCCAGCAAGAACCGCCTTCTTGGGGCCGCCTATCAACGGTCCGTCATCATATTTGAAGGACATTCTCCCGACTCCGGAGAAGAAAGAGAAGATCTTCGGGCCTGGCTGATGCCCAGCTTCTTCAGAATTATTCTTACCTGCTTTGGGGTATACTCCACGCCGAACTGCCCTTTTACGAGGTCTCTGACCTCCATCGTAGTCCAGCGATCTCGCTGGCGGAGGAGGAGTTCAAGCCGCCCCCTCTCCGCTTCCGAGAGCTTCGCCGGTCTTCCGCCGCCGAACTTCGGCATGAGCGCATCGTATCCGCCGTCGTTCCACCTCTTCTGCCAGGTGTATCCGACGCTCTTGGTGATGCCGACGAGATGGGCAGAGGCCTCAACGGAGAAGCCCTGGTACCGGTATCGTATGAAGCGGAGCCTCTTGAGAATCCTGGCCCATTTCTCCAGCTCCTTTATCCTATCATCGAGCTCCTCGGCGGCCATACATCTCCGTATGGATACTTGCTCCGGCTTGGCCATGGAAGACGGTTGAAATTAATACGCATTAAATGTTTAGTTTCGATCAATTTATTTTGCGTTTATGCAACCATAATTTATTTAACTTGGGATCATCATATAGGAGATGATCTGCTCTCGCTGGAATAGAGCAGAGCAGTACGCCACTAAGTCGGATAGGCCGACAGCTGAGAATGCTGAAAACCCTCATAGACCAGAAGAGCCGGGGTGGGTCTCCCCGGCCTTCTGCTCTCCTGCTAAAAGGGAGGGGTGAGCCTTCTGCTTCCCATCCGGTTTTTGAACTTCTTATAGCCCCATCAGGATATCGAACTGACGGCGTATTCGGTCTTCTGCCACCAGTCTCCATCGATGACAGCAGCCCTGTATCCCATCGTCCTCAGGGCGAAATATAAGATGGAAGCCTCCGGACTCCCGTATATCACCTGGACCTTACCCTCATCGATCCCCTTCGCCGAGAAGAGGTTCTGCAGCTCTTCCGCACCCTTGAGGCTTCGGACATTGGGATCGGAGTAGAGGTCCTGGGTCCTGAAGTACATGGAGTTTGAGATCCGAGACGTCGCCCTGTCGGAGTAGCTGGGTCTGGCGTCCACGATCTGGATCCCCGGGTTTCCCCAAGCCTCTTTCAGCATAGACTCGTCGGCGAGGAGCCCCGCCCTCGCGGCGGAGGTGTAGTTCGACTCTTCCGTCACCGGGGCGTTCTCAACAAGCTTCAGATCTGAATAGGCCTCTACATCCCCATCCCATCGGCTCAGATTTTCATGCCCGAGGAACTCCAGGGCCCAGAATAGGTACGCTGAATCTTCGCCGTTTCCATAGACGACTATCGAGTCGGTCTCCTCTACTCCGAGACGGCAAAGCTCCATCGTCGCAAGATCAGCGTCGAGGGTTCCCTGGGGCCTGAGCGACTCCCAGTATAGGTTCATCGCCCCCGGAAGGTGTCCCCTCTGATAATCCCCCGGAGACCGGGCGTCGAGGAGGACCCTCCCCTCGATATCTTCTTTCGAGCTGACGATCAGCCCGGGAAGGACGTATTCGGCATCATGGGTCGGTTTCTCCTCGATCTGACTCCTCAACTTAAGAGCCTGGTCGCGGATGCTCTCAGAAGAGGGGCCCGATGCCGGCGGATGGTACCGGTCCCACCAGGCGTTGAAGTTATTCCAGTCAGGGCAGTCAGGGCAGCCAGGGGTGGATGCTGAAGCAACTACCGAGAGGACCCCGGCCATCAAAAGAGCTCCGAAGATTCCTCTTGGGATCCTGATCCTCAGAGCCGCTCCGCTCTTGGCCTTTCCTTCGGATATCAGAATAGACATCGAATGATCGATGATGATAACTCCCCAATCTCCGTCTGAGGAGGGACGATTCTATTTGAGGTTGTCGAGCCGATGGACGGGAACCTATAAATACCAAAAATATTGTTCATTAAAGTATCATAAAGTACTATATTGTATATAATTATACATCGAATCAGGAGTTGAGCAGTTGATAGGGAAATCGGTGAGGATGGAGAGGATCTTCAACAGGGAGACGGAGAGGACGGTGATCATCCCCATGGACCACGGCGTCACCGTCGGTCCGATCCGGGGAATAAAGAACGTGAGGGAGGCAGCTGATCTCGTCGCCGCCGGGGGGGCGGACGCCGCCGTCGTCCACAAGGGGGCGGCATCCTTCGGACACCGGGGGTACGGCCGGGACCTGGGGCTCATCCTCCACCTATCGGCATCTACGAACCTCGGCCCCGACCCAAACAACAAGGTCCTGGTGGCTACGGTGGAGGAGGCCTTGAAGCTCGGCGCCGACGGCGTCAGCATCCAGGTGAACGTAGGCGCCGAGGACGAGGCGAAGATGCTCGCCACCCTGGGAGAGACCTCCAGGAAGTGCCAGGAGTGGGGTATGCCGCTCCTCGCGATGATGTACCCCCGAGGAAAGAAGATAGAAGACGAGCATCGGGCCGAGTACATCGCCCACGCCGCCAGGGTCGGGGCGGAGCTGGGGGCCGACGTCGTCAAGACCAGCTATACCGGAGACCCCGACTCCTTTAGGGAGGTGGTGGAGGGCTCTCCGGTACCGGTGGTGATAGCCGGAGGCCCCAGAACCGAGACGGAGGCCGAGTTTCTCGATATGGTGGCAAGCGCCATCGCCGCCGGTGCCCGGGGCGTCGCCATCGGAAGGAACGTCTTCCAGCACCGGGACCCGACCCTCATCACAAGGCAGATCTCCTCCATAGTCCACCGGGGGATGACGGCAGAGGAGGCGCTGCATCTTGAGTCCGTTGGGGTATGAGGGGAGGACTACAACCACCGCAGGCCCAAGACGCTCTCCATCCGCGGCCATAATCGGAAGAGAAAAGTTGGATATCGACTCCATCTTCTAGACCGTGATGGTGGACTGAAAAAACCCCGGCCAGATCCTCCCCATTTTTTTTATCCTCCCCATTTATATGAAAGGCTCATGACCCCTTCAGGTTGATAGGCATGAAAAATGAGAGAAGTTGGGCGAAGGGCGCCCACCCCCTGATAGACCTGAGAGGGGGAGACGTTAATACAAATAGTTGATAAGAAGAGGGGTGATAGGTGGAAGAGATGATCGGCTTTGGTGGTGGCATTAAGGCGTTGCTGGTGGCCGCCCTCCTCCTCTCTCCTGCGGCCCTGGCGGTGGAGGATTTTTATCTGTCTGAGGGGGGGCCATCGATATTCGTATCCTCTCTGAGATCCACGGTCGAGACCGGAAGGGTCGGGTCGGTCTTCGTGGAGATCGAGAACAGGGGAGAGGTGACGGGGCTTATCGAGAAGAGGACTCCCCAGACAGAGGAGGAGAAGATGCTCGCCCTGATGGAAGGGGAGATGGAGATGGGAGCATCCGAGGCCGTCGGGATCGAGGGGAGGCTTCTATCCAGGGACGAGAGGGTGAAGGTCCTCTCCAGGCCCCAGCTGGCAGGTTCCCTATCGGAGGGCGAGAGTCTTAAGGCCCCTATGGAGTTCTCCGTCAGAGCGGAAAAATCCGCAATCTCCGGGATCTATCCCATGGTACTGGAGGTATCCTACGAGAGGCTCGAGGACGTCCAGGTCACGGGAAACCCGCTATATCCCGAGATACGCTTCCAGAGGGCGAAAGCGACGCAGACCATATCCCTGGAGGTCCCGGTGATGACGGGCCCAAAGCTCGAGGTGGCAGATGCTAAGGGCTCGATCTCCCCAGGCCGATCTTCGGATCTGGAGGTGGTCATCGCAAACAACGGCGACGTCACGGCCCGCCAGGTCCGGGCGAAGATAGTAGTCTATCCTCCCTTCAGCTCCGTCGATGACGAGGTGGCCCTCGGGGAGATCGAGCCGGGAAAGAGGGCCCGGGCCAAGTTTCCCATCGAGGTAGATAGGTCGGCGGATCCAGGAGAACGGGCGATAATCTTCCAGCTGGCGTACATCTCTGGCGAAGGGGGCGAGGAGAGGAGAGAGGATCTGGCGGCCCTGGTGGAGGTGAAGGCACCGACGGGGCTGCGGGCCCTTCTCATCATCCCCATAGTCGCCGTCGCCCTGACCCTCCTCTACCTAGGGGGGGCGAGAAAGGGGGTTAGGCTGCCCAGGATCCGGAGGAAGAGGCGTTGGTGATCTCCCCAGTGGTGGGGATCATCCCCACAGACCATCCCCTTCTACGCTATCTCGTCAAAAGGTCCTGGAACTGCTCCTGGGCCCGGTCCAGGATCTCCTCTTCGCCGGGGATCACCCCGTCCCACATCAGGATATCGCCGTCGACTATCGTCGTCTCCACCCCGCCGTGGCCGCTGTAGACGAGGTGGGAGACGATGTTCTCTTCGGTGAGGGGGGCAAACCACGGTTTCCTGAGGTCTATGAGGGCGAGGTCGGCCAGAGCCCCTGCCGAAAGGCCGAGGTCGAGGCGGAAGGCTCTGTAGCCGTTCTCCGTCGCCATCCTCCAGATCTCCCCGGCGCCGAAGAGGTCGGGGCGGGAATGGGCGCACTTCTGGGCGATGGCCGTCGTCTTCATCTCCTGGAATAGGTTGAGGCTGTTGTTCGATGAGGCCCCGTCGGTCCCAAGGCAGATGTTGGCCCCCGCCCTGGCGAGCCGGTCGAGGGGAGCGATCCCCGAGGCGAGCTTGTGATTGCTGATGGAGCAGTGGGCGACGGTGACGCCCCGGTCTGCGATGATCGATACGTCCTTCTCCGATAGCCAGGTGCAGTGGGCGGCTACCACCCGATCGCTGAGAAAGCCGATGGAATCGAGGTACTCGACGGGGCTTTTGCCGCAGCTCTTGGCGAAGCTCTCCACCTCAGACCTCGTCTCCGAGAGGTGGATGTGCAGAAGAAGGTCGTGCTCCTCCGCCATCTCCCTGGAACGGTGAAGCGTCTCTTCCGAGCAGGTGTAGACGGCATGGGGGCCTACGGCCGGAACGATCAGTCCGTCTCCCTTCCACCTTCTGATGAAGGGCTCAACCCCCTCTATCTGGTCCGGCCTCATGTCGAAGACGACCTCCGCGAGGAAGGCTCGCAGGCCCATCTCCTTCGTCGCTCTGGCCGTCTCGTCCATGAAGTAGTACATGTCGTTGTAGCAGGTGATCCCGCCCCTGATCATCTCCAGGCAGCCGAGCTTCGTTCCCCACCTGACGTCTTCGGCGGTCAGCTTCGCTTCCAGGGGCCAGATCTTCTCTTCGAGCCACGGCAAGAGCTCCATATCGTCGGCGTAGCCCCGAAAGAGAGTCATGGCCAGGTGGGTGTGGGAGTTGACGAGGCCGGGGATCGCGAGCATTCGCCTTCCATCGATCACCTCGCCGTCGCCTGACTCATCTTTGATCCCGGGGCCGACCCCCGATATCCGGGGACCGTCGATGGCGATATTCTGGTCTCGAAGGAGCCTTCCCCCCTTCATGATCGAGACGTCTTTGACAAGCATAGTATGCCCATATCCTGGGATCGACGTTAAACGTTTCGCGACCGTCCTGATCGCCAGGCTTAAAAAGTCCCGGCTCCAACAAACCGGCGCGTGCTGAGGTAGCCAAGCGGCCCACGGCGCCGGTCTTGAACTCGGATGATCGCCTGAAGAGAAAAGTCCGACGGGGGAACCGGTGGTGCTCACGCGCCTCGTGAGTTCAAATCTCACCCTCAGCGCCAAATTTTCCCTGGATGATTTTGCATTTATCGAACATCCTTCCCCTCCTGATGCACCACCTTTAAATAGAGGCGGCGGTTTCTAAGCCAGGCGCGATCACCTGGCGAAGTAGACGGTGATCCCAAGCGCAAGAGTTACACAATTGGATGTTCAAAGCTCGTATGCTATCGTTAACACCGTCAAAATAAGGGTCATTAATCAGATCAGAGCTAATTGATGACGACTATTCTGGCTCAAATCATATGACAGCGTCCGACTGCGTAACCCAAAGAGGTATAAAATGCAGTTTGAAGATCTAAACATTTCGGAACCGCTCCAGCGGGCGCTGATCAAAGAAGGCTATTCAACTCCCACGCCTATCCAGGCGCAGGCGATACCCCATCTCCTGAAGGGCGAGGACCTGATGGGCATAGCCCAGACGGGGACGGGAAAGACCGCAGCATTCGTTCTGCCCGTCCTCCAGAGGATGGCGGAGACGCAGAAGGTTGCAGCACCCGGCGTGCCGCGGGCCCTGGTGCTCGCGCCCACCCGGGAGCTGGCAGCCCAGATAGACGAGTCCTTCGGGACCTACGGCCAGTTCCTCCGGTTCAGGCATGCCGCCATATACGGAGGCGTCAACCAGGGACCTCAAGTGAGGGCCCTATCCCGGGGCGTCGACGCCCTCGTCGCCACCCCCGGACGGCTCCTGGACCTGATGGATCAGGGTTACATAAAGCTGAAGGACGTGGAGTTCTTCGTTCTGGACGAGGCGGACAGGATGCTCGACATGGGCTTCGCCAACGACGTCAGAAAGATCGTCTCGGCGTTGCCGAAGAGACGCCACTCCCTCTTCTTTGCCGCCACCATGTCAAAAGAGATCGACGAGCTAGCCGGAAAGCTCCTT
>CP086218.1:380038-396713 GCA_020844795.1 Methanothrix sp. | reverse complement strand
TGTTTGTCTCATCTCTATACCGCCTAATTTGTGATTTAGTTCTACGAAGCTAAGAATAATAAGATCTATTTATCATTATTGGTGAAAAAATGTGAATTTAAGGATTAGAAGAGAGTGATAATCAGAGGGACGATGATCGGGGACCTTTAACCCCACCGGGGTATCATGGCGGAAAATAATTGAGGGCGAGGAGATCATCCCGCACCCTGAGAATATAACGCCATTTACTGGCCGCTCAGCCATTCCCTCGGCCATACCAGGTAATCTGCATACTCGGTGAAGACGCCGTCGACCCCTAAGAAAGCCTTGAAGATCTCGTTGCCCTCTTCCTCCAGGTCGATGTGCTGGAACTTCTCGGGGTGGAGGACCTTTGCCATGTAGATCATGTTGATGAGGTTTCTATCGGCGGGCCTGCCCCTGCAGTGAGGATAAATGCAGTTGAGGACGTTTCCGTCTTCGACGGCGGCTATCGACTGCAGGTCCGGAGAGCTATTGATCCACTCGATCACTTCTCTATCCTCGGGAGCGCTGCAGGCGATGAAGATGTAATCGGGGTTCCAGGCGATGATCTGCTCGACGGCGACGTTGATCTCGTACCCTTCGGCCCCCTCGGCGACGTTCTTGCCACCGGCTATATCCAGGGGGTCATAAGATGTGAAGGTCCTGGTGAAGTCGCGGCCCTCCTTGGGATCGTAGAAGCCGAGCTTCGCGCCCCTCGGGGCGAAGTAGACCAGCGGCTTCTCGCCGTCGTCCAGGGTCTCGGTGACGGAGCTTATCATATCGATCTTCGCCTCGACGAAGCCGATCAGCTCTTCGGCCTCATCCTCCCTCTCCAGGACGTCGCCGATGACCTCGATCATGCCGAAGAGGCCGTTTTCGCGGCTGTATGTCCAGCCGTCTCCCCCGGCGACGACGACGGGACATCCGATCTTATTCTCGAAGTCCTGGACGTTCGTCGTCCCCGAGGTGATGATGACGTCGGGGGTGAGGGAGGCCATCAGCTCGTAGTAGATGTCAAAGCGGGTGCTCGTCTCCGGGAGGTCTGGAAGTCTTCCGTCTAGGATCGAATAATAGCATTCGAGACATCCCGCGTCGAAGGTGCCGAAGGTGGTGGGGCAGAGGCAGGACTTGACCGCCTGCTCCGAGGCGACGATCTTCTTCCCCTCGCCGAGGGCGATGACTATCCGGGCTGTGTCCGGCTCCCTGGTGATGATCCGCTCGACGGGCTTATAGAAGGTGACCTTCCGGCCTGCGGTGTCGACGACGGTCCTGGGATAGTTTTCGTGGATATTCTCTATATCTGCCAGCTCCTCTGCGGTGATCTTTCCAGCAGATAGAGAGGCCTTCGCCGCAGCCACCTCCTCGGCCGAGACGATCATGTCGCCGTCGAGGTCGCCGGGGACCGCGACGCTGTAGGCTGCCGCCGGCACCGCCGCCATGGCTAGGGAGATCGCCAGAAGGACGAGAAGGGAAGCCATCGCGACGCAGCTTCTTAATTTTAGTATATTTCCCATACCTTTACCACCATAATTACAATTTGGTTTTACGAAAATAAGATTAATAAGTCATATTTAACATTATTGTAAAATTAATAAGAAAATAAACATTAGAAATAAGTTATAATATCCATCGGACGTGATTCTGCATAATATCCGAAGACTGATCGAAGATGGGTGCTGGATGGAGGCGAAAGGCCCCTCTTTCGCCCATCAGCTGAGTCTTCTGCCGCCACTTTTACCCTCTATATCAGAGGGATATCGAGCAGACCTTCACCGTCCCGCCAGCTCTTGATGGGAGATCCCCGGCTATCCTCCGGTGGTCGGGCGGGTGTAGCATCCCCCCTCCGGCCCCAGGATCATGGACATGGGCCTCGCCTTCTCAAAGTCCATCCCGCCCCGCTCATCGAAGAAAGCATCGTTCCCCTCCAGGTGGACGACCCGCCCTATGACCAGGGAGAACTTCTCCCGGAGGATCTCCTCTACGAGGACGCACTCCATCCAGGCGACGCATCCTTCGATCCCCGAGGGCGCCACCTTCGCCGACGGCCTGGGAACGAGCCCCGCCTCTTCGAACTCGTCGACCTCGGGCGGGAAGCTCTTCGCACAGATATCGACCGCCTCCGCCATATCGACCGTCGGAACGTTTACGACGAACTCGCCCGTATCCCGGATGTTCTCGAGGGTATCTCGCTTCAGCCAGGAGGCGATGGCGATCTCGTCGAGGGGGCGGAGGATCGGCATGATGCACCCCCAGGGGGCGGCGTTACGGACTCCATCCTTCGATACCGTGGATATCAGGACCACCGGCATCGGCAGAACCTGGCTTCTCATGCTGGGCTTCAATATCATATCCTATCACCTGGAATCGTTCAATGCTTTTCTATAAATATAATATAATAAATATCATTCCATCAATATCATTCTATAATCTTCCTGAAGCTGACGGACGCCACGGCGAAGATCACGACGTCGAAGACGAGGATCGCGGCTACGTCGACGGCGAGGCCTGAGAGGTCCCCGCTGATCAACAGCCCCCGGACAGCATCGACGGCGTAGGTGAGGGGGTTTACCAATGCGACGTACTGGAGGGCGGGGGGCATCATCTCTATCGGATAGAGGGCGTTGCTGGCGAAGAAGAGGGGCATGATCAGGGCCTGGCCGAGGCCCATGAACCGCTCCCGGGTCTTCATCAGGGAGGCGACGAAGATGGATACCGCCGCAAACCCCCCCGAGATGAGGAAGAGGACGAGGAAGGCGGCGGTGATGTAGATCGGGTTTGGTATGAACTTCACCCCCAGGAGGATCGCCACCGGGAAGATGATGAGGGCCTGGACGACGGCCCTGACGCCCGAGGCGATGGACCGGCCGACGACGGTCGCCGACCTGGACGCCGGCGCCACCAAAAGGCGCTTCAAGATCCCCGTCTCCCTCTCCCAGACGATGGTGAGGCCGTAGAATACCGAGACGAAGATCGTCGACTGGATGAGAACGCCGGGGGTGATGTAGTCGATGTACGGGAGCCCCCCGGTGGGGATCCCCCTCACCTCGCTCATCACCGTCCCGAAGACGGCAAGCCAGAGGATCGGCTGGATCGCTCTCGTGTATATCTCCGTCCGGTCGTGGCGGAGCCTGCGCAGCTCCAGCTCGATCATGGCGAGCATCTCCCGGAGGGAGTCTTCTGCGGTCATCCATCCACCTCCAGGAAGCCCGTCATCCCCATGAATCCCATCGATCCTGCGGATCCGATAAGTTCCACCAATCCCATCATCCCGGCCCTACCCCCCATCTCCACCCCTCCCGGAGCGGCAGGAACCAGCGTACCTCAGGAAGACGTCGTCGAGGGTCGGCCTTGCCGTCGATATCCTATCGAAAGTGACCCCCTCCGACCAGAGAGCCTCGACGACGAGGGGAAGCGCCCTCTCCCCATCGTCGACGTATACCTCCAGCAGCGAGCCGGAAACGGCGGCGTCTCTGACGAGATCCAGCTCCCTGACCTTCTTTACCGCGTATTCATCGAAGCCGTTCTGGCCATGGGTCTGGTAATGCTCTTGTTTGTGGTTACGGCTAAATCGGAGGATCTCGCCATTTAGGGAGCGCTTCAGTTCCCTCGCCGTACCGGACTTCACGATCCTGCCGCGGTTGATGATGGCGATCTCGTCGGAGTAATGGTCCGCCTCGTCCATATAGTGGGTGTTGAAGAATACCGTCGTCCCGCACTCCCCCTTGAAGGCGGTCAGACTCTCCCAGACAGCCTTCCTCGCCGAGGGGTCGAGGCCGATCGTCGGCTCGTCCAGGAAGAGGATCTTCGGCTTGACCAGGAGGGCGGCGGCGATCTCAAGCCTCCTGATCGTCCCGCCGGAGTAGGTATTGACCATCCGATCGGCCACCTCCTCCAACCCCATCGCCTGGATGGCGTCCTCGATGGACCCCTTCCTCCGGTCCTTGGGGACGGCGTAGACCTTGGAGTAGATGAGGAGGTTCTCCCGGCCGGTGATGTCTAGCCAGACGGAGGTCTCCTGGGGGACGTAGCCGATCATCCTCCTCACCTCCGAGCCGCGGCGGACGACGTCGGTGCCGAAGGCCCGGGCCTCCCCGGAGGTCGGGCGAAACTGGGTTGTGAGGATCCTCATCAGGGTCGTCTTCCCCGAGCCGTTCGGTCCCAGAAAGGCGAAGACCTCCCCAGGCCAGACCTGCAGGTCCACCCCGTCCAGGGCCCTCGTCCGTCGGTTGTAGGTCTTGGTCAGCCCCGAGGTCTCGATCGCCAGGGTCATCCCCGGCACCCCCGCAGGAGATAACACGCCTCTTCTTCAAATGCCGCCATTGTATTACGGATGATCTGATTTTGTATAAGAAATCAGCGACATATGGGGATGCGGCTTCAAAAGAGATGAAACGAGGGACTTCATCGGCCGGATTCAGCCCATGGTACATATACATATTTATTATCTTTTTAGGGGATAGAAATGAAGAACGGCCTCCCTGGCATTGGTTTGCCTCTAGCTGATCGAGTTTATGAGACCTCTTCGACGAGGAGAGATCTATCCCGCTGAAAACAATCCGTGATCTAAAACAAGCCGTGATCTGATATGATATATGGAGATGAATCTACTTGTATGATCTGTACCATCGCTCATACATCTTGTGGCTCCCGAAGCAGTGAAGGACATAGATCTTCTCTCCTCTGATCTCGCAGACGATCCTCGCCTGTTTGGTCACCTTTACTACATGGCAGGGGATACCGTGCTTCATCCGCTTGCGGGGAGGAACCACCATCATCTTCTCCAGGCGGTTCAGAAAAATGAGCTTCAGCTCCTGCGGGAGGTTCTCGAGCTCCTTTTTTGCAAGATCGGAGAAGACGATTTCCATAGATCGTCAGGGCTCAGGCTCAAGGATCTTTTTTATTTCATCAAATGAGTGGGTCTTGGCCGTTCCGGCTTCCAGCTCGCCCATCTCCGTCATGACTCCTCTATGTACCAGCATCAGCTCTTCTTCCTCAATAATCCGCTTATATGCCATTATGGCCTGGCGTATAACCTCCGTCCGATTTCCTGCGTAGCCTTTCTCGATGATGCTTTTTATAGCAACCTCGTACGGAGCCCCAAGATTAACGTTCATAGATCATCATCCTATGCATATTGAATGAACATTGAAGTACATAAGGATTGCTCACGCCGTGATCCGGTACGAGTCGATGACGAAGTTTTGTATGAATTTAACCGAAAGATTTATTACTAATTAAGATTATCTCCCCGTCGGGGTGCGATTATCTCGCCATGCTGCGACCTCCTTGAGATGGCATCCCTCTACAGGCCATTGCCCTCCCTCCAACCACGGGCGCCGTATCTGGGGCAAAGCCGTGCCAGAAACGGCGCCCTTCTTCTGCCACATTCTCCCGCTTAGATCATCAATTTATATGAAAAATGTAGATTAAAATATTGATTAATATGAATTTCAACCAAAAATGTTATAAATAATTCTGTATAACTCTTTTCAGCTTGCGTAGCATAAATTAGAATATTGCAGGCTTTAGATATCGAAGATCAGGTGATTATGTGAAGATCGATCGAATTATAGCGACGACCCTCCTCCTCCTCCTGGCCCTGGCGCCGGGTATGGCCCTGGCCGAAGAGGTGGATATCCGCCAGCTCGGCGCCGAAGCCGCAGAATACGCCATGGGAGAGATGGGGTTTGAGAGGGGCGACACCGATGTACTGGCCCTGACTAACGCCGGATACGCCGTGATAGGCGACCAGACGACGGAAGAATGTCTCGATGCGGTGATGGAGGTCACCGGCTGCACTCCGGGAAAGGGAAACCTCCTCAACATCTTGAGCCCCCCCTGGAAGGCCCTCTGGTTTGGGTTCTACGACAAGAGGACCGGTGAAGCCGTCTACATGAAGGTGAAGGACGACGGGACCGGCTATGCCATCCAGGAGGCCGAGAAGATCGACGCCGAGACGGTCCTCGCCGACGTCGAGGGCTGGAATCCCGGCGTCTTCGACCATATGCTCCCCGTGGTCAACATATGGGCCCACGAGAAGACCCCCTATATATTCATGAAGGCGGTGGAGCTCCACGACCACCTATGCCCCGGGGTCTCCAGCGGCTTCCTCTTGGCGAGATATATGGAGAAAGAGCTCCCCATCGAGGACGCGACAAATCAGAGCTACAGGGTGATAGCATGCCCCAACTGGTGTAAGGACGACTACTTCCAGATGGCCTGGGACTGCACCCCCGGAAAGAGCGGCCTCTTCGTCAAGAAACTGACCGCCGACGAGACGTCTGCCCTGACGGAGAAGTTCGGCACCAGGGTCGCGGGGATATTCATCCGGTGGGACGCCGCCTCCAAGACCGGTGACGGCCTCGTCCTAGGCTTCGACTTCGACAAGGCGACGGAGATGAGCAACTCCGAGGGCTGGCCGAGATGGGCCGCAAGGCTACAGCAGGATATAATCCTGATGGACGCCGCCGACTCCCCGGAGACCTTCGTCTCCACCATCAAGGAGTTCAGCCTTGCAGACGAAGACGAACTCTTCGCCCTCCAGGGAGCGGGGGTCCACCCCCTGAAAGTCCTGGGGGTAATGTCCGGCTGAAGCCAAGGTGATCGCAGGGCGGGATGCCGCCCCGAAATTATTTTTCCTGGTTTATCAGACAGTCTTTCGCCTCGACTAACTCACCGCCCCTTCATCGCCCTGATGACGCTGGCGCTAGATATGGGTGCGATGGAGGCGTGGACGCTCTGGGACCTCACCTTCCCTTCATAGCCACGAGAGCGCTGGCGAGGGTGATCGGCCCGACGAAGCTCTTCCTCGCCCGGCTGGAGTCTACGAAGACGGGCTCCATGATGACGGGGGCGCCGTAGCCCCTGGCGCCGGAGACGAGCATCAGGGTCCGGAAGATGAGGTTTCCGGATATGCCGTCGGGGGCTACGATCAGGTCGTCGCCGCGAGAGGTCTCGATGAGGATACCCCGGTGCTCCGCCCGGACGCCTCTCTCCAGGGCGAGCCGGGCCAAGAGCTCCCCCTCGGCGAGGGTCCGGTCGACCCGCTCAGACCTCCCCAGGTCTTCCATCCTACCCCCGGAGAGGATCGAGAGGTGGGGGTCGATCCCCATCTTCCGGAGGTACCCGGCGCCCATCACCGCCAGGTCGAGGCGGTCGGATAGCGACTCCCCTTCGTCTATCCCGACGGGAGCGAGGAAGAAGGACCAGTCCGGGAGGGCGAGAAGCGAGATCCTTCGAACCCTCACCCCAAAGGTCCTGGATATCTTCCTCATCACCCTGGTGGCGGAGAGGTTTCCTCTCACCGCCCCGTCGATATCCCCCTTATCCAGGAGGTCCACCAGGAGGGAGGCGGGATCGTCGGTCCTGACGACGGCGAGATCCTCTCCGAGGTCGCCGCCGGGGTCTCCCACCAGGACGATCTCGGCGAACTTTGCCGCCTCCTCCATCCCGGCCAGGATTTCGGGGCCGCCGCCGCAGGCGCCTACCCCTATCCTGGCCCTCCGGCCTCTGGCCTCCCGCTCCATCCTCTCGATGAACCTTCGGTCCACGATATCACCCGATCCCCGTGATACTCTCGGCCTCGAAGTCGAAGAGGACCGCCGTCTCCGATCCCGACGATATCACTAGCCTGCGCCCTTCCGTCACCCTGCCGATGACGGCGGAGGCGAGCCCCCGTTCAACGAAGACCCCGGTGACCTCCCCGGCCTTCTCTGGAGGGGCGGTCACGACGAACCCCATCCCCGGATACATCTTCTGCCAGGCCAGCATATCCATCCCCTCGGGGCGAGGGATTTTGTCGAGGTCGACGACCGCCCCCGCCCGGCTCGACTCCAGGAGCATCCCCAGGGTCCCCAGCATCCCGGGGTTGCTGATATCCTTTCCTGCCGTCACCAGGCCCCGTTCCCCCAGCTCCCTCATCGATCCGAGCTGCCGGAGGAGGACCTCCCCATCCTTGAAGCTGGTGGTGTCCCAGTTGATGGCGAACTTTGGGTGGACCATCCCGTCGAGGTCTACCCCGACGACGATGAAGTCGCCGGGCCTCGCCGAAGAGCTGAGGATGACCGCCCCCTTCTTCGCCTTCCCGAGGATGGCGACGTCGAGGGCGGAGTAGGGGGTGTCCGGGTGGAAGTGGCCGCCGACTATGGGAACATTGAACTTCTCGATCCCTTTCTTCATCCCGGAGAGGACCTCCTCGGCGAGGTCCTCCGAGGCGGCGGAGAAGACGTCCACCATCGCCACAGGCCAGCCTCCCATCGCCGCGATGTCGTGGACGTTGACGAGGACGGCGCAGTAGCCGGCCCATTCGGCGTCGGCCTCCAGAAGCCTCGACCAGATCCCGTCGGCGGCGAGGAGCATCACCTCTTCGCCGTCGTCGATGACCGCCGCATCCTCCCCGAAAGAGGCTATGATCAGGTCCGATTCCACGGGAAAGTGGCCGACGAGATCGCCGATGGCCTTCTTGCGGGTTATCCCCACAAACCCGCGAAGCTCGACCGCGAGAGACTCAAGGTTCATCATCCACCAGACGACCGCCCTGGAAAAATAGGTGACGGTGTCGGAAGGTCCCTGGGGCTAGATCCCCCCGTCGCCCTTCTCCCCACCGCCGATACCGAAGACCTCCACCAGGGAGTCGAGGGCCTTCTCCCTGACCTTTGGTGAGCACCGGAGGCACGCCTCCTGGAGGGGCTCGATCGCCCGGATGTCGCCGATCTCCCCCAGGGACCAGGCGGCCCAGGCCCGGATCTCCTCGTCGTCACCGCCGAAGAGGACCGCCACCAGCCGGTCGAGGCCGTCGGGATGGCCGATCTCCCCCAGGGCGGTGACGGCGGCGAGCCTCACCCTGGGGTCGGGGTCCTCGAGGAGGGACGCCGCCATCCTGCACGCTTCAAGGCCACCGATCTTTCCCAGGGACCTGGCCGCCTCCATCCTGACGGCGGGGGCATCGTCCGAGAGGGCCGGCGCGATGTGGGGCGCCGCCGCCTCCGTCCCCATCTCCCCCAGGGACCAGGAAGCCCTCCTCCGCAGCTCCGGGTCCTCGGCCCCGACGAAAGGCGCCACCAAGGGCAGCGATCCGGCAGACCGGAGGCGGCCGAGGGCGACGACCGCCATCCTCTTCGCCTCCAGGTCCCCCCTTCCCAGAAGCTCTTCGAAGGCGTCCACGGCTCCGAAGGCTACGAGGGCGAGGGACGATCGGAGCCTCACCTCCCCGGACGGGTCCGTCGCCAGTGACTGGGCGAGGCCCGGGACGGCTCTGGGGTCTCCGATCGCCTCCAGGGCCGAAGCCGCCCACTCCCTGACGGCGGGGTCCTCGTCCAGGGAGAGGGCTGTTGCTAGCGGACCGACGGCCTTTCTCTCCCCCATCTTTCCCAGGGCCCAGGCTGCCTTGAACCGGACCTGGGGGTTTTCGTCTCCTTCCAGGGCCTCGAGGAGCGGGTCCACCGCCCCAGACCCCGCCTCCACCAGCCTCCAGGCGGCGCTCTGCCTCTCGAAGTAGTCTGCGCTTCCGAGCTTCAGGACCAGTTCTGAGATCGGCTCCATGGCCTAGAGTCTCCGGCCGCCCCTCCTTTAAGGTTTCCTCGAACCCCTATATGGCGTCGGGGCCTGGGACGGGACCGCCCAGCATCTCCGATGCGGGAGGAGAGCTTACGCAACGCCGATGATCTGATGCTAAATCGTTATATTCTTCCTCTTCCAAGTGGATCTGAGATCCTGGAAATAAACCGACCGTCCGATATGCTCAATGGCCTTGCCCGGACGGCAGAATCCCCGGAGATCTCGGCACTATGATATCGAAATGTATCTTAAAATCACCTAAGAGAAGTTCTGACCTTCCGAGGAGTTGTCGCCTATATGAGCCATGAAATTATGGATGAAGAGATCGATACGGCCGAAAGGAGGATCAGGTCCCTCCTCGGGGAGGACCGCCCCTCGAATGAAGAGATGGCCAGGGGCCTGGAGGAGGTCTCCCTCTCCCTCGGGAGGCTGCGCAGATCCCTGGAAGACCTCAAGAGAAGGGACGAGGCGGAGGAGGCGGCGCAAGAGGCGCTTCGAAGGTCGATGGAGAGATACAGATCTCTGGTGGAGAACGTCGACGGTGTGATCTATGTCGTCGAACCCGGGGGCAGGATCGCCTACATCAGCCCCGCCATCGAGAGGATCTTCGGCTATCCGGTCGGGGATGTCCTGGGTCAGAACGTATCGCAGTTCATCCATCCCGAAGACGTCGGCCTTCTTGAGAGGAGGATCAAGAGCGCCCTCGCCGGCAGATCAACGGGCTCGGAGCTGCGGTTCATCGATGGAGATGGGAACGTCCGATTTGTCAGGACCTACGGCAGGCCGATCGAAGAAGGGAGGCTCGAAGGACTTCACGGCATCCTGGTGGACATAACGGAGCAGAAGAAGGTGCAAGATGCGCTGATGGAGAGCGAAGAGCGGCTGAAGCTCGCCATCGAGGGGGCGGACCTCGCCGTCTGGAACTGGGATTTGGTGACGGGGGAGGTCGTCCACAACCGCAGGTACGCCGATATGATAGGGCTTCCCTCCGCCGAGAAGAGCGACGAGCTGGCCTGGAAGAGGTCGATCCATCCCGATGACCTCCCCGCCGTCGAGGCGGCCCTCCGGGATACCCTGGAGGGGAGGAACGACCTCTTCGATATCGACTACAGGACGAAGGCCGGGGGGGAGTGGATATGGGTCCAGGACCGGGGTCACGTAATGGAGAGAGACGGGGACGGCCGCCCCACCAAGATGGCGGGGGTGATGCAGGACGTCTCCTGGCGAAAAGAGATGGAAGAAGCGATCTTGGAAGGTTCGCAGAAGCGGATCGAGCTGGAGCGGATCGTCAGGCGAAGTCCTGCCATCGCCTTCGTCCAGCCCGTTCCTCTGGGAGCCCCGGCTGGTTTCGTATCAGAAAGCGTCAGCCAATTGGGATATACCCCCGACGACTTTTATTCAGGAGCTGCTTCCTTTGATGGGAGCTTAGTCCATCCTGACGATCTGGAGCTGGTAGTCTGCGAATTGAAACGGCGGATCGAGGAAGGGTCCAACAGCTTCTACCAGGAGTTCAGAGTTCTCAACTCGTCTGGCGAGGTCCGATGGCTTGCCAGCAATGTCTGGATCAGCCGGGATGAAGACGGCGCCGTGACCCATGTTGAGGGAATCGCTCTCGACATAACTGAAAGGAAAGAGATGGAGATGGCCCTCGTCGAGAGCGAACGGAGGTTCCGGGAGATGGCCGACACCCTCCCCCAACCTATCTTCGAATGCGACCTTCTGGGGAGGGTCACCTTCGCCAACCAGACCGCCTTCGACCTCTACGGTTACGGGCGCGACGATCTAGATAAGGGGGTGAACATCTTCCAGGTATTCGCCTACGAAGACCGGGAGAATATGATGGAGAACTTCCAGAGAAGCCTTCACGAAGATCGGGTCTTCACCTACGAGTATACGGGGCTTAAGAAGGAGGGTTCCACCTTCCACCTCATAGTCTACTCCCGCCCCATAATCCGGGATGGTAGGCCGGTAGGCCTCCGGGGGACGATCGTCGACATAACCGAGAGGAAGAGGGTGGAGGAGAACATAAAACAGCTGGCGGACCTGAGCGAGAAGCTGGTGGAGATAGGAAGCCCCATGATCTTCGTCATCGACAGGAGAAAGAGGATCTTCCTCTGGAACAGGGCGGCCGAAGAGGTGACGGGATACTCTGCCGGGGAGGTGATGGGGGACGAGGAGATCTGGACCGTCCTATTCCCAGATTACTTGGAGAGGTCGGCGTTCCTCGAAGCCCTGGAAGATATAGATATGGGGATGACGGCGGAGAGGCACAGGACGAAGATCAGGATCAGCTCCGGCGGGGAGAAGGTGATCTCATGGAACGGCATAAAGCTGGAGGACAGCGACGGCAAAGGGATCGGGATCGTCATCACCGCCCAGGACATGACCGAGTATGCCAGGATGGAAGAGGAGATCCGTTCTGAAAGGGAGTTTTCGAGGGGGATCATCGAAGGCGCAGACCTATTCATAGTCGGCCTCGATCCTCAGGGGAGGATCACCCTCTTCAACAGGGGTGCCGAGAACGTCACCGGTAAGTCTTCACGAGAGGTGGCAGGAGAGAGCTTCTTCGATCTATTCGTAGCCGAAGCTGATAGAGGTTCCTTCAGGGCCACCGTCTCATCCATATTCGAGGGGAAGCCCTCGGGCCAGACAGAAGCTGCCGTCATCACCAGGACCGGTGACGAGGTGGCGGTCCAGTGGGGTTGGAGCGTCGTCCGATCCAGAACCGGCGAGATCGAGAGGGTGATCGCATTCGGCCACGATATATCTTACGACCGGTGGCTGGAAGAGCAGATGCTCCTCTTCATGGACGCCATCGAGTCTTCGAACGACGGCATAGCCATCTTCGGAAAAGCCGACCACCTCCTCTTCGCAAACCCGGCCCTCCTGGATATGTTCGGCTTCAAGCTGGAAGAGGTCCGGGGAAGGCTATACAGGGACTTCATCCTCGATTCCAGCGAAGAGACCTACCCCGAAGATGGGGTAAACGGTGGTAGGAGGCGGATGACCTGCGTCAGGAAGGACGGTTCCACCTTCCCCGCCTCCGTCAGCTTCGCCCCCGTCACCAGCAAGGACGGTGGGCTGATGGCGACGATCGCCGTGGCCAGAGACATATCCGAGACTATCGAGTACGAGGAGAAGCTCAAGAGCCTAAACCGGGAGCTGGAGAGCTTCGCCTACACCATCTCTCATGACCTGCGGGCGCCGCTCCGGGGCATCCAGGGGTTCGCCCTCGCCCTCCAGGAGGATTATGGAGAAAAGCTCGACGATACCGGGAATAGGTACCTCGATCGGATAGGGAAGATCGCCGCCGGGATGGATCGGCTGATCCTGGACCTTCTGGACCACTCCCGGATAGGAAGGATCGTCTCGCCGCCGGAGGATATCGATATGAAGAAGCTGATCCTCGAGGCTTACGATGAGGTGAGACCCCTGGCGAAGGACAAGCCCATCGATCTCCGCCTCGGTGGGGAGTTTCCGGTCATCACCCTAGAAAGGAGCCGGGCCAAGCAGATCTTCACGAACCTTCTGGATAACTGTATAAAATACTCGAAGGATGATGTCGATATAGAGGTGAGATCCTCGGATCTAGGCGACGAGTACGAGTTCTCCGTTCGGGACCGGGGGATCGGTTTTGATATGAGGTATCATGATAGGATATTCGACCCCTTCTCCCGCCTGGACAGGTCGCAGGAGGGTTCGGGGATCGGCCTTGCCACCGTCAAGAAGATCGTAGAGACCTTCGGTGGCAGGATCTGGGCAGAGTCCGCCCCCGGCGAGGGGTCGACCTTCAGGTTCACCATCCCAAAATAGACGCCTCCAGGATGACCTCTTCGCTTCGATGCGATTTTTTCCAGCAGGTTGGTCGGTGGAGTTCACTCCGATGAGCCCTCCACCGACGACAGAGACCTCCTCATCGATAAATAGAAGAGGACCGTCGCGGCGACCCCTAACCCACCACCCAGGAGGAAGACCGAATGGATCGAAGACGCGTCCATGACCAACCCACCCAGGAGGGGGGCGGTGACCATCCCGACGGACATGGCGGTGTTGTAGGCGCCCATGGAGGCCCCCATACCGATCTCCTTTCCGAGCTTCACCGTCAGGGCCATCAGGGCTGGGACCATGCAGGCGCTACCGATGCCGTTGGCTGAGGCGACGATTAATAGGTCCCAGAAGGAGTCGGCCGCCGGTATCAGGGCGAGGCTCGCGGCGGAGAGGAGGGAGCCTGCCAGGATCATCGACGTGGCGTTCCCCCTGTCTGCCATCCGTCCCATGGGTATCTGAAAGACCGCCATCAGAAATATGGAGACGGTGAGGATCAAACCCACCTGCCCCGGAACGACGGAGATCTTGGGGGCGTAGAGGGGCATGAAGACGAGAAGGATCCCCCGGACTATGGCGTTGAGGGCGGTGAAGGCGAGGATCGCAGAGACGGCGGGGTGGCGGTAGATCCCCTTCAGAGTGATCCTCTCATCCATCCCGGGGGACGATCGGCCTTCAGTCTCCGGGAGGAAGACGACGACCACCAGGAACGCCAGGGACGATAAGCCGGCCATGGCGTAAAAGGCCGATGCAAAACCGAAGGCGTCGTTCAGGACCCCTCCCAGGAGGGGGCCAGAGCCGAGGCCCAGGAAGAAGGATACCTGAAACTTCGCCATGTGGGCCCCCTCCTCCCCTTTCTTGGAGAGGTCTCCGACGTAGGCCATGGCTATAGGAACCACCATCGCCGAGGCTATGCCGTGGAGGAACCGGACGACGGTGAGGGAGTATACGCTTCCTGCGGTGACGTAACCGAGGGAGAGGACGGCGTAGGCGAGGAGGCCGAAGACTATGAATTTCTTCCTTCCCGATTCGTCGGAGAGCCTTCCGACCATCGGCATGAATATCGCCCTGGCGGCCGCAAAACCCGAGAAGATGATGCCGATCCAAAGGCCGGTCGCCCCCAGGTTCTCGGCGTATATGGGCAGGAGCGGTCCGATAATCCCAAGGCCGAGCATGGCGGCGAAGACCGATATGAAGAGGACTTCAAAGATCCGATGATCTCCCTTCATGAGGTTCTATCCTGAAGACCGGGGGAGATCTTCCGCCCCTATAAAGCCAGGGCTACAGAACCGGTTCCCCTCAGAACCGATCTCTCTTATCGATCCCTCATACTGGTTCACTTTCCTCCCTTATTCCGCCCTTCGACCTGTCGGGCGAGGATCTCCGTCAGCTCCTGGATGGAGAACTGATCGAGGAGATCGGCGAACCTCTGACCCCCGATGCAGTCGTCTCTGATCGACCCCAGCCGCCCTATGAGCCTCTCCGCCTCTTGCCCCCCTCCGGCCCCCTCCAGATGCTCCATCCCCTTCTCGGCTCCTTCGGCGAGGATCTGCATGATCTCCCTGAATATCTCGTTGTGAACCTTCCTCCCCTCATCTATGCTGATTATGGTGGAGTAGTAGTGCCTCTTGTCCCCGGGCCTGCGGACCCGGCGGACTATCCCCATCCTCTCCAGCTGCGCCATGTTGGTGCTGATGGTGGACTTGCTGTAGCCCGTCACCTCCGCCAGTTCGTCCAGGGATAAAGGGACGTCTGATAGCATCAGATATCCCCGGATCGCCCCGGCAGCGTCGCTGTACCCCAGCATCTTCGCCACCCTTATGCTCGCGTCGACGATGGACCTTCTCGCCGCCTCGTCGGGTTGAGGCTCCTCCCGATTCATCGTTGGTGGGTCTGCCATAAGCTTTAAGTACATTTCGTATCCTCCGAAAGCTCCGAAGATTCGGAATATTACGATTATTGTGATTGTGTATAAAATTTGAGGGTAAGAGATGGTGAGGGGTGGAGAGAGGCTGGGGAGGTGGATCGAGGCGAATCCGATCGTCATTCTGACGGTAGCGGCGCTCCTGACGGTGGCTTCGATCCATTATGCTCAGACGATCACCATGGAGACGGAGATCGAGACCTTCGTAGACGCGGACTCCAGGCTCTACGTCGAGTTCTCCCACCTCTACAGCGATAGGTATAGGTTCGGGACCCAGTCGATCGTCGTCCTGGTGGAGGGGGACTCGGTCACCACCCCCGGATCCCTGAAGGCGATGGAAAGGTTGACCCGCCAGATGGAGGCGGTCGATTACGTCCTGGGGACGGTCAGCCTGGCCGAGATGGTGATGGAAGTGGAGGCCGAGGCGACAGGGATCCGAAGGGTCCCCGACTCCCAGGCGAGGATCGACGAGATCCTGGCGGAGCTGGAGAGGACGAACCCTGCCGCCCTCAAAGCCATCCTCCCCGACCGGAGGCATACCATTATCCCCATCGATCTTCCTACCTACATCCCCATGGCGAGCCTCGACGCGATACTTCCCGAGGCTCGATCCGCGGTGGCGATGGCGGAGTTTCCCGCCGGGGCCGATACGATAGTCACAGGCGAGATCGCCCTCGGAGACGAGATCGAGCGGGAGATGAACGCCTCCATGACAGATCTCCTCCTGATCTCCGGCCTCCTGATGGTGGTGGCCCTCCTCCTCGTCTTCAGGCACGTCAACCTTCCCCTCCTGCCGCTTCCAGTCGTCTTCCTTGGGATAATCTGGACCTTCGGGATGATGGGGTTTCTCCAGGTCCCTCTCACTATGGTATCTATGGCGGCATTCCCGATCCTCATCGGCATTGGGATCGATTACGCCATCCAGTTTCAGAACAGGATCGAGGAGGAGTTCCAGCGGGGAGGGTCCATCTCGAAGGCGGCGATAGAGACGGTGGCCCGGATCGCCCCGGCGGTCCTCATAGCCCTGATCATCACCGGGGCGGGTTTCTTCTCCCTCTTCTCCTCCTCGGTCCCCATGGTCCGGGACTTCGGCCTCCTCTGCCTCATAGGGATCATCATGTGCTACCTCTCCTCCCTCTTCGTAGGAGTCACCGTAATACACCAGATGGAGCGGGGGAGAAACGAGAGGAAAAGCCGAAACGGTGCCGTCAGAAAGGAGAGAAGATCTCCGATAACCCCCATCATCGTCAATTACGTCAGCCTGATCCTCAGCAGGTGGCGGGTGGTCCTGGGGGCGGCCGTCCTCCTCTCCCTGGTAGGCCTCTATGCCGACACCAACGTCCCCATCGAGACGGACCTCTACGAGTTCAT
>CP086218.1:371961-379938 GCA_020844795.1 Methanothrix sp. | reverse complement strand
TTCCCTCCCGTCATAAGATCGAGGTCGCCCTCCCGGCGCAGTTCGGCGGAGTCGAGGGGTTCCCCTCCCCCGAGGACCTCTTTGTGGCGGCAGCCAACGGATGCGTCCTCACCACCACCCTCGCCGTGGCGAAGAAGCATAGGATCGCCCTCCGGTCTTACAGGTCGGAGGCGGTCGGAGTTCTGGAGAGGCTGGGGGATGGGAGGGAGGTGACCCGGATCGATATCAAGGTCGAAATCGCTGCCGACGCAGATCCGCAGGCTCTGGAGGAGATCTTCGCCGAGGTAGCGGAGAGGGCGCCGGTGATAAGGTCGATGACCAGCTCTGTGAGCATCTATTTTGAGGTGGTGGACGGATGAGGACGATGCTGCTGATCCTCACCAACTCGGCGCTTTCGGCGGCGATGGTGGGGTACGCTCTCCAGTCCGGCGAGGCGGCGGCGACCTGGGGCCGGTGAACCCCCTCACCGGCGTTTCTCTCGTTTGTCCCGGAGTTTGGCCCAGATCGGGCATAGGATCTGGACCAGGATCACCGTCCGGGCTCTGATGAAGATCCCGATTCAGATCCCGATCCTGATTCAGATTCCGATTCAGATTCCGGCAGAGATCCCGGGATGCCGCCCGGCCCCTCGGCCTTCCTCCTGGCCGCCACCCCTGTCTCGGGGTAGGTGCATCTCATCCGG
This sequence comes from Methanothrix sp., assembly GCA_020844795.1. Classification (GTDB taxonomy): domain Archaea; phylum Halobacteriota; class Methanosarcinia; order Methanotrichales; family Methanotrichaceae; genus Methanocrinis. The sequence goes on along the minus strand of CP086218.1, from coordinate 379,256 downwards.
GGGATGAACCTGGGCACCCTATCCCGGTAGTCGAGGTAGGCGGCCCCGAACTCCTCGGCGAGCATCCTCTCCTCGTGGACCGATCCGAGATAGAAGTGAACGGAGGCTATGATGTAGAGGACCAGAAGGTGGGCGGTCATGACGGGGGTGAACCAGAGGAAGATGAGGGCGAAGAGGAAGAGGGGGTTTCTCGTCCTGCAGTATATCCCCCGGACGATCAGCTGGCCTCTGCCGCCGTCATCGGGGCGGATACCCAGGAACTGGAGGGGACCCGCTTCCAGGAGGGTCTTTGCGAGGCCTAAGGCGGCGGCCGCCTGGACCGCCACCATACCCCACCTCCAGGGAGCGGGGATGGAGTAGAGGACCTCCCCGGGGAAGAGATAGAACAGGTAGATCAGGGGTAGGAGGGTCACGACGGCGACGAGGGTGAAGAAGAGGCGGTACCACCGCATCCCACCGGGGCCGAAGGACCGGCGGGCCCTCCGTTTCGCCCAGGTGCCCGCGAGGAGGCTGTGGAGGAGGGCGTATGCGACGAGGTAGAGGGCGAGGATGGCGGTGGAGATCGTGAACATGGGATTTGCCTCTCTGCCACCTATCCCATCACCCTTCGGGGCTGAGCCTTCCCCGCCAGGGGATCATCCGCGGTACACGCCGCTGATAGGTCCGGTACTCGTCCCCGAACTGGGCGAGGAGCCTCCTCTCCCAGTGGAGGGATCCCAGGTAGAGGTAGACGGTGACGGCGGCGTATAGGATCAATATATTCGTCGTCATGAAGGGGGTCAGCCAGATGATCAGAAAGCCGGATAAAAGGAAGGGGTCTCTAATCCAGCGGTATATCCCCCTGGGCTCCAGGGCCTCCGCCCCGGCGGTCCCGGGCCCCGAAAGCTGCAGAGGCACCTTGAACCGGTGGAGAGCGTCGATGAAGGCCCTGATGGATAGAAGCCCCGCCAGGACCTGCCCTGCCACCATCGCCCACCGCCATGGGGAGGGGGCGACGTAGAGGATATCGCCGGGGAAGAGGTAGACGAGGTATACCAGGGGCGCGATCATCACGAAGGCGAAGGCCGAGAAGATCGCCGGGTACCACGGGTCCATCCGGCTCCCGAGGATCTTCGCGGCCCTTCTTTTGAAGGGGAGGCTCGCCATGAGGCTGTGGACGGCGGCGAAGCAGGCGAGGTAAACGACCAGGATGAGGGCGCTCTCTACGGGGGACATCGATGGGTTATTTCGTCGGGATGGTATTTGGGGTTGGTGATGGGGTGGCCTCGCCACCTCCCCCCCTCCTGGTTAGCCTCAGCTCTTGAATCCATAGTATGATCTGGAGTCTTGGCCGTATCAAACTGTTAGCTGAGACCCCTCCGCCGCCCGCCTCGTATGCTCCAGGAAGACCTCCACCACTTGGGGGTTCTCCCCCATCCCCAAAAGGTTCAGGTCGACTTCGTAGCCCGCCTCCTCAAAGGACCTCTTCCACGATCCGGGGCCGTCTCCGGCGATATCCTTTGAGGCGTGGCCTCCGGCGACGAGGAGGAAGGGCAGGAGCCTCACCCTCCGCACATCGGCCACCCTCACCTCGGACATCACATCCTCCAGCCCCGGAAAGCCGTCGATCGTCCCGAGAAAGACGTTCCTGTGATCTCTCTTCAGAACCCGCGCCATCCGGGCGTAGGCGGCGTCGGCGGGGTGGGCGGTCCCGTGGCCGACGAGGACGACGGCCGTCTCCTCCAGATCTCGCGGCGATTCCGCCACCAACCCCCCGATGGTGGTCCGGTCGAACTCCGGGGCTAGGGCTTTTGAGACGGCGTCGTAGTCCGGAGCTGCGGCCAGGAGGGGCGGGCCCATGGCGAGCCTGCGGAAGCCGAACTTGCCCCGGACGGTCCCGAGGGCGGAGACGAGGGCCGCAGCCTCGTGAAACTCCGATCCGGGGGCGACGTGCAGCGACTGGACGACTACGTCCTGGTAGCCGGCGTCGTGAAGCTTTGCGAGGGCCGTCAGGGGGCTTTCGACCGCCGTCCCCTCGATCCCGGCGAGCCGTCGCCGGATGAACCCGGCGGTGAAGGCGATCTCGACGGCCGGGGATTCAAACTCACGCCGGTAAACGGCTCTTATCTTCTCGTAGGTCTTCCTCGCCTCGAAGTCGAGGCTCCCATAGGCCACCAGGACGATGGCCGGCGTTTCATCGGCTGACAGGTCTCTCCTCCTCCTTCCTTCTTCGATCCTTAATCGATCCTCTTCATCGATCCTTCTTCGATATTTGGCGGGTAGGTTATCCATCCGATCTCTCAAACCCGTCCCTCAGATCCCCTTCCTCCGGAGGATCCGGTCCTCCTCCCGGAGCCTCTCCTCCTCTCTCTCCCTCTTCCTCTCGCCCCGGATTAGGATGGCGGCCCCGGCGGCGACCGACCCGAGGAGGGCGGCGATGGCGACGACGATCTTCGATATGATACCCCCAAAGAGGCCGGTCCCGACGGCCAGGACCACCTGCGGCCCCTCGGTCCCCGGAGGGTAAGACGCCGTCATCCTGTAGACGCCGGGATGGTCGATCTCGAAGGCGGCGATCGACCTGCGCGACCGGCCGGAGAAGGAGTAGGTGGAGCTTCCGAACGGGGGCGATAGGTCCAGCTCCTCGCCGGATGAGAGGTCGATGACCTCGATGACGAGCCCCGGAGGCACCGCCTCCCCCGTCGAGTAGAAGCGCCCTTCCAAGACGCTCACATCCTCGTAGAAGATGGTGTACCCCCCGGCTTTATCGAGGTCCAGCTCCGCCGTCCCCGGCGCCGCCATCTGGACGAGGTCGCCTCCTATATCCGATAAAGCCGAATATGCCATCCAGCCGAAGGTCAGTAGGCCGGCAACGACTACCAGGGCGGCGAGGGCCAGATCCCGCCGGTCAAAAGGTGGGGGGGATACCGCCGATATCGCAGATATTGATGATGCCGCCGATATCGCAGATATCGCCGATAATGACGATACCGCGGATCTCGCAGATACGGGGGATTCTGTTGATCCTGCCATTATTCCCCTCCACCATCAGCCGACGAAGCCGTACCGCCTGTACCCGTCGCCGTCGATCTGGAGGAGGGCGAACTCTCCCACCGGGGGGATGACGCTCTCCAGCCTATCTCCCCGGTGAAGGTCCTCGTAATCCGCCAGGCTGATCTCGACCCTCTCGTCCAGCTTTTTGAGGACGGAGCCTCTGGCCACCGATCCGATCCCCTCTTCGACCGTCCCGGAGAAGAAGGCGGCAGAGCAGCCGCTCCCGTAGGAGCCCAGGCCGATCCTCTTGCCCGGGAAGAGGAGGCCCTGCACTAGGAGGCTTGCCAGGCCCAGGTAGATCGATCCGGTGTAGATGTTTCCGACGACCGAGGATATGAGGGTCGAGGGTTTGACCTTCTTTCCGTAGGCCTCCTGAAACTTTGCCGACTTCGAGAACCTCCTCTGGTAATCGGCCTCGTCCTTCGCCTCCGCCTTCTCCTCCACCGTCGCCCCCTCCTCGCCTCCCGGATCCCCGGGCTCGGTCCCGATCTCCTCCTCCACCTCCCGCCACCGGGGAAGGCTGCGCCATTCCCGACGGAACAATGAGGCGGCCGCGTACTCCGCCATCCGGGGGTAGGGGATGTGAAAGATTATGTTGTCGAGGTGGTCGGTGACGCCCTCTCCGTCACCGAGGCGGAAGATCCCCCGGGAGAGAGCCCTCTTTCGATAGGAGCCGAAGGCGCCGTCCATAGCCGTCAGGTAGCACTGATTGCTGTACTTTCCGTTCACCACGGCGCACTTCATCCCGACGGGGCGGAAGAAGTCGTTCTCGTCCCTGGTATAGATCCCCATGACGGGGTCGAGGGCGAGGATCCTTGGGTCCCTGTCGACGAGGAGGGCGACGGACCCCGCCCCCTGGGTGTACTCGCCGGGGGAGCCTATCTCATAACGGGCGACGTCCGTCGCCACCACGATCCCGACCCTCCTCCGCCGCCGACCCGAGACGTCGCTGCCGCTGCCTTCGCCCCACCCCCCATCTTCCCCCGCCTTCAGCCAGCAGGCGACGCTCTCGAGGGCGTGAGTAGCGCCAATGCACGCCGACTTGAACTCCACGGTGGAGCATTCGGAGAAGGTCCCTGAGCCGTAGACCTCCTCCAGCATCCCGATGACGTAGGTCCCCATCGCCTTCGCCTCGTCGACCCCCGACTCGGTCCCTATGTAAATCCTCCCGACCTCCTCGGGCAGAAGGTCGTTATTTCTCATCAGATCCAGGGTCGAGGACGCGGCCAGGGTGGCGGCGTCCTCGTGGGCGTCGGGGACGGCCATCTTCTCGACCCCGATCCCCCGGGAGAGCTTCGCCGGCTCGATCCCCCTCGCCCGGGCGAACTCGCCGGTGGTGGAGAGAAATAGCCTCGGTACGGCGACGGCTATGTCGTCGATCCCGACTTTATCTGGGGTATTGGTCATGATCGTCTCCTATGGTGAAGTTGCGGGCTGGACGGTTAGAACCGATGGTATTTATTTGGTGGGGTTTGGGTGGCCTGGGAGACCTATATATCCGATGGGATGGTGGTATCCTGCGAGGCGTCAGCGGTGATGGAAGAGATCGTGGGGCTGGTGGAGAGGTTTGAGAGCCTGAAAGATAGGGAGCGGTCAGAGGTGGCCGCTATATTAAAAAAGTACGCTGAGGGTGAGATAGGGCTGGAAGAGGTCCATTACACCCTTCTGGACGAGGGTCTGATCCCGATGCCCTCGAGGTGCACCATGTACCACAAGCCGGAGCAGAAACCCGAGGCAGAGGTGGCCCTCAGGTCGCTCATAAGAGAGAAGATCCAGGGCCTTTGACCGACGCCTTCGGTCTTGACCGAGAGCCGTGCTCTTTTCCCCCTTTCTATCCTCTCTTCGATGGATATCATCCTCCCCGGACTCTCCCGTTTTCTGGACGGTTTAAATAGGATCGAAACCATACCCCATAATGAAATTGCTCTGAGGTGAGGAGATGGCTCCGGAAGTTGTGAAGATCCCGACCATGGAGAAGAAGGAGTACGACCGACTGATCGAGGAGGAGCACGTATGCAGGATAGCCTTCAAGGGGGACAAATACCCTTATGTCGCCCCCTTCGTCTACCTCTTCGACGGTCGGTTCATGTACTTCTTATCGACGAAGTACGGCAAGAAGATGGACTATTTTCGGGAGGATCCCCACGTATCGGTGGAGGTGGAGAGGTACGCCCCGGACCTATCAAGCTACATGTTCGTCACCCTCCGGGGACGGCTCGAGGAGGTCGGCGACCCTGAGGAAAAGAAGCGCGTCAGGGTGGGGTTCGTCGACCTGATCAGAACGAGGAACCTCTCCCGAAACGTCCTCCTCGCCCTCGGCCACTCCCCCGATGATCCCCTGGACTCCATAGTCGAGGAGGAGCGTTCTCTCATCTGGAAGCTCGTCGGCGTCGAGAAGATCGTGGGGCTCAAAGGAGGTGGGGGGGCTTGACCAAGTAGCCCGTCGATGACCTCACCCTCAAGCCACCCCCATACCCCGATCTAATCCAAATGGGTGCCGCCAGATTTGCAGATGTCGGATGAGCTTGGGCCATAATCCCTTTAGAAGAAGATTTATATATGAGATGGCCGGAAAGTCCTTTCTGTTCAGTCGGCCAGACCTGGGCGGAAGATCCGCCCGGACCCGGCACAAAACAAAATAACAAGAGGCATTTTATGAATCTCAGACGGCCAAACGCCAACGAAGCGATCGGCACCTTCAACCGGTCTAGGGACGTCGCCCCCATGTCCGGGATCTGCACCCGGTGCGTCGACGGCTGCAGGGGCGGCTGTGATATCTGGTTATCCTCCTTCAGAGGTCGAGAGGTCCTCTATCCCGGCCCCTTCGGAGAAGTCACCGCCGGAGCGGGCAAGGACTACCCCCTCGACTACTCTCATCTTAACATTCAGGGTTACGCCGTCGGCGCCAAGGGCCTTCCCGAGGGGGTCGAGGGAAACCCTGACACCGCCGTCTTCTCCGAGGTGGATACCGAGACCGATTATGGATGGGACAGGAAGGTGAAGATGAAGGTCCCTATATTCACCGGGGCCCTCGGGTCCACGGATATCGCTGGAGCCAACTGGGACCACTTCGCCATCGGAGCCGCCATATCCGGGATCACCCTCGTCTGCGGCGAGAACGTCTGCGGCGTCGATCCCGACCTCGTCCTCGACCGCAGGGGAAAAGTCGTCAGCTCTCCGGAGATGGACCGAAGGATCGAGACCTATAAGCGGTTCCATGAGGGTTACGGCGAGATCCTCGTCCAGATGAACGTCGAGGACACCCGCCTGGGGACCGCCGAGTACGTCTCCATGAAGCACGAGCTCGACACCCTGGAGCTGAAGTGGGGGCAGGGGGCGAAGTGTATCGGAGGCGAGATCAAGGTCCGATCCCTCGATAGGGCGCTGGAGCTACAGAGGAGGGGCTACATAGTGAGGCCAGACCCCTCCAGAAAGGACGTCCAGCAGGCCTTCCAGGACGGTTCCATCAAGGAGTTTGAGAGGCACTCGCGCCTCGGCTTCGTCACCAGAGAGGGCTTCCTCGAGGAGGTGGACCGGCTTCGGGATCTGGGGTTCAAGAGGGTCACCCTCAAGACCGGGGCCTACTCCATGGCGGAGCTCGCCATGGCCCTCCGATACGGGTCGGAGGCGAAGATAGATCTTCTCACCATAGACGGCGCCCCCGGCGGCACCGGGATGAGCCCCTGGCCGATGATGAACGAGTGGGGGATCCCCACCTTCTACCTCCAGTCCCTCGCATGGGAGTTCGCAGAGCGGCTTTCCAAGAAGGGGATGAGGGTCCCCGACCTCGCCATGGCGGGGGGCTTCTCCAGCGAGGACGGGGTATTCAAGGCGATCGCCATGGGCGCCCCCTACTTTAAAGCTGTATGCATGGGCAGAGCCCTCATGATACCGGGGATGGTAGGAAAGAACATCCAGAAGTGGATAGAGGCGGGAGAGCTTCCAAAGTCAGTCTCAAGGTACGGTACGACGGCGAGGCAGCTTTTTGTCACCTATGGGGAGCTGGCGGAGAGGTACGGCGGAGATGTCGAAGAGATACCCCTGGGAGCTATGGGTATCTACACCTACACCCAGCGGTTCCAGATCGGCCTGCAGCAGCTGATGGCCGGGAGCAGGAACTTCAGTCTGGAGACGGTGGATAGAGACGACCTGATGGCCCTCACCGAGGAGGCGGCGAAGGTCTCGGGGATCGGCTACGTCATGGACGCCCACAGGGACGCCGCCGAGGAGATATTGGAGGGGTAAACTACCCCCCTCTGAAG
>CP086218.1:366632-371861 GCA_020844795.1 Methanothrix sp. | reverse complement strand
TTGGCAGCAGCCATCAGAAAGTGGATATAGTCCAGGTCGCAACACTTGGGTGGATTCAATTTTATGCGTCACCTCATATTTGTGTTTGTATTTGGATGGACCGGATCATCTAAAAATCTTCCGTCAAATGCGTAAGTCCTACTTAAAAATTGCGCCTCGATCTGGAGCCTCATGGGGATCAATGGCAATCTCATCAATCTTTGATATTATTGCCGGTCACCCGCGGGGTGGAGACATGGCAGAATCGGCTTTCGGTGGCCAGTTCGGTCAATGCAAAAATAAAAGGGAGGATGACGTCCTAATCTGCCACGAAAGAGATGAAGGGCTTGGAACCTCACGACGCGGGCGATTCGTCGATCCTGCTTCTCAACAGTTCTGGAAGCTTCCTCATCTCGTCGATCACCTCGTCTGCCGCCTCCAACAGCTCCGAAGGAGGGCGGCTCTCTTGCTGGACCGTCAGGACCCCCAGGTCAGCTGCCTCCAGAGCGTAACGATCGTTGAGGCCGTCTCCCACCATGACGACCGTCCTGTACTCGCCCTTGAGACCTGTGACGATCTCCTCCTTCCTGCGTGGCTTTGACGCTGGATATATCCTCTCCTCCCTGATGCCCCGCCAACTGGTCAGGCTGGAGAGGCTCCTTTTGCTGTCTCCAGAGGCGACGTAGATATCCACTCCCATCTCCTCCAGCTCCTCCAGGACCGCCTCCATCTCCGGAAACGGCCTCCCTCCGGTGCTGATGGAGTGGGTCACCATCCCCGTCTCTACGTCGACTATAAGCCCCGAGGTGTAGTAGAACCCGGGACAGCGGGAACAGACCGCCGCCAGCGTCTCCTGGAGGCTGGAGACCTCCGCCTCGGAGCTGAGCAAGAGGCGGCGCGCCTCCTCCTCCGATACCGGGGTGCTGGAGCAGCTTATCGCGACGTTCCCCTCCCTGCCCCGGAAGAAATCGGCGAAGGTCGTCTCCGCCGGGGTCTTCATCACCTCCTCAGGATCAAGGTGGGGTATCACGAGGGCTCTTCCTCCCTTCTCCATCACCAGCTCCATGGTGAAGATCCCCTCCATGAGGAGGTTTCTGGAGAGGTCTTTGGCCACCCGGTACATCTCCAGCATGGTGCCGGCCACGTCAAATATCACCGCGAGGTTCCCCGACATCACAATCAGGTTAAATAGATATGAAGATCAACCTATCGGTGCAAACGGTCGCCTATGACAAAAGAGGACATCGGATATCGTCCAGAGAGACCAGAGGGGAGTCTTCCATGAAGAAATATCGAGCCGTAATTCATCTGACAGAGATGGAGAGGGCGAGCCTCGCCCTGAACAACGTCGCCAACCTCCTCACCGACCTGGGAGAAGAGGAGACGGAGGTGGAGGTCGTCGCCAACTCCGAGGGGGTGAGGGCGCTCTCCAAGGCCGGTCCCTTCGTCGAGAGGATAGGAGAGCTGGCCAGGAGGGGGACGAGGTTCGTCGTCTGCTCCAGGAGCCTCGCCGCCCTGAGGATGAAGGAAGAGGAGTTCGTCGAGGACGTCGAGGTCGTCCCCACAGGTACAGGAGAGCTGGTGAAGAGAGAGACAGAGGGCTGGGCCTACGTAAGACCCTGATGGCGAAGGGTCATCTGGTCCGCAGGCCTTCGGAGATCGCATCTTGAATCGTCCTCTGGCTCTCCTCGGGGGTCCTGACGGTGTTGACGAGGTAGACGGGGACCCGGTCGAAAAGGGATCCGAAGAAGCCGGACCGAAGCCTCCGCTTGCGTTCGCTCTTCACCAGGAGGTGGGGGTTATAGTAGCCGTTCTCCTCCAGGATCGCCAGCGCCTCCTCCGGCGATAGCCTCCTTTTGACCGCCTCATCATCGGGGTCTCGCTTCAGGATGACGACCCCGGCCAGGGTGGTGAGGGGAAGGATCCGGCCTTTTCCGATGGCGAAGCGAAGGTCGACGACCCCCCTGCCTTCATCGTCGAACTCGGCCTTCTCGACGAGCCCCGAGAACTCCTTCCAGATCTCCGATAGCTCCGCCCTGATGTAGAAGTTCTTCTCCGAGCCGTAGGCGAGGACGTCACAACCATAGATCCGGGCGAAGAACCAGTCGTCAGAGACAGCCCGGGTCTCGGGCCTCCTCAGGAAGCCATAGGTGTGGGTCGTCTTGCCCGCCCCCGACCCTCCCAGGAGGCATATCCCCCGCCCCAGCAGGTCGAGGCAGGCGCCGTGGACGGAGTAGATCCCGTGATGGTCCTCCAGGACGTCCCCCGCGGCGCTGAGGGCGAGGGACTTGATCCACCCATAGTAGCCGACGTTGACGAGGAAGACGGTCTTGGAATGGGGGCAGTAAGAGATCTCGTCGGCTCCCAGATCGGGATCGGAGACGACGTAGAGCCGGGCATGGGACCTGATGGACGAGGAGATGAAGTAGAAGTTCTCCATCCAGCGGTCTCTCACCTCCGCCGATCCGGTGAGGAGCTTGATGCAGCAGCCGTAGATGTCTGACTTGACCTCATAGCTGACGTCGCCAGCGTACCGCTCCGCCATGGCATCCCTCTCATCCATAGATATGATCTTCACCGAGTAGCTCATCTCTCCACCTCGAACTTATTTATTTCTAATCTAAATATATATACTTGTTGGAGGTCAATCTCCCAGGTCCTCGTCCTTCTCCCTGATCTCGACCCTCCTTATCTTGCCGCTGATCGTCTTGGGGAGAGCCTCGACGAACTCTATGATACGGGGATACTTGTAGGGGGCGGTCACCTTCTTGACGTGGTTCTGCAGTTCGATCTTCAGTTCTTCGGAGGGTCCATAGTCAGGGGTCAGGACGACCGTCGCCTTCACCACCTGTCCCCGGAGGGGGTCAGCGACCCCCGTGACTGCACATTCCATCACCGCCGGGTGGGAGATGAGGGCGTTCTCCACCTCGAAAGGGCCGACACGATAGCCGGAGCTCTTGATCATGTCGTCGGTCCTCCCGACGAACCAGAGGTATCCGTCCTCGTCGATCCAGGCGGTGTCCCCGGTGTGGTAGTAGTCGTCGTGCCAGGTATCTCTCATCCTCTCGGGGTCGAGGTGGTAGTCGATGAAGAGACCTGGAGGCCTGCCACCGTCGGTTCTGATTACGATCTCTCCCTCTTCCCCGACGTTGCAGATTTGGTCGTCTCTGTCTACCAGGACTACGTCGTAGCCGGGAGACGGCTTTCCCATGGAGCCGGGCCTCGGGTCCATCCAGGGGAAGTTGGCCACCGCCACCACCGTCTCCGTCTGGCCGTACCCCTCCATCAGACGGAGGCCCGTAGCCTCAAAGAAGAGGTTGTAGACGGTGGGGTTGAGGGGCTCTCCGGCGGTGACGGCGTATCTGAGGGAAGAGAAGTCGTACTTCGACATATCACCCTTGATCATGAACCGATAGATCGTCGGCGGGGCGCAGAAGGTGGTGACGCCGAACTTCGTCGCCATCTCCATCATCCGGCCGGCGTCGAACCGGTCGTAGTCGTAGGCGAAGACCGCAGAGCCCGCGATCCACTGGCCGTAGATCTGACCCCAGACGCACTTCGCCCAGCCGGTGTCGGCGACGGTGTAGTGGAGGCCGTCCTCGACGACGTTCTGCCAGAACTGCGCCGTCAGGATGTGGCCGAGGGGGTAGGTCTGGTCGTGCTTCACCATCTTGGGGCTGCCGGTCGTCCCGGAGGTGAAGTAGGCGAGGAGGACGTCGCCGTTCTCCGTCGCCGCGGCGCCGACGGGCCTCTCGAAGACGGGCGAGGAGTTCTCGATCTCCTCTCTGAAGTTCAGCCACCCATCCCTCTCCCCCTCCCCGACGAAGGCCCTGACGGGGACCTCTCCATCGATCTCGCGGCAGGCAGCATCGATCTCGTCGGGGACGCCGTCGTCCTCGATGGAGACGATCATCTTCAATTTGGCCTTATCTATACGGTATGCTATATCCTTCGCCCTCAGCATGGAGGTCGCCGGGATCGCCACAGCCCCGATCTTGTGGAGGCCCACCATCGCCGTCCAGAAGTCGTACCTCCCCTTGAGGGTGAGCATGACAGAGTCCCCTTTTCTTACGCCATGACTTGCGAAGAAGTTGGCGGCCCTGTTGCTCTTCTCCAGGAGATCCCCGAAGGTGATGACCAGCTCGTCCCCCCGGTCGTTGCACCAGACGAGGGCCCTCTTCTCTGGGACCTCTTTCGCATAAACGTCCACGACGTCGAAGCCGAAGTTGAAGCTCTCAGGGACATTTATCTTCAAATTATCTTTAAAATCTTCGTAAGAATCAAAATCAGTTCCCGATACGAACCTGGAGGATAAAGACGACATTTGGGACCATCCTGGCGCGGGAGCGGCCGCGTTGACCGGCGGATGATCCGGCATCGAGCCCTCCTTCGCCTCCCGGTAAGATGGGGCTTTGATATAAATTATTAATCCTGAGGATGGAAGGCGATCCGTCCACCAACACCTTTTTAGGCGGCTGGACCGGTCTCCTCCATCGTGCTCCTCGGCGTCCTCTTCTCCGGCGGCAAGGACTCGGTCTACGCATGCAGAAGGGCGATGGAGACCGACTCCGTCTCCTGCCTGATAACCGTCGTATCCGAGAACCCCGACAGCTACATGTTCCACACCCCCAACGTCGGCTGGGCGAAGCTCATCGCTGGGGCGATCGGCATACCGCAGCTGACATGGCCGACTCTGGGGGAGGAGGGGGCGGAGCTAGCCGACCTCTCCGACGCCATGGCTGGCGCCGTCGATTTATACGGGATCGAGGGCGTGGTGACGGGGGCGATAGAGTCGGTCTACCAGGCGGCCCGGGTCCAGAGGATCTGCAGAGATCTAGACCTCTGGTGCTATAACCCCCTCTGGCAGATCGACCAGCTCGAGTACCTCCGCCTCCTCGTCTCGGAGGGGTTTGTGGTGATCATCACCGGGGTCTTCGCCTACCCCTTCGACGGATCGTGGATCGGCGCCAGGATCGACGGCCCTCTGATCGAGAAGCTCGAAGCCCTCCGGGACCGGTACGCCATCAACCCCTCGGGAGAGGGCGGCGAGATCGAGACCTTCGTCCTCGATGGCCCCATCTTTAGAAAGAGGATCGAGATTTTGCGGGCAGAGAAGACCTACGACAACTACCGGGGCCGACTCTCCATCGAGGAGGCGAGGCTGGTGGAGAGATGATCCTCGTCGTCGACCTCTGCTTCAAGCCCCGATCGCTATCTAGGTATGAGTTCGTCGATCCCATCGCCGCCGTT
>CP086218.1:361305-366532 GCA_020844795.1 Methanothrix sp. | reverse complement strand
TCCGGGGACGTAGGCCTTCGCGCCCAGGACCGCCCCCTCCACGTTCTCTCCACCCAGGTCCCAGTAGATCGAAGCTGCCCTCCCCTCTCCCGGCGGGACGCTCCCCACCGGTAGGGGGTCGCCGAGCTTCGAGCGCTCCCCTTCGCCGGGCATCTCGAGGTAGAACTGGATGTAGACGTCCTCGGCCGCCTCGTTTCCGGCGTTGAAGACCTGGGCCTGGACCGCCTGCTGGTCGGCGGATTTCTCCAGAAGAGGCCTGAAGTTTTCGGTGCCGATGAAGGATCCGTGATATACATGGCCCATGATGAGGCTGAGATCCTCCCTCATCTTCAGGTTCACCTGGACCGGAGGCTTCGTTACCGAGACCTTGTCCAGCCAGAGGGAGGCGATAATCCTGTCGTTCTCGTCTCCGTTCCCGAAGATGGTACAGGCGAGGTTTCTGTACCGGATGTAGGGGCCGGCGCAAGCCCCATCGCCGCCGAACCTGCTGTCAAGGGGATCGATGACGTTCGAGACGTATTCGAACCCCTCCGGAGGAGGTACCCCGCCGTAGACCTCCTCCATCGTCTTCTCCCAGGCCGATCTCGCCAGATCTGCCGTCTCGTAGATGTAGACGGAGAGGAGGTAGTTGCCGCCTATACAGTCGTATTTTCCCTCCGGGTCCGGCCTGCAGATAATCTCGTGGGCCTCGACGAAGGCGACCCTCTCCACCTGCGCCTTCCCGTCCTTCATCACCGCCATCTCGGAGGCTCTGGCCGCGGCTCCTATATCGCCAGCCACGTGAAATCCGGCGGGCAGGTCGGAGTCGAGAAGGACGTAGTCCGCCGGATTTATCCCGTCGATCCATTCAGGGATCTTCGGCTCTTCCTCAGCCATCCCAGGGATTGCGGCCTGGACTAAGAGAGCCGCGGCCAAAGGAAATAGCAGTGCTGCTCTGAGATTCTTCCATCCTCTGCCGACATCTTCGAACATATCTCTCCCTCGGTCAGGAACCTATTCTCTTAATCTCCACCGCCGTAAGTTATGGATATCCCATGGCTTTATTTCTTTTCAAGCTTCTTCTCAAAACGTCAGAGATCGTCCGCCGATGGGAATGAAGACGCAGCGTAGGAGGAAGATTATGAGAGATAGACCAGCGTGGCTCTACGACGAGACGAAACAGATCGGAACCGACTACCAGGACCTCTCCCAGATCCGGGGGTATGATCAGAGGATGGCTAAGATCAGGGACGTCGATAGGGAGGTCAGGGAGGTTCTGGACCTTCTCGAGCTATCGCCGGAGGCGACGGTCCTGGAGCTCGGGTGCGGGACCGGGGAGTTTCCCATCGCCGCTGCGGGGAGATGCAGGAAGGTCATCGCCGCGGACGTCTCCCTTCCGATGCTCGGCTTCGCCCGCGATAAGGCGGCTATCCGGCTGCGGGAGGAGGGGCGGGCCTGCGACCTCGAGAGGATCGAGTTTGTCGAGGGCGGCTTTCTCACCTATCGGCATGAAGGCGAGCCCCTCGACGCCGTCGTAACCGCGTTCGCCCTCCACCACCTCCCCGACTTCTGGAAGCAGGTGGCGTTGATCCGGATCGCGCGAATGATGAAGGAGGGGGGAAGGCTCTTCATAAGAGACGTCGTCTACTCCTTCGACCCCGCCGGCTACGAGGGCTTCTTCGACCGGTACCTATCCCGGATGGCGGAGATCGGAGGCGAGGGGACGCCCCAGGATATGGTGATCCACATAAAAGACGAGCACTCGACGATCGGATGGATCATGGAGGGGATGATCGAGAGGGCGGGCTTCTCCATCGAGAGGGCGGAGTATCGGGCGGGGTTTATCGCAAGCTACCTCTGCGTAAAAAGGGGGTGACCGGGAGCGGGGTTGAGGGGGAGGGTGGTGCGGATGGGGGGCGGCGGAAGAGGCCGCCAGGCCGGATGCCACCTTCCCGGAAGCTCCGCAAATTCTTAGTATCCAAAGATTCCTATTGAGGGTGGAGGATTCTATCATGATCGAAGATAATCGGGACGCCCGGACCTGGGCTGTCCTCTGCCATCTCTCTGCCCTCGTGATGCTCCTGGGCGTCCCCCTGGGCAACGTCCTGGGGCCCCTCGTCGTCTGGCTCGTCAAGAGGAACGACCACCCCTTCATCGACGACCAGGGGAGAGAGGCGCTCAACTTCCAGCTCTCCATCACCCTCTACTTTATCCTGGCCGGGATATTGATCTTCTTCTCGGTGGGGTCGATCGCCTTCTTATGGCCCGCCTTCGGCTACGGCGTGATGGACCATTGGAATCCGGTCGCCATGCCGATCACCATGATCTTCGGCCTCTTCTTGCTCTTCAGCCTGTTGATTCTGGACGTGATCCTCACCATCGTCGCCGCCGTCAGGGCGAGCGACGGCGTCTCTTACCGGTATCCATTGACGATAAGGGCGATAAGATGAGTTAGCCTCTCCTGCTGGAAAGGTGGGCTGGGGCCTCCCAGGCCCCGGCCCAAGAGATCTCCTAATCCCTCTTCTTCGGAGGGGATCTGCCGATCCCCTGGAAGCACTTCTCGACGTGCTCGGCCGCCGGAGGCTTCGTCATCAGGCTCACCGCCACCGTCACCACGAAGGCGAGGGGGAGGGCCACCACGATCGGGTCGACGACGGGCCAGGGCATCGATGTTATGAGGACGTCCCTGCCCAGAACCATCCTGGCGATACCGAGGGCCGCTGCCTCCTTCTGGTGGACGAAGACGAGCATGAAGAGGCTGACGAAGGTGCCGGTGACGAGCCCCGCGATCGCCCCCGCCCTCGTCGCCCTCTTCCAGAAGAGGGCGCACGAGTACATCGGGAGGAAGGCGGCGGCGCAGAGGCCGAAGAAGATCGCCGTACCGGGGGCTATGATGCTGGGGGGGAGGAAGTATCCCAGGACGACGGCCACCACCACGGCGATGATGATACCGATCCTGGTGATCTGGATCGACCTGCCGCCCCTCTTCCCTAGAACGGTCTCGTAGACGTCTCTACCTATGGCCGTCCCCTGGGCATGGAACTGGGAGCTGAGCGTCGACATCGCCGCCGCAAGGAGGGTGAGCATGAAGATGTAGACGAACCACCCGGGCATCGCGGCGTTGATGTATAGGGGGATGATGCTGTCGGAGTTCCCAGCGGCTGCGGCTATCGCGATGACCCCGTCTCTCTCGAAGAAGTAGACATTGGAGAGAGCCCCGACGACGAAGGCGACCCCCGTCATCATCAGGATGAAGATCCCGCCTATGAGGACCGCCCTGTTAAGCTCCCTGCCCGACTTCACCGTCATGAACCTCACCACGAGCTGGGGCATCGCCAGAACCCCGATCCCGACGCCGAGGACCAGGGTCGAGACGAGGGTCCACCACCAGGCTGACCCGGCGGCCGGCATGGCAGTCCACCCCAAATGGCCCATGGCGGCCAGGTTTGCGGGGACGAGGGCTGCGAGGTCGGTCAGGGCCTGGTGGGCCTGAGTGATCCCACCCAGATGGCTGTAGGTCATCACCAGAAGGAAGGCCATCCCGGCGAACATTATCGTAGCCTGGAAGGCGTCGGTGTACATCACCCCCTTGAGGCCTCCGATGACGACGTAGGCGGCTATGATCAGGGAGAAGAGCATCAGGGCGAGGTTGAAATCTATGGCCAGGGTCGTCTCGATGAACCTGGCGGCCCCTATCAGGACGACGGAGGCGTACATCGGCATCCCGATGAAGATCACAAGGCCGCTGAAGTACTGGATGAACCTGCTCTCAAACCTCCTGGCCAGGAGTTCCGGAAAGGTCATAGCGGAGAGGTTGTAGCCCATCTTCCTCGTCCTCTTGCCGAAGATGACGAAGGCGATGAATATCCCGACGAATATATTCAGAAAGGTGAGCCATAAAAGCCCCATCCCGAAGAGGCCTGCGGTCCCCCCGAAGCCGACGATGGCGGAGGTGCTGATGAAGGTGGCTCCGTAGCTCATGGCCATGACGTAGGGGTGGATCTTCCTCCCGCAAACCAGGTAATCTTCCGAGTCGCGGGTCTCCCTCCATCCCCTATACCCCAGGTACCCGACCGCCAGGATGTAGACGAGGACCAATACGTTGAGATAAACTATGTCTATCACAGCCCCAGCTCCTTCTCCTCCATCTGAGCCTGCCCCTTCTCCCAGGAACATCCCTCACGAATTTCATTGGCTTCTGTCTCCTGCCCCCTGTTCCAGTTGGCGAGGCCGTAGGCCACGCAGAGGAGAGCGCTCAGGAAGGAGAGGAGATAGACGCCCCAGATCCACGGATCGTTTATGCCCAGCATATTTCCACCAAATCTCAAAGGTCTGCGAAACCGTCAATTTCACGTGATAGCATGTTTCATTATATCACGTTATTAAAGATAACGATCGAACATTAAAAATTTTCATCAAAATATGCCGCTCAAACGGCGACGAAATCCGGATATCTATTAAAAAAATATCAACCATCTTCATGAAGAATACTTCCTGAATATGGGGGAGATCCTTCGAGACCTCCGTCTCATCACCCGAGATCCTCAGCCCCGGATCCTCATACCGCCCTCTCTATCCGGGATATCTCAAGGGCTCTATTACCTTCCGGGGACTTTCTGGGTAGCCCTCAATGGCGAGAGAAAAATATCCATCTTGGGGAAGGTTTTTCTTCTAAAGGGACTTTTAAACCTGGCAGTCTCATCTGATATCGAGGTCTGCGAGCCTGAGCCTGGGAGGTGCCCTTCAATAGAGGGTTGGATCCATCCAAAGGCGGATTCCCGGAGGCGGAACTGGCGGCCTCGTCGGTGATGGAGGGAGCGTTCAAGAAGAAATCAGGCCGGATTCCTGCGACTTTAGTCGTGGGAGGAGGCCATACTTATTCCCCTGCTCCTTCGGATCAAAACATACTTATGGCTGAAAAATTAAAGTCGACATGATGGTAGATCAGGTATTAACCGTTAGGTGTAAGGTTGCTCCCACTGATACTCAGGCGGGGTCTATAGAGCAAACATTAGTAGTTTTTGCTAACGCTTGCACCTGGATCAATCAGAACGTCGATCCGAAGGTTAAGGGCGGGATTAAAATGCAGTACTTGATCTACCAAGATGCAAGGGAGACGTTCGGACTATCTGCGAACTTAACTATTCAAGCTATAAGACGAGTAGCGTCGAACCGTAAAACTGCAGGCAAGAACAAAATCGAAGAGTTTCAGCCAACAAGTATCAGCTACGATCAGAGGATATTCCAG
>CP086218.1:336723-361205 GCA_020844795.1 Methanothrix sp. | reverse complement strand
GGCCGAGTCTCACTTCACATCATAAGACATATTCATTAATTAAATTGAATATAATTTCACATAATCATATAAATTTAAATATAATAGTTTATAGAGATTAATTTATAATAGTATTTATAATAAACAAATTATTAATATAAATTATTATATTTGTAATTGTTTACTTATAATTTAATAATTTGTAATCTTTATTTGTACCAAAAGTACTTTTATAGAAATATTTTATATAAATTATTTTTATGAGAAAAATTTTACCGAATTCCATCTCCCGGACCTCTGGAGGAGATGGAGAGTTGAGTAAAATGGCCCCTGGCTGAATCCCCCACCGAGATTTATCGGAAGGTAGCTTCATTCCTAGATTATATGTGTATAATCTAATCTCCCTGGATTTTGGCCCGATTTTATGGGGGGGCTTATTCCATATACTATATGAATTTGCCCCACTCGTCGCGTACCATGATGGTTGACGGGATAGATTCCACCGTTAAAGTGCATTTTACGTGGACGGGAGCATCCATACACATAGATGATATGAATGGATCTTGCTGCGACCCGCGGTAATTCGTATTTTTATAAATACAATTTTGGCTTCAAAAGTACATATGTTACGGCTTCAATTATACTCTATAAAATCAACAATATTAATTGAATCTCTGATCGCCAGCCTCGATTTAGTTTATAAAAAATTATTTATTAATTCCTTGTGAATAACGTCATAATATATAGTTATTTTATTAAATAATTTTTTGATTTATATTATTGTGCAAAATCTCTGATTAAAATCATATATTTCAAAATACATCAATTATGGTTATTTAAATTAATTTTTTATTATATTTTGATATAAATTTTAAACTTTTTTAATAGGATTTTTATAGTTTTTTCTTTTTTGATCGGATTTGGATCATAAGTGAGAGTTGGCCATCGTCGATACGACGGCCCGGAGGAGAGCCTAAAGAGGAGAGCTGATGAAGAATCCGGAAATTTTTAATATCTTGAGATGCTTGAAGATCGAAAGTCGGCCCCCGACCTATCGAGGCGAGAGGAAGTCCGGGGTCGACCCAGTCAGGTCGCTCCATTTTTATACCCCCGTCCCCAGATATCCTGTCGATGAACCGCATTCTTGTTACCAACGACGACGGCGTCCACTCCTCGGGGATCAGGGCCGCGGTCCGGGGGGTGGTGGGGCTGGGAGAGATCCTCGTCGCCGCCCCCTCAGGCCAGAGGTCCGGGGTCGGAAGGTCGATATCGATCTTCGAGCCCCTGAGGTACAACAAGATAAACCTGGACGGCGTCGAGGCGTACGAGGTCTCCGGGACGCCGACAGACTCGGTGATCATGGGGATCTTCTGGCTCTTGAAGGGCGACCTGCCCCACCTCGCCGTCTCGGGGATAAACATCGGAGAGAACATCAGCACCGACACCGTCACCACCAGCGGGACGATCGGAGCTGCCCTGGAGGCGGCGAGCTACGGGATCCCCGCCATCACCGCCTCCGTCCAGGTCGTCGACCAGGGGGACAAGTTCGACAGCAGAAACGACCACGCCTACCAGTTCGACGTGGCGGCGATGATGGTCCGCAAGGTGGCAAAGAACGTCCTGGAGAGGGGGCTTCCGGCAGGGGTGGACATATTGAATATCAACGTCCCCGTCGACGCCACCGAGGATACGGAGGTGGTGGTGACGAGGTTGGCCAGGAAGATCTTCAAGACCAGGGTCCAGGAGAGGGCAGATCCCCGGGGGCGGCCCTACTACTGGATCGACGGCGACCTCGTCTGCACGGAGCGGGAGGGGACGGACGTGCGGGCCGTCTACCAGGAGGGAAAGATCTCCATCACCCCCCTCACCATCGACAACACCGCCAGGGTGGACTTCTCGGTGATATCAGAGCTTCTGGAGTGATACCGTGACCGCAGATCGTTTGAGAGAGAGAATAGAGATATCAAGAGACGATTTCGAGAGGATGGACCGGGAGGATCAGATCGTATACCTCACCGAGAATGTGAGATGCTTACCGGATTACCTGGTGGATTCGGGGATCGATCTATTGAACCGCGCCGGCGAGACGGAGCTGGCCATATCCCTCGCGAAAGACTCAGGAAGGGTCGATAGGGCGGTGGAGATCGCCGTCGAGGAGGGAGACTTTCTCTGGGCCGCCCTCATCTCCAAGAAGGCAGGAAGGAAGGAGGATTCGGAGAGGCTCTTAAAAGAGGGGCTATCCTACTACGTCTCCAACGAGATGTACGGCCGGGCCGTCAGCGCCGCGAAGGCCCTGGGCCTCCCCGAGGATCAGATCGAAAGGCTCTTCGAGGCCGGGGTGAGGCATGAGAGGAGAGATGTGGATCTCTCCAGGGTCCAGTACGCCCTGGAGACGGTCGCCCTATCCCTGGAGAACGCCCTCACCGGGAGAGACGACGAGATGGCAGAAGGGCTCCGAGATGCGATGGTAGAAGAGAGGAGGAAAGCCCTGAGACGGGCCTCAGAGGATCAGAAAAAGTGAGGCTTGATCCGGACTCAATATAATACCGGCGCCCCCAGTCTTCTGATTTCAGCGGTCTCTGAGCTTCAGGTCGATCTTCATCAGATCTTCGGCGACGAGAACCTCCGGATAACGCCTCCTGGCGTCGACGAGGAGGGAGGAGACGTCATCGGAGTACCGGGAGCTGATGTGGGTGAGAACCAGCATCCTCGCCCCCGCCCTCTTCGCCAGATCCGCCGCCTCGCCGGCGGTGGAGTGCATAGTCTCGATAGCCCAGTCGGCCATACCGTCGGCGAGAGAACCGTCGTGGATGAGAAGGTCCGCCCGCCTGCTCGCCTCCTCGATCTCCGGGACCGGCCTCGTATCCCCGGTGTAGACGACCTTTCTTCCCGGCCTCGCAGGGCCCATCACCTCTTCAGGCATTACAATCCTCCCTCCCACCTCCACACTATCCCCCCTCTGGAGCCTCCCGAAGAGAGGGCCGGGAGTAATGCCGAGGGCTACGGCTCTATCCCGGAGGAAACGGCCGGGCCTTGGGTCCTCCCGGAGGCAGTACCCGAGGCTTGGGACGCTGTGGGAGGTCCTCACCGCCCTGACCTCGTACCCCTCCATCCTCACAACGTCCCCCGCCTCCAGCTCCAGGACCCTCACGGGAAGTCGGCGAGAATAGTAGCAGAGCCTGCCGAAGAGCTCCACCACCTCGGCGGTTCTGGCGGGACCTGCGATGGTGACCGGCTCCCTCCTCCCCTGGAAGGCCATAGTCTCGAGAAGCCCCGGTATCCCCAGGATGTGGTCGGCGTGGAGGTGGGTTATGAAGATGTAGTCGAGGTTCATCATCCCCGTCTTCGCCCGCATCATCTGCCTCTGGGTCCCTTCGCCGCAGTCGAAGAGGATCAGCTCCCCCTCACGGTTTATCAGGACCGCCGATGGGTTCCTCTCCGGGGTGGGAAGGGATCCCGCAGTTCCAAGAAAGGTCACAGTGAGCATCTTTGGCATCATCTCCGGATCAGGGACGAACCTCTTGGGGTAAAGGGTATAAAAAGGTGCGCGGGAGATGAGCCGCCGCCAGAAGATGAGAATGGAGAGATGACTGGTGAGAGAGATTATGGCGCCATCTCCCCCCCCAAAATCTCGGCCTCAGCTATCCTATTATCGGCGTCGGTATGGTGATCTTCACCGTGATCGTCGAGATCTTCGTCTCCGCCTCCTCACCTTCGACCGTTGCGGCCTTGGGGCGCTCGTCCGCGTTGGGCCCGCCGGTGATCCTGTACCTCGTCACCCCCTCCCCGAGGTCGTCGTAGGCGTTCATCTCCCACCGGTTGACCCCGGCGTCGACGGCGTTACCGTGGGAGTTCTCCAGCAGCTCGTTTTCTGATATTCTATTTCCATCGGACCCGGCCAGGATCCAGATGCCGTATCTGTTCTTAGAAACGACGTTTCCTGTTATCACGTTCTCATCGGAGTCGGAAAGGTATATCCCGTGCCATCTGTTCTCAGTGACCAGGTTGTTTCTTATGTAATTTCTATCTGAGTTCACCTCGATCCCTGCCTTCCCGTGCCCCGCGTTCTTCACAACGAACCCCTCAAGGGTGATCTGATCTGCATTAAGGATGATCGCGCTTCCCACACCTCTGCCGTCGACGGCGGGCATCCCGGAGCCTGTATCCCTCCCCCGGAGTATGAGGGTCTTGTCCACCACCAGATTCTCCCTGTACGTCCCGCTCTGGACGCTGAGAATATCGCCGTCCTTCGCCGCTTCGACGGCTTTCTGGATGCTGGCGTAATCGCATCCTTCAGCCCCGACGGTGATGGTGGCCCCCTGAGCCGCCCCGATGGATATCACCGCGGTCAAGATCAGAGCCGGAAGGATCCTCCGCCCAGCCCCGTCCTTCCTCCAAAATTCCGCCAATCCGCTCATCCCCCTAACCCGGCCCCCATACCTTTGAAGATGGGGCCTATATCATCAAACTTCCTATTCATCCTATCGAACTTCGGGTCCAGCCCGTTGAAATCGAGGGTTATATCCTCAAAGGTCAGATCGAGGTCCAGATCCCAGCCCGGCACAGGCGACTTCAGATCCGCCGTAACGAGCGGCCCATCGGGGCTCAATCGCCTCGTTTCGCCGCCAGAATCCTCCACCACCGACATATCGTCGGAGGCATCTTCGCTCAGATATGATACGATCCGCCTCATGATCTCGTTCCGATGCGAGGAGCTGTTTATCGCCTCAAACCCGAAGGCGAAGTAGACCACCCTGTAGGTCCCCGTATCGACCCTGACGCCGCCACAACCACCGTCTCTGTAGTTGAAGAGATCTCTCGCATACGCGGTGACGGGGAGGATCTCGCTCGGCCAGTACTGGTTGTCTGCACCGTCCCCACCGGAGATCCCTATGGTGAACCCGTCGGATATGGGGTCGGAAGCTACCCCTTCCAGTACGTAGATGCCGGCGTTGTCCTTCACGTACTCCACGTGGAGGTAATCCCTGAAGAAGGCGGTGTCGTGGATGTTGAAGCCGATGTCCTGACCAGACAAAAAGAGGCTTCCTCCAGAGTCGAGATAGGCGGCCAGGTTCGCCTGATCCACCTGAGTCAGGGTGGTCGTGAAGTCCCTACCGGTGAACCATATGACAGAATCAAAGGACGATAGATCGGTTCTGGAAGGAGGGCCGTCGACCTTTACGTAGCTGTAGCCGCCTGCCTGCAGAGCCCTTTCGTAATAGGTATCGTAATCTGACCCCTCGTCGTCATCCACCAGGAGGATGGGGCTCCTCCCCTCGATCACCTCAATATCTCTCTCCCGGCGGACCTCTCCGCCATACTCCACCCCATCGATAGGCAGAGCCCGAACCTCCAGGGTGTACTTCCCCTCAAGGGACCCTTCCCATCTCAAGCTGACGGAGGCGGAGGAGCCGCTGGGGATGTAGGGTATAGTCTGCGAGTCCCGGACCGTCCCCCCCTCCAGGAGCTGGACTACGACATACTCCTCTCCCATGAATCCCTGGTTCTTGACCACGACCTTCGCATCGACGGGCTGGCCGGGCTTTGCGTAGCTGGGAAGCTCCATATCCGTTATCTTAATCAGGCGGTCAGATTTGAAGGGCTTATGTAAAGAGGTCTCGGGGCATCCTAAGAGGTTCAGCTGGTAATAGCAGAACCTCATGACGTTACCGTCACTTGTCGTGTCGATGGACCCCAGGTTCGCCTCCTTGGAGTACTGCAGAGCCCTGCCGATATTCTCTATCCCCTCGCCGAATACGCCGTTCCAGAACTGCCGGTGGTACCTCTGGGACGGTCCGTCGGTGGTGGACCTCCTCCCCCAGCCGTACCGCGAGTTTCCTATGAAGGCGAAGGCTCCGTAGGGCTCAGTGACGAAATACTCAAGAATCGAATCGGTGGCCAGATATATGGAGTCGGGATCTCTGTTGTCGAAGGATCCGGCATAACAGCCCTGGCTGTAACCGAAGAAGTACCGGTCGTTCTTCAGACGTCCGACGTCATCGGCCTTCATCTTCATGACGCTTCCTACATGGGCGTGGCCGAGATGGTTTATGATGTGGACGTTCCCGTCGATTATTCCCGTCAGATCTTCCTTCTTCCATTGCCTGTCCCGCTCGTAGAGGGTGGATTTGTTATAATCTTCAGGAAAGCCCTTGGTGTCGTATCCGCTGGCCTGGGATCCGTCTTTTATCTCGTCGAGGCAGTTTCCGCCCCAGTCGCTGACCCCGCCGAACCCCAGGTACTCGCCCACCATCCAGACCTCCTGAAGGTAGGCGTCGTTGGAGGTCGACTCGTAGGCGATCGTCTTTCGGACGAAGTTGGAGAGCTCAGCATAAGAGTCGACGGGAGCCCTTCCCACATAGACCTCGGCCAGGAGATCCACCTCCCCGCCCCCGGGGCCGTCCCCCGGCTCGCCGTAGATGCCGTTGCCGTTGTAGTCGAAGTCTCCATCGAGGCAGGCGTAGTAGAGGTCTGAGGGGATGTTCGGAGGTGAGGCCTCGTAATCCCAGGCCCAGAGCCCCCTGGCGGGTACGATGTTGTTCCAGCCTCCGCCGGCCGATCCGCCTCCGTCGGCATCGCCACCCAGAAGGACGTAGGTTATGCCGTTGTTGAGATAGGCGTCCCTTATGAAGTTCCTTATCTTCTCCTGCTCGTCGACGCCCTGATAGGTGGCGTATATATCCTCTACGGTGACGATCGTCGAAACCACCCCCCTGGAGGTCTTCCAGCTGGCGAGGTCGGTGAAGTTGTAGGGGACCGGCGCTTTCTTTAGAGCCCGGTTGGTTATTATGACGTAATCGTAGACCCCGTCGAGGAGAGGAGAACTCCCGGTGGGGACGATATCCTGAGAGTAGGTGGCAACCTCCCGGGGGTTGTCCACCATCCTCTCCATATGCGCTCGATCTTCTGCCGATCCCCTGTAAAGCCCCCGATGGAGGGTCTCTGCCGGCGCCGTCTTCACCTCCAGGTTGAAAGTTCCGAAGTAATAGGTGTCCTTCGTCTTGGGTATGTACATGATCGGATAAAGATTTATTAAAAGTATTTTATATCCTCTCTTCTGCTGGACACCGATCACGGAGTAGACGTCTCTTGGGTAAGGCTCCATCGATCCGTAGGTCGTCTCGTTGAGGGGCGTGTATGTATGATCTCCCGAGAAGCTTATGGGGAGGGGGTCCTGGCCGGGCTCGATCAGGATCTTGCCGAGGTTCTTCTTCTCTCCAGGAAGGACCTTTATCTCCTGGACCTCTTCCCCGAAGGGGATCAGTATCCTCGCAGTTCTGAAGGGTACGACCGGCTCACCGGGGATGATCCGGTTTTCTAGCCCTGGAATCCGGATCGATTTTGTAGCGTTCTGGACCCCCAGGGGGAGGATCTCGTCTGCAAAGCCCACCTGGACTATCGGCTCTTCTGGGCGATATTGCCAATGAATTATGGTCTCGCCCCCCCCGTACCCCTGGGCACCGGCGGATGAAATGAACGGAAAGAAGCTCAAGCTCAGGACCAGCAATAAGCAGGTCGAAGAGATGGTCGATTGACGTCTCATGGTCTTACCTCAAATACGGCCATACACGATCCCCTCCCTTATTCTCAGGCAAGATGTACCCCCTTCGCTAAAGGTCGCGAAAACTCATCTTCGCCAGTATTTCGAGTCCGGACGTGCTAAACCATCGTGAATTTTGTGATCGTACCCCGGGTCTCTCCTCCGAGGAGACGTATAATTCTTGGCGAAGGATGGTATTAAACGTTTTCCCATCTTTTAGATAAGAAAGGAAAATAGGAGGATGGGGGGGCTGTCTCTAACCGATCCTCCCGATAAGATCGGAAGAGGGAAGGTCGGATGAGATGATATCAAAAGAGAAGAGAATAGGGAGAAGGCTCAGAAGGCGGTCAACGGTCGGGGTAGAGATAATCCTCGATCCCCTTCAGATCTTCCAGCTCCTTCCTCTCCATCGACGATTCTATGACGACCCTCTCCCGGATGGTGATAGGCGCTCCCGACCGCAGGGCGAGGGCTATGCAGTCGCTGGGCCTGGCGTCCACATCCCTCTCGACGGAGTCGATGGATATCGAGAGGCGGGCGTAGTAGACCCCTCCGTCCAGGTCGTCGATGAGAACCCCTCCGATCTTCGCCCCCAGGCTATCGAGGGCGGAGACGAAGAGGTCGTGGGTGGTGGGCCTGGGGGATACCGCCCCAGAGAGGGCCTGGTGGATCGAGATCGCCTCCGAGAGGCCGACGAAGACCGGTACGATCCTCGAGGCCTCATCCTCGAGGAGGACGACGGGGGCCACCAGGTCTCCGGCTGCCTGGAGGGTATAGACCCCCTTCACCTCGACCTTCAGGGAGGGTGACGGATCTTCCATGGCCCCATCTCTGGCACTAATCTTATATATTAATTATCCGCGAGAGATGGCGATGGTCGTCTCCAGATCTTCTATAGACCATCCCTTGACGAGGGATCCCGTGACCTGCAGATCAGATCCCATCTCGAGGCGAGTCGCCCGGACCTCGGCGGCTATATGGTCTCTCATCCTCTCCAGGAGCCCTCTGACCACCTCATCGTCCAACCTGATCGTCGCCTCGATCTTCTCCTCTACCCGCAGATCCATCTCCTTCCTCATATCCTGGATCCTCCTGATGATCTCTCTCGCATAACCTTCTGCCTTCAGATCCTCGGTGAGGGTGACGTCGACGTAGACGGTCCCGGCGGAGAAGTCGGCTGCCACCAGGTTCTCGGGGATCTTCTCGATGAACTCCACCATATCGGGGACGATGGCGTAAGGCCCCAGGATGAACTCGCCGGCGATGAGCCGCTCTTTCACCTCCGCCGGGTCCGCTCCCTTGAGAGCTTCTATCACCTTCTGGGCCTCGCCCTTGAAGGCGGGTCCGATCTTCTTGGGGACGGGGTTTAGGGCGATCTCCATCTCGGGCTTCTCCCCGATGGCCGCGACCGTCACCCTCTTGGAGTTGGTCTGGCTCTTTAGGACGGATAGAAGGCCCCCCAGGTCGGGGATCTCCCTCTTAGGGGAGATCGTCACCTCGGCGACGGGCCACCTCAGCTTCCGCCCTCCCTTCTGGCGGGCGTTGGAGACCGCCTCCACCACCTCCCTCACCAGGGCCATCTCCTCTTCGAGGGCTGCGTCGATGAGCACCTCCCTCGGCCTCTGCCAGTTGCAGAGGTGGACCGACTCTGGAGCCTGGGGATCGGTCCCCCTCACCAGGTTCTGGTAGATCGTCTCGGCGGTGAAGGGGGCGAAGGGGGCGAGGATTTTCGCGAGGGTCGTCATCACCTCGAGGATGGTAGCGTAGGCGGCGAGCTTGTCGGGGTCGTCGATCTCGATCCAGGTCCGGGGCCGGACGAGCTGGATGTACCACCGGGATAGGTCCTCCAGGACGAAGTCGGCTATCGCCCTGGTAGCCCTCTGGAGCTGGTAGGATCCCATGCTCGTCTCGACCTCGGCGGCGAGGGTGTTGGCCCGGGAGAGGATCCACCGGTCCTCGGGCCGGAGGCTCTCTTGGACCATATCAAGGGTGGTCCTCTTCGGGTCGAAGCCGTCCAGGATCATATAGGGGAGGGGGAACCTGTAGGCGTTCCAGAGGATATTGAGCATCCTGTTGGTGTTCGCCACCTCATCCCAGCTGAAATGGATGTCCTCCCAGGGGGCGTTGGAGGAGAGAACGTAGAGCCGGAGGGTGTCGGCCCCGAACTTCCCGACGACCTCCTCCGGGGAGACGACGTTTCCTATGCTCTTGCTCATCTTCTTGCCCTTGTCGTCGAGGGTGAAGCCGTGCATCAGAACAGACCTGTAGGGGGCGACGCCGAAGGAGACCATGCTAGCCCCGAGCTGGGAGTAGAACCAGCCCCGGGTCTGGTCGTGCCCCTCGGTGATGAAGTCTGCAGGCCACCACTCCTTGATCTCTTCTTGATCCCGGGGATAGTTGAGGGTAGCCCAGGAGGCTACGGCGCTGTCAAACCAGACATCGAAGACGTCGGGAACCCGCCTCATCTCGCCGCCGCAGGAACATCTGATGGTGACGAGATCGACGGCAGGCCGGTGGAGGTCCTCGACGACGGCGCCGGACCTCCGGCGTAGCTCCTCCATGGAGCCGATCACCTTCTTCTTGCCGCAATCGCTACAGATCCAGATGGGAAGGGGTATCCCCCAGTACCTCTGGCGGGAGATGCACCAGTCCCGGGCGCCGCTGATCCAGTCCCTGAACCGGGCGGAGCCTGCCCAATCGGGATACCATTTAATTTTGGCGATCTCATCGAGCATATCGTCCCTGATCTCTGAGATCTTGAGGAACCACTGGGGGGTGGCGATGTAGATGATGGGGGTCTTGCATCTCCAGCAGTGGCCGTACCTGTGGACGATCTCGCCCTCGGCGAGGAGGAGGCCCCGGTCGGCGAGATCTTCGTCCACCTCTCTATTCGCCGCCCGGACGTACTTGCCGGCGTACTTCTCCCCCGCCTCTCTCGTATACCGGCCGTCCTCCCCGACGGGGCAGAAGATCTCCATCCCCTCGGCGACCCCCAGCTCGAAGTCCTCGAGGCCGTGGCCGGGGGCGATGTGGACCGAGCCGGTATTCTCGGCGGTGACGAAGTCGGCGAGGTGTATCTTGTGGACGATTTCCCTCTGGGCAGGGATCAGGTCGGCGAGGGGGTGCTCGTATTCGAGCCCCGCAAGATCCGTTCCCCCAAACCGGTCCAGGACCTCGTAGTCCCTGTACCTCCCCTCCCGCAGGACGTTCTCGACGAGGGGCGAAGCCATGATCAGGATCTCGGCCTCCTCGGGGTCCTCCTTCCACGCCCGGACCCTCGAGTACTCGAAGTCGGGGTGGACGGCGACGCCGACGTTGGCGGGGATCGTCCACGGCGTCGTCGTCCAGATCATCATGAAGGTCTTCTCTTCGCCGACGACCGGGAACTTGACGTAGACGGACGGATCGGTCTCCTCCCAGTACTCCACCTCGGCATCGGCGATGGCGGTCTCGCACCGGGGGCACCAGTTGACGACCCGAAACCCCCTCTCCAGAAGTCCCCGCTCGTCCGACCTCTTGAGGGTCCACCACGCCGCCTCCAGGTACTCGTCCTTGAGGGTCATGTAGGGGTCCTCCCAGTTCAGCCAGGCTCCCAGGGTCCTGAACTGCTCTGTCATCTGGTCCTTCTGGCTGAGGGCGAACTCCTTGCACTTCTCGATGAACCGGTCGACGCCGTAGGTCTCGATATCCTTCTTGCTCTCAAAGCCCAGGTGCTCCTCCACCTTCACCTCGATGGGCAGGCCGTGCATATCCCAGCCCGCCCGGTCCTTGATCTCGAAGCCGTTCATCGACCGGTAGCGGAGGATGGAGTCTTTGATGATCTTGTTCCAGGCGGTCCCGAGGTGGATCCTCCCGGTGGTGTAGGGCGGCCCGTCGACGAAGAAGAACTTCCTCCCGCCGGTCCTCATCGTCCTGGCCAGGGCGTAGATGCCGCGGTCTTCCCAGAACTTCCGGACCCTTCCCTCTACCTCTTTCGCGTCGTATTGTCCTGCCACCTCAGAGATCATCCTAGTCCTCCAACAACGGGTAGGGCATTGATAACGTCCTATTTAGGCTTTGTCGGTTCTGTTTGCCGACGTGGCGGCAAATTTGATATAGAGACAGGCCCAGGTCGTCATCAAGGAGGGATGCGGGATCAAAGAGGAGATCTGGATCGAGAAGTACAGGCCATTGAGCCTGGAGGACGTGGTGGGCCAGGAGGAGATCGTGAAGAGGCTCAAGTCCTACGTCAGGAGCAGAAACGTCCCCCACCTCCTCTTCTCAGGCCCCCCCGGCGTCGGGAAGACCGCCGCCGCCATCAGCATGGTGAGGGAGCTTTACGGCGAGGAGTGGCGGGGAAACTTCATCGAGCTGAACGCCAGCGACGAGCGGGGGATCGACGTCGTCCGCCACAAGGTGAAAGACTTCGCCCGGACGGCCCCCCTCGGCGGCGCCGAGTTCAAGGTGATATTCCTCGACGAGGCCGACGCCCTGACCAGCGACGCCCAGTCCGCCCTGCGGAGGACGATGGAGAGGTACAGCTCCATCTGCAGGTTCGTCCTCTCCTGCAACTACTCCTCCAAGATCATTGAGCCGATCCAGTCAAGATGCGCCGTCTATCGGTTCCGTTCTTTATCCGACGAGGCGGTCAGCGAGAGGATGAAGAAGATAGCCGAGGAGGAGGGGGTCAAGGTGACGGAAGGCGGGATGGGAGCGATCGTCTACGTCGCCAGAGGCGATATGAGAAAGGCGATCAACGCCCTCCAGGCCGCCTCCCTGATGGAGGGGGAGGTGACGGAGGAGACGATCTACCAGATCACCTCCACCGCCCGC
The DNA here is from genome assembly GCA_020844795.1 of Methanothrix sp. Lineage (GTDB taxonomy): Archaea > Halobacteriota > Methanosarcinia > Methanotrichales > Methanotrichaceae > Methanocrinis. The sequence continues at coordinate 348,874 of CP086218.1, read as the reverse complement.
CCCGAGCAGATCCGGGAACTGATGACGACCGCCCTCGCCGGCAACTTCACCCAGGCTCGGAGCCTCCTCGACGACCTCCTCCTCGTCCAGGGGCTCTCCGGAGAGGACGTCGTAATCCAGATCCATCGACAGACCCTCAGCCTCATGGACTCCGACGATCTTCCCGCCCCGACCCTGGTGAGGCTGATGGACAGGATCGGCGAGATCGACTTTCGGATGACGGAAGGGGCCAACGAGCGGATCCAGCTGGAGGCGCTCCTCGCCTACTTCGCCCTGGCCGGCTCGATGGATAGGTGAGGATGAGAGAGCCTTTATGGATCCGACCCCCATCTTCTGGGCGGCGGCGACCCTCGCCATCGTCACCGCCTGCGCAGCCCTCGCGGCCCGCCGGGGCCCTGAGATCGCCGTCGGAGTCTTCGCCTCCCTGACGGTCCTGGCAAACCTTCTGGCCGTCAAGACGATCGCCTTCGGCCCCTTCATCGCCCCGGCAGCGGTCCTCGTCTACGCCTCCACCTTCCTTCTGACGGACATCCTGAGCGAGCTCTTCGGAGAGGAGAAGGCGAGGCTCGCCGTCTGGACGGGCTTTCTCGCGAACGTGGTGATGCTCGTCTCGGTCCTGATCGCCCTCCGGTGGTCTTCATCCCCGTTGATGGACCCGGCGCTTGCGAGCTCCTTTGATGCCGTATTCGGGTTCGCTCCTCGCGTTATAGCCGCCTCCATGATCGCTTATCTGGTGAGCCAGCACCATGACGTCTGGGCTTACGGCTTTTTGAGGAAGAAGACCGGCGGGAGGCATATGTGGCTTCGAAACAACGCCTCCACAGCAGCCTCCCAGGCCATCGACACCCTGATCTTCATCACCCTCGCCTTCTACGGCCTCGTCCCAAACTCCGTCCTCCTCCAGATGATCGCCGGCCAGTACGTCATCAAGATCCTGATAGCCGCCCTCGACACCCCCTTCATCTACCTGGCCCTGGCGGCGGCCCGGAGGGCGGGGTGAGAAAAACCAACGAAGGCGATCAACCTACCGTCTCCGGAGGGCGGAGGAGATGGAGACCTGCGACCTCTCCGGTCCTGCGGGGACGGAAGGCGGAACCGATCGGAAGAGACCGAAAGATATATCGCCAGTCCAGAGCTTGGACTTGCCTGTAGATATCGATGGTTGAAGGAGGAAGGATATATGCCCGAGTTTGCAAACCCCTTTTCCGGCCTCGCCTGGGATAGAAAGCTCACCAGCGAGGAGCTGATCAGGGCGGTCAGGTACATGATCGCAGCAGAGTATGAGGCGGTCCAGCTCTACATGCAGCTGGCGGAGTCGACGGACGACGAGCTGGCGAGGGCCGTCCTCGTCGATATCGCCGACGAGGAGAGGGTCCACGCCGGGGAGTTTCTCCGCCTCTTGAAGGAGCTCGCCCCCGACGAGGAGGAGAAGTATCAGGAGGGGTATGAAGAGGTGGAGGAGATGATCGAGGAGCTGGAGGGTTAGACATCTCAAAGATGAAAGGTCGCCGGGTCAGTCCCCTCCAGGCCCTGGCGCTATCTCTCCTTCTGGCCGCCCTCCTGGCCGGGGCCGGATGTATCGACGGCGTCCGCCTTGGAGACCTCCTATCCCCAAAGGACGGTCCCGAGCCTCCGGAGATCTCCGTCTCCGGCCTTGTGACGAGGGTCGTCGACGGCGACACCTTCGACGTCGAGGGGTTCGGCAGGGTGAGGCTCGCCGACGTCGACGCCCCCGAGATGGATACCCCGGCGGGGAAGGCCTCCAAGTTCTTCGCTGAGGCCTGGCTCCTGGACGAGATCGTCCACCTCGACGTCGACGACCAGGGGGTGAAAGACAGATACGGCCGGTGGATCGCCGTCGCCTACATCGAAGATCCCGATACCGGCTCCCTCGTCAACTTCAACCGCCTCCTCGTCTCCTCCGGCCACGCCGTGATCAAGGACTTCCGGGACAACAAGTTCGATCCCGCGGACTGGGGTCCTGCCCCCGTCACCCGATGACAGGCGGCCAGATCGGTCGGATAGTAGAATTGGGGTGGGGGTGGGGGTGGGAGATCTGAAGGGCGGCGGACGCCCTTCCCTCTGCTCCCTTTCCACCGTCAACTCATCCGCCGTTTACCCTTCCGACTTTCGCCCTTCCGCCCCTCTCTCTCATTCTTTGCCGCCTTCTCCCAGGGATTCCAGGTTCTCTCTCGCCCTCTCAGTATAATGGTGGCCCGGCCCCAGGAACTGGCCGAAGACCCGGAGAGCGAGCTTGAAGGACTCCCTCGCGCCGTCCAGGTCCCCCATCTCACGGAGGACCTCTCCGAGGTTGTTTATACGGATGGCGGTCTTGAAATGGTTCGGGCCATAGGCGTCCATGTCGATGGATAGCGCCCTCTCGTACTGGGCGAGGGCCCCCGGAAGGTCCCCGAGGGACCGCAGGACCGTACCCAGGTTGTTCGCCCTGATGGCGATCTTGAGCTGGTCGGGCTCACCTTGCGCCTCCTCGATGGCGATGGCCCTCTCGAAGTGAGCCATCGCCCCCGGAAGGTCCCCCAGGACCCGAAGGACCGAGCCGAGGTTGTTGAGGTCGGTGGCCACCTCCCCGTGGGAGGGGCCATAGAACCTCTCGTCGACGGAGACGAGCCTCTCCAGGACGGACCTCGCCCCCATCAGGTCGCCCCTCCGCTGGAGGTAAAGCCCCGCCTGGTTCAGGAGGAGGGAGGCCTCCTCGGAGCCGCCTCCCAGATCCTCCAGCTTCCCGGTGGAGGCGAGGGCGTGGGGGAGGAGGCGGCCGCATTCTGGCCATCGAGAGAGGTTCTCCATGCGAGGGCTGAAGGCACCCCCCACCGCCCGGACGGTCTCCTCTGCCCAGGCCTTCCTCCCCTCGAAGTCGAGGGCCCCGAAGGCGAAGGCCTGGATGAGGGGGTGGACCGATGGAGGGGCTCCACCCCTCCTCAATAGCCCCCTCCTCTCGAGGGCGGCGAGCCCCAGGTCGACGGAGTCGGGGAGGAGGGAGCCCGCCTCGAGGAGGAGGTCGAAGGGGAGGTCTTCTGGCGCCAGAAAGGCGGATAGGCTGAGGATCTCAGATCCCTCGACGGATACGGCCCGGACCTGCTCCATGGATATATCCAGGACGGCGGCCAGGTTTTCGGGTAGGGACGGTCCTGTCTTGCCCGAGATCTCGCCGAGCCGCCTCTCATGAAGATCGACATAACGGGATAGAGATATCCCCGTCCAGCGGATGTAGCCTGCTGCGACCTCCAGAGCGAGGGGGAACCCCTCCAGCAACTCCGCAAGCCTCATTGATGCGGCAGGGTCCTCCTGGCCTGTCCTTCTCATAAGAAAAGCGACGGCCTGCGACGGCTCCAGGGGTCCGATCTCGAAAGAGGCTGCCTCGCCCCCCATCCAGCTCTTTCTACTGGTTGATGTTATGATGACACCTCCGCCACCAGAGCCGGCCTGGGGGAGATGGACCTCCAGGGCCGAGGGGGAGGGGGCGTCGTCGAAGATCAAAAGCCACCGGCCGTTCACCTCCATCCAGGCCCGGACGGCATCTCCTAGATCGAGGAGGTCGGAGTCCTCCTGATGGGGTATGCCCAGGGGGGCGGCGAGGGAGGCGAAGTCGAGGGCGAGGACGGTATCGTTCCAGGACCTCACCGAGAAGATGAAGTCGTATTCTCCGGCGTTGACCCTGGCGTATTCTGCGGCGGTGGCGCTCTTTCCCATCCCGTCGGCCCCGAGGAGGACGGCCGTACCCCCACCGCCGAGGGCGGATTTCAGCCCCATCAGGAGCTGCTCTCTGCCGGTGAAGTCGGGGTTACGGCTCTGTTGGAGGAAGAAGTCTATCATCGATATCTATTATCGGACCGCATCTATTAAACTCTGTCCCGCATCCTGCCATCTGGCCGTAAGATATCGACCTCCATCCTTCGATGCGATCGGAGGAGACCGAACCCCGATAATAGACGAAAATAGAAGAAATACAGAAGAAATAGACGAAAAAGATGAGAAAGAAGAGCCCCGGGTCCGGCCCATCGATCCCCGCCGCCGGCTCAGACACCTGGAGAATCGTCAACGGGCCAGCTTCGACGCTATCTCTGCGACATGCTTTCCCTGGAACCTCGCACCGGCGAGCTCCGTCTCGCTCGGCGTCCTCTCCCCCGCCCTCCCGACGATGGTGGAGGCTCCGTAGGGGGATCCCCCCGCCACCTCGTCGATCCTCCTCTGGCTCTCGAAGGTGTAGGGGAGGCCTACGACGATCATCCCGAGATGGAGGAGCGTCGGGTGGAAGTTCAATATCGTCGACTCCTGACCCCCGTGCTGGGACCCCGAGGAGACGAAGACCGATCCCACCTTGCCCACCAGGGCGTTCCTCTTCCACTGGTCGCCGAGGGAGTCGAGGAAGATCCTCATCTGCCCCGCCATATTCCCCAGGTACGAGGGGGTCCCGAAGATGACGGCGTCCGCCTCTTCCAGCTCCTCGGGGGTGCAGACCGGGACTCTGCCAAAACCCTTCCCCGCCTCCGCCGACCCTCCCCTCCTCTTCAGCTCCGCCTCCGAGAGGGTCTCGGGGACCCGGCGGAGGGCCACCTCTGCCCCCTCCACCTGACGGACCCCCTCGGCGACCGCCTCGGCCAGCCGATGGGTGTGGCCGTTCATGGTGTAGTAGACTACAAGTACCAACAATTGATTCAACCTCCAGGTCATTTTACGGCTGCAAACTATTTCTAATTTATTGGCGCAAGGGGGCTACGGGGCGGAGAAGGGATGAGAGACCCTTCCTAGAGGCGGCTAAAGGTAGAGCCCCTCCAGGAGGATCTTCAGGCCGATGCCGATGAGGACGAGGCCGCCGATGATACCGATCCTCCTCTCAGAGAGCCCCGCCAAGCCTCCTCCAATGTAGACTCCGATGAAGGAGAGGACGAAGGTGACGGCGCCGATGACCGCCACGGAATAGACGATGGAGACCTCGAGGAAGGCGAAGGTGACGCCGACGGCGAGGGCGTCGATGCTGGTGGCGACGGCCAGGAGGGCGAGGATCCGGCGGTCCAGGAGGTCTGCAGCCTTATCCCCCGAAACCTTCGATGAGGAGTCGCGGATCATCTTTGCCCCTATGAGGGCGAGGAGGAGGAAGGCTACCCAGTGGTCGTATCCGGTGACGACGTCGCTGAACTGAGACCCTCCAAACCAGCCGATCACCGGCATCAACGCCTGAAAGCCGCCGAAGAAGAGGGCGGCGGTGGTGGCGATCTTCAGCCGCGCCTCCGTCGCCGCCGCCCCGCCGGCCACCGAGACGGCGAAGGCGTCCGCCGCGACGGCGAGGGCGATCAGGAGGATGGATGTGAACTCCATGAGACTCTCCATCCACCTGGAAGGGACCCATCTATAACCTTTCTCCCCGGACGACGACGAAAGAGCCCCGGCCGCATCCGGGGATGGGAGGTTCGAGGTATATCATATCCTCCGGCTCAGAGAAGAGCGTCTCGGCGAAGACCAGGTCGCCAAACCCCGCCCCTTCCAGGAGGGATGCCATCTCCTCAGAAGAGAGGAAACGGGCATCTCCGTAAAAACCCCCCCGATCATCCTCCTTCCCACCGTCCCTCCCCTTCTCCGCTTCGTACCGCCTGCCTAGGGGGCTATCCCGGTCGATGAAGGCGACGACGATCGAGCCGCCCGGAGCGAGGACCCGTTCAGCCTCTTGGAAGGCGACCGCCCTCTCCCTCAGCAGGAAGTCGACGGTCACCATCAGGAGGAGGTCGAAGGCGCCGTCCCGGAAGGGGAGCTGCTCGGCGACGCCCCTGACACAGAGGACGCCCCTTTTCAGGGCCACCGCCATCATCGGGAGGGATGGGTCGAGGCCGACGGAGACGCCGAGGGGGGCTGCGAACCTCCCCGTCCCCACCCCCACCTCCAGCCCCAGCCGGAAGGGAGGGGTCAGGGATCTGACGGCGGCGAGCTCCGATAGGTAGGCGGCCCGGTTCCTCTCAAACCACCGGTCGTATCGGTCGACCTGGTCCTCGTAGGGGCTCGATTCCCTAATGGCCCATCACCTCCTCGCCCCGCTCCTTCTGACGATCACCTCCCTTGAAGCCCCCTCCCGGAAGGCCGACCTGCGGCAGGTGGGACAGAGGTCGATCCAAGAGGGATACGAGCTCTCTGCTCTGATATCCTCTGGAAGCTTTCCTTTTACGTAATCCAGCTCCTTGCCGGTGGCGAAGGGGGCCCTGCACCTGGGGCACCGGACCATATCGAAGACGAGGGAGAAGCTATCCTCTCCGGGGATCTCGCCTGGGGAGATGATGGATATGGCCCCAACGGGGCAGACCTTCTCCAGCCCTCCGGCGATCTTCGTCTCAGACTCCCCGAAGATCCTGGGAAACCTGACCGTCCGCTCCGGCCCCCTCTCCGATAGGGAGAGAGAGGTGGATATCTCGGGCCAGAGGGAGGAGCATGCCCGACAGCCGATGCACCCATCCTCGTCGACGGCTAGGATCCTCCAGACCCCCTTCCTTTCTTCATTCATATCCGGCCCCTCCCTGCGACATTGATATCCGATCCCTCCCTGAGGACTCTGCGTAATATTGAGCCACCCTTCCAGCAGCCCTCCTCCTCAGAACCCCCGCCCTCTCCACCCCGTCGCCCCAGACCAGAGCCTCAGCAGGACATGTGAGAACGCATGCCGGAACCTCCATCTCGGGACAGAGATCGCACTTCTGGAGGCCGTCGGCGTCGCCGAGATAAACGGCTCCGAAGGGGCAGGCGATGGTGCACAGGCCGCATCTGGTGCACTCTTCGGCCTCAAAGATGACGGAAGATTCACCCTGGGTGAGGGCACCGGCGGAGCAGACGGCAGCACAGGGGGCAGGATCGCAGTGGTGGCATAATACGGGGACGCAGGCCCGGTCCCTCACCGCCTCCACCGATATCCTCGATTCGCCGTGGACCCTCTCGCAGGCGATCTCACATGCGTGACAATAGATGCACCTATCGATATCGACGTAAAGATCCAACCTATATCAACCCCTTCATCCTTCCTATCCTGCAGGCGGCAACTTTGAACTCCGGTATCCTCGCCTCCGGATCGATGACGTCGCTGGTGAGCATGTTAGTCTCGGGGAAGTGGAAGGGCATGAAGATGACCCCCACCTCCTGCCGGGTGGTGACCCGAGCCCTCGCCCAGGCCTCACCCCGGCGGGTCTTCACCTCCACCAGATCCCCGTCGACGATCCCCCACCGGTCGGCGTCCCGGGGGTTCACCTCGACGAAGAGCTCGGGAGCCCTCTTCATCAGGGAGAAGCTCCTCCGGGTCATGGACCCGGCGTTGTGATGGAGCGCCTCCCTCCCGGTGGTCAGGAGGAGCGGGTAGTCGAGGGTCGCCTCTTCGGCGGGGGGGAGGTAATCTACCGGAACGATCCTGGCCCTCCCCCCGGGGGCGGAGAAGCCCTCCTGGTGGAGGATGGGGGTCCCCGGATGCTCCGGGAACGGGCAGGGCCAGATCACCCCGCCCCTCTCCCCGGCCCTACCCATCGATATCCCGGCATAGCTGGGAACCACCCTCCCGATCTCCGCCAGAACCTCCTCGGGTCCGGCGTAATCGAAGTCCAGTCCCAGAAGCCTTGCGAGATCCAGGATCGTCGACAGGTCCGACCTCACCTCTCCAGGAGGATCGAGGGCTTTGGGGCTCCACTGGACCCGCCGCTCCGAGCTGGTGAAGGTCCCCTCCTTCTCCGCCCAGGCCGCCGCGGGGAGGACCAGGTCCGCCATCTCGGCGGTATCGGTCATGAAGATATCCTGGACGACCATGAAGTCGAGGCTCTCCAGCTCCCTTCTGCCCCTCGACGAGCTGGAGTCGGAGTTGACCAGGTCTTCGCCGATGATATACAAAAACCGCAGGTTCCCTGACGCCGCCGCCACCGGCATCATCTCTGCCGTCATCCCCATGCCTATCGGCAATGGGCCCGTCCCCCAGGCCTCTTCGATGAGCTGGACCGCTATAGGGTCGTGGACGGATACGGAACCGGGATAAAAGTCGGCGAGGACCCCCATATCGCAGGCCCCCTGGACGTTGTTCTGGCCCCGGAGGGGATACAGCCCCGCCCCCGACCTTCCCAGCTGGCCGGTGAGGAGGGCGAGATCGGCGCAGGCGGCAACGTTGTTCGTGCCGTGGGAGTGCTGGGTTATCCCCATGGAGTAGACGATCGCCGATGAATCTGATCCGGCGTAGATCCTCGCCGCCCTGACGATCGCCTCCGGCGTTGCGCCGATGATCCCCGATACCTTATCCGGGGTATATCCTGCCACCTTATCGGCGAGGGCCTCAAATCCGACGGTCCTATCGGCGACGAACTTTCGATCCCAAAGCCCCTCATCGATGATGACGTTCATCATCCCGTTGAGGAGGGCGACGTCCGTCCCCAGTTTGATCCGGAGGTGGAGGTCTGCGAGCCACGCGGTGGGGGTGATTCTGGGGTCGGCGACGACTATCTTCGCCCCCCGGTCCTTCGCCCTCAGAGCCCACCTGGCGACGATGGGGTGGTTCTCGGCGAAGTTCGACCCGATGACGAAGATGCAGTCGGAGTTGGCGAGGTCGGCGATGGGGTTTGTCATGCAGGAGGCGCCGAAGGCCCTCTTGAGGGCCGGGATCGTAGGCGAGTGGCACCTCCTGGCGCAGCAGTCGACGTTCTTTGAGCCCAGGGTCCGGGCCATCTTCTGGAAGAGGTAGTTCTCCTCGTTGGTGGACTTGGCAGATCCGAGAAAACCGAGGGCATCGGGACCGTGATCCCTTAACGTCTCTGCGATCTTCCCGGCTACGGTCGCAAGAGCCTCATCCCATGAGATCCGCAACCAGCCAGTTTCCGTCTTTTTGAGAGGGTGGCGGAGGCGATCGGGATGGTTTATGATCTCCAGGGAGGCGTTCCCCTTGGCGCATAGGGACCCCTCGTTGGTGGGATGATCGAGCATGTACTCGATCATCGGGCCGCCCTCGTTTATCTTTATGTAAAGTCCGCAGCCCAGGGCGCAGTAGGGGCAGACGGTGGGGACCAATCTTTCGTCGGCCATATCGGTTTTCTCCTAGATCATCTCATAAAAAGGAGGGGAGGGATCCCCTCAGCGGATCTCGGCAGCGGAGACCCCCTGGGCCAGCTTAAGAGCCGCCACGGCACGTTTCGACCCCGAGAACTCATCCACCTCCTTGTACACCAGAGCCCCGGTGGGACAGGCGGAGACGCAGGCTGGACCCTCTCGGTCCGGGCACCAGTCGCACTTGATGGCGACCCTCAGATCCCTGTTTCTACCGATCATCCCGTAGCTGCAGACGGAAGTGCAGGTCCAGCAACCTATGCAGGCCTCGATATCGTGGGTCACCACCCTGACGATCCCGTCCTGGCGGAGGGCGCCGGTGGGACAGACCGAGACGCATGATGCGTCCTCGCAGTGATGGCATACCATGGGGACGGAGATGGCGCACTCGGGCACGAACTCGACGTAGATCCTCTTTTTTGGAGGCGACTTTTCGGCCACGGCTCCAAAGAGACTCTTGGAGCGCGAGTGCTCGACGGCGCAGGCTATCTCGCAGGAGCGGCACCCCATACACCTTTCAGGCCTTATCAATATCTCTTTCATCTAATTTCAACTCCCGGATTCAGGGTGTGGGGGCTACGCCCCCAGGCCTAGCCCCGCCCTCTTCTCTGCGATCTTCTCGATCATCAGCTTCGCCGCCTTGAAGGGGTCCGGCTCCACGGCGAAGGATGCACCGACGACCCCCTCCGTCCCTTTGGTGAGGACTTCTGTGACCTCAGGGCTTCCGAGGACCGGCGGCACCGTCCCCAGAACGGTGTATACCCCGGAGGCTATGACGTAGGCGCCGATGCTGACCGCCTTCTCGCTCATCCATTCTGGAGCGGCGCCGGCGGCCGGAAGGTCGCTGATGTCCACTCCCAGGTGGTCTGCGATGGCCGCCGCCAGGACGAGGATCCGGCTGATGTCGACGCACGAGCCCATGTGGAGGACCGGAGGGACTGCGAGAGCCTCGCAGACCGCCTGCAGCCCCGGACCCGCCTCTTTGGCCGCCTCGGGCTGGAGGAGGCCGGCCTTGGCGCAGGCGATGGCGTTGCAGCCTGTGGTGACCACCAGAACGTCATTTTTGATCAGCTCCCGGACGAGATTGATGTGGCCAAAGTCATGCTGCACCTTGGGGTTGTTGCAGCCTACTACGGCGCCGACACCCCTGACAGACCCTGAGACTATGGCGTCTATTAGGGGCTTTGGCGTCCCGCCAAGGGCACCGAGGATCGCCTCGGCGCTGAAGCCGACCATGCAACCGGTCTTCTCCTTCGGTATGTTCACCCTGGCCCTGTCGCGGTTCGGATAGTTCTCGACGGCGACCCTGACGATATCTTCAGCGATCTCGAGCGCCTCGTCCTCGCGGAACTCCATCCGGAGGGTGCCGGGGAATTCCGCCTTGGGCGATGTGGAGATGAACTTGGTGTGGTAGCAGCCGGCGAGGTTTCCGAGGGCCGGCATCACGCACTGGACGTCGACGACCATCGCCTCGACGGCTCCGGTGATGACGGCCAGCTCCTGCTGGAGAAAGTTTCCGGCCGTCGGAACCCCGTGGCGCATGAGAACCTCATTTCCGGTGCAGCAGATTCCAGCGACACTGATACCCTTTGCGCCCATCTTCTCCGCAAGGGCGATCATCTCGGGCTCCTCGGCGGCGGCGACGATCATCTCCGAGAGGATCGGCTCGTGGCCGTGGACTATTATGTTCACCTCATCGGCCTTCAGGACCCCCAGATTTGACTCGGAGGTCGTAGGAGTCGGGGTTCCGAAGAGGACGTCCTGGACGTCGGTGGCGATCATCGAGCCGCCCCAGCCGTCGGCGATGCTCGTCCGCAGGCCGTGGAGGAGGAGGTGGACGGGGTCGTTGTCGACACCGATATGAGTTCTGTGCATGCACTCGACGATCTCCCGGTCGATCCCCCTCGGCTCGATCCCGGCGGCCTCCCATACCTTCTGCCTCTTGGCGGGGGCCCTCCGCGTGAACTGGATCGGACCCGTCTGCTTTCCAAACTCCGAGAGGAGAAGGTTGGCGAGGTCCAGGGCCACCTCCTCAGGGCTGCGGTCTTCGGTGGAGATGCCGTACTCGGTGGCTAGGGAGGCGAGCTTCGCCCCGTCTTTTATCTGGTAGCCCCTGGCCTTCCCCTCGGCCATCTCTTTGAACGTCATGACGGCGTCCCGGGCGTGGTCGGAGTGGGCGGCGGCTCCTGCGGCGATCATCCGGAGGAGGTTTCTCGCTACGATGATGTCTGCGGTGGCGCCGCATACCCCTCTATCAGGCCCTTCGCCGAAGGGGTCTATCCTGCACGGCCCCATGTTGCAGTTTCTGCAGCAGACCCCGAGCATGCCGAAGCCGCACTGGGGCTGCTGTTTTTCGAAACGGTCCCAGGCGGTCTCGATCCCCGCCCGATCTGCCTCCAGGAGCATCGCCCGGGTGGCGGGATCGATGCTCTTATCTTGGACGTTCTTGCCCATTCTAATGACCTCTCTTGCCTTCAGGAGATTTGAAGTTGTATGACAGGATCTAACACAAAGGGGGTATTTAGCTTTTGCCACAATTTTATTTTTACATGAGGATATCTTTTGATTGTGATGTATTATATTGTGATAATACGCCTTTAATGTGAATTTTATCATAAATTAGTTGGCTTCTAATGCGTAATCGGCCAATACGATCCGTCTAAATCTTGTTGAAAAAAATGTATCATCAAAGTTCTAAGATATACACTGACGTATGACTGCGGAGGGGCGGCGACATACATCTTGACGAGGATCCCATTAAAAGGCTTTTGCCATCTCCCGCATCCTAAGCCCTCATTTATTTTCAGACCTCCCCCTTATACCATATCTGGGGCATGATCCTGGACGGTTTGACGAGAAAGCTTAAATCAATTCGGCAAAGAGAGATATGCATCAAAGAGCAAAAAGTGGGTGGTTAGTCATGAGACGATTGAGATTAGTGCAGATATTGTTGCTTGTCGCGGCCCTATCTATCGGGCCCTCCGCCGCGGAGGATATCACCCCCGATGATATCATGGAGGAGATGGGCGATGCTATCGTAATAACGGGAATCAGCGTCGCCGTCGATGACGAATGGGTGGAGCTG
>CP086218.1:327881-336623 GCA_020844795.1 Methanothrix sp. | reverse complement strand
GCTGGTTTTAGTACGAGAGGAACAAACCAGCGGCGCCACTGGTCGATCGGTTGTCCGGCAGGGCACTGCCGAGCAGCTACGCGCTAACGGATAAGGGCTGAAAGCATCTAAGCCCGAAGCTGTGCCTGAAAAGAGACCACTCTAAGGACGCTCGTAGAAGACGAGTTTGATAGAGTCGGGGTGTACGCACCGAGGCAACGAGGTGTTCAGCCCGCGACCACTAACTGTCCGTACAGCAGTCCCGCTGGGCTCGGGCGAAATCTGGAATTGCAGAGCTTGATATCCTCGTGCCAAGGTGGCGGAGTGGTTACGCAATTGCCTGCAGAATATCGGCCCTTCTGGGCCAGAGTGCAGTCAGCAATTCTACTCCGGTTCGAATCCGGACCTTGGCTTCGAGTGTGGCGGCCATAGCGACGGGGAAACTCCTGAACCCATTCCGAACTCAGAAGATAAGCCCGTCCACGTTCCATACTGTACTTAGGTGCGCGAGCCCTCGGGAAATATGGATCGCTGCCACCTCACCTAATTTACATCCTCTTCTTGTAGCGGCTATCGTGCATTTAGCGTCAGCGTTATTCTTTCATTTATATTCAGTTCCAACCCACCATCTTGGTCGATGCGTCGACCGGGGGTAAAATTGAAGGCGAAGAACTATGGGATCTCGTCGAGGAGGTAGTCTCCTTTGCGCTCCCCCAGAAGAACCTCGAACTCCGGGGGGGTGAGGATAGGGATATTATATTTGGCCTGGTCGTCGAGGGCGATCCTCGGGCAGGCGGTGGAGACGGCGGCGTCCACCCCCAGGTTGACGAGGGCGTCGGGCTCCATCCGGTCGAGGTAGACGAGGACCATCCGTTTTCCCCGCTCCTCCCCCAGCGAGATCATCCTTCTTGCGAGCTCCATCCTCCGTTGCCCCGGCTTCTTCGAGACGATCACCGCTATCCTTTCGGCATCACCAGCCCTGGCTATCGCCCCATATCGGCGCTTCAACATCTGCGCAGCGTCGATTACAGAGACGTTCCCGGTCACAGGGTCTGCGGCCACCGTCCTCTTTCCCGTGGCGAGGGCGACCCCGAGGGGGTGGAACTGGCCCGTACCGACGAATAGGTACTCATCGACGTCTGCATTTCGGGCGGCCTTGTAGTTGCATCCCAGGACCTGGCCGGCGTATCTCGTCCTCCCGCCGGGCCGGACGACTCCATCGATACCCCTACCCTTCAGAACCTCCAGAACCTCCGCGAGCTTGTGGACGTGCTGGACGGTGGTGACTACCCCGACCCGCCGGGCGGAGAGGAGGTCGGCAGCCCCTTCGACGGCCTCCCTGACGTCGGCCCTAATCCTCGCCTCGACGTAGACGACTTTATCGTGGAGGGGGTCTCCCTCCAGCATCTCCGAGTGGCCGACGTGTATGACCAAATCCGCCGCCCTGCAGAGGTCGAGATCGACGTCGCAGGCGCCGTAGCACGGGTCTCCGGAGACGATCACCTCGGCGCAGGTCTCCTCCTGGATATCCCTCGCTAAATCGGAGGCCATCCTCTTCAGCCCTTCGGGGACCTGAACCCCCACAGTCCTAGCCCCCGATTTTTTTATCAGCTCAATGGCCCCCGCCAGGTCGAGGTCGAATTGTCCCTGGCTAGAACCACTTGTCGAGGGTGCTCTGGCCAACTTTCACCGCCTCCTGCAGCCTCCTTATCGCCTTCTCCACCCTCTCAGGGGAGAAATCCCTCTCGTCACAGAGAAATCTCAGAATCTTCTCTGCATCGGGCTTTTTCGTCTCGATCACGTAATCGTCTGTGACAGGCGGATCGAGGAATAATCCCCTAATCTCCGCGGCGCTCTCTATCGTCTCGCCCCTCGCCTTCAGGACCCCCTCCAGGTCGCCGTGCTCTCTTATCAGCTTCAGGGCGGTCTTGGGCCCAACCCGTTTAAGCCCCTCGTTATAGTCAGTCCCGCACATTATCCCGATCTCCACAAGCTGCCTCCTCTCGATCCCCAGACGGGAGAGCTCTTTATCGAGGCTTATTACCTCAGGCATGACGTCGACGTAGACGTTCTTTCCCGGAAGCTTCCTCTTGCCGGTGACCGCCATATTCCGGACGACCGTCGGCGCCCCGAAGAGGAGGGCGTCGTAGTCCTGGCTCCCCACGAGATCGACCTCCCCCCGGATCGCCATGAAGGCGGCCTGGGCCTCCCCCTCCGAGGGGGCCTGGACGACCGGTATCCCCATGGCGTCCAGGAGGCGCTTGGAGTCGGCTATCATCTCATCTCCGAGGCGGGATGAGGCCTGGGCGTACTTGAAGGCGGGAAGCCCCTCCTCCTTCGCCCGCTCCCACATCTCCTCAGCTCTCGACCTCGTCTCTGCCCTCTCGTCCAGGATCTGCCTCTTGAAATGGGGCGGATCCCCGTCGAAGACGAAGGCCACCTTCGCCCCCGCCTCCAGGAGGTTTGTCATCCTATAGAGGATCCCAGAGAGGTGGGATGTGGTCCTCCCCGACCCGTCCCTGAGGGGGGTCCCGTCCTGCTGCCGGATGATGCTCAGAAACTGGTAGAGGGTGTTGAAGGCGTCCACCGCGATCCAGCGTCCCGATAAATCCTTAATCTCTATATTCTCCCGTTCCAGGAGATCTCCCAAATCGACTCCCATGGCTCCTCTATCCTCTCTTCTTCGGTTCGGCCGACCTCTTAGTGCAGACGGATATTCCGCCGGGCCCATACGATCCCAAAGTTAGATATTAGTTGAACGATGAAGAGATAAATGCAGTAGGTAGGTGATCGACGATGATTGAGATAACCGATGTTGCCGCCAAGGTTTTGAAAGAGAACATGATAGAGGGAAGGGTGGTCAGGATGATCCTGGCAGCCACCGACGCCACCGGCGCAAACTATGTCCTCGCCTGGGGCGACGCTGAAGAAGGGGATCTGATCTACGAGAGCAACGGCATCCAGGTACATCTCTCCCCTGAGGATGCTGAGATCCTGGGAGATAGCCCTACGGTGATAGATTATGTGGACACCGAAGATCTGGGGAGAGGCTTCGTCATCCAAGGACCCGAGGATGACGACTCCTGCGGATGCGGCCACGACCACGGGGAAGAGGACGATCACGGCTGCGGATGCGGCCACTGAAACTTTTTTTTTGACTTCAACGACTGAATTGTAGCACCAAAATCTCGGGGCAGAAAAATATGTGCCAGAGTGGGGCCGTCCCCACTCCTGGCGGATGGCGGCCTTTCTCCCTCAGATCAGAGGGATGTAGTCAACGGCCTCGGGGTTGGCGAGGGCGGAGGTGTCGCCGGTGGGGTTTCCGAGGGCCTTGGCCTTGATGACGCGGCGCATGATCTTGCCGGACCTGGTCTTGGGAACGTCCTGGACGGCGATGACCTGAGCGGGTATGGCCAGGGGCCCCAGGGACGTCCTGACGTGGGTTCTAAGGGCCTTCATCAGATCGTCGTTCGCCTCGACACCCTCGTTGAGGATGACGAAGGCTATGATCGCTTCTCCCTTGATCTCGTCGGGCTTGCCGATGACCGCCGCCTCGGCTACGTCCTTGTGGGCTACCAGGGCGGACTCCACCTCGGCGTTGGCGATCCTGTGGCCAGCGACGCTGAGGACGTCGTCGATCCTTCCCTGGACGAACCAGTAGCCGTCTTTGTCCCTCGTCGCCTTGTCGCCGGCGAGGTAGGTGCCGGGCTTGACGTTCCAGTGCATGTCCCAGTACTCCTTCTTGTACCGGACCTCGTCCTTGTAGAAGGCCCTGAGCATCGACGGCCAGGGTGTGGGGTTGACGATGTTCCCGCCTGAGCCGAGGGGCACCTCGTTTCCTTCCTCATCGAAGAGGGTGGTGTTGAATCCGGGCAAGGGGTAAGCGACGGAGCCGGGCTTGCAGGGGGTCATGGGGAGGGGAGATATGACGTGGCACCCGGACTCGGTCTGCCACCAGGTGTCCATGATGGGGGAGACGTCGTTTCCGAAGTATTTCCGGTACCAGATGTAAGCCTCGGGGTTGAGGGGCTCGCCGACGGATCCCAGGAGCCTCACGCTGGACCTGTCGTACTTCTGGGGCCACTCGGTCCCCTGCTTCATCAGCATCCGGACGGCGGTGGGGGCGGTGTAGAAGACGGTGACCTTGTAGTCTTCGATGATCTTGTACCAGCGGCCGAAGTCTGGATAGTCGGGGGAGCCCTCGTACATGACGCTGGTGATACCGAGGCAGAGGGGGCCGTAGGCGACGTAGGAGTGGCCGGTGATCCAGCCGACGTCGGCGGTGCACCAGTAGATGTCGTCATCGTTGAGGTCGAAGACCCACTTGCAGGTGTAGGCCGGTCCGACGCAGTATCCGCCGTGGGCGTGCTCGATACCCTTGGGCTTTCCGGTGGTGCCGGAGGTGTAGAGGATGAAGAGCCGGTCTTCGGCGTCCATGACTTCGGTCTCGCAGTCTGCGGACTGGCTCTCGACGAGCTCGTGGAACCAGACGTCCCTCCCTTCGGTCCATGGGACCTCCAGGCCGGTCCTCTTCAGGACGATGACGTTCTTGACGCTTGCGGCGTCCTTGACGCCGTCGTCGGCCTGGGGCTTGAGGGGCATGGGCTTGCCGCGCCTGTAGAACCCGTCGGCGGTGAAGACGACCTTGGCCTCACAGTCCTGGACCCTGTCGCCGAAACCCTTGGAGCTGAACCCGGAGAATACCAGGCTGTGGATGGCGCCGATCTTGGCGCAGGCGAGCATCGCCATGACCGTCTCGGGGAGCATCGGCATGTATATGGATATCCTGTCACCCTTGACGACGCCGAGGCTCTTGAGGCCGTTGGCCAGCTTGTTGACGGTCTCGTAGATCTCCTGGTAGGTGTACGCCTTCTCGGCCTGGTCGGTCGCCTCGGGGATGAAGTGGTATGCCACCCTGTCGCCCTTCCCTGCCTTGATGTGCCTCTCGACGGCGTTGTAGAACATGTTGATCTTGCCGCCGACGAACCACTTGAAGTAGGGCTTCTCCGAGTCGTCCATCACCTGATTGTAGGGCTCGTACCAGTCGGCATAGGTCTTGGCCATCTCGTCCCAGAACTCGATGTAGTGCTCGCCGCACCAGGCCCGCATCTCCTTCTCCGTCGCAAAGCCCTTCTTCTTCGCCCACTGCCAGGCGTTGCAGTTCTCGGCGAGGTCCTTTGGCGGCTCAAAAATTCTCGTCTCTTCCATAAGAACCTTGGTGGTTCCAGTCTTTCCTTCAGCCACTTTTCTACCTCCTTTGATCTTTAGATGAAGACGGTTTCCGGTCGATCATCGGAAACGTTGATGCGATCTCTCCCCCTTCTCGTTTATAAATGTGTCGAAAAATAAGCTTTTATAAGGAATTATAAGGATATATGATGTTAAATTGTTAAAGATTTATCTCATTATTTCTCCAATAAGTGGAATGTATCTGAATTTGAGTTCAGAGTCATGAGATGGGCATTCGATCTGTCATGATGAGGATCGGCCCTTCCCTTCACGAGGCTCGAAGGTGGTGTTCGGCTATCCCGTCTTAATCCGGGCGAACCATCAAAAATCGCAGATCGCGGAGTCGATGGGATCTTATTAGCTGAAAGAGCCGGGATTGGGTAAGACAAAAAAAAGGTAGAAAGTGGCCGGGTCCCCTCAGATGAGGGGTATGCCGTCCACAGCTTCGGGGTTGGCGAGGGCTGAGGTGTCGCCGGTGGGGTTTCCGAGGGCCTTTGCCTTGATGACCCGGCGCATGATCTTGCCGGACCTGGTCTTGGGGACGTCGTCGACGAAGTATACGCCGGCGGGTATCGCCAGGGGGCCCATCGTCGTCCTGACGTGGGTCTTCAGCTCCTTGGCCAGGTCGTCGGATGGCTCGACACCCTTCTTCAGGATGACGAAGGCGACGATCGCCTCGCCCTTCACCTCATCGGGCTTGCCGATGACCGCAGCCTCGGATACGGCCTTGTGGGCCACCAGAGAGGACTCGACCTCGGCGTTGGCGATCCTGTGGCCAGCGACGCTGAGGACGTCGTCGATTCTGCCCTGGACGAACCAGTAGCCGTCCTTGTCCCTCGTCGCCTTGTCGCCGGCGAGGTAGGTTCCGGGCTTGGTGTTCCAGTACATCTCCCAGTACTCTTTCTTGTACCTGACCTCGTCCTTGTAGAAGGCTCTCAGCATCGATGGCCAGGGGGTGGGGTTGACGATGTTGCCGCCCTCTCCCAGGGGGACCTCGTTTCCGTCTTCGTCGTAGATGGTGGTGTTGAAGCCGGGGAGGGGATATGCGACGGAGCCGGGCTTGCAGGGAGTCATCGGCAGCGGGGAAATGACGAAGCAGCCGGTCTCGGTCTGCCACCAGGTGTCCATGATGGGGGCCTTGTCGTAGGCGAAGTTCTTCCGATACCAGATGTACGCCTCGGGGTTGAGGGGCTCGCCGACGGATCCCAGCAGCCTTATGCTGGAGAGGTCGTACTTCTCTGGCCACTCAGCGCCCTGCTTCATGAGCATCCGGACGGCGGTGGGGGCTGTGTAGAAGACGGTGACCTTGTGGTCCTGGATGATCTTGTACCAGCGGCCGAAGTCGGGGAAGTCGGGAGATCCCTCGTACATTATGCTGGTGACGCCCAGCATCAGCGGTCCGTAGGCGACGTAAGAGTGGCCGGTGATCCAGCCGACGTCGGCGGTGCACCACCAGGTGTCGCTCTCTTTGAGGTCGAAGACCCAGTGTAGGGTCTGGGGTGGAGATACGCAGTATCCTCCGTGGGCGTGCTCGATCCCCTTCGGCTTTCCGGTGGTTCCGGAGGTGTAGAGGATGAAGAGCCTGTCCTCGGAGTCCAGCTCCTCGGTCTTGCAGTCGGCGGACTGGCTGGCGACGAGCTCGTGGTACCAGACGTCCTTTCCTTCGTTCCAGGGGGTGTCAAGGCCTGTCCTCTTCAGGACGACGACGTTCTGGACGCTCTTTATCCCCTTGATAGCCTCGTCGGCCTGGGGCTTGAGGGGCATGGGCTTGCCGCGCCTGTAGAACCCGTCGGCGGTGAAGACTACCTTAGCCTGGCAGTCGTCGACCCTGTCGCCGAAACCCTTGGAGCTGAACCCGGAGAATACCAGGCTGTGGATGGCGCCGATCTTGGCGCAGGCGAGCATCGCCATGACCGTCTCGGGGACCATCGGCATGTATATGGATATCCTGTCTCCCTTGACGACGCCGAGGCTCTTGAGGCCGTTGGCCAGCTTGTTGACGGTCTCGTAGATCTCCTGGTAGGTGTACGCCTTCTCGGCCTGGTCCGTCGGCTCGGGGATGAAGTGGTATGCCACCCTGTCGCCCTTTCCTGCCTTGATGTGCCTCTCGACGGCGTTGTAGAAGACGTTGATCTTTCCTCCGGAGAACCACTTGAAGTAAGGCTTCCCCGAGTCGTCCATCACTTTGTTGTAGGGGTTGAACCAGTCGGCGTAGGTCTTGGCCATCTCGTCCCAGAACTCGACGTAGTGCTCGCCGCACCAGGCCCGCATCTCCTTCTCGCTCTTGAAGCCCTTCTTCTTTGCCCACTGCCAGGCGTTGCAGTTCTCTGCCAGGTCCTTTGGCGGCTCAAAAATCCTCGTCTCTTCCATCAGAACCTTGGTAGTTCCAGTTTTTCCTTCAGCCAATTAAAAACCTCCTTTTAGCCCTCAAATTGAGATGTTTCCGCCTCCCCATCGATTCCGCGATCCGTCTCGTAGCCGAATCAGCATTTAGATGATCTCTTCTGGGATCGCCGAGCGGACCTGCTGCCCGACTCTGTCAACATATCCCCTCAGGATCGTGGAGATGCGTCGGAAGCACCTGGCTACCTTGTACTTCCTTTGTTTATAAATCTATCGAGAACAAATATTATAATGATTTATCATGATGTTTTTGGCACAATTATTAAGGATATCTACACAGTTTAATTCCAAATGTTGATTTGCGTATATCGAGTGGATGGAAGTCCGTCCCGGATCTGAGAACCTGTCATAATTGAGGAACGGATCATCCCAGGCCGGATTGAATACTCCACCGCCATGTATAAAAAAGCGTCAGGTATATTATATGAGTAATTAATATAAATAATATAATTCTATATTGTCGCCTTTTCAATTAGGCGGACTCTTTGAGATGAAAGGAATTATGGGGCGTCAGAAGGAGGTCGATCTGCTGCCAGGCCAACGTTCGAATGGATCGGGCAGAAAAAAAATCAAAAAAAGATGGGATCGCTCATCTAGACGATGAGCGGTATGCCGTCGACGGCCTCGGGGTTCAGGAGGGTGGATATGTCGCCGGTGGGGTTGCCCAGGCACTTCGCCTTGACGACACGGCGCATGATCTTGCCTGACCTCGTCTTTGGTAGGTCGTTGACGAAGTAGACCTCCGAAGGAGCCGCCACGGGCCCGAGGGTCTTCCTGACGAAGTTGATCGCATCCTTGGCGAGGTCGGGGGTCTGCTCGACGCCGACGTTCAAGACGGCGAAGGCGACGATCGACTCACCCTTGACCGCGTCGGGCTTTCCTACCACGGCAGCCTCGGCGATCTTGGGGTGGGCGACGAGGGCGCTCTCCACCTCGGCGTTGGCGATCCTGTGGCCTGCGACGCTGAGGACGTCGTCGATACGACCCTGGATCCAGAAGTACCCGTCTTTGTCCCGGGTCGCCTTGTCGCCGGCGAGGTAGGTGCCGCGCTTGGGGGTGTCCCAGTAGAACTGCCAGTACTCCTTCATGAACCTCTCTTTGTCGCCCCAGAAAGCCCTGAGCATCGAGGGC
>CP086218.1:324131-327781 GCA_020844795.1 Methanothrix sp. | reverse complement strand
GGCCCCGCCGCCCCCTCCTCCCACCCTGCCCGGCACCGGTCTCGAATCTGCCGGCCCGGGGATCCGGTGGTCCCGCGGATGGGTCGATGGGCCGATGAGTCGATGGGCGACAGCAAGGTCAGTAGTTCTCGCAGAGGAGCTCGAAGTAGGCCCTCTCGTGGTCGCAGGCGGGGCACTCCTCCGGCGCTTCGGCCCCCTCGTGGATGTAGCCGCAGTTCCTGCACTTCCAGCTGACGACCCCCTCCCGCTTGAAGACCCTCCCGTCGTCGATGTTCTTCGCCAGGGCGAGGAACCTCTTCTCGTGGCCGACCTCCGCTGCGGCGATATTCCTCATCGTCTCGGCGACCTCGGGGAAGCCCTCAGCATCGGCTTTCGCCGCAAACTCCGGGTACATCTCCGAGTACTCGTGCTTCTCCCCGGCGGCGGAGTCTCTGAGGTTGTCGACGGTCTTACCTATGACCCCGGCGGGGAAGGACGCCCGGACCTCCGCCTCGCCGCCTTCCACCAGGAACTTGAAGAGCCTTTTTGCGTGCTCCTTCTCGTTGTCGGCGGTCTCGGCGAAGATGGCGGAGATCTGCTCGTACCCCTCTTTTTTGGCCTGGGAGGCGAAGAAGTTGTACCGGTTTCGGGCCTGGGATTCTCCCGCAAAGGCGGTGAGGATGTTCTTCTCGGTCTCGGTTCCTTTCAAGCTCTTCATATTCATACGCTCCGAAGGGTGTATATGTCCCTGGGGATTGATAAATGGATCGGGAGGGTGGCAGGCTGAGTCCACACGCGGTGCGGGAGAAGTTGGCGCTCCTCTCTGAAGCGGCACGGCTTACAAAAGAGCTATCAACAGGCCGACAATGGAGGCGAGGTTCGCTGCCCGCTCGAAGATCGTCTCTTCCGGAGACCTCTTCATGTCATCTAGCTTTTCTAGGATCTCCCGGCTGAGCTGGTTATTTCGACTTTTGGCAAGTGTTTCCAGCTCCCGTATGATCCTGGGAATCTTTTCCTCCAACTCCATAAGGGATTGCTGCTGGGAAACTTCAAGATCCTCTACTTTAGAGCCCAGGCCGTCAATATCCAACTTGATCGCATTTATTCGATCCAGCTCCCACTTGAGGGCACGGAGGCTATCAGCTGCATTAGCTGAGCTAATTTTAAGCTTGAAAATATTATAATTTATATTCTTTAGCCTCCCTATTACTTCATCTCTGAGATATCCAATCCATGCATCTTTTTCCACGATCTGTTGAGATAATACCTCCATCCGCTGGCTGCAATGCGAAATTGCTCTTTTATAAAGCGATGCCTTTCTTTGTAGGTCGAGTTCGTCCCAATCCCGAAGCTCGCATACTGACGCTCTACTTCTCTCTGGCAAGAAGTCACACATGATCCTAACGTCTTGAATTGTTTCGTCCAATATTCGCTCAGCTTCAACCTGTTGGTCTATTATGGCCAGCTGTTGGGTCCTACTGTAGGTCCTTTCGCCAAGGCCTTCGAATGGTGTATCCCTAGTAGCTTCACGTAATCTGTGGCTTTCTCCTTCAATCTCTTTTAGCAATTCCTTTATACGTCGGCCTATTATGGGTAGACCTCTGCGTAGGACTTCAACTGCAATCGGAGCATTACATTCTGCTTGAGCCAGAAGGTCTGCGGCTTTATCACAGTACCCCCTCCATGCAGCAAGATAGGTCTGTTTCTCCATCCATGATACTTCTTTAGATTTCTGAAGGCTCTGAAGTGCTCTTGCCAAATTTTCCATAGACTCTAAAAGCGCATCTCTGCTCTCAGACAACCCTATCTCTACCCTTGCTTGACCCAGGAATCTCTTGACTTCTGCCTCGTTATCACCATCTTTGAAAGTAACTGAATAGAACGAGTTGTAGAAGGGGAGACAAAATTTAGAGGGGTTATAAGGTTCCCATGCTTTAGCTGCTGATATCTCAAAAAAGCTCAAGGCTTTTTCCATTTCATCTTTGAAGTCATCTTCGCTATCTGCCTTTGCCGCTTTGAATATCGATGCCTTTCCAAGAGAGTGGTTCGCGAATACACATAACATATTATTTTCATCGCTAGCGAAATGTTGCAGATTGGACCAGACCTTGGCCTTATCCGAAACATGGGGAAAAGCTTGGCCTAGTGCTTCTATCGCCTTCCATTTCACGCGGATATCATCGTCTTCCGTTAGTAGCCGATGCAAATCCCTCAAGCCTTGTTGTTCATCTGGTAGGTAGGGAAAAGCTATTCCAATAGAATATGTAGCCCACATCCGTACATGGACTGCTACGTCTTCAATTAGACGATGCAAATCCTCCTGTGCCAGGTCTTTTTCATTGTCGCAAATATAAGGATAAGCGGTACCTAAGGACATGGCAACTCCATGTCGTACAGAATCGTCATCGCTTTCAGTCAACTTATGCATATCGTCCCAGGCAAGCTTTTTGTCAGCAACATGGGGGTAAGCTAAGCCCAAAGAAGTAGCCGCTGCCCATCTCACTTCTTCTTGACTGTCTTTAGTAAGCCGAATCAAAGTTCCCCAGGCAGCTTCTTGATCGGGTATGTGGCGAAAAGCCATGCCCAATGCAGATGCTGCATTCCATCGAACTCCGGAATAATCATCTTTCGTTAGCCGATTCAAATCTCTCCAAGCCATCTCCTTATCTGGCAGATCTGAAAATACCTTACCTAATGTCCATACAGCGCCACGTTTTACCCAATCATCATGATCCGCCGTCAAGCGATGCAAATCATTCCAAGCTTGCTCTTTATTCAGTATGTGGAGAAACACATACCCTAGCGCCTGGGTTACTCCCCTGCGCACCCAAATATCCGCTTCTTTTTCTGTTCTTTTATGTAGATCATTCCAAGCTTGATCCTTTTCGGAGACGTGGGGAAGTGCTCTACCCAGGGCTCTTGTAGCATCCATCCTCACATTCTCGTTATTGTCTCCACTCAGCCGAAGCAAACAATTCCATGCCTGTTCTTTGTCTGGTATGTAAGAAAATGATATGCTTATTGATTCCGCTGACCAATTTCTAACATTGCTATTCTCATCTTCGGCCAATCGGCTAAAGTCGTTCCACGCTTGGTCTTTGTCGGGAAGAACAACAAAATTTACTCCGATTTTACGAACTGCGTTTACACGTTCTCCGGGGTTGCTACTCAGAGTTTGCTTGTGTATCCCAGCCTGGTCAATCAATTCCCGACACCAACTGCATGATGTGGACACGAACTTAAAATTGTTTCTAAAGGCGCCTTATCCGCATTATAATTGAACTCCCCACCTTATTGTGGCCATACGGCAACGGATCAATTTCCATCGCATGACCACGTATTTAAGATCTCAACCCAGAATAGTCGAGAGATGAAGGCCAAGTTCAACGTCCTCGTTGAGCGGGACGAGGACGGATACTACGTCGCCACCGTCCCCTCCCTCCCTGGATGCCATACCCAGGCAAAGAGCCTGGATGAGCTCATGGAGCGGGCGAAAGAGGCGATAGAGCTGTACCTCGAAGTGGAGAAAGAATTTGTTCTTCATGATTAATTAAGATATTTTTATACCAACATCAATTAATATAACCTCCGCCAGTAATTATTTCGGGCAGAAAGCCTTGTGCATCCGATTTCGGCCGAGGCTTTCATTCAGATCCCAGGAGGTCGCAGGC
>CP086218.1:321200-324031 GCA_020844795.1 Methanothrix sp. | reverse complement strand
CAACGAGAGCCTCGCCTGGGGGGCGATGCTCCTGTTCATTGCGAACTTCATAGCCATCAACCTCTCGGGGGTCGCGACCTTCCTCGCCCAGGGGATCCGGCCCCAGAGGTGGTCTGAGGCGAAGAGGGCGAAGAGGGCTTCCATAGCCGCGATGGCCCTATGGCTATTGATGCTCGCCCTCCTCGTCTACATAATCCTCGGATGGCGCCAGGGGATCGTGATATGACGGTTCGATACGTCTAGTGAAAGTGAAGGGCGAAGATCATAACCCTGATGAGAGAAGATCCGGGATCGAGGTCGTCCTGAGGAGAGTTGATCTTGGCTGATCCCATTGCCCCCTCCACCAGAGGCGTTGACCGAGGTCCTGAAGAGGTCGTGAAAGTCGTCAGGCAGGTGACCCTGGCGGGCCTCGCCATAAACCTGGCCTTATCGGCCGTGAAGTTTGCGGCGGGGATCCTCGGCAACAGCCAGGCGGTGGTGGCGGACGCCGTCCACAGCCTCTCAGACACCGCCACCGACGTCGCCGTCCTGGTGGGGGTGAAGTTCTGGTCTAAGCCCCCCGACGGCTGCCACCCCCATGGCCACCAGAGGATCGAGTTTCTGGTTACGATCTTCATCGGCCTCCTCCTCGCCGCCGTCGCCCTGGGGCTCGTCTACAACGCCCTGGTGACCCTCCACGAGCCCCACCGGAGCCCTCCGGGTCCCGTCGCCTTCTTCGCCGCAGTCCTCTCCATCTTCACAAAGGAGATCCTCTACCGCTGGACGATCTCGGTGGGGGTCGAGATCAGGTCCACCGCCCTCATCGCAAACGCCTGGCACCACCGATCCGACGGCCTCAGCTCCGTCCCCGCAGCGGCGGCCGTCGCCGGAGCGGTCCTCGTCCCCGGCCTAGCCTTCCTTGACCACCTGGGGGCTATAGTCGTCTCCATCTTCATATTCCAGGCGGCGTGGAAGATCGTCCGCCCCTCGGTGGAACAGCTCGTAGACCGGGGAGCTCCGGAGGAGATCTGCCGCGGGATCGATCAGCTCGCCGCTGCCACCCCCGGCGTCCTGGGAGTTCACGCCATCAGGACCCGCCACATCGGGTCGGGGATCGAGGTCGATCTCCACGTCCTCGTCGACCCCGAGATCTCCGTCGAGGAGGGACACAGGATCTCCGAGGAGGTGAAGCGGAGGCTTGTGGAGTACGTCTCGGACGTGGTGGACGTCGTCGTCCACCTCGAGCCGTACAAAGATGGCGAAAGGAGGCGGAGAAGGAGGTGAGATCCTCCGATCCTGGCGCCTTTGCAGTTAGTAGATCGGGCCCTATCCGCGCCTTTCGAGCAGATCTTCTATTGCAACCGGCGGCGGGTGGCCGGTTGGTTTAATAGATTAAAGGAGGATAAAAGATTTAAAAACAAAAAAAAGATCTGATAATGATTTTAAGATCTTATTGAACGATAAAATCGATTTTTGTCAGAAACTGAACGGTTTTCAGCGGATATGTTCGGATCTGAACGGTCGTCGTTCGGTTTAGTTCGGCTCTAATTTTATCTATCGTTCGGGTTCAGGGTGGATATGCCGGTGGATATCGCTGCCGTAGATGGAGCAGGGCTTCCCCGGCTGTGAGGTATAGGATATGAAACTAGGAAGATCTTTGATGACTTTGGCGGTGGTCTGCCTCCTGGCGGTGCCCGCCATGTCAGCCCCACATTGGGGTGGTAAGGGTGACAGATCCGGAATTATGAGCTATGGCCCCATGGACCGAGGTATGGATCGGAGCTATATGGTCGTAGGCTTTTGGGGGGGCTTTCCCCTAGGGGAAGATCTGACCGCTGAAGAGATGGAAAATCTGACCCTCGCAGAGCTCCGGGATATGAGAGAGGAGAAGAGGGCCGAGATGGAGAATATGACCCTCGCAGAGCTCCGGGGGATGAGAGAGGAGAAGAAGGCCGAGATGGAGAATAAGACCATGAGAGAGCTCCGGGAGACTCGGCGGGAGAGGTCCGACGGTGACCGCGCTTTCCTCGGCCTCAACATCTGCCTCCTCTTGACCGATCTTACGGCTGAAGATCTCGAGGGGATGACCGAGGAAGAGATCGAGGCGCTCAGAGAGGAGAAGATCGCTGAGCTCGATAAGATGACCCTCGCCGAGATCGAGGCTCTGAAGGAAGAGAAGAGGGCCGAGATGGAAGATATGACCCTCGCCGAGCTTCGGGAGCAGAGAGAGGTCTGCGCCCTGATGGGAGGCGCTGGTGGACCAGGTCTTTGCGGATGGGATAAGATCGGGGACCGAAGCATGATGGAGAGATCAAAGGTGATGCAGGGTAGGGGAGATTCGAAGGATCAGATGAAATTCGGCTCTGATGGAAGGAGCTTCAAGCGGTGAGCTGAAGGAGATTAGGGGCTTTGAAGGGCCTACGACCCGGCTCCGGGGAACTCTTGTTACATCCGACCCCCGGGCTTTCATCGGATCGTGGGCCGAGAGGCCCACGCCTCCGATAACCGGGGTGACCTGTTATGATGAAAGAGATGACCGTCCCTGAAGATCCCGTAGGCCCATCCCCCGTCCCGATGAAGACCCTCTCCGTCAGGAGAGGCTTCGCCACGGGACCCGCGGGGTCATTGTTAAAAGCGGACCGTCCCCTTAGGATATATATCGAAGGGCTGAGGCTCCTCACCCCTGACCAGATCAGAGACCTACTCCTGAAGAGGAGGAGCCTCGAAGAGGTCAAGATGCTCATCCAAGAGGAGGCGACCCCCACCTTCATATACCGGGGGAAGATGAGCCTCGACGACGAGACTTACAGACTGGAGGACGTCGAATTTCGATCCCGTGGCTCTGAAACGGT
>CP086218.1:309518-321100 GCA_020844795.1 Methanothrix sp. | reverse complement strand
GGTTAAGGTGGACGCCTCTCAGGTCGAGGCCGGAGAGGTTGACGTATCTCAAATCAGCCCGATCGGATAGCGTATCGTCACCGACGCTGCCGCCTGCATAGAGACAGAGGATGAGCGATACGACTGCTATAAATTTTATCGACCTGATGATATGGATGCGGGTTTTGATCATATATAACCTCTCGCTGAATCTTCGGTCCCATATTTGACTGTAATTACCTGCTTTCTGGTGGGTCCCTTCATCCCAGTCTCCACTTTGGGTTTATAGAGTCGAGGTGTTCGAACCCCTCGAAGCTATATGGTGCAGAGTAGTACTCGTCATCTATCATGACTCCGTAGTAGCTATCGACGGCGATCCATCGATCCGGTCGGCCGTCGTCCTCAACCAGAACCCAGAGGTGTCCCTGCCAATCCCATTCGCTCGGATCGTACATATATCTTACTCTATAATTGAAACTTTCATAGGTATCCGCCAGCTTCTTCGATCCGTCGTAACACATCCCCAGGGGAGTTACAGGAAAGATCGCCCTCCTGGTCACCTCTCGGATGAACCTGGCGTTCTCGGTCCTCTCGTAAGTCACGCCCCTCTGAATGGCGTCGGGGACGATCACCCTCACGGGGCCCGTCGGGGTAGGAGGCTCCGCCCAGAGGTCGGCGAGCCTCGGGGCGGCGCCGTTGGGCGTCAGGTAGGTCTTCTCGCCGTCGGAGAAGGTCACCGTCACGTAGCCCCTCCCCGGGGTGGCGTTGAAGCCGTGGGTCGCCAGGAAGAAGGCGAGATCGTGGACGGTTATCCCGATATCCTCGTAGCTGGAGATGAGGAGCCACAGGTCGTTGACCTCGGTACAGCACCCCGGCCCCGAAAAGAGGGATATGGATACGACTAAGACCGCCGCCATGATCTCTCTTCTGGCATAAACCCCCCGGATCCTGCAGCTGATATCCAACAGAACTAGAGTATGATCTACCAGATATAAAATAGATCGCCGGACCCATCGCCGCCCCCTCGCATAAACTCCGACGGTCTTTCGGCCTATTCAGGGCTGGCGGTCTAAATTCGAAGATCTCTTGAGGCGGCCTTCAGACCCCCGGTCCTCGTCGTGGCTTACGGCCATCGTCAGGACGTTCTTTCCACCCCGACGTTCGTATCTGAGATCGTCAGTTAGGGACCTGATGAAATATATCCCAAGGCCGCCGACTTCCCGCCGATGGAGGGGAGCTTTTGTATCCGGCAGCGGAGCTTTTAGGGGGTCGAAGGGGGCGCCATCGTCTCTTATCTCCACCTCGACCTTCCCATCCACTACTTCGCACTTTATCTCGATAAACCCGGATCGGCCGTACTTTATTATGTTGGTGCAGGCCTCGTCCGCCGCCATCATCAGGTGGAACGCCTCCCTCTCGTCCAGGTCTGATCCCCTGGCGGCCTCGAGGATGAGCCGGCTGATCTCGACTAGGCTCTCCGGAGAGGATGTCACCCTCATCTGGAAGCTCGCCGTCATCCCGCCCCCCTCCCCTTGAGGGCCATGAGGGTTATGTCGTCGAACTGGGGTCTGTCGCCGCCGAAGGCGACGACCTCAGCGGCGATCTTCTCGACGAGATCTGCGGCTGGTAGGTGGTCGTTTTCTCGGATCAGAGATACGAGCCTCTCGATGCCGAACTGGTCGGGCCCCCCGCCCGTCGCCTCGATGACGCCGTCGGTGTAGAAGAGGACGGTATCCTCC
This sequence comes from Methanothrix sp., assembly GCA_020844795.1. GTDB lineage: Archaea > Halobacteriota > Methanosarcinia > Methanotrichales > Methanotrichaceae > Methanocrinis. Next base: position 319,382 of record CP086218.1, on the reverse strand, counting down.
TCCCCGAGTACGACCTCCCTCTCCTCCATATCCGCCCCCTCCATCACCCCCATGGCGATCCCTCCGGTCCTCAGGAGGGCGATCTCACCGGTCTCGCCGTCGAGGACTGCAGGGGGGTTGTGGCCGGCGTTGACGTATCTGAGGGTCCTCGAGCCGGGGTCCAGGATGCCGTAGAAGAGGGTGACGAACATACCCGATTTTGCGTCGGCGGCGATCAGGTCGTTCGCCCTCCTGGCAGCCTCCGATGGACCCGGGTCTCCTGTCGCCGTCGCCCTCAATATCGCCCTGGCGAGGACCATGAAGAGGGCGGCGGGGACGCTCTTTCCTGAGACGTCGGCGATGACGAGGCCGATCTTCCCTTCGGATACGGGGATGAAGTCGTAGAAGTCCCCCCCCACCTCCTTCGCCGGTATGCTCTTTGCGGCGAGGTCGAAGCCCAACACCTCCGGAACCGTCTCCGGGAGGAAGCTCTCCTGGATCTCCCGGGCGATCAATAGCTCCATCCTCTTCTTCTCCAGCTCGTCCAGGTACTCGTCCCTCTCCGAGGCGGTCTTCCGCTCTTTGATGAGGTTGGAGATCATGAAGGCGAATACCAGCATCCCGAAGGCGTTGGAGGCGATCATGGGGACCGCCGTCTCTCGGACGACCATCACCGCCTCATCGTAAGGCTGCGATATCAGGAGGACGAGGAGCATGTGCAAGGAGACGGCGAAGACCGAGAAGACGACAGCCCCTCCCACCCCCACGAACCTGCGCCGGTTGAGGAGGTAGACCGCGCCCCCCAGGAACCCCGCCAGGACCGTGGCGAGGGAGCAGGCCGGCCCGGTGAACCCGCCCAGTAGATAGCGGTGGACCCCCCCTATCAGACCGGCCCCGAGGCCGACGACTGGCCCCCCCACGAGCCCCCCTATCATCGGGCCCAGGTCTCTGACGTTGGCTATCACCCCGAAGATCTCCACCCCCGAGACGGTCCCGAAGATGGAGAAGCCGCCGAAGACGAGGATCAGGGCCCCCTGGTTCTCTCTGGTCAGCCTTCCGTCGAGGACCTCGGAGAAGCGTCTCGTCCTGGTGATCAGATACGCCGCCACCATGATGACGCATATCTTGTCGATCAGGGTGAGAAGGAGGGTTTCTGCCGCCATCTTCGTCTTCCTGTCGCCTCTCCTCTAAATTGGGAAGGGACCGCGGGGCTAGCCCCCTCGCCGGAAATCCCCCGCCGCCTCTTCTTCGCCGTCGTATATCTTGAAGAGCTGGGTGAACCCGGCGATCTCGAAGGTCTCTCTGACGTAAGGTCTCAGGGAGGCGAGCTTCAGATCGCCTCCGAGGCTCCTCAGCTTCTTTAAGGTGGAGAGCATAACCCGCAGCCCGGAGCTGCTGATGTAATCGACCTCCTCCATGTTGGCCACGATCTTTCTCCACCCCTCGCCGATCAGCCCCTCCATATCCGCCTTCAGCTCTTCTGACGATGGGGCGTCGAGCCTTCCCGCCGGAAGGACAATCATCACGTCGCCTGAACTTTTATTATCGAGTTTCATCGGATCATCTCAATTTGGATCCCATGCCGCAGGACCTGGATCGAGGATCTGAAGATAAACTTCGTATCCATTATCAGATCTCGATTCATCGATAAATATCTTCGTTATCTGCTATCCTCCGGAGGGCTTAAGATAGCTCTCACCATCAGCCGATGTGAGGATCGTTGAGGACAGCTTTGACAGCACGTACATCAACTGACGAAGAAAGGGGGTTTTGACCGGCCCGGACCCGTTGGATCCCGGGTTTCCTCCCCTTTGGCCGGAGCCGAGCCGGACCCTATACGAAGAATCTGACGGCTATCTCAGGCTCCCTCTCGCCGCCGGGGCCGCCGACCGCAACCCCGCCGCAGAGCGAGATGGACCTTTCGAGAAACCTCATCTCAGCCTCCCGGAAGGGGTTTTTGATCTTCGGGCCGGATCCAAGGATCCTGAAGACGACGGAATCGCCGCACCCCTCTGTCGATAGGACGATCCCCTCGGCCCTGGAGGCGGCGAGCCTCTCGGTGAGGTCTATGACCAGATCAGAGAACCGCTCGCCGTCCATCAGTGGGTGGGGGAGGCCCTCGTCCATATCCAGGACGATCTCGACCCTGTCAGATAGATTGACGTGAGATATCCTCGCCATGAGCGCCTCCATATACTCCACCTCCGTCTCGGCCTCCATTATGGCATCTTCGTCGAAGGGCTTCTTCCTGAACTGATCCACCGACTCTTCGACTATGGCGTTGATATCCCCATAGTTGACCATCTGGTGGGGTCTAAATCCCCTGAAGGTGACCATATAGTCGTTCAGGAGCCGCTCTGTCCTCCTCAGGAGATGATCTTCAAGGAGCCCTCTTACCATCTCCTTTTCAAATAACCTATCGAGCTTTCCGACTATATGCCCCGCCCTATGCACCAGCTCTATATCCAGGATCCCCGCCGATTCGTGGCTGAGAAGGTGACGGTGGGCGCAGGCGAGGAGATCGTCGAGGGCGGCACCGTCCAGGAGCCTCTCTATATCCGCGGCCGCCTCCTCCTCGCCGAGGTCTTCAAGTACGCTGGATAGAAGGACGAGCCTCCCGGCGATGATGGTCAAGAGCCTCTCCATCTCCCGGAGGGCCTCGTGAGAGTAGCCGGCGGTCTCCTTCGCCCAGTCCTGATCGATGAGGGCGAGGTCGTCCAGCGACTCCGTATACCGGTACAGCCTCTCCAGGGTCCTCCCGACGGTCGCCGCATCCATAGGCCTTCCGTGGCCCGGACAGCACACCCGGATCTTCCTCTCGTCCAGGATCCATAGGACCTTCCGGATCGAATTCATCAGTTCGGTCCGGGACCATCCTGGAATCCCCGCCACGCCGGGGTTGGACGCCAGCAACAGATCGCCGAGAAAGAGGAGGTCCCCGGTCCGGATACAGACGCTGTCGGGGCTGTGGCCCGGGGTATGGAAGACCTCGATATGATCCCCTCCCCCCACCGGGATCCTCTGGCTCGCCAGGGCGAGCCCCGGGGATATCTCCCACTTCTCCGTCTCGTATTCGATCTTCATCCCGCAGTCCAGCCTCGTGCGTCTCCGGCAGGGGTCTCTCAGGTCCCGGGAAGATAGAAGCCTTATATCCGACGATATCGGATCGATCCTCTTTCCTAGGAGTCTGGAGAGGGTCATATCCGGGCTGCCGCCTTCCAGGGCGAGGGCCCCCTCCTCCTGGACCGCGACGCCGACCTGATCGAATCCCCCGAAGAGGTCCCGGCGGCAGAGCTGGAGGGAGTGGTCTACGTGGACGTGGGTCAGATAGACGACCAGAGGTCTGGGCTTTCCCTCGTAGAGCCCGGCCAGAACCTCCACCAGCCTCTCCCCCTGATCGTCGACCCCTCCCGGATCTATGAGGGCGAGCTGCTCCTCCGACGAGATGATGTAAGAGTTGGAGGAGAGCATGTCGACGGTTCTGATGTAGGGGTATAGCTCCATCCGATGGGCGCCGCTCACCGGCTGCAGGACCTTTGATTCCATGGGGACCGTCTCATCAGGTCTCATCTCGCCGCCTTCGTATCCTCTCGTCGATGATGTCTGCTGGGATGGGATCTAGATGATCTAAATCTGAATGATCGATAATATTTAAGGGCTCCTCGCCCTTTTGTCGCCTCAGGATCCGTAACACATCGGATGATCCCATCGAAATATCAGGACAAGATGCCCGGGATAGGATATCGATCTCTTCTCGGTAGAGGGGTCCGAATACTTTCGCATCCCGCCCTCTCAGCCTTTACATCCTCCCCGGCGGATATTCCTGCCATGGAACTAGAGCTGCGATCTCCCGTCGTCCTCGCCCCCGAGACCTTCACCGTCCTCATAGCCCCCGGCGGGGTCCTCGCCACCTCCCTCAACGACCACCCCGGCCTGCGGAGGATCGAGGCGCTCTACGTCTGCGGCAACCGCTCCCGGATCCTCGACGACCTCGACCGCCGCTTCACCAGCCTCGACGTCCGCAGGGGTTTCACCGCCCACCAGCTCCTCTCGATCTTGAAGGAAGCCTACCAGACCCTGATCGTATTCGAGCACGATCCGGGGATCTTTGAGGGCGCCTCCGAGATGGCCGAGTACGTCGGCCGCGCCCTTAAGGAGGCCTCCGCCGGCTCCGCCGTCCTCCTCTACTCCCCCGGGACCGATCCCTCCCTTGCGGAGATGGCGAAGTTCGCCGACCGGGTCATCGTCTTCACCGACCCTCCGAAAGGCGCCTCAAAGAGGGCCGCAAAGGGCATCAGGCCGGGCCCGAAGGCCCAGAGGACCCTGGAGGCGTTCTGATGGGGAGGACCTGCAGGTCCGTCCGGATGGGGTCCCATGATCTGGCGGCCCGGTGGCTGAAGGCATCCCGGGCTTTGAGCAAAGAGGACCAGATATACGGCCAGCGGCTGGCTGAGATGGCTATGGATGCAGACGGAGGTCTTCGAGAAGATGGGTGAGGCCAGGTCCATAGAAGAGCTTCGCAGGATAGTGGGGGAGGCGCGGGAGATCGCCAGGAGGTATCGCCGGGGGCTGGAAGGGGCCGACCCATCGGAGATGGTCATACGCCGGCGGATAAGCAGGCTTCATTACGATAAAAGATGCGTACAGGCCGCCGTCGTATCAGCCTATCGGAGGTGGGGGGGGTGAGGCTCTCGGCGGGGATGACGGCAGGTTACGTCGTCAGGGATGCAAAGAGGCAGGAGGTGGACGCGGAAGGGGAGGCCTGCGGCTTCGACCCTGATTATTACGGCGCGCTTCTGGAGAAGGCCTGGGAGGAGGCGGCCTTCGTCTTCGGTTTCATAGAGGAACGGGGCGGCTGAAGCCATGGCTACTGGATCTGAGGCTACTGGATCTAAGGTGTCTGGATCCAGAGCTACAGGAGCTTGTGGAGAAAGGAGTTGATGCGAAGACGCCCAGCCGCTGAAAGATCCGTCCTTGCTTGAGAAATTCGCCCTTAATACCCCGATTTTTTGGGCTTATTGTATAATGGTATAATTGTAATGTCACAATTAGGGAATAATAATCTCCAAAACAGAAAAAGTTATATTCTGAGATCGGCCGAGATACCCTCATGGGCGAATATCTGGTGAGGTGTCTCGGCTGCGGGCGCGTCCACCCGCCCCGGGCCCTCGCCTGCCAGAATGACGGATCCCTCCTCAGAACGGAGTACTCATCAAAGAGGCTCACCCTGAGGAGCGACCTTCCGGGGCTATGGAAGTTCTACGACTGGCTCCCGGTGAAGGAGCCCCTCCACGGGTCAGGGTCGGCGCCGGTCACATATAGGAGCGAGGGGCTCGCCAGGGCGGTGGGCCTGGAGAACCTCTGGATCAGCTTCAGCGGCTACTGGCCCGAGAGGGGGGCGGAGATGACCACCTGCAGCTTCAAGGACCTGGAGGCTCCGCCGACGGTGGAGAGGATGATGGAGGCGAGGGACGGGAGGGTCCTGGTCGTCGCCTCGGCGGGGAATACCGCCAGGGCCTTCGCCCGGGCGGCATCTTTCGTCGATCTTCCCCTGATCCTGGTGGTGCCGAAGGGAGGGCTCCATCGGCTCTGGATCGATGGGGATCTATCCGACTCCGTCTTGGTGGTATCGATGAAGGGGGACTACACCGACGCCATCGACCTCGCCGACCGACTAGAGGCCCATCCCCGTTTCGTCGGGGAGGGGGGGGCGAGGAACGTCGCCAGAAGGGACGGGATGGGGGTCGTCGTCCTCGACGCCGCCCTCTCGATGGAGGCCCTCCCAGAGCATTACTTCCAGGCGATAGGCTCGGGGACCGGCGGGATCGCAGCCTGGGAGGCCTCCCTTCGGCTGATCGGAGACGGCCGCTTCGGCCAGCGCCTCCCTCGGCTTCACCTCGCCCAGAACGTCCCCTGCGCCCCCGTCTACGCCGCATGGCGGGGGTCGGGGCTGGAGATGGGCCGGTGCCCCGAAGGGATGTACGACGACGTCCTCTACAACCGAAAGCCGCCCTACACCGTCAGGGGCGGCGTCCGGGAGGCGCTGGAGGAGACGGCAGGAGAGGTTTACGGGGTAACAAACCAGGAGGCAGAAGAGGCCCAGAGGATCTTCGAGGAGTCTGAGGATATCGACATCCTCCCGGCAGCGGCGGTGGCCGTCGCCGCCCTTTTGAGGGCCGCGAGATCTGGCGCCGTCGGAAAGGGGGATCTCACCCTGCTGAACATCACCGGGGGCGGCGTATCCCGGGCGAAGGAGGAACTACAGATGACCTATCTAAAATGTGACATAGAGGCCGGACCAGAAGCCCTCACATCTGAATCCGGATCTGCATCTTACGACGGCCTTCTGGTCGAGATCGACGACATCCTGGGCAGGAGGGGCTGAGATCATGACCCAGGACGGGACCTGCACCCTCACCATAATCGGTGGGGTCGATAAAGACGGATCTCTTGAAAGGGTGGGGCGGCTGGAGATGCGCCGGGGCGAGGTGATAGGGATCGTGGGGCCGACGGGATCGGGAAAGAGCTCCCTGATAGCCGACATAGAGCAGTTCGCCGCAGGAGATACCCCTTCGGGCCGCAAGATCCTGATCGACGGCTGCGAGCCCCGGTCCGAGACGAGGTCAGACCCTCGAAAGAAGCTGATAGCCCAGCTCTCCCAGAATATGCACTTCCTCGCCGATATGACCGTCGGAGAGTTCCTCAGGATGCACGCCAAGAGCAGGGGCCGGTCCCCCGATCTGGCGGAGCGGGTGATAGAGCTCGCCAACACCCTCACCGGAGAGCCGGTCCATCCCGACCACCACCTGACGATCCTGAGCGGCGGCCAGTCGAGGGCCCTCATGGCCGCCGACATAGCCGTCATCAGCGATTCTCCCATCGTCCTCATCGACGAGATAGAGAACGCCGGGATCAAGAAGAGGGAGGCTCTGGACCTCCTGACGGGCGAAGGGAAGATCGTCGTCGTCGTGACCCACGACCCGATGCTCGCCCTCATGACCTCCCGGAGGGTGGTGATGAAGAACGGCGGGATGGTGAGGGTGATCGAGACCTCACCCGATGAGGAGAAAGTCTGCGAAGATCTGGCGAAGGTCGACAGCTGGCTGATGGACCTACGGGAGACGATCAGGCGGGGCGAGGTGGTGGGGGCCGCGACTTGAAGCTCGCGGTCATCGCCGGAACCCCCGGCTCCGGGAAGACCTCTGTTTTGATCCACGCGGGAAGGACCCTCCTGAAGTACGGCTTGCGGCCCGCTGTAGTAAAGATCGACTGTCTCTGGACCGAGGACGACAGGAGGTTTGAGAGGCTCGGCGTTCCCGTCGCCGTGGGCCTGGCCAAGGACATGTGCCCCGACCACTACTCCATCTACAACGTCGACGAGATGCTCGAATGGGCACGATCTCAGGAGGCCGACGTCCTCCTCAACGAGACGGCGGGGCTATGCCTCCGGTGCGCCCCTTACCCCGACTCGGCCCTGGCGGTCTGCGTCATCGACGTCACCACGGGGCCGAACGCCCCCCTGAAGGTCGGCCCCCTCCTCACCACCGCCGACGTCGTCGTCGTCACCAAGGGGGATATGGTCTCCCAGGCGGAGAGGGAGGTCTTCCGGGAGAGGATCCTGGAGGCGAACCCGGGCTGCAGGATCGTCGAGGCGAACGGCCTCACCGGGAAGGGGGCGGCAGAGCTGGCGGAGCTCGTAAGGGACGGTCCCGATCTCGCTGAAGATATGCACCTGCGCCACAACCCCCCCCTCGCCATATGCACCCTCTGCACCGGGGAGCTGCGGGTTTCTAAGAGACACCACCGAGGGGTCCTCCGCCACCTCGACGGGTTCATGGAGTACTCCGGAGAGTAGAACGGTGATAAAGATGCGTGGCGATGGTGATGGATGGAGAGATGGACGGATATGCCTCGCTGATCTCTGAGAAGGGGAAGGTGTTCGTGAGATGAAGGAGATTGAAGTTCTCCTCCCCGGCTACAACTGTGGCGAGTGCGGGTTCAGGGGCTGCCGGGAATTCGCCCGGGCCCTGTTGGGGGCGCGGGATCTGGAAACCGACGTCCACCTCGACCTCTGCCCCTTCCTGAGCCGAGAGAGGCATCTTGAAAAGAGGACGCAGATCGAGGAGAAGCTTCCGAAGATCAGACGCCTTTGGGCGGAGGGAAAGGTCGATGAAGGGGCAGAGATCCGGGGGGTGATCGACGGCCTCGCCGCCGATTTAGCCCTCGCCCCTCTTCCAGGGGAGCCGGCCTGCCGGGAGGATCTTCTCGTCATCGACCGGGACGCCGAGTTCGAGGTGGGCGACGTCCTCCGCTACCGTCCCCTCGGCTGCCCCATAACTCATTTTGGCGAGATCATCAAGATCGATCACGGCCTCTTGACCGTCCATATGGTGGGGCCCCGCCACCTCCTGGGGGACGAGGAGTTCGCGCCCAGGGATGTAGGGGTCTGCATGGTGGCGGCCTTTGAGGGGATGGTGAGTCGGGGCCGGATCCCCGAGGTGGGCGAGACGGTGAGATTTCTTCCCGAGCACTGCATGATGCAGAAGGTCCACTCCGGGGTGATAGTCCACTCGGAGGGGAAGATGGTCAGGATCGAAGGGGTCGACCTGAAGGTCTGGTGAGGGCGAAGCCCCTCACCAGAATAGCCGTTAATTATAATACTGAGTTATTACGAGATAAAAAATGGGTAAAGAAATGCCAGGCGCGGGTTATCGCCTCCAACCGGACCTTCTGCGTCGAACCTGAAGGTGAGGCAAGCGCTTGATTAGAGGCGGTCTCCTCGCTGGATGGCGCTGCCCTGGGCGATGGTATGGGGAGATCTTGGATGGAGATAGCCAGCCGGTCCTGCAGGACTGAGCTGCCTTGATGGATTTAAATCACTCTTAGACAAAGTTGGATATAGTTACGAGGTGGAGTAGCATGAAATCTGCGAATAGATCCGGATCGGGAGGGCTTCTGATCCTCTTAGGGTCTCTGGTCTTGATCTCTTTTGGCGGCGTTTTGGGGTCGGCACAGGAAGAACAGGAAGAAGAGATTGTTGGGTATGGGTTCAGTTTGAAGGAATATGCTGAGGTAAGCTTTGCCATCCCCGCAGAGTTTGATGAGATGGTCCAGGCCGAATCCCTTGACGAGGGGAATTACTCAGAAGGTAAATACGTGGTGGCCTCTCTCCTCTTCGATGACAGCAGGGTCTTTATGCTGCTTCTATACCCGTGTGGGCTTACCGGGGAGGAGCTGGACGCCTTGGGCTTAGTATCCGCTTTAAACGGGTTCAATAGAGCCTATGAACAGGCAACCTACAGCGAAGACCCTATCAATATCAGTGGCCGGCAGGCATACGTGGGACAGCTCGAAGACCAGTTGATCATGGTATATCAGCCTTCGGATCTGACCGTTTCAGTGATATTCATCGACGAGAAGATCAACCCCGAAGCTCTGGACTATTTCGTACCGTCTCTTCAGATAACCGTCAACGAAGCCATAACCCCCCTATATCCTGAGTACTGCGCTGGCATCCAGGCTGCGAGGGAGCCTCCCGCTCAACAGGCAACCGGGGTCGTCCAGCTCGAGCAGCCAGTCCAACCCGAGCAGGCGGTCCAGCCCGGCCCCGTCTTCGATATAGCAAAGATGGAAGCAGAGAAGCAACAAGCCGTTGATCTGTTTGAGGCCAGGTTCGGAAAGAGGCTATCGTTTTGAAGATAGATTAGGCCGGCCTCCAGACCGGCCATGCTTTTTATCCTTCTGGGATATCCTCTCCCCCGGCATCACCTTTGAGGCTCCCTTTTCCCTCAACGGCTATAGATATATCCTGAATAATCCAGAATAGATCAAAATTTAAATGTGATGGCATCTATACCAGAATCTAATGAAGGATAAGAGCCCCTC
>CP086218.1:305945-309418 GCA_020844795.1 Methanothrix sp. | reverse complement strand
TGGAGCGGCTTTGTGAACAGGACCGGGGCGATCGAGCCCGCCACCGCCATGATGAACGTCGGCATCATGGTGGTGGTGGGGATCACCTACTATGATCTCGGCCTGCGGCGGTCGGCAGCGGCGATCGGAGCCCTCGGCGCCCTCTGGGGCGTCCTCCTATACCAGAACGCGATCTATTGAAGCGGGTAGGTCGGGAGGCGCCCCCAACCCCCAATATAAAAAATTTTAATATATTTGATACAATTCTTTTTTGATATATCTTGGTAGGCTTCCTGTGGACTTTTGCCATCATTTTGACGGGATCTGCCGAATCCAGGGATTCAGTTTATATAGAAGTTCAAACAATCACCAGTTCCTAAATTGGTATCGTATTTGAGGCAAATTATGGCTGGACAATTCGGTGGAACACCCATATACATTCTCAGAGAAGGCAGTCAACGGACCGCCGGTAGAGACGCACAGAGGTCGAATATCATGGCTGCCAAGGCGGTTGCTGGCGCGGTGAGGACTACTCTAGGCCCCAAGGGGATGGACAAAATGCTCGTGGACACCCTGGGAGATGTGGTGATCACCAACGACGGCGTCACCATCCTCAAAGAGATGGATATCGAGCATCCCGCGGCCAAGATGATGGTGGAGATCGCCAAAACCCAGGACCAGGAAGTGGGGGACGGCACCACCACCGCCGTTGTTCTGGCAGGAGAGCTGCTCAAGCAAGCGGAAGGGTTGCTGGAGCAGGAGATCCATCCAACGGTGATCGCGGCAGGCTACAGAGCGGCGGCCGAAAGGTCCATGGAAATTCTCCAGGATCTTGCCGTAACAGTCTCAGAAGAAGATGAGGATCTTATGAGAAAGATCGCCATAACGGCGATGACCGGCAAAGGCTCTCAATCGGCCCGGCATGAGCTGGCGGTGATGGCTGTCGAGGCGGTCAGGTCCGTCGTGGACGAAGACGGGACCGTCGATATCGACAATATTACCGTGGAGAAGAAGGTCGGAGGCAGCATTACAGACTCACTGCTTGTGAGGGGGGTGGTCATCGATAAAGAGAGGCTCCACCCCAGCATGCCCAAGTCGGTCACCGATGCCAGGGTCGCCCTCCTGAACGCAGCCGTGGAGATCGAGAAGACGGAGGTCGATGCCAAGATTCAGATCACCTCACCAAACCAGCTCCAGGCGTTCCTGGACCAGGAAGAGACGGCGCTCAGGGGGATGGTCGATAAGATCGTCGCCTCTGGGGCCAACGTCCTCTTCGTCCAGAAGGGGATAGACGATCTCGCCCAGCACTTCCTGGCCAAGGCCGGGATCTACACCGTCCGCCGCGTCAAGAAGAGCGATATGGAGAAGCTGGCGCGAGCTACAGGCGGAAGGGTCATCACCAGCATCCACGACATCGACAAAGCCGACCTTGGGAGGGCCGGGGTCGTCGAGGAGAGGAAGGTCAGCGACGAGAAGATGACCTTCGTCGAAGATTGCGAGAACCCCAAGTCCGTATCCATCATCTTGCGAGGTGGAACCGAGCACGTCGTCGATGAGCTCCGCCGGGCGATGGAGGACGGGCTTAGGGTTGTGGGCGTCGTTTTGGAGGATAAATTGCTGGTTCCTGGGGGCGGCTCACCCGAGGTGGATCTGGCCATCCGGCTGCGGGCGTACGCATCCACCGTAGGAGGGCGCGAGCAGCTGGCGATCGAGTCCTTCGCCGATGCGATGGAGATCATCCCCAAGACCCTGGCCGAGAACGCAGGTTTAGACCAGATCGATTCTCTCATGGCGCTGCGCAGCGCCCACGAGACGGGGATGAAGAACGCAGGCCTGAATATGGAGACGGGCGAGGCCGTCGATATGCTCAAGGAGGGGGTCGTCGAGCCGATCAGAGTCAAGACCCAGGCGATCAACTCAGCGACAGAGTCCGCGGTCATGATCCTCAGGATCGATGACGTCATAGCCTCCAGGTCTGGGCCAGGAGGTATGGGGGATATGCCCGGCGGCATGGGTGGCATGGGCGGTATGGGCGGAGAGGACTTCGAGTAAGTCCCCGCCCCCATCTTCAAGCCCGACCCGCCGGTTCAAAGGGACGATCCGACCGACCTCGCCTGATCGAGGAGGTCTCTCCTATCCAGAACCGCGTCCGGCGGGCCGCCGCCTCCCATCCGGATGATATCGACGACCTCAAAGCCGAGAAACCGGAGAACCTCGGCGAAGTCGTCGGCGGCCTTCTCGAAGGCGGAGATGTCCGGATGCCCCTGGCTGGTGACGATCACCACCTTCTTTCCGGGAGCCAGGCGGGAGCGGAACCCCGAATCTATGAAGGAGTAAAACCGGTCCTGCATCAGCTTGAACTGGCCGGAGAAGAGGTTGAAGTATATCGGCGAGCCGAAGACGACGGCGTCGGCCTTCCTTATATCCTCCAGAAGCCCCGAGAGGTCGTCATCGACCCTGCACTCTTCGGCGCTCTTGCAGTGGTTGCACCCCTGGCAGCCTGAGTAGTTCATCTCGTTGAGGATGTACTTCTCGGTCTGATACCCCGCCTCCTCGGCCCCGTCGAGTACCTCCTGGACGAGGCGATCGACGTTGCCGCCCTTCCGGGGACTTCCTATGATTCCTATAGCTTTCGTGGCTTATTCCCTCCCATGATCTAATCGCGCTCAGAGTCGGTTATTAAGTTTTTGACGGTATGATATTTAATAATAACTATTGCTCAAAAATAGCGAATATTGCTCCGGCCGGCAAAAATGGGCGCCTCCGCGATCGCGGGGGGCAGGGGGCGGCGGGGGATGGCTGGCGGAGGAGGCGCGGGGATGGCGGGCGGGTGCGATACCGGCGGCCCGGTATTGCGGCGAAAGGCTTAGGGCTGGCACTGTCGTCAAGATGAGCGCCCACAGAACTACAGTCTCAAGCCATCGTTCTCATAAGTGGTATTTTCTAACTTCAGCATGAATAACTAAGGAAGTCAGAATCTCGTTGGTTCTGCTGGGTCGTTTAATCCAACATACCACTCACGACAATTTTCTTTTCCGCCTACTATGGGAAACCAAAAAGGCTGCATATTAGGATTGAGATGAGGACATGTATCCCAAACGATGTTGTTTATAAAGTATGCATGTGCCAAGTCGCGTAAGTCATATCCATGCCATACGGAGCCTTGGGCATTGCTGTTGACCTCATCTCCTTCAGGCCAGTAACGAACGAAAATGTCTGGCCCTGCGGCAATGTAGTTTATCACTCGATTTTCGTCTCCATTGGTGACATTTTGAACTATACTAAGAATTCGCTCCAATCCTCCATCGTAGCTCTCATAAATGAAAAGTCCAGCAATACATTGCTGATTTCCGCTGGTCCGGATCATATTAGCATCATGAGCTAGCTTTTCCAGAAAATCCTTCAATTCGCCTCGTCCTTGTATCCTTGTTTTAACTTCAATAATAGCCACTGCCATGTCAGGAGTAATGATCCTAAGTTCTCCGTCTTCAAAC
>CP086218.1:269287-305845 GCA_020844795.1 Methanothrix sp. | reverse complement strand
TGGCGACGATGATTATCGGGACCATGCTCCAGGCCCTTTTTAACGATGTGAGTTTACTTTATCTTCAAGTTCGGCTGCATGAAGTTGAATTTCACTTCATAGAGCAAGACCTTCACTTGGGGTACCGCTTGAAGGGCATACAAGAGGTTTTCATCATTGGAGTGGGATATTATTAGCCCTTCCACTTGGTCACCGGAATTTGAATGATCGGTCTGGACCCACCCCATATACCGAAGGACTTGGCCGAGAGTCGTATCGGTGGACTGGTCGCGCTTTAGCTCCACCACAAGCCAACGTGGTTCGGTCCGATGCTTAGCTAAGAGATCAATCCTGCCGACTGGACACGGAAATTCATAACCTCTATCAGGATCGCCTTGCTCTTCATAAAGCTTCCATTCTTTTCCGAGTTCAGTGGCATCCCAATTATCTCTCAAGAATTCGTGAAGATGTCGCTCTAAGTAAAACCGCTGTTCTGGAGAGGCAGGCACGTCAGATATTTCAGGGAAACAAGATGGATCTTCGTCGTCTTCTGGATCATCACCATAAACGTCCACTATATACTGCCCCAGGAGAGCATCCGATCCCCAAAGGTCGAGGTCCAGATCAGATGCCAGCTTGTTAAGAATCTCGTTGATCTGCTCATATTTTTCGCCGAAAGTTGTCCCACGGGCGAAAGAAGGCCAGATATTCAGCTTCTTCAGCGCCTCTTCCGACTTTCTGTTCCAGACACCGTATTGATCTGGGTGCGTGACAAGCAGAATCGCCGTCAAGATGGCCTTTCCCATACCCGGGACCATATCTACGGACTGATTGAGCCTTTGAGAAAAGGATTGGTTTTCGTCCTGAAGAACTGAAAATGCCTTGCGCAACAGGTCCATATCTTTGCAGATTTTGGACCCCATTCTATGCAACCCTGTCCAGTGACGATTATTCCGAAAAATTAAGAACTCTTTAAACTCCTCTTCACTCAGATTGCGCACATTTTCTGAAGCAAACACCGGTTGAAAGCGACTGAAAACTTCTTCCCGTGACTCTACAATTTTTGAGTATTCTGAGTCATAGATTTTGGCCCTGTTAAGCGTGCTTTTCAGTTGTTCAAGCGCGGTTTTATATGCCTCATCATCCATGGGAATTTGGTTTTCTACTTATTCCCTTTATACTGATCGGTCCGTCTACCTTATTTTCTCCAGGGGTATCTTCCCGGAGTGGACCGCCGTAGCGACGAGGGCGCCGGCGATCCCCAGATCCTCCAGCCTTTCCAGGTCCGAGGCATCTTTTACTCCGCCGCCGAGGAGGAGGGGATGGGCGGAGAGGTCGGCGGCCTTCCGGAGAAAGATCTCATCGAGCCCCGCCGAGGTCCCCACCCGGTCGAGGGTGAGGAGGATTATCTCTTTGACGGGAAGGGGGTTCAGCCTTCGGATCAGGTCGAGGGTGGAGACTCTGAGGGCGGGGTCCCGGGCGAGGACGGCTCCCTCGAATAGATCGATGCTGACGACGACCTCTCGCTTCAAAGACGCCTCTTCGATGAGGTCGAAGGATCCCGTCTCCGTCCCCAGGACCGGCGTGACCGCAGACGTTAGGAGGTCCAGCTCTCCGGTCGAGGAGATCCCGACGTCGGCCATCGTCTCCGCCTTCCGCGCGATCTCGCCGATCAGATCCAGATTATCGCCGGTCCCCATGATCCGATTGAGGTCGGCGACGTAGACCTCCTTCGGCCGGAGAAGATCCAGGATCGCCAGGGGGTCGCAGGTTACGACGATCTTGCTCGTCTCCTGGATCGGCCGGTACTTCTCCCGCTCCCCCCGGACGGCGTGGACCGCCGAACCGTTAAATAGATCCAGGACAAAGACGCAGCGGATCATGATTTTATCCAGCGAGGATGGGACGATATGAGGTTGTTGGTCAGTCCGGTAAACGCCGCGGAGGCGGAGGCGGCGATGGCAGGAGGAGCGGACATCCTGGACGTCAAGAACCCCCGGGAGGGGTCCCTGGGGGCGAACTTCCCCTGGATGATAAGGTCGGTGGCCGACGTCTCGGCCGGGAGGGTCCCCGTCAGCGCCACCATCGGCGACTTCGACTACAAGCCCGGTACCGCCAGCCTCGCCGCCCTGGGAGCTGCCGTGTCCGGCGCCGACTACATCAAGGTGGGCCTCTTAAAGATCAGGAGCCGGGAGGAGGCCGCCGATATGCTCGGAAATATATCGAGGTCGATAAAGGAGTTTGACGAAGGAAAGAGGCTGGTGGCAGCCGCCTACTCCGACTACGCCCGGGTCGGATCGATCTCTCCCATGGAGCTTCCGGAGGTGGCCGCCGAGTGCGGCGCCGATGTCGTCATGGTCGACACCGCCATAAAGGACGGCATGACCACCTTCCAGTTCATGACCGAGTCGGAGATCGCCGAATTCATCTCGGCGGGCCACGACCGCGGGATGGAGGTGGCCATCGCCGGAACGATCAAGTTCACGGACCTTGCGCTTCTGAAGAGGGCCGGACCGGACATCATCGGAGTCCGGGGTGCGGTCTGCGGCGGCGACCGGTCCGGGGAGATAAAGGAGGAGCTGGTCAGAAGGATGAAGGCCGACCTCTCCTGAAGCTTTTTTATAATATTATCATCTTAGCCTTGCTGACCCCCGCAACCCCGGCGAGCCTCTTCAGCGTCTCGTCGGAGACGGCGTGGTCGACGTTCAGGACCATGATCTGCTCGCCCCCCGAGGCCTTCCTCCCTACGTGCATCCCACCGATGTTGATCTCGTCCTCGCCCAGGACGACGCAGCAGGGTCCTATGATGTTGGGCCGGTCCTCATGGGTGGCGATGATCATGCATCCTTCGGTGGGGACGTAGACCCGGTACTCGTTGATCTGGACGATCCTACCCTCGCTCTTGCCGTAGACGGTCCCGTAGACGGAGACCGACCCCTTCGGCCCCGAGAGGGTGAGGGTGACGATGTTGCTGTAGCCGTTGGTGGAATCGGTCCTGCTCTCGGTGAGGGCGATGCCGCAGTCCCGAAGCTTCGCGAGGGAGTTGACGAAGTTGGCGGAGTGGCCGATCGTCTCCAGGAACCCCTTCACCGCCGATATGGTGACGGGTTTGGTCTCCTTCTCGGCGACGGTCCCGCCGTAGACGATCTCCAGCTTCTCGTAGCCGTCCTCCCCCAGCTGGGCGGCGAGCCTGCCCATCTTCTCCACCAGGTCCATGTAGGGTCCCATCATCGCCATCGTCTCGGCGGATATGGCGGGCATATTCAGGGCGTTGGGCGGCATCTCTCCCCTCGCCACCGCCAGGATCTGCTCAGCCACCGCCACCGCCACGTTCACCTGGGCCTCGGCGGTGGAGGCCCCCAGGTGGGGGGTAACGATGACACCGGACTCCTCCAGAAGGAGGTTATCGATCGGCGGCTCTTTTGTGAAGACGTCGACGGCGGCGCCCGCCACCCTCCCCTCGGCGACGGCCTTCGCCAGGGCCTCCTCGTTGATGATCCCGCCCCGGGCGCAGTTTATCAGCCTGACCCCCGGCTTCATCATCTTCATCTCCTCCTCGTCGATGAGGTTTCTCGTCTCCTTGGTGAGGGGGGTGTGGACGGTTATGAAGTCGGACTCCCTGTAGATCTCCTCGAGGGAGGCGAGCCTTATCCCGAGGGAGGCGGCCTTCTCCTCGGTGACGAAAGGGTCGTAGGCGAGGATCCTCATCCCGAAGGACTTCATCCTCGAAGCGATCTCCGCCCCGATCCTACCGAGGCCGACGATCCCCAGGGTCTTGTTGTAGACCTCGACCCCGGTGTACCTCTTCCGGTTCCACTCTCCGGCCTTGAGGGAGTTGTTCGCCTGGGGGATGTTCCTCGCCAGGGAGAGCATCATGGCGATGGTATGCTCCGCCGCCGAGATGGTGTTACCTCCGGGGGTGTTGACGACGATGATACCCTTCCTGGTGGCGGCCTCGACGTCGATGTTGTCGACGCCGACCCCGGCCCTTCCGATGACCTTCAGCTTATCGGCGGCGGCGATCACCTCCGCCGTCACCTTCGTACCGCTCCGTATGGCCAGGGCGTCGTAATCTCTGATTCGATCTATCAGCTCTTGGGGGGAGAGGTTGGTGACGACGTCCACCTCCATCTCCGTCTCCAGCTTTCTTACGCCCTCTTCCGAGAGAGGGTCGCTGACAAGGACCTTCATGACAATCTCCTCCATCGGTGTCCAGAGATGTACAGGCATTTTACCTTTTCGTCAAGATGATCGAGTTATGCGATATGATGATGGAAGTGATCTCGCATACCATTCCATCATCCCAGGACCACCTCCACCTCGTCCCCGTCCGATAGTCCCAGAGCCTCCCGGAGTTTGACGGGGGCGATCAGCTCCAAAAGGGTTGAAGGATAGCCCGTTCGCTCGGGCCGGACGATGGCGCCCCTTATCCCGCCGATCCTGACGGGGCGGCAGATGCAGCCGCCGAAGGACCTACCCTCCTCAGAGAAGCCCTCGATCTCGATGTAGTCGGAGTCGTGGAGGGTGAAGGGCTCCTGTAGCTTCAGGTTCAGGGTCCCCGGCGACGGATCAAACCCGAGCTTCTCGGAGAACTGCCTTCTATACCCCTCTCTGGAGATGTAGTACTTCCCCTCCCCGAGGCCCGGGGCGACCTTCCCTCTGACCCTAACCCTCTCTCCTTCGTCAGCGACCGAAGAAAACCCCTCCTCTGATTTTAGACGGGGAGAATAAAAGATAAACGACATATAGCGTCCTCGACCCCGGGGCGGGGCTTGTGGCCCCGTCGGGAAGACTATCCCCTGTTCCGGTCCGCCAGGGGGCGGTCAGGCGTACTGGCCGAAGGCCACCTCTGAGACCTCTTTTGTAGTATCGGTGTGGGAGTCGGCGATCTTCGCCCTCGCCCGCTCGAAGTCCCGGTGACAGACGACGTCCCTCTCTTCCCGGATCGCGAACATCCCCGCCTCCGTCGCCAGGGCCTTCAGGTCTGCGCCGCTGGCGGCCTCGGCTCCTTCTGCGATCCTCTTGAGATCGACGTCGGGATGGAGGTTCATGCTGGCGGTATGGATCGCCAGGATCGAATGCCTCCCCTCCCGGTTCGGCAGGGGGACGTAGATGAGCCGGTCGAACCTGCCGGGGCGGAGGAGCGCCGGATCGAGCATATCGGGCCTGTTGGTGGCGGCGATCAGCTTCACCTCCCCCCGGGGGTCGAAGCCGTCCATCTCCGCCAACAGCTGCATCAGGGTCCTCTGGACCTCCCGGTCGCCGCTCGTCGCCCCGTCCATCCTCCGGGAGCCGATGGCGTCCAGCTCGTCGACGAATATGATCGCTGGAGCCTTGTTCTGGGCGAGCTCGAAGAGCTCCCTCACCATCCTCGCCCCCTCGCCGATGTACTTCTGAACGAGCTCGCTTCCCACCACCCGGAGGAAGGTCGCCTCGGTGCTGCAGGCGACCGCCTTCGCGAGAAGGGTCTTTCCCGTTCCGGGAGGGCCGTAGAGGAGGACCCCCTTCGGCGGCTCTATCCCCACCTTGACGAAGAGGTCGGGCCTCTTGAGGGGTAGCTCCACGATCTCCCTGATCTGGGAGATCTGGTCTTCCAGCCCTCCGATCTGGCCGAAGTCGACGTCGGGGGCGTCCTCGATCTCCATGCCGAAGACGGCGGGATCGGTAGAGGAGGGTAGGGCGAACATCACCGAGAAGGACTGCTGGTTCAAGGCGACCCGGGTCCCGGGCCGAAGCTCTCCTTCAATGAACTGGGATACGTTGACGACGAATCGAGGTCCTGTGCTGCTTTTGACCACCACCCGGCTGTCGTCGAGGACGTCCAGGATCGTCCCGACGATGAGGGGGCCGGTCCGGAGCCGCTCCAGCTCGCTACGCAGCTTTCTCACCTCGCGCTCGAACTTGAGCTTCTGGTTCTCCATGACCCGCTTTTCGCCCTCCACCCGGTCCTTCTGCTCTCGAAGAGCGAGGTTACGCTCCTCTAGCTGGCGCATCCGGTCCATCAGGTAGCGCGAAAAATCAGCGCCGACTCTCGATTCGTCCATGGGATCTCCAAAGCGTATTTAACGTTGACTGCTATTAAACTTTTCCGAGTTGAACTGATATGCAGTGTGAGATATGCGGTGCAGAAGTCTCCGGGAGCCAAAAAAGAGTGGTGATCGACGGGTCTGAACTGCAGGTCTGCAACACCTGCGCCCGGTTTGGAGAGGTCCTAGACAAGTTTTCACCTGTGCCGAGGAAGGTCATCCCCCAGGAGAGGGCCTTCAGGGCTGCGCCGAAGCCCAGGCCCCGTCGCGACGAGTTCAGGGAGATGCCCGAGATAGTTCCCGAATACGGCCGGATCGTAAAAGAGGCCAGGGAGGGGATGGAGCTGACCCCCGAGGAGCTGGGGCAGAAGATCAAGGAGAAGGCCTCCCTCATCAGGAAGATAGAGCGGCACGAGATCGTACCCGAGGACTCGGTGAGGATCAAGCTCGAGAGGGAGCTGAACGTGAAGCTGACCGACAAATTGAGCGACGAGGACTGGAAGGCGGGGAAGGGCGGCCGGGGCGTAACCTTGGGCGACATCGCCTTCATCAAGAAGAGATGACGACTAGAAGCGTAGCTTGGGCGGCGAAGATCCTCCTGGAAGGGGGGACCGCCGTCTACCCTACGGAGACGGTCTACGGGATAGGCGCCTCGGTCTTCATCCCCAAGGCGGTGGATAGGGTCTTCGAGATCAAGGGCCGTCCCCGGAATACCCCCCTCTCGGTGGCGGTGGCCAGCTTCGAGATGATGGAGGCCGTCGCTTCGGTCAGCGAAGAAGACCTCCCCATCCTCCGAAAGATCCTCCCCGGCCCTGTGACCGTCCTCCTCGATAGGAGGCCGGACCTACCCGATGCGGTGACGGCGGGATCGGCCCAGGTGGGGATAAGGTACCCCGACCACCCGGTGGCCCTGGAATTGATCGGCCTGGCAGGGCCGATCACATCGACCTCCGCAAACCTATCGGGCCGACCTCCCCCCGCCAGCCTCGAGGAGCTGGACCCAGAGATCGTCCGGGCCGTCGACGTCATCCTGGACGGAGGAAGATCGGAGTATTCCACCCCGTCGACCCTCATAGACCTGAGGTCGGGGAGAGTGATCAGGGAGGGGGCTGGGATGGAGAGGGTCCGGGAGGTCCTGGGATGAGGTTGAGGATCAGGGACTTCTTCCAGACCGTCGACGGCTGGATATTCGCCGTCGTCGACTACCACCACCCCGAGGGGATCAGGTCGATCCTGAGGTACGTCCCCGACCCGGGAGGAGAGAGGGATGCTGGAGGCGTACGATACCGCAAGCTCGACTTCGAAGAGGCCTACGATCTTCTCCGAAAGGAGAGGCCGGAGTACGTCCAGGACGTTCACGTCGTCCCGGAGGAAGAGATCCGCCGAATCTATCGCCCCGATGAAGAGCTTCCGAAGGCAGCGGAGAGGGACGGCCGGATAGCCGAGATCGTATCGGTCCTGAGGAAGGGGGGGGTCCCTGATGGGAAGATGGGGATCACGGGCTCGGTCCTGGTGGGGCTTGAGGGGCCTGCCTCGGATATAGACTTCCTCGTCTACGGAGCCGCCTGGTGGCGGGCGAGGGACGTTCTGGCCGCCGCCAAAGAGGAGGGGGGGAGGATCCGGGATCTCGACGAGGCGACCTGGGATAAGATATACAGGAAGAGAGTTCCAGATATCGACCGGCGCGAGTTCGTCCTCCACGAGAGGAGGAAGGGGAACCGGGGGCTTGTCGACGCAACCTACTTCGACCTCCTCTTCACCCGGGACTGGGACCAGATCGCCCCCCCCTTCCCTCCGGGGGAGAAGAAGGGGAGGCTGAAGATCGAAGCCACCGTCCTGGATGCAGAGTTCGCCTTCGACAACCCCGCCGTCTTCGAGATCGACCACCCGGAGATCTCGGCGATCCTCTGCTACACCCACACCTACGCAGGCCAGGCGGTGCCGGGGGAGAGGATCGAGGCCTCGGGGGTCGTCGAAGAGACGGCGGACGGCAAGAGGCTGGTAGTGGGTACGACGAGAGAGGCTAAAGGAGAGTGGATCCGATCCCTGACCCTTCTGGAGAAGGCCTCATCAAGATAGTAGAGGGGCTGAAGAGGGCATGGAGGCTTGACGTCGACGTGGAGGTGGTGATCTCCGAGGAGCCCTTCGTCCTGGGGAGGACGGTCCATTATGGGGAAGGCTACCGGATATACCTCTCGGAGCCGGAGCCCTACCCCCTCCTCCACGAGTTCTACCACATCCTCTTCGAGGAGAAGGTGATGAAGCGCCAGATCGGCCTGGGATGCGAGTTCTGCAGCAAGATCGTCTTTGAGATGATGAACGTCCTCGTCGATCTCGCTATAGAGAAGGTGGTATACAGGACCGATCCCGAGATATTTCCCGCCTACTTTCCCAGGGCGATCGAGAACCTGGACCGGATCGCCAGGTGCGGCGTCCTCTCCTTCGACCCCGCCCGGACCTTCGCCTACAACCTCTACCTGGAGACGGCGATTAGAGAGCTCTACCCCGGCTTGAGGGGCGGCTACGACTTCTGGGAGAGGATCGACCTTTCGCAGCCGATGAGGGAGGAGGTGGAATCGGCCCTGACGGTGGCCGGAGAATTTGTCCGGGAGAGGCCTTCGACGTGGCAGGAGATCTCCGCCTCTGCCGTAGACCTATCCTGGCCGATCTTCGGGGCGGACGTCATGGTGATCGAGTCTAAAGACGAGTGGAGGATAGTATGCAACACCGACCACATCGAGGCGAAGAGGAAGGTATCGGAGATGATCGAACTCCTCAAGTCCCTATCCCGGTCCTGGGGGCGAGGAGGCGGCCCGGGTGGATAGAGAGTTAGTTAAGGGTAGAGATCATAAGGGGGTCGTAAAGATGCCAGAGCTTGAAGGCCGAGAGGGATCTCGCCGCCGATAGGAGAGAGGTTTTCCATGTTATTTGAGGTCAAGCCCTTCGATATAGAGATTGGACAGTACAAGGTCATGCTCAACCTCGCCGACGCGAGGGAGATGGGGATGAACGCCGGCGATCGGGTCCGAGTTAAGGCTAAAGGCGCCTCCTTCACCGCGATCCTGGACGTCACCACCCAGATGCTGGAGCCGGGGAAGGTCGGCATCTTCACCGAGGCCCACGTGAAGATCGGGGAGGCGAAGGAGGTGGATATAGCTCCGGCCGCAAAGCCCACCTCCGTCGGCTACATAAAGAAGATGATGGACGAGGTGAAGCTCACCGAGGACCAGATAAGGACGATCGTCCAGGACATCGTAGACAACAACCTCAGCGACGTCGAGATCTCCGCCTACCTGACCACCCTCTACATAAGAAACCTGGACTCTCAGGAGACGGAGTGGCTGACGAGGGCGATGATCGATACCGGGGAGCGGATCCACTTCGACACCCACCCCGTGGTGGACAAGCACAGCATAGGAGGGGTCCCCGGAAACAAGGTCTCCCTCCTGATAGTCCCGATCGTCGCCGCCGCAGGCCTCCTCATCCCCAAGACCAGCTCCCGGGCGATCACCGGGGCGGGGGGGACCTCGGACCTGATGGAGATCCTAGCCCCCGTCGAGTTCAACGCCGACGAGATCAAGGAGATCGCGGAATCGGTGGGAGGGATCCTCGCCTGGGGCGGAGCGACGAACATAGCCCCCGCCGACGACAAGCTGATCAAGGCCGAGTACGCCCTCAGCATCGACCCATACAGCCAGATGCTGGCTTCGATAATGTCGAAGAAGGGGGCGGTGGGCGCCGACTCTGTGGTGATGGACATGCCGGTGGGGCCGGGGACGAAGCTTCCGACCGCCGCCGAAGGCAGGTCGATGGCAAAAGACCTCATCGACCTGGGGGATCGGCTCGGGATCAGGGTCGAGTGCGCCATGACCTTCGGCGGATCCCCCGTCGGAAGGACCGTTGGCCCCGCCCTGGAGGTGAAGGAGGCTCTGACGATGCTGGAGAGCGGCCAGGGACCCAACAGCCTCCGGGAGAAGAGCCTCTCCCTCGCCGGGATCCTCCTGGAGATCGGCTGCACCTCGGGGATGGGGTGCGTCGCCGCCCGGGGGGAGGGGAGGGCGATGGCCGAGAGGATCCTCACCAGCGGCAAAGCCCACGAGAAGATGATGGAGATCATCGAGGCTCAAGGAGGAGACCCGACCGTCAAGAGCGAGGATATCGAGATCGGCGAGTATTCCCAGGATATCCTCGCCCCGACGAACGGCTACATCATCTCCTTCGACAACAAGAGGATCGTCGAGATAGCGAGGAACGCCGGCGCCCCCGCCGACAAGAAGGCCGGGGTGAGGATCCACAAGAAGATGGGCCAGATGGTGAAGAAGGGAGAGCCGGTCCTGACGATATACTCGAGCAAAGACTGGGACGTCCATAGGGCAGCGAGCGACGCCCTCCGGGATATGCCGATCGTCGTCGAGGGGATGCTCCTGGAGAGGTATCCGAGGTACTCCCAGATCTAGCCGGCGGGCGAGGAACCTTTTATAAGGTCTGTCGATAGACCCGGGGGGCATGAAGGTTGCCGTCATCTACCACCCGGACTTCGGGTCGAAGGGGCACAGCGTCCTGAAGGCCAGGATTAAGCCCTCCTTTGAGGCTCTGGAGAGATCGGGTCTTCTGGAAGGGGAAGACGTCCAGGTCTTCTCGGCCGAGGCCGCCCCCCTCGCCCTCGTCGAGAGGGCCCATACAAGAGAGCATATGGAGAGGATGAGGACCGAGCCCTCCGAGAGGATGTACCACGACGTCGCCCTCCTATCGGCAGGGTCGGTCCTCAGGGCGGCGGAGATGGTGGCGAAGGGCGACGCTTACCACTCCTTCGCCTACACCGGGACCGCAGGCCACCACGCGAGCCCCGGTAGCTGCTGGGGGTTCTGTTACTACAACGACGTCGCCATCGCCATAATGAGGCTGCGGGAGATGGGCCTGGCGCGGTTCCTGATCGTCGACGTCGACCCCCATTTCGGCGACGGGACGAGGAACTTCTTCGGCGACGATCCGCTTGTATACCACGTCAACTTCAACCACCAGCAGAGCTCGAACTATGACGGCGAAAAGAGGAACCACGATATAGGGATCGGGTTCGACGCCGATGACGAGACCTTCTTGAGGGAGCTCTCCGCCGCCATGGAGATGGCAAACGACTTCGATTTTCAGATCTGCTTTGTCGTATTCGGCCACGACTCCCACGCCGACGACTACGGCGGCTTTGAGCTGACGACGGCGGCGTACCCCAAGATGGCGAGGATCATCAAGGAGGCCTCTGGCGAGAGGGGGATCGTCTTCGTCCTCAGCGGAGGGTCCGTCCCCGAGGTGGCGTCGAAGGCCATCCCCGAGGTTATATCCGTCCTCGCGGGGAGGTGAAGACGGGTGAAGATGGGTTCGAGCTGTTACAGCTGCATCCTCGACCGGGCGAAGTTCGAATCTGACCTCCTCTTCTCCGACGATGAGGCTAAGAGGGAGGCGATGGAGGAGCTCCTCGACTTCATGGTCCTCTCCAAGGGGGCGGTCCCCTCGTTGGTGGGGACGCAGCGCGAAGAGATCATGAAGAGGAGGAGCAATAACCCCGACCCCTACCTGGAGATGAAGGAGGAGAGCAACCAGGTGGCCACCGCCCTCCTCCCCCTCACGAAGAAGTTCTACGACGGGGCAAAAGATAAGCTGGAGGCGCTGATCAGGATAGCCGCCGCCGGAAACTCCATGGAGTGGGGGGTGAAGGGCCACGACTTCGACGTCGACTCCTTCGAGGGGGCGTTCTGCGAGACTCTGAGAGAGAACCTGGACGGAGACCTCCAGGAGGTCCGCCGCCGGATAGACCGGTTCGACGAGATCCTCTACCTCACCGACAACGCCGGGGAGATCGTCTTCGACCTCTTTGTCATCGATCGGCTGACGGAGATGGGAAAAAGGGTCGTCATAGGACCGAAGACCGCCCCCATATTAAACGACGTCACCGCCGATGAATTGGAGAAGATGACCCGCCACCCCATCGAGGCGACGGGGCCTGTCATCGGCCTATCCCTGGAGAAGGTGAGGCCCAAGCTCTTCGACCTCCTGATGGACGGAGGCGTCCTCGTCATCGCAAAAGGGATGGGAAACTTCGAGACGATCACCGAGTTTGAAGGTCTCTTGAAAGGGAGGCTCATCTACGTCATGCGGGCGAAGTGCGACCCCGTCGCCGAGGCCCTGGGGGTTGCCCGGGGGAGCCTGGCGGTGAGGTCCGCCTGAGCGAGGCGGGGCGGCCTCATCATCCTATCATCCCCAGTCATCCGTATCCGGCATGGCGATCTTCCTCTCGTCGGGGGAGCTTTCGTTCCAAATCGTCCCTTTTCGGCTCCTCCGCCCTCATCCATCCCAGGATCTCCATCGGGACGTCCAGGCCGAGGAGGTCGCTGGTGGCTCCGATCAGCCCCTCCGCCGCCGAGAGGTCGACGGCCTTCTCGCCGTCGGTCTTCCCCATGAGGCAGACGCCCCGGATCCCGTAGAGGGGGGCGAGGCCGACGAGGATCCCGTTCAAGCCTCCCACGATACCGTTGCGGAGGAGGGCGAACCCTTCATCTTCCAGAGCCCTGGCGAGGACCGGATCGGTGGCGACGGCGTAGACCGCATCTTCGGAGCTTCCGACGTAGGCGGCCAGGGTCACTATGTCCGTCACATCGTAGGAGGCGAGGGCCTTCAGGATCTCTCCTGCCAGGTTGTACATGTGGGGCGGCTGCAGGGGCTGGGCGTCGCCGCATAGAAGCAGAAGGTCGTCCCTCCCTTCGGGGGCCTTCAGCTCCACCTGGATCGCCCTGGCTATACCCTCCTCCACCGGGACCTCGGGGGGAAAGCCGGTGGAGACCATCAGCTGAAAGGTCCGGCACTCGAGAGCCGAGGCTATGTAGTCTGCCGCCACCTTCCCGACGCTTCCTATGCCGGGCATCCCGCCGATGCAGACACACTGGCCGAAGATCTTCTGAAGCATATGATTTCCCGTTGACCTAGTGGCCCACAGCCCGGATGATCCAGTTGGCAGGTAGGAACTCCTCAGAATCTTCGATCTGGATCGCCGCGAGGAAGAGTTCTCCTGTCTTTATGTCGTAGTAGTACGAATTGCCTTCTGCCCGGTTGAAGTCCACGCCCACCCAGACGGCTCCTCGATCGTAGAAGCATACGTAGAAGTCGCCGTTTACGACTATGGAGGGAACTTCGATTACACCGACCCCCGGCTCTCCCTGATTGGCGAAATAGGGGAGATGAGAATCGCTGAACCTGTAGAGGAGGTTTAAGTTCTCGTCCCTGATCTCCAGAGATATTATCTGATCATCAGGGAGGATATCGTCCTCACCATACGGGACCAAGCTCCAGATCTCAACCGCATCTAGGGTCCAGCCCGATCTCGGCGGAGTGAACATAACCGCCTCTCCAACCGTCAGATATCCCGGACTGCGATAGGTATCGACGTTCACCATAGTATCGTTCCCGCTGTCCCGGATCAATATATTCTGTCCCGCCTCCTGGGCGATGGACGGGCCGGCCAGAGTGAGGGCAGCGGATATGACGGCTGCCAGAAGCAATATCGTCTTCTTCAAAGGATCACCATCTCCAATTGGATCTCCAAATATATAGGTGATGGCGCAATATACAGTCACATCGACCCGCACCCCTCCGATGCCCCGTCAGACGAAAGGCGGATCTACCCCCATCCCCCATCCTCTCTCCCATGCGAAGCTTCGTAGTGGTGGGAAACCTCGCGACGACGACCCCAGACTTCTCCCTGGAGGACATCCCCGGAACCTCAGGACGGCTCGACATCCTCTGCCGGTGCATCAACTCCGCCTTCGTCCTATCCCACGGGATAAGAAGGGACGTCCAGATCTACCTGATCCTCCGAGGCGGCGGTGCCCCAAAAACCATTCGGCTCCAGGGGCGGGACCTCCGCCACCTCAACCCCGACGAGAGGACTACGGCAGCGCTCCTGAAGAAGGCCCTTGCTCTGGAGTCGGACGCCAAATGGCGGAGGTCGACGCCGGGGATCTTCGTCCGGAGAGGGGACCTGGCGGACCTTGAGGTCTGGGGAGAGGGAACGACCTACTATTTAAGAGAGGACGGAATTGACCACCGAGGTGTCCTCACCGCCGGGGACGGCACCTTCGTCCTCGGAGACCACATCGGCCTTTCGGCGGAGGACGAGGGATTCCTCGAGGGTCTTGACGCGAAGATAGTCTCCGTAGGTCCCAGGAGCCTCCACGCCGACCACTGCATAGTCCTGGTAAATAACGAGCTGGATAGATTCGAGGCGACGGTTCAATAAGGAACGTCGATAGACGAAGCGGTCCGGTAAGAAGAGATGGACGAGACGAGATTAATGGACGAGACGGGATGAATCGAAGAGATGTAATGAATGGACGGAAGAGAGACGGGTCAAAATGAAGACCGATGATATGGAGAAGGAGGTCGCGGACCTTGGAGAGACGGCCAGGAGGATCCTGCGCCTCGGCCCCATCTGCGACAGCTGTCTTGGGCGGCAGTTCGCGATGCTCTCGACGGGCCTGACGAACGCCGAGAGGGGGAGGGCGATCAAGACCTTCCTCTCCATGGCCGGGTCCCTCGACGAATCGGGCCGGGATCTCTTGACGCTCCTCGCCGGAAGCTCCAGGTCCGCGAGGCTGAAGCTGGGGATGGAGGGCGAGCCTGATAGCTGCTGGGTCTGTCTCGGGGAGATGGAGCCGGAGAGGCTCGACCGGTGGGCAGAGGCGGCGGAGAGGGAGCTACGCCACCTCGAGCACGAGACCTTCCTCGTAGGCACCAAGATGAGCGGCCTCCTCGCCGAGAACGAGGAGCTGATCCTCGCCGACGGCGGATCGATCCACGCCGAGCCGATGAAGTCCGAGCTGAACCGGGAGGTGGGAAAGAGGATAGCCGAGAGGACGAAAAAGTCCACCAGCTTCAGCTCTCCGGAGGTTCTGGCCATCCTGAACCTGGAGGATGGCAGGGTGGCGGTCCAGGTCGCCTCCCTGTACATCCGGGGAAGGTATCGGAAGCTCGCCCGGGGATTTCCCCAGACCAGATGGCCCTGTCGCGATTGCGGCGGGTCCGGCTGCGAAGGCTGCGGCTTTTCCGGAAGAAGGTACCGGGAGTCGGTGGACGAGCTGATAAGAGACCCCATCATCGAGGCCGCGAGGTGCGAAGATACGGTATTTCACGGCTCGGGGAGGGAGGATATCGACGCGAGAATGCTGGGGACGGGCAGGCCCTTCGTGGTGGAGGCGGTCTCTCCCCGGGTCAGGACGGTGGACCTGGCCCGCCTCCGAGAGGAGATCAACCGGCGGGCCGGAGGCAAGGTGGAGGTCGATGACCTCGAGTTCACAGAAAAAGCCACCGTCGAGGAGCTTAAGAAGGCGCTCTTTGAGAAGACCTACAACATCCTGGTGGAGTTCGAGGGGGAAGTGACAGAAGAAAAGCTTAAATCAGTTCTTGACAAACTGGTCGGCTTGGTTGAACAGCGCACGCCAACCCGAGTATCTCACCGGAGGGCCGACAAGGTACGCAAGAGGGAGGTCCTCGACCTCCGCCTCGACCAGTTCTCGGGTAAGGCCGCCAGGATCACCCTCCGGGGCACGAGCGGCCTTTACGTAAAAGAGCTGGTATCTGGAGACGGTGGGAGAACGAGGCCGAGCCTGGCTGGGCTTCTAGGATCTGGAGCAAGGGTTGTAGAGCTGGACGTTACAAATGTAGGTGGAGAGGCAGATGCCCAAATCACACGGTGTACGAAAACGGACTAGAGACAAGCTGAGCAAATCGGTCAGAGCACGGGGGATCTCTCCCGTCAGCAGGGCGATCCAGGACTTCGAAGACGGAGCCATGGTCCACATCGTTCTGGACCCGAGCATTCACAGGGGGATGCCAAACCCCAAGTTCCACGGTAAGACCGGAAAGGTCCTGGGAAGGCGGGGGAGGGCTTACGTCCTGGAAGTCAGGGACGGGGACGCCAGAAAGACCGTCATATCCCTTCCTGAACACCTGAAACCCCAGAATTGAGATGATAGTTAAAAAAATTTTGAGCGAAGAGCTCATGACTCTCTCCGATGTCAGGGAGGCTCTGGAGGAGATTAGGCTTCGCAGGGCCGAAGAGCCAGAGGAGCTCGGCTACGAGCTGCGCAGAGCGATAAAGCACGCCGATATCTTCTCTCAGGGGACGGCAGAGGAGAGCCGCATCATGAGAGAGGAGCTCTTAGGGCTTCAGAAGATGACGCCGGAGATCGCGACCAAGATCACCGATGTCAGGCCGAAGACCAAAGACGAGATCAGGGCGCTCTACGCGAAAGAGCGGTTCACCCTATCAGAAGAGGATCTGGACGCCATCCTCGACATAGTTCTGAGGGCATAAAGATCCGATCGAGGGGATGATGATGACTCCGGAGAGGCCTCCGCGGCGCGAAGAGACGGCTTGGGTTCTCGACTACCTACCCTACGGCCACGTCTCAGACGCCATGGGCCGGTATCAGAAGAGGCCCATAGTCCAGGGGGTAGGAGAGAGGGACTTCGTCCTGATGGAGATGAGCCCGAAGGAGGGGGCGGTCCCCGAGATCGGCGTCAAGGCGATCCTGGTGGGAAAAGACCGCCCGATCATTGACCGGGTCAACCGGAGGATAGGCTTCGAGGATCTATCCTCGGGGGCAAAGGTGGAGCTCCCCTACGCCCTCCAGAAGATCGTCCTGGATAAAGAGGAGTTCTACCTCCGCTTCTTCAACGAGGCAGGCCCCCTGACCACCAGGATGCACGCCCTGGAGCTCTTGCCCGGCATCGGGAAGAAGCTGATGTGGGCGGTCCTAAACGAGCGGAAGAAGGGCCCCTTCAAGAGCTTTGAGGACCTAACCGAGAGGGTGAAGGGGATCTACAACCCCGAGAAGCTCATCGCGAAGCGGATCGAAGACGAGATCGCCGACGACCGGATCAAGTACCGGATTTTCACCGCAGATCCCCGCCGACGGTGAATGGGTCAGCGAATCTGGTAGCCCCTTAAGAGGATGATCTGATTTTCGAGGGGGCGGCCAGGGAGTTGAAGAAGCTAGGTCAGAACTTTCTCGTCGACGGGCGGGTCATCGCCCGGATCGGCGATTACGCTTCCCTCACCGAGGAGGACAGGGTCCTGGAGATCGGTCCTGGGACCGGTAACCTCACCAGGATCCTCTCGGCCCGGGCGGGCAAGGTCTACGCCATCGAGATCGACCCCGGTCTCGCCTCGGCCCTGGAGGGGCGCCATCCGAACGTCGTGGTGACGAGGGGAGACGCCCTGAAGGTCCCCCTCCCGGATTATAACAAGGTGGTATCCAACCTCCCATACCAGATCTCTTCGAAGATCACCTTCCGGATTCTGAAGAGGCCCTTCGATCTTGCGGTGCTCATGTACCAGAGGGAGTTCGCCGAGAGGATGGTGGCTTTTCCGGGGACCAAGGAGTACGGGAGGCTCACCCTCAACGTCTCCTTCCGGGCCGAGGTCGAGATCCTCGAGATCGTCCCCAGGGGGGCGTTCCGGCCTATGCCGCAGGTAGAATCGGCGATCGTCCGCCTCCGGCCGCGAAAGACGCCTATCCCCGTCGACGAGAAGGCCTTTGACGATATCACCCGTGTTCTCTTCTCCATGAGGAGGAAGAAGGTCAAGAGATCCCTGGCGGCTATGGGAGCCTCCCTGGGTGCTCTATCGCGGATCGATCCCGAGATCCTGGATAGGAGGCCCCAGGAGCTGACCCTTGAGGATGTCACCCTCATCGCGAGGACGATCTCCGGATAGGCGGCGGGGAAGGGGGGTTACACCCGGCTCTTCGAACCTCGATTTTTTATACTCACCTGCCCAACCTACAGCCGATGATAGCATCTGTTGAGCGCTCGCAGGTCTCGGGGGAGGTGGCGGTCCCTCCCTCCAAGAGCTATACCCACAGGGCGATCACCATCTCCGCCCTCGGGCCCGGAGGCTCGGTGAAGCGGCCCCTTCTCTCCGCCGACACCAGGGCCACCATCGCCGCCGCCGAGGCCCTGGGGGCGGAGATCGCGATAGAGGGCGAAACGCTGGTAGTGGCCGGCGTTGGAGGAAGGCCGAAGACCCCGGAGAACGTCATCGACGTCGAGAACTCCGGAACCACCCTCCGGATCATGGCGGCGGTGGCGGCCCTCACCGATGGAGCCGTCCTGACGGGAGACGCCTCCATCCGGCGCAGACCCAACGGCCCCCTCTTGAAATCCCTAAACGACCTCGGTGCCGAAGCGTTCTCGATAAAGAGGAACGAATGCGCTCCCCTGGTGGTCCGGGGAAAGATCCGGGGGGGGAGGACGGTCCTCGACGGGAGGGTGAGCTCCCAGTTCCTCTCTGCCCTCCTCATATCCTGCCCCCTCGCCGAGGACGACGCCGAGATCGTCATCGACGGAGAGCTGAAGTCCCGCCCCTACGCCGAGATCACCCTGGAGATGCTGGAGGAGGCGGGGGCAAAGGTCGAGACCGACTTCAAGAGGTTCTTCATCCCGGGCGGCCAGAGGTACCGGCTCGAGGAATACACCATCCCCGGCGACTTCTCCTCCGCCTCCTACCTCCTGGCTGCGGCGGCGGTGACCGGTTCGCGCCTGATGGTCCGGGGGCTGCGCCCCTCAAGACAGGGGGACTCGGCGATCGTATCCATCCTCCGGGATATGGGGGCGAAGATCTCCTGGGACCAGGAGAAGGGCGACCTCGTCATCGAAGGGGGGGATCTGGAGGGGGTGGAGGTGGACGCGAGCCTCACCCCAGACCTCGTACCCACCATAGCGGTCCTGGGATCTCTTGCGAGGGGGAAGACCGTCGTCAAGAACGCCGAGCACGTCCGCCACAAGGAGACGGACCGGCTTTCGGCTATGGCGATGGAGCTCTCCAAGATGGGGGCGGATATCGAGGAGAGGCCCGACGGCCTCGTCATTGAAGGGGGGAGGCTTGGAGGAGCGATCGTCTCTGGCCATCACGACCACAGGATCGTCATGGCCCTGACGGTGGCGGGGCTCGCCGCCGGGGATACCAGGATTGATACGGCAGAATCGGTATCGGTATCCTAC
Organism: Methanothrix sp.; assembly: GCA_020844795.1. Taxonomy (GTDB): domain Archaea; phylum Halobacteriota; class Methanosarcinia; order Methanotrichales; family Methanotrichaceae; genus Methanocrinis. The sequence continues at coordinate 286,790 of CP086218.1, read as the reverse complement.
CCGAGCTTCTTTGAGGATATGGCAAGGATCGGTTGCCTCGTCGAGGTCGGCGGATAAAGAGCGGCAAAGCCCTCCATAAGTCTTATGTACCAGTAGCGAATCTCTCGCTTGGATTGGCGTTTGCAGTTGATTCGCCCCATCGGCGGCTGGCCGATGCGCGGGCGGCGTCGGACTATGATCCGGGGCTGCTCCAGAAGGCCTACCAGGCCTGAGATTTCTGGAGGAATGATTTGCCAGAAGATAATGAAGAGCTGAAACATATAGTGCGGATACTGAATGTGGACTTAAACGGTCACAGGCCCGTTCAGATGGCGCTCACCGGCATTAGGGGGATGGGCAGAAGGAACGCCCGGCTCCTATCCCAGAAGGCTGATATCGACCCCAATGAGACCCTGGGGCTCCTCTCAGACGAGGCGATATCGAGGCTGAGAGAGGTCGTGGAGGCTGCCCAGAGCCACCTCCCGGTCTGGATGACCAACAGGAGAAAAGACCTCCTCACCGGCGAGGATAAGCACTTGATGGGAACCGATCTCGTCCTCACCCAGAGGGAAGAGATGGATATAATAAGAAAGACCCGGAGCTACAGGGGGATCAGGCACGAGCGCGGCCTCCGCGTCAGGGGCCAGAAGACCAGATCCACCGGGCGAAGGGGCGCCACCGTCGGCGTCAGCAGGAAGAAGAAGTGATGGAGGCGGGTTATTATGGGATATCCTGGTAAGTGTAGGAAGAGTTACGATACCCCGCGCCACCCTTGGGAAGCCGACAGGATGGCTTCCGAGCTGGAGCTTGTCAAGAACTACGGGCTGCGGAACAAGAGAGAGGTCTGGAGAGCTCAGAGCCTAATCCGGAAGTACCGGCGCGTAAGCCGTCACCTTCTGGCTGCCATAGCCCGGGGAGAGACGAAGCTAGAGGCTCAGGCGACGGACGTCCTGGAACATCTCAAAAACTACGGTATGATGAAGGAAGACGGCGACCTCGACTCCGTCCTCTCCATAAAGGTGGAGGACCTCCTGGAGAGGAGGCTTCAGACCCAGGTATACCGGCAGGGGCTGGCCAAGTCCCTCAGGCAGTCTCGCCAGTTCATCACCCACGGCCACATTCAGATCACCGGCCGGAAGGTGACCGTCCCCGGATATTACGTGAAGAGAGGCGAGGAGATGACCATCGATTACTACCCTGGCTCCCCCATGGCTCAGGAGGCTCATCCTGAGAGGGCTGCCAGAATACCCAAGGTGGAAGGATAAACATGGCAGAAGGAAAATGGGGCGTCGCCCACATATACGCCTCCTTCAACAACACCATCATCACCATAACCGACCTGACCGGCGCGGAGACGATCGCCAAGATCTCGGGCGGGATGGTGGTCAAGGCCGCCAGAGACGAGAGCTCCCCCTATACTGCGATGCAGATGGCGGGGCAGATCGCCGAGCAGGCGATGACCAACGGGATCATAGGCGTCCACGTCAGGGTCAGGGCCCCCGGCGGGAACCGGCAGAGGTCTCCAGGACCCGGTGCCCAGGCGGCGATCAGAGCTCTGGCGAGAGCAGGGCTGAAGATAGGAAGGATCGAGGACGTGACACCCATCCCCCACGACGGCACTAAGCCCTCTGGCGGAAAGAGGGGGAGACGGGTGTAAGCTTTGAAGGTGGAACTCTTAGAGCTCGGAGAGGACCGGGTGAGGTTCCTCCTCAGGGGGGTGACGCCAGCCTTTGCCAACGGCATAAGGAGGGCCTGCCTCGCGGAGGTACCGTCCCTCGCCATCGATGAGATAAGTATTTATGACAATACATCGGTCCTCTTCGACGAGCAGCTCTCCCTGAGGCTGGGGCTTGTGCCCATCAAGGCCGAGGACCTCAGCCTGTATAGGGTCTCAGAAGAGTGCGACTGCGGCGGCGCCGGTTGTCCAGCCTGCCAGGTGGGGATGACCCTCACGGCAGAGGGGCCCTCCACCGTCCACTCTGGAGACCTGAGGTTTGGAGATCCGGCGGTTAAGGTCGCCTTCGAGAAGATACCCCTAGCCATCCTGGGGGAGGGCGAGAAGCTGATGCTGGAGGGGATCGTCACCCTCAACCGGGGGTCGGTCCACACCAAATGGCAGGCAGGGACCCAGTGCGGCTACAAGAACCTCCCAGACATCAGGATCAGCGAAGATTGTGAGGGCTGCGGAAAGTGCGCCGATGTCTGCCCCCGCGAGATCCTGGTGATCGAAGAGGGGGAGGGAAGGGTGAAGGTCACCGACCCCACCAGCTGCTCCCTGTGCAAGCTCTGTGTGGTCGAGTGCGAAACCGGCAGAATAAAGGTCGTTCCCATCGAGGACGTCTTCGTCATGAAGATCGATACCGACGGATCGATCTCAGCAAAAGACCTCGTGATAGGGGCCGCGACCGAGATCAAGAGGCGCGCTTCGTCGCTGAGCGAGCAGCTGAGCGACCTCGCATAAGATGCGCTGAAAGAAGATCATCATCATCAAACCCAAGGGCGGGGGTTGCCAAGCCAGGTCAAAGGCGCAAGGTTGAGGGCCTTGTCTCGCAGGAGTTCGTGGGTTCGAATCCCATCCCCCGCACCAATTTACTAGTAATCTTTAAATAACAAGATGCCCAAGTATATCCTTGGTGGGTATCTTGGTTAAACCTGACAAGTCTCGTTATGTCTACGTCTACCTTCCTTCCACAGAGGATAAGAAGCGATGGGATAACCTCGCCTCCGAGGCCGGTTTACCCCTCTCGAAGTTTGTGATCGAGATCGTGGAGAACGCTCTGGCGGATGAGGCGGAGATCAAACCTCGCGCAGAGCTCGTCAAGCAGCTCGGCTCTCTGAGGGACATGATCAGGAAGCTCCAGGAGGAGCTGAAGCTCAAAAACATCGTCCTCGATAAGTACGAGAACGAGCTGAAAAGGTATCGGAGCGCCGCTTTCCTTGAAGACGATTTTGAGGGCGCCAGGAAGTACAGCCGGGAGCTCATAAAGATACTGAAACGCGGCGACCTTGTTGATAACTACCGGCTTCTCGAAGAGCTCGGGATCGATCCGCGGGAAGCCGACATCGTGAAGGCGGTATCGACGGAGCTAGAAAACCTGGAGACTTACGGGCTCATCACCTCATCGCCGAGAGGTTGGAGGTGGGTGGGATGATGGAGAAGGCCTCTGACAGGAGCTCCTCAGAGCTCGACTCCCTACTTCACGAGGACCTGATAGAGCAATACCAGGAAGATAGCGAGATCCGGGGGCTATCGCCGGAATCGACTCGAAGGTACCTCTCATCGATAAGGATCTACGTCCAGTTCCTCGAAGATAACGGGATGGATCTCCTCGGGGCCGATAGAAACACCATCCGCAAGTTCCTCGAATACCTCCGAAAAGTCCGAGACGTCCACCAGAAGACGATCGAGAACTACTTCACCGGGCTATCGGGTTTCTACGATTTTCTTGAGTACGAGGGGCACGTGGACAAGAACCCCGTCCATTCGGTGAGGAAGAGGTATCTGAGGAGGTACAAGGACAATGACGATGGTCAGATGAGAAAGCTCATCTCCATCGAAGAGATGACCCACCTCATCAACTCCACCATGGACATCCGCGACAAGGCGATCATCACCCTCCTCGCGAAAACGGGGATCAGGCGAAAGGAGATGATAACTCTCGACTTCGACGACATCGACTGGGTGGAGCAGAGCATCAGGCTGAAGCCGACGCCCAAGAGGACGAACCGGATAGTCTTCTTCGACGACGAGACCGCCTTCATCCTGAAGAGGTGGCTACGGGCGAGGGCGTCCCGGAACGGCGGCGACTCAAAAGCCCTCTTCACCAACAGCACCGGCGGAAGGCTGAATAGGAACGGCGTCTACACAGCCATCACCAAGGCGGCGGAGCGGGCCGGCATCCACAAGCCCGAGTCGGATCGGATGGAGGATCACTTCTCGCCTCATTGCTGCAGACACTGGTTCACCACCCACATGAGACGATCGGGGATGCCTCGCGAATTCATCCAGGAGCTCCGGGGGGACGTGCGGAAGGAGGCGATCGACATCTACGACCACATCGACAAGAAGGAGCTAAGAGAGAGTTACCTTGCGCATATACCGCAGCTAGGGATATAGGCGATCTTCGGCCTTTCTCCCGCCCCCCTTTCTTTTCTGAGTCTAACCGTTGCACTGTCTACCCCTCCTCGACCAGAGGGTCTCCCCCAGAAAGTCGGGATCGCAGGGCCGCTATAGAATAGATCTGCCTCTCTGCTATTTATATAACGCCTCGATATTCAAATCTCTTATCCAATCCTGGAGTGTCATATCCTGGAGGTCTCCTCACTATCTCTGGCGCTTCGATCCGACTTCCTGGGGGCTCTGGTGGCCTATTGCTTCTGGGTCTTGACGACCCTGATGGCTCCCCTCCACGCCCTTCCTGCGGTTATGTGATTATCTCCCCACCTTGATACCGGGGGATCGAAACGTCGTTATAGGCGATCCAGGCTCCTGCATCTCCACTTACTGCTGCAGACACTGGTTCACCACCCACATGAGGAGATCGGGGATGCCCCGCGAGTTTATCCAGGAGCTACGTGGCGACGTGAGGAAGGAGGCCATAGACATCTATGATCACATCGACAAGAAGGAGCTTCGCGAAAGCTACCTCGCGCACATACCGCAGCTGGGGGTGATTTAATTATTCTCTTCTGGCCTTCTTCCTAAGTATTTGACCTGCAGAAAATGGGCTATTTATTTTTCTCTGTATTTTTCTAATAGATTTCTCCAACTCGAAATGGTCATCAATGATCTTACTAAGAATATTAGTTACATCATTAATATCAAGTTCTTTCGATTCATTTTCCAGGAAATATAAGAAAGAAATGAAATCTAAAATTTTCATAGTTTTCCAAACATCAAAATAAGTTTCTCGTTCTTTTTTACTCAATTCGTCCAAGAATGCTTTTATGATTTCTGCTTCGGGAGGGTTTTTCATATTAGGGATATTTGAAATGCTACATAAAATTAGGGGATTCAATCGGTAGACTTGCCTGTTACGGCCATTTACTTCTGTATCAATAGAAATAAGAAGCTCTTTTTTTTCCATTTCCTTAAGCAGATGGCTGAGTTGGCTGGGGTCCTTCAAACTTTTTAATTTTTTAAGCTTATCTTCTGACCAACCCTTCTCTTCTGTTACCTCTATTGAAAAGTACTTTTTTGCCATGTTATAAGAATAATCTTCTCCAAGAGCTAGGTACATAAGAACTAAGCTCTTTTTTTCTTCGCCCGATTGCTTGACCGTATCTTGCCATTTCATACTTTATGATATGTGTCCCAATTCACATATATAGTTTGCTTACAATATGTTGTTAAACTACAATATATTAGATTTCGGCTAATTTAGCCAATATATTGGATAATGAGGGTCGATTAGTTTGATATTGCTATTTATTTTAATCCATCATGTGAGGTAGCATGGTCCTGACAGATCTCGATAGCGTCTTGCATCCCCGCGCAAGCCGGGAAATCGCAGCGCAGGTGCTGGATATTCTAAAATCCACACCGGCGACATGCGCAGCGGAAGTGTCACAGACCGTGGGCTGTTCTTACGTCACGGCGGAGAAGCACCTCGCTAAAACAGTAGAAGCCGGATTGGCTATTGAAAAGAGACTCGGCAAAGTACGTGTCTTCATCGCGAAGAAGCATGGCCTACCAACCGGGGGAGTTCAGGAATGATACCCTCCATAGAAATCCGCCGTCTACACCCCTGGGAGGAGGCGGTCGGCCATCTCACCGAACTTAACGATGAAGAAAGCATTCTGCTGGTTAAAATCGGAAAGATCGTTCTTGCTCTTCCAACAGAAATGGCTGATATTTTGCGCCCTCACGTTGGCCAGAGGATCGCTCTACTTCGCTGCGACGACCCCGCCAGACCGTACCGGTTCCGAACTGTTGATTCCGTCGCGAAGAAAAATTCGCCTGCCGGTGGTGCCAAAACCGGTGGAAGCGACGAACACTGCGCACAGACCACGGGAGCGACCAAGTGATCTAGATGGTAATTATTATACTCATCTTATTTAAAACCTCCTACTCAAGCGCGATCCCGGAGGAAAATCCCCGAGAAGGACCCGTGGTAAAACAGTCTCCATCGGACCAGTTAACAGAATCCATTGAGGAGGCGGTCTAGGTGTCCTCCTCCCCTATTACGATAGAGCATTACGAGCGCCCTGAGGTCCGAGATATCATCCTGCGGCAATGCAAGTATGGAGGAGGTCTACGAGCCCTCAACGGTGACAATGGGTGGTATGTACACCAAGATAAAAAGGTGAGACTCCGGGGCCCAGACGACTTCGACGACACAATAAGCAGGGCGCGGACACTGTATATAACTGCTGATGTATTTGACCCGGCGGTATTCGAGACCTCTGTACCGTGGGAGGAGGGCCGGGGTGGCGAGGGTAAACCCGTTGTATCTATTGGAAAACGGGGTGACTTAATCGCCTACACCCTCATCGCCGATATCGACGCGACTAAAGATGAGGCCGATAAAGGCGACAAAGAAGGTAAGCCTAGATCTAAGATTTATCACGAAGGCCGCATCGAGGGCCTGGAAGCGGCGGCCACGTTCATGGTGAGATACCTGAAAGAGCGCGGAATCACTGATTCGGTGATGGTCGCGTTTTCAGGACAGGGGATTTACGTCTGGCTCCATCCGGGGCTCTCGGATATGTCCGAGGTGAGGGCCCTCCCCGACTTCGACCGCGACCAGCTAGACGAGACCTTTAAAATCTATCTTATGGCGTTTAACGATCTTCTGGCGGATATCGAGAAGGCGTTTTTCCAGGAGTTCCCGGAGCACAAGGGGCGAGTGAAATTCGATAAGCTCAACAACATTAAGCGAAAAATCAAGTGCATGCTATCGATCCATAAGACCCTACCTTTTGCGGTCGTCCCTCTTGATCGGGATGATATCAAGATTGACCTGGAGGCGGCGAGGATCGGAGACCACGGGCTCCCCGCCGAGACGGTAGAGGGGGCGAAGGTCTGGCTGAGTACCTGGAAGGCTGGTGAGGGCGAGAGATCCGCTCTCGTGAAGCTTGTGGAACCTTACCGCCAGAGGGCCGCGGAGGATGTGACGGCGAAGGCGAAGACCTCCGGCGATATCTGGCGATCCTTCGAGCCTATCCCTGTTGAATCGTGGTGTCCCTTCTATCGGGCTCTTCTGGAGTTCCCGGGCGGTGCTGGAGCGCATCGGGTTTGTGGTGGTCTTGCGACATGGCTTTACCAGGCAGGTTGGCCCGAAGAGGAGGCCCTCCAGCTGTGGGGGCCGGTGGCAGCCAGGTGCGGCGTCGAGTCGCGAATCTTCTTTACATCATATGGGGTAATCAACTCACCGAGTTGCGAGACTATCCAGAAGCGGGGGGCGGGTTATCCGGTCCTAAGCTTCGGCGAGCTGGGGCTTTGCGTGCCTAACGACCAGTGTACGGGATGCAAGTGGCCAGGCGACTACGGGGCGGACCCCGACGGGGCGGAGGCCAGGGACTTCCTGGAGACCATGATGGAGGCACTGACTGAGAATCCCCGGAAGCTCAAAGACCGAGACGTCCTGGCGGCGTTGCTGACTCTCCGAGAAAAAGACCACTTAGAGTTTGATATCCTCGCCAATGATCTGAAGGAATCGGGCGGGGTTAAGCTCCGCACCCTCAAGAAGATGATTGACGACGAGGCCGAGACACAGAAGAAGGCGAATAGGACCGTGGGTGGCACAGCTTTCGTCGCCAATTACCCTAACACCGAAGGCGGAAACGCTAGCCGGCTGAAGGAACTGCATGGCGAGAATGTCCGTTACTGCCCTCAGATGAATTCGTGGTTCATATGGGACGGGAATCGGTGGGCGATAGATAGGGTTGGTCGAATATTCGCATTGGCCAGAGATGTCGTCACCCACCTATACTCCAAAGGTCCGCCCGAGGAAGGCGAACCTGACTGGGCTAAAATATCAGACTCGCGTCGTGGCTTCGACAATATGGTGATGTTGGCCTCGCGGGACATGGATCTCGTCGTCGATGCCAGTGAATGGGATGCAGACCCCATGAAAATGACGTTCATAGGGGGCACCTTCGACTTCCGGAACAACGTCTACTACCTCCCCAAGAGAGAGGATCTCATTTCGCTCCTCGGGGGATGCGAGATGGTCGAGGGAGCAGTCGGCAAGCGGTGGAACCAGTTCGTCGAGGAAGTCTGGCCCAACAAGGAGATCAGGAACTGGGTCCAGAGATGCGTGGGCTACGGGATCTCGGGGGACATGTCTCAGAAATGTTTCTTCTACGGTGACGACGCTACCGGGGATGGAGACAACGGGAAATCAGTCTTCCAAATATCGATCCGCACAATGTGTGGCGAGTACGGTATCCACGCAAATATGGAGACGTTCCTCCGCAAGAAACATGGGACAGATATACGCGATGACTTGGTTAATCTCCGGGGTAAGAGATTCATTACAGCAGGGGAGCCGGGAGAGAATGCTGTCCTCAACATGGAGGTACTGAAACCGTGGACAGGAAGGGATCCTATCAGGGCCAGATCCCTGTACCAGAAGGAGATCCAGTTTACTCCGCAAGGTACGATATGGTTAGCTGGCAACAACAGACCTCTAATCACCGAAACGACCGCGGCCGCCTGGGATCGGGTCAAGGTTATACCCTTCCACGTCAGCTTCAAGGGGCGCCAGGACCGGACACTGGGTGACAAACTTGACTCGGAGCGTAGTGCCATACTCTGGTGGTGTATCGAGGGGTACGCAATGTATCTGAAAGACGGCTTAACTCCACCCGAGGAAGTGTTGAAGGCACATGAAGAGTACAAGAAATCATGTAACAGCCTCGAAACTTTTATCAACGTTGATTACAAGGTTATTGTATGCCCCGGTCAGCGGGTGAGAACTGTCGAGTTCCATAAGGCGTACAAGGAATACTGTGAGGAAAGCAACTTGCACCCCCTCAAACCACGCAAGATCAGGCCCCTATTGTGCGAGATCCCCGGGGTCACGGTGGTTAGGCGGAGCGATGGGGAATATTACGAAGGAATCTGCCTGTATGCCACTGCGGACGAGGAGGTGCGGGAATGGCACTTCGAGCAGTTACCCGATAGCGTTAAGGATGCGTCGGGCGATAAGGGGTGGTCATGCTCGTGATTTCGACTACTACACTAATATCACCAAAATCGGCAATCATTACACCAAGTCAAACGCTATGCGTCGCCATTGCTAGTGATATTAGTGATATTAGTGTAATGATTGGTCAGGTGTTTACCTTAGGGGAGTATATGTGTATTAGATACCTATACAAGACACATATACTATTCTGTATGAAGACAACAATAGCTTGGTGATTACACTAATATCACTATGTATCATTATCGCTATGCTGCGGCTTCGTGAATAGATTGATTTTGGTGTAGTGTTTGAGAAACGTCCTGATTTGAGTAAGGGTGCTTTTCCACTGGAGAACGAAGAAATGAAGCCAAAGTGCTCAAGGTTTTAATGCAGGCCAAAGAATGGGATGACCACAAGGCCAGCAAGGCCCTTGGTGGGCGGAGGACGATAAGGGGCGTCTTCATCCTCCCGGCCGAGGGGATCGCTTGTGATGCTGATGAGACATGTCAGCCTCCCGCTTATGGCGTTCTACATCGACGCTAGACAATATGTTAAATATTATATAATATTATATTATTAATATTTCGTTATATGCTAGAGAAAATATCCTGTTCCTATTTTAGGCTAAATGTTAATATTTACATCATTGATCATTCATTATGATCATTTTATAACCATATTATATAGGCAAATTGTTGTTTGGGTGTGGTGGTGTGTGTTTCTGCTGTCTGGTTGTGGCGTTGGTATTTGAGGGATGGTGAGTCGGTGTAGCGTGGTGGTTTGTGATGAGATTGTGGTTTTGGCGCTGCCGGTGGTCCCTGCTGCCCTGATCCCGGGAGATTATTGTCGTGGTGGCATGGTTTGTGGTTTGAGGAGGTTGATGCCCTGGGCGGCGTTGCCGATGCTGTCGGATCTTGGGCGCCTGGGACTCGATGTGGCGCTATCTCAGGGCGCTGGGGTGATGCGTGTTGCGGTACTCGTGGGCGCCGTTCTCTCGGGGAGGTGGGCGCTTTGGTGAGAGGGGGCCGCGTTCCTGGGGGACGTGATGATCTGGCGGAATGGATGGGTGGCGGCCTGATATCCTGGGGCTTGGAACCGAGGTGGACTAGATATTCTGCAGCCCGGGAGTTGTGATATGCGAGAGAAGGAGGCCGAAATCTGAATAGTGGTATCTGTGAGGGGCAGGATCTCCTTGGGCATCGACTATGGCGGCCTCGATTGAGGCTCTGTGGCAGCATTGAGGAGGTCGAGCTCGAGGGGGGGGACCTGGCCGCCGAGGATCCTCGCGAGTACTCTCATCCAGCCACGGGGGCGTTTCCATATCAAAGGGGAGGGCGTTCATCATAGACGGGACATTATGCCTCGTTTCTCTGTGGCAAGATACCCCGTCCGGCGCGGATGCTCCCGGGATATCGCACTTTCGATGCATATATCGAGAAATATAGATCACGAGGTATTTAACGATATATATTCTTTGCAGGAACTGGTGTGTTGAGGAGGAGGATTGCGGAGAACGCGGGTAGTCTACCTATAGTGATTTTTTGCCCCTTTAAACCGCACCAAGCAACCCACTCCAATATGATAGCAACTGCTGGGGCCAATCTGAAATCTGGGTATCTAAATGTTCTGCGCGGAGAATATTTCTGCCCCTTGGGCGGGGTAGCAGCGTGCAATTGGATTGATGATCTGTTTAGGAGAATATGGCAGAAGAAGGGTGCTGTATCCGGGTTTCGTTCCAGATACGGCACCCTTGGCTGGGTAGAGGGCAAATGGTTGCGATGCCATCTTAAGGAGGATGTGGCATGGTGTCTGATTTGAACCCCTTGTTATCATCATCTCAATCAGTAATAAAGTTTTCTGTTGAATTCATACCAGATCATAATTTGTTTCTTGTTCTTCTGAGGAAACGTCGCTTGGAAGGGATTTGCAGCGGACCAACGCCAATCCGATACTGGGCCTAGCCTAAGGTTGTCCACGGGATTATTGGTAATCAATGCCGCCCGGGATGGATGCTGAGGCACGAATCCTTGCGCCCGCCATCCTAGAGGTCTGTTGCAGGATCCATTCCGTCAAATGCAGGTGATGAGCATCTTGATTTGCTCGTGGTGAGGTTAGGATAGCGTCTAAACGGAGGAACGGGGCCAGTTCCACTGATCGCGAGGACCACGTTAAAAACGCTGTACAGCCATTTTCTGGGACTTAATCTTTGCTTTGGGTATCCCAAGTACCCGTCGGGAAATATTGGGGCCCTAAACAGCTTGTACAGATCATATCCAGCATAAAAGGTCCGTCCGTTCACCTTCTCCTCAGCATCAGAATATTCGCCGGATAGGTTGTGGCAGGAGAAGATGCGCTCCTCGAGATCTGGCGCGCGAAAAAAGGTGTGGGGCGATTCCATGGGGGGTGGAAGGTGCCCAGGTCCCTCCCTTCACGGCATATACCGCGAGGACCAGCGGCGCGGCCTGCGGTCCGCGTCTTCGTCGTCGCTGTACCCCAATTCAATAAATCAACGCAATACCTTCTTTAGAATGCAAGAGGCGGAGGGGACCCAAGGGCAGCGCCGCCGCTCTCGCCGCGAACCTCGCCCCGGCCTTCGGCCGGACCTCGCCTCGCGGCTTCGCGGCGTTTATTCCTGGAGAATGCGCTGATCTGAAAAACATGGATCATTCGAGGTGTGCGAGTCGCAATGTGGATACTGCTATCATCTTGGTTGCAGGAGGGGTGCAGGCGGTGTGCACGGCAGGGCCTGGGGATATATTGCTGGATCATCGTGGGCATGGAGAATATCCGGGGATTTGATGCAATTGCGGCGGGAGATGATATGCTTTCAGATAGCGCAGCTCCTGTCTCTGCCTATTAGATGTCCCGGGGGGACTTTCAACTACAACCCCACTCATTGTAGCGCAGGCAGATTTGCATATTGGTCCTGAATAACGATAGTGATTAAGCAAAGAAGAAACGGAGCGCCGGATCGGTCCCGAGCAACTCGGTTACTCCTCAGCGTGGTAGCTGGTCAGCAAATACGGGGGGCTAATGCCTACCGAGGTATCACGAGGGCGAGGATCTCCAGTCTATCCGCGACTCTCCGGCGGGAGAAAATGCGCAACTTGGCGAATAATTACCTGCTGGTGAGACATCTGATTAATCAATAGGCCGGGTTCAGATAGTCTACATATAACGAGTTGTTGGGCGTGAAAACCACAATGGGTGGCTTCACCCACAGAGATAGCATTTGTGGAGGCAAATCAGATGCAACCAACTTTCCCTTTCCTTCCCACGTGATCGGATATTGTGAGATCAAATCATTTGAGGTAGACCACCCTACTATTCCCAATCTATAATAGTAGTGATGGAATTTAAGCATCCCACATTCTGCACCGTGAGTTATGAAATTGGTAGTTTAAAAGTTATCGATTTATAATATCATGTTCAATTAATTCAATTTAATTTTTTATAGGATTTTCAAAACCCATTATAAAATCTTAAAGTTAGGACCAAGCCTATTTAAAGGTTATTTAAATGAAGGCACAAGGTCGGAGGTCAATCGAAATCCTTATATATTGATATGACTCATTCAAAAATTAAGTGGTAGTGCATTTAGAATTGGTTGACATATTCAAAGAGAAGGAGATCGATTCTGATTTTTGGAATACTCCATTTGATCCATCCTGCAGTCAAAAAGTACTACTGTGTAGCATCTCCAAAAATCCAACGCGAAATATCAGCCAAATCGAAGAGCACCACCAAACAAATGGAGGGAAATAGAATGAGTGGAAGTAAAATGGTGTTGGTAATCGCGGTATTTCTAATGCTGGCATCGGGAATCGCCAGCGCTGCCTGCGAGTTCGATATGCAGGGATGGCATATAACTCTCACTTCGGAACCACCTTGCCTTGACGTGGATGTCATCGGATTTGCTGTTCCATATCAATACTTGGGAACGATTCCAGTCAGCATCGCGATGGGATCGACCGAAAATCTCGCGTTGAACTTTTACCTTCAATCCAAAAACGCCGACAAGCCGTTGGCCGAATATAATTTCGAAGCGTTGGCCCTGGCGGCGGCAAAGGATAGTATCAATGTGCAGGAGAACCTGCAAACAGCAACCGTCAACGGGCGGAAATGGGGACTGGCCGCCGGCTTGGATTCGCTAAACACGGATGCTTATGTCGGTTCGACTCTTCTCGACGATTACACGCTATTTTCGGTGACTGCTTTCGATAAGGGCGATTTAGAAGACGCCATCAAAGGATTTACCGCGGTTTCAGTGAGCACCTCGTTCTTTGAATCGGAATCAAGAGGCGGTGGAACGACGTTTTCATTATGAAATATCGCGCAGCCGCCATTGAATTAAGGAAAGCTTTTGCTACTTCTAATTTTTTAATTAATGTGTGCGGAAGTTTGACTTTCGCTCACGTTTATTGCGCATGAATATGGTGGGAGCGTGGGGTAGTTTATCTATAACGAGTTGTTGCGCATGAAAACCATAACGAGAACCCTCATCCAATATGATAGCACTTATGAGACCCAATCGACGTAATTGCCTTCTTTCTGTCGCCCATTTTATCTTGGAGAGTGAGATCAACTCAGTTGCAGTAGACTACCCGGGTTCATGAGCTTGATTATCTGGGGGCGGGAGCTGCTATGCGGACCTGTATCAATTGGGGCGGGGGCAGATCTGCTATCAGCTTTCGACGCTCTGGATGCCGAGTCTGATATATCCCGGGCAGGGCTTTTCGCAACTCTGATTGGAAAGCTGCTTCCGGACAACTTTCATTATGCGCACCATCTTATCAGCCGGCTCTATTCGCGGGAGTTCTCGGTAGGATGATCATCATCATCGGTGCGCTAATTTCCAGGGAGGCGAGCGACTACCAAAATCGGGGGGGAGATTTATCGTGACCACAGGCCAAGGGCGGCGTAAAATGAGTGGGTATACCCAAACTCATGCTGGGGTCACTAATCGCGTCGAAGGGGGCCAAGTCCATTTCGCCCGACGGTCCCGAGGCGGGAAGCGGAGGCGAAGATATTCTACCTCAAGCAGGTTCGGTTCTCCCAGGAGCTCCATTTGCCTGTTAGCGCCGGCGCCAAGGCGCCGGTTGTAAGCTGGATATATGCTGATTCCACTAACTTGGCTGGGTTGATCAATCTGGAACAGAGGGGCTGTGGAATCCCTAAATTGGCCGTCGGCTCGCCCAGTCACGACATTTGCGTGACCCGTCCCCCCCTTGTTGCCGAAGCGGCGGTGTGAGCGTCCAGGGCAGATCAAGGCCCCGGTCCGCGCGCGTCTGGTGTTCGCGCGTGACCGGATGCCATGATCAGCCCTGTCCGCTTTCTCGGCTCTGCCGCTTCTGCGGTGGGGCGACGGGCCGGGTGTACGCAAATGTGCGTTGGGCGGCCTGTTGATCCTCCTCGATCCTTCAGCCTCGTTCTTATCCACCGGCCCGATAAGGGGCTCAGGAGCGCGGGTACCGCAAATGTGCTTCGCACAACCCTCCGGGCCGGTCTTGGTGTGGCAGGATACTTCGCAGGAGCGGGGCTTGCCTCTCGAACCACCGCCTCCTGTTCTTTGCTGACCGATCCCGGAGGTACATCTCCATCGGCCTCGCCGATTTGGGGGGGAGGATGCCTCCCACCATCAGATCCATACCGCTGTGAAACGCGGTCGGGATAGCTTGAGGGGCGGATCTGCTTTCGGGGGGAAGCACCCAGGGCCTCGCGCCGCCACGCTTCGCGCGGCGGACGAGAGTAGTTAATATATCAATGAGAAATGAGAAATGAGATTTGTAAATATTTATAATTTTGCTATTATAGGTTTGAACTATATTCTTGACCCGAGGTTTGGTTTAACCACCGATAGCTGGCAGTGCTCCGCACCTCCTCCATGGCCTTTTTTGGACTTATGGAACCGCTTTGCACCGCCTATGTTCGCCCCAATTAGTTATGTGACTCTCCCCACCACCTATATATAGTATAGTCACATAACTAATATGCATGGCGGGGCAAAAGATCGTCTACAAAACAACATCTGGCGAGGAGATCAAGTCCCTAAGAGAGGAGGCCAGGCAGTGGAGGCGAGAGGCCGAGAAGGTCCGCGAGATATCAGGACTGGAACCCGCGGCGAGGGAGAGGGAGGCGGAAGCTGCCAGGTTGGAGGGCGAGGCCGACAAACTGTGGAACGCGGCCCGGCTGGAGGCTCTGACGGTTTACCAGGGGAGCATCGCGAAGAAGACGAAGAAGGGCGAGATGACCTACACTTATTGGTATGCGAGCTGGCGAGAAGGCGACAAGGTCAAGAACGTCCACCTGGGATCCACCCGGAAGATGGATAGAGCGGCAGCTACGGCGAAGGCTCGAAAGCTGAAAGCGGAGGCGTTGGGCCGTCAGTGACTTGAGCATACGGCATAGGTGCATTCTCATCTCGTCGGATATGATTTTAGATATCAAAAAATATAAATCTCTTGAAAACCGGTTCAACTCCCCGAGGGAGCCAGCAATGGGCAATGAAGCAGATATAGATCCGAATGCTGATGATCAAGCTGCCGCCATCGTGGACGGTTCCAAGGCTGAAATGAAGGCCAGCGGCCCGCCCCAGTTTATACCTGAGATCTCAAGCGGGCCGATCAATATTCGCATGAAGGACGGCCGACCCATAAAAGGGGTGCTTGAAGCCCACAACCTCTATCAGTTACTCCTCGATCTTGGCCATGGAAAGAAGATTATCGTATTCAAAGGAGCTATATCTTCGATCGAATACGAGGACAAGCCCAAGAAAGTGAAGCCTTCGGTTCAGAAGTGGTGATCTACACGAAGGAAAGCTCGGTCAAAGTGCTAGACAACGAGGATATCGAGTTTGCGGATATCCTCCACAGTTTAGGTATGCAGCGCAGGGTGGCCCTCATCGTCACATATCCGGCAAACGTGGGTGAGGCATCGTCGAGGGAGATCGGACATGCTACGCGCCTAAGCCAGCCCGAGGTCAGCGTGGCGGTGCGAGATCTTCGCGACGAAAATTTGGTCAGCGAGCTCGAGGTCAAGTCCGGAAGTAAGGGACGACTATCGTTGGTCTATACTCTGATTGAGCCCATCGACGATATCATCAAGCGTATCGAGGACGAGAAGCGGAGGGATCATGCCGAAGCTATGGCGAGCATACAGAAACTTAGGGGTCTGGTATCGTTCCGCCAGGCGGCCGAACCGTCGTAGTTTAAGCATAGGAGAGATCAACTAAGAGACAGCTTGAACCTCTCCAGGACCTCGCTGACAGCTCTCCATGGGATTCGACACCTGCTATCCAAGAATCACCACTTCTAAACGGGGAGCCGGGATCGAGGTCCTGGGGGGCGTCCGGGAACCCGCCCCGCCCCGAAAGCCCTCTGGCATATTGTGCCCCTTACGCATGCCCAACTCCCCTTCGCCAGAGGGCCGGGATTGCAGGGCTTGATACCGGGGATCGAAACCTCTTTTGCCCGTAGGGACTGTCACCACCTCCATAATGCAGATCCGAGTCGTCAACTCCCGAGCCGAGATAGCCAGCTTGGACCCAGAGGAGAGGGCGGTCTATCTGGCCACCCATCCCGTCGTCCTCGCCCTCCTGGAGCTGATTAAAAGATGCCCCCGGAAGGAGGGAAAATTTAATTAGTAGCGATACGGAATTGCTCCCAGGAGGAATAACAATATCATTAAAATTATTGTATTTCGCGGCGGCAGCAATCCTTTTAATGATGCCTGCTGTTGTAGGCGTTGAACAAAATTTCGAGGAGTTCGGGAAAAAAGCCATCCCCGTAGTTACGGATAGACCAGTTAATTCGATTATTGCCTTCGGTGATCTGGGAAGCACCTGGATAGGAGGCACCCCTTGGTATGATCCGAAATACGATAAACTGGGACATGATTTGATGTGGGGCGGAGTTATGGATCTCGCTAACCTAGTGGGCTGGGCTCATCCTTCAGTAAAAACCGCAATCAAACCAGTGGAAGGGGTATTGCTAATAGGATCCCTTCAAGAGCCTAAAACACCTGACTGGGCAAAATCAGAATTAGTAACTAACTTTTGGCTATCAGTAATGCCTGATCCATCAGAGAGAGAACCGGTAAGACTCTCGGGGGCCAAGTTGCCAAGTTCTTACCAGTCAAAGGCGTGGGGGGCGAGCAGCATTAATTATGGTAGTTCATCATCCGGAGGTAGTTCATCATCGCTACCCTGCATCTGAGTAGGACAGGTATCTTTTAATTACGGTTGTTCTTCGTCCGGTGGCAGTTCATCGTCCAGTGGGTGGGGGGGAAGTGGAGGTTTTCCATCCTGGTCTGAAGCAGCACCTTAATTGTAAGGGTGGATCAGTGATCCTTTCCACCCATATATTTTTATTCGACCTAGATATTCAATCCTC
>CP086218.1:258436-269187 GCA_020844795.1 Methanothrix sp. | reverse complement strand
TCCGAACGTCTCCCTTGCATCTTGGTAGATCAAGTACTGCAGTTTAATCCCGCCCTTAACCTTCGGATCGACGTTCTGATTGATCCAGGTGCAAGCGTTAGCAAAAACTACCAATGTTTCCTCGATAGACCTCGCCTGAGTATCAGTGGGAGCGAGCTTACACCTAACGGTTAACACCTGATCTACCATCATGCCAATGTTGATTTTTCAGCCATAAGTATGTTTTGATCCGAAGGAGCAGGGGAATAAGTACGGTCTCCTCCCACGACTAAAGTCGCGGGAATCCGGCCTGATTTCGTCTTGAAGGCTACCATCTCCGGTAGGAGTCCCTAAACCTCTTCTTGAACTCCCAGATCTCCCGCTCCGAGGCGTTCATCCTCCACCCCAGGTCGTAGAACTCCTTCTCCCTCTCCGTCGCCGTCAGGATCGCTCGCAGGAAGCACTCGCACCGCCTCCCGTCGAGCCCCCGCTCGGTGCACCTCCAGCCGTCCCCGTCTTTTACGTGGTTTGAGAGGTGGTGGCCGCAGACGCAGCAGATGCCGCTGCGGTGATCGGGGCGGAGCGCCTCGGGCCGCCCCCTGGGGATGGTTGGGTCCATCGTCGTCAGATCCTCCTGGGCCTAGTCAGATCCCCTTGGACCCGGCATATTAAAGCCGTTCTCCCGGCGAGATCTGAGACGGGATCTCAGGGGTGGACGGATATATAATCCCTGATGATCCCAGTTGATGGACGCCGAGAGCCCCGGCCTAAAGGGCTTCCTCCCTCCTCCCCCGCAGATATGCCCCCCCTGTAGTCCCGCCGAGGGAGATCTCCTTCGCCTCCTCCTTCAGCCAGGCCAGGTCACCTCCTCCCACTGCCTCGCCGAAGATCTCCGCCATCCTCCGGGCGTAGTCGCGGGTTCTGCCCCGAGCGTCGACGGCGATCGAGGAGATCCCGAGGCGGGCGAGGGCGGGGACCTGATCGACCAGGGACAGCTCCACGGCGTTATAGACGCGGGTCCTGCACTCCCCGTCCCTTCTGACGGGAAAGACCCGCCCGGTCTCGTCCCTGATCCCCCAGAAGTCGGCGCCGTAGGTGGTGGCCTCATCGCACCCCAGGGCGGAGGAGAGGAGGCAGTCCTCGGCGACCATCGCCTCCAAGTTCCCCTGGACCAGGACCTCCAGGTCCGGCCGGTTAGGGATGAGGCGAGATCGAACCACCAGCTCCGCCACCTCAGAGGCCGAGAGCTCTGGAGAGAGGGCGAGCCTGCAAAACCTCGTCGAGAGCGACTCTACGGCGAGGCTGTTCCAGACGTTCAGACCAAAAGACCCCGAGACCCTCATCTCCGGCGCCACGGCCGCCACCGCCTCGGCAAAGCCGACCCCCTCCACCATCACCTCCTCCACCTCCGCCCTCCTCAAGACCTGGATAGCAAGGTCGAGATACCGGCGCCTGGCCCCAGGGGGCCACTTCCAGACGAGGTCGGCGCCGCCGCCGTCGCAGATCTCTTTCGCGAGGGCGAGGATCTCCAGGAGGTCGGAGGGGGCGGAGGCCTCCGGCTTGCACCTCCTCTCCCCGACGACGGCTGCGGCGGGCTCGAAGTAGACCCGGCGGCACCCCCCATCGCAGGCCCCGGCGACGGCCGCAAGGGAGTCGGCGTAGACCGAGACCGAAGGCCTCGATGCGGTCAGAACCGGCGTTCTCGCCGAAGACCTCCGCTCGTCCATCAGCCCCTCGAGCCTCGACCTCGCCCTCGCCCTCGCCCTCATCACCATCTCTTCGGCGGGCCTGAAGGAAGAAGCCACATCTCCCTCGACGAGCTTCAGAAACTCCCGCCGGAGCCGGTTGACCTCCCCCAGGGGGGCGAAGAGGCCTCCGGGGTAATCCATCTCGATCTTTCTTACGAAGAAGGGGGTCCCCCCGGCCTTAAAGAGCTGGGCTTTGATATCGTCCTGCGATATGGGCCTCTTCTTCGCCGCCTCCATCGAGAAGTCTGCCTCCATAATCGACGATACGACCTTTCCATCTGGGAGGAAGGCGTTCCCCCGGAGGACGGGGGTCATCCCGTCCCATCGGACGAAAAGGTCGATGGGTATCGGCTTGCCGGGCGTTCCCGGACTCCCGCCAAGGCTCGCCCTCCGGGTGATGTAGACGGCGGCCCCCCTCTCCACCGGCTCGCTGGAAGGGAGGCTTATGAGCCCCTCTTCGAGCAAAACTGGAGATCTCGCCACGGTACCCACCTCTTTATCCCTCGAAGAGATGACGAGGCCGTCTCCCCTCTCCGGGACGAGTTCTCCCTCGATCTTCACCGTCGCCTCCCTACGCCGCCGGTCCCAGGAGACGACGCGGCCGATCCGAAGCCCCCGGTTGTCCGGCCGCTCGGAGCTGACGATCTCCCCCCGACAGGCGCCTCCTATCCAGCCCGGGGTGAAGGACCGGTTGAAGGCGAGGGCTAGGTCTCGATACTCCTGCGCCGACGGCGTCCAATCTGACCTCGATATGGCGTCGAGAGCCCGCCGGTAGATGGACACGACGGTTCTGACGTACTCGGGAGATCTCATCCTCCCCTCGATCTTCAGAGCCTCGATGGGGGCCCTCGCCACATCTTCCAGCCTTGGGTAGACGGCGAGATCCTTCGAAGAGAGGAGGTAGCGGACGGGAAGAGGGACCTCCTCCAGCCCCAGAGGCCTCCCCCATGGGTCCCTCTCTTTTGACCGCATGAGAGAATAGGGCTTTCGGCAGGGCTGGGCGCATAGCCCCCGGTTTCCGCTCCTGCCGCCGATCGCCGAGGAGAGGAGGCACTGGCCGGAGTAAGAGTAGCATAGGGCGCCGTGGACGAAGACCTCGACACCGATGGAGGCCTTCTCCCCTATCTCCACCACCTCCGGGAGGGTCAGCTCCCTGGCCAGGACCGCTCGCGATAACCCCATCTCGGCTGCCCACCGCGCCCCTTCGAGGCTCGATACCGTCATCTGGGTGGAGGCGTGAAGCTCCAGGTCGGGGACTATCTCTCTAGCCAGGCGGAGGACCCCCAGGTCCTGGACGAGGACGGCGTCGGCCCCCATCTCGTAGAGGGCGAGGAGCCGCTCTGCTACCTCTCCGACCTCGGCCTCGGGGATGAGGGTGTTGACGGCGACGTAGACCCGGACGCCCCGGAGGTGGGCCAGGTCTATAGCCTTCTGTAGCTGCTGATCGTCAAAGTTCTCTGCCCCCCTCCTCGCCCCAAATCGCTTTCCCGCCAGGTAAACGGCGTCGGCCCCGGCGTCGAGAGCCGCAAGAAGTCCGTCCCAGGACCCGGCGGGGGCGAGGAGCTCCGGCACCTCTCTTGATCGTCTCACGGTAGAGAAGCCGGGAGGGCAGGATATATCTTTATCTCATTTTCCGTCTCCTGTCTTACCGTGGAACCGATCTTCGCCCTCGTCCTCGTAGTAACGGGCGTCGCCGCGGGCTTCGCCTCCGGGATGCTGGGGGTAGGTGGGGGCTTCATCATGGTCCCGGTCCAGATCTGGGTCCTCACCTCTTTGGGGGTCGAGCCTACCATGGCGATCAGGATCTCCTTTGGGACCGCCCTGGCGGTAGCCCTCCCCACCGCCGTCAACGGGGCCTTCGGCCATCACCGCCGGGGTGCCGTAGTCCCCAGGGCCGCCCTCCTTCTGGGGGTTGCCGGCTTCGCCGGGGCCTTCTTCGGGGGGGCCGTGGCCGCGGTAGCTCCCGGTGAGGTCTTGAGGGTCGCCTTCGGCCTCGTGGTGATAGCTGCAGCGGTGAGGATGGCGACAGCTCCCGACCCCAAATTCGCAGGACGCCGCCACATCTCCGGAGACGACGAGGTGGCAAGGGGCGGAGGAGGATATGGGCTTGGAGGGGGCGGAGCCTTATCGAGGAGCGACGGCGTCTACCTCCTCCTGGGGCTGCCCATCGGCTTCATATCCGGCCTCGTCGGGATCGGAGGAGGGCTGATGATGGTCCCGGTCCTCTCCATGGCGATGGGGTTTGGGATCCACAGGGCGGTCGGGACCTCCACCACCGCCATCATCCTCACCTCCTCGGGGGGCGTCCTCTCCTACGTCTACCACGGCCTAGCCGTCCCCGGCCTGCCCCCCTTCAGCCTCGGATACGTCAACCTCCTCCAGGCGGCGCTCCTCGCCGGCGCCAGCATCCCCATGGCATGGGCGGGGGTCCGGGCGGCCCACCGCCTCCCCGCCGATCGGCTGAGGGGCGTCTTCTCCCTCGTCATGGTCTACATCGGCCTGGAGATGATGGGGGCCTTCGAGATCCTCCGCCATCTTATGCGGTGAGGAGAAGTTTGATCTAATAGAGTTAATATAAATATCTTCCGATATCGCGAACCGCTCCAGTATGACCACCTTTATATCAAATCGCAGACCTAACATCGATGGATAACCGGGAGCGGTATAATCCCCTTAAGGAGCATATCGCGCCAGCTTTTAAACCTGATATTTATAATTTGACGATGGAGAGGGAGCGAGGGTAAGATGGTCATAGAGATGAGCAGCCCCTGGATCGCAGGGCCCGTCGGCGCGGCTGTCGGCGCGGCTCTCGCGTGGATCGCGAGCGAGTACCAGACGAGGAAGACCTACAGGAACGTCCTCCTCCTCCTCGCCAAGAGCGCCGACGACTTCGCCGGGATGGGCCAGTTGGATAAAGCCCTGTCCATCTACGACCAGGTCTTAAAGGAGATCCCGAGGCTCGAGCCCGCCGTCCGGGGGGAGATGAGGTTCAGAGAGGGGCTCTGCAGGTACGCCTCGTCCTTCGAGGGGGCGAGGGAGAGAAACCTCGCCGGGGCGGTCGCGGCCTTCGAGGAGGCCATCCGCCTCTTCAAGCCTGAGAAGAGTCCCGTCGAGCACGCTCAAGCCCAGAACGGCCTGGGGATCTCCCTGGTCCGCCTCTCTGATGCGGGGGCGTCCAAAGGCGATATCGCCCGGGCCGGAAGGGGTGGGGAGGAGGTACGGGAGGAGAACCTGAGGCGGGCCATCCTCGCCTTCGAGGCTGCCCTGAACCTCTACTCAGCCGAGGGAAGGGCTCAGGAGAGAGCCCAGACCGAGAACAACCTCGGCGACGCCCGCCTCCTCCTCGCCCGCCTCCGTCTCTCCGACCCCGCCCCCTCCGCTGCAAAAGCGGCAGCTTCGGATCTGGAGAGGGCGATCGAAGCCTACGAGGCGGCCCTGAAGTTCAGGACGGCGGAAGATCACCCCGAGGACCGCGCTGAGACCCAGACCAGCCTCGGTCGAGCCTGGATGGCCCTCGCCGAGCTCGAAGAGGGGGATGTGAGGGAGGAGAACCTGGAGAAGGCGATCATCAACTTCAAAGCCGCTCTGGAGCTTCGGACCCTCGAATCTCACCCCTTCGAGCGGGCCGAGACCCAGACCCTCCTCGGCCAGGCGCTGGTCCTGGAGGCCGAACCCCGGGCGGAGGGGGGAGAGATCCGGTGGTCCGACCGGGAGGGGCTGAAGGCGGCGATGGAGGCCTACGAGGAGGCCCTCACCATCAGGACCCGAAAGGCCAGTCCGGATGAGTACGCCGAGACGAAGGGCCTTCTTGCTAGAGCCCTGGTCATCCTCTCGGCCCCCGCCAGGAGCTCCGAGGACGCCGCCCATCTTAAGCGGGCGATCGGGGCCTTCGAGGATGCCCTCGCCGTCATGACCCTGGAAGCCCATCCGGAAGAGTATGCTACGATCCAGAACGACCTGGGGATAGCCTACCGGAACCTCTCGAAGCTGGAGGACCGGGAGGAGAACCTCGAGCGGTCGATCCTCGCCTACGAAGAGGCGCTCCGGGCGAGGTCCGCAGGGGCGAGGAAAGTGGGGGGCAAAGAAACGAATGAGACGGATGGAGAGGAGCTGGAGGGCGGAGACGAGGTGGGTGGGGTTAGGTAGGAGGAGGTTAGAGCCCTTTCAGCGACTACTGGGTCTCAACTGTCGGTATGGGTCCTCTCCAGAACCAGAGATGAGGGCGATTGATACGTCATCGAAAACATACATATCCTCCATCCCCCAACCAGGGACTACATGACGAACTTCAACGTCCTTCTGGAGGGCGCCTGGCTGGTAAAGGACGTCAAGTCCACCGACGACGCCATCGGGGTCGCGATATCCGAGGCGGGAAAGAGGCTGAACAACAAGAAACTCGACTTCGTGGAGGTGGAGGTGGGCCAGACGATCTGCCCCGCCTGCGGCGAGTCCCTCGACGGCGTCTTCATGGTGGCGGGAACCGCCCTCGTCGGCCTCCTCTTCGAGATCAAGGTCTACGACGCCGAGAACGAAGAGCACGCCTTCCGGATCGCCAAGGCGATGGTGGGAAAGGCCCTGGGAGCCGTCCCCCTCAAGCTCGTGGAGACGGAGGAGATGGAGGGCGGGGGGTCCAGAAGGCCGGTGAGGTCGAGGTAGTCGCAGTCAGGATATCCAAGATCCGATCTCCCGATTTCGAAATATGGGGTTTGAAATACTCCCTGAGAATTAGGATCTTCGGCCCCCTCTATCCTCCCACTCCGCCACCCGCGCTCTGATGATGCTCCTGCTCTTTTTCGCGTCGGTGACGATCAGCTCATCCCGGATCCACTTCGGGAGGAAGGGCGAAACGCCGCCCCTTCCCCCCTCCCGGAACCGCCGGTCGCAGAAGAGGATCACCCCCCGCTCCGAGGCGTCCCTGATCACCCTCCCCGCCCCCTGAAGCCCCCTATTTATAGCCGGGAGGGTGTAGGCTATGAGCATCCCGTTCTTCTGGCCGTACTTCCTGACGTAGTACTGGTTTATCTCCCTCTGGATCTCGTTGTAGAAGCCTAGGGGCAGGCCGACGACGGCGACGCCGCTTAGCGCCTCGCCCTTGTAGTCTATCCCCTCTGCGAGCTTCCCACCGGATACCCCCAGGAGGACGGCTCCGCCCTTCTTTCCAGCCCGAAAGAAATCCTCCAGGATCCCCGGGACGTCCTCGGCGTTCCTCGGCTCTAGGTAGAGCAGTTTTCCTACCTTTCTCGCTGAGCCCTTGCACGTCGCCTCATACTGGCTCATCATCGAGTAAGACGTGAAGAAGACGGCGACGTTTCCTGCCACCTCCTCTATCATCGCCTCAATGTGATCGGCGATCTCCCTCCTATTAGCGGCCTCGTCCCTCTTCTCCAGCTGCGTCGTCGCCGTCTTGGCGACCATGAGGAGCCTGTTCTCCGGGGGGAAGGGGTTGGGCAGGGTCATCTTCTTCGCCCTATCCTTCTCGGCGAGGAGGTAGAGCTCGTAGGCGTCCAGGGGAGAGAGGGTCCCGCTGAGCATCACCGTGGCGTTGACGTTGTCTACGACCCTCCTCACCAGGGGGGCGGGATCGATGTTGTTCACTTCCAGCCACGCCCTCTTCTTATCTCCGGTGCCGGTGACGGAGATCTTCCTCTGATAAGAGAGGTCCCGTTCGGCCATCTCCACGTCCCCAAGGAATAGGAGGACATGGGCGAGGCTCGGCTCAATATCTCCCTTCAGATTCTCGCGGTCCCCCTCGGCGAGCTCCAGCTCCGCCACCGTCACCGCCACCTCCGTCGCCGCCGAGAGCGCCTCTTCTACGTCGTCGAACCCCTGATAGAGAAACTCCCGGAAGAGGTCCGCGTCCAGGAGCTCTTCCCCCTCCTGAACCCTCGCCTGGCGGCTCTGGATGTACTTCCGTAGCCTCGGGAGGAGGACCTTTATCACCTCCACCCCCCTCAGCCGGGATGAGGCCTCCAGGGAAGACTCCAGGAGCCTCGCCTGGCCCATCGACTCCTGGTACTTCTCCACCTCCTTCTCGGCGAGGTCGATCATCCTCGGTGAGAGGACCCTCGTATTGAGGGCCCTGACGGCGTCCCCCAGGTTATGGGCCTCGTCGACGAATAACGTCAAAGACTCCCGATCCATCTCCAGCCAGTCGAAGATGATCTCCTGGAACTCGGGGCTGAATAGGTGAGAGTAGTTGAGGATGACGATCTCGCTGCCCCTGGCGGAGAGGCTCATAACCTCGTAGGGGCACAGGTCCATGCACTCCCTCATGAAACGGTCCGGAGACCTGATCCCGGACCGCAGGTCGTCGACGAGGTCGAGGATCTGACCGGAATGTCTGAAGTGGGGCTTGCCCTGTAGCTCGAAGACCTCTCTTGTCATCATGTAGTACGGGCAGAAGGTCCTGTAACCCGGGACGGATGGGGGTGCGTTCCTCTCCGAGGAGGGGTCGTAGAACTTCCCCCCCACCTCCGCCAGCCTCGCTATCATCTTCCTCTTCGTCCACTCCCGCAGCCTGGCGCACCCGGAGTAGACCGACTCTCCGGAGAACTCGTCGGCGAGGGGGCAGATCTTCTGTTTTCCCACCATGTAGGCGATGGTGGGCTTGTGCCTCGTCTTCGACCAGATCTTCTCTATCTCGTCGAGGTAAATGTCTATCTGGCTGACGGTCCTCACCGCCACCGCTATCTTGCCGGGGGCGGCTGCCAGGGCCGCTGAGATGCAGCTGGTCTTGCCGCTGCCGGTGGGGGCGTCGATCATCAAGACCGCGTGCTCCCCGCCTCTCACGGTCCCGTAAACGTCGTCGAGCATGGCGTCCTGGTAAGGCCTCAACGACTCGTAGGGGAAGTAGTCCAGATACACGGTGGACCCCTTTCCAGCTTAATGGTGATAAAGGCTATCCACCGTCTTCCGCAGAGGGCCCGCCTCCCATCCTCCCGGATCCCCGGAGGGTTTTCAATTAAAAAGGTTTAAATGTAATTACGTTATATGATATTCTGGGAGTAAGATGAAGACCTCTACCGCCCTTTCCCTCGTCCTGATCGCCTCCGCCGCCATCCTGACGGTCACTGCATCAGCATCGCCGGCTTTTCAGGATGGGTTCGTCACCGGATTTTTGAGCTTCACCGGTGAGGGCCAGACTGAGATCGTCAGCTCCAATCTCGACCGATGGAAGGGGTTCTCCAACACCGAAGTCCTCTACGGCAAGGGCTCTATAGACTACTTCTCCACCGGCTTTTGGAACCAGTCCGCCGGGGTCGCGACCATCGACCGGAAGATAGAGTTTCCCAAAGGGCTCCTCGTAAACGTCCAGCATTTCGATTCGTCCCGGGTCTTCAACAGAGGGTCCGGGGTGGACATATCCAACGTCAACGTCGTCTCCTCCTATTCGGGGATGGACAGGATGGTCATCTCGGAGAACGCCACCACCTTCGACGTCAAGAGCGAGTTCGATGGGATCTGGAACCTGGAAGCCTTCAGAAACGACATAAACCGGAAGATAGATACCAAGACCACCCTGGACGGGAAGTTCGAGATAAATAAAGAGCTCACCTTCAGATGACCTGGGATGGGAGCCGTAGACTTAAAAACCCTCTGCCAGGGCCACCCTCACCTCACCTCACCTCAAGGTCTGGAATTATCAGCTCAAAGGGGGCGTCATAATGGGACTATTGAACCGCATGAGCACCGTAGTCAAGGCCAAGATGAACACCATCATGGACAGGGTCGAGGACCCCAACGAGACCCTCGACTACTCTTACCAGAAGCAGCTGGAGCTCCTCCAGAACGTAAAGAGGGGGGTCGCGGAGGTCGCCACCTCCAAGAAGAGGCTGGAGCTACAGAGGGCCAGGCTGACCATGAAGATAGACAAGCTCGACGATCAGGCGAGGGCGGCGATCAAGGCAGACCGGGAGGACCTGGCGCGGCAGGCGCTGGAGCGGAAGTCCGCCCTCTCGGTCCAGATCGAGGGGCTGGACCGCCAGATAAGAGACCTGGAGCACGAACAGGAGAAGCTCGAGGCGACGGACCGGAGGCTCACCTCCAAGGTAGAGTCCTTCAGGGTGAAGAAGGAGACGATGAAGGCCCAGTACTCCGCCGCCGAGGCCCAGGTGAAGGTGACCGAGTCCATCACCGGGATCAGCGAGGAGATGGCGGACGTCGGTTTAGCCGTCAGCAGGTCCGAAGAGAAGATCGAGACGATGAAGGCGAGGTCGGCGGCCCTCGACGAGCTGGTGGAGCGGGGGACCCTGGAGGAGTTCGCCGGTAGAGACGACGTCGAGAGGGAGCTGGCGCGGATCAAGGCCAGAAGCAGCGTCGATGACGACCTTGCGAGGCTGAAGGCGGAGGAAGGGAGATGATAATCAGGATCATGGGGGAGGGGCAGTACCGGGTATCGTCCGCCCTCCTCGACGACTTAAACCTCATCGACGATCGGATCGTCGAGGATGTGGCGAAGGAGGACGAGGCCGGCTATAGAGAGGATCTCTCCCGCCTCATCCAGGCGATAAAAGAGAAGGGCGAGCCCGTAGCCGCCGAGGAGATCCTGGAGTCGGATGTAATCGTCCCCCCCGAGGACCTGACCCTGGCGGAGGCGGAGAAGGTCTTCAGAGGCATCGGCCTGATCAAGGGTTGAGGTAGAAGAGGCGAAGATCGGCGGATAGATGGAAATTGGTGGATAACAGATCTCCTCGATCAGAGGGGCGTACCCCAGAGAGGATACCACTTCTCCAGATCCTTCTCGATCGGTAGCTCCCCCTCCATCACCGATCGGAGCCGAAACTCCAGGGAGCTCTCCCTCTCATGCCCTTTTTTGGGGACGAAGGGGTAGTAGGCCCCCCCTTTGAAGCTGTATATCCAGTAGACCGGCCCCTCCCTCCCGAGGAAGCCGTAGAGGGCGCAGAGGAGCTGCTCGCCGAAGCCGTGGTCGGTCATCGTGGTGCTGACGAGGTGGACCGTCGCCACCAGGTCGTCGAAGTCGGTGTCCTCCAGGACTACCCAGAGGTACCGGTACTCATCCTTCTC
>CP086218.1:251612-258336 GCA_020844795.1 Methanothrix sp. | reverse complement strand
GGGCGACAGAGACCGCCTTCGAAAGGGGGGACCGCCTCTCCTTCATCCAGGAGACGAAGGTCGTCAAAGGCGGCATCGACCTGGTGGTGGGATCGACCCAGCAGGGGAGATATATCGCCAGGGCGATCCACGATCGCTTTGGGGGGACCTCCGGCGAATCTTACAAGCTGGTGGGGGTGAAGGACGGAAAGAACGTCCACCGGACGAACATCCTGGTGAGGCTCCCGAGGCTCAAGGCCGGGGACCTGGTATGGGCGAGGGGGACCTTCCTGGAGGTGAGGAGGTTTGAGGGGAAGAGGACCGCCTGCAGATCCCTCATCGACGGAAATAGGGTCTATCTCTCTATAGAAGAGTCTGAAGATGCCCCGGTGGTGGGGAACCGATCCTCCGCTGAGAGGTGCGTGGTGGTGGCGGCGGACCGGGACGTCCTGGAGGTTTTGGATCCGGTGAGCTATAGGACCGTCTCCGCATCCAGGCCCGGCCTTCTGACCGCCGGGGTCGGGGACGAGGTCGAGTTTTTGAGGTTCAGGGGTGAGCTCGTCCTCCTCCCACCCCAGGAGAGGATCGGGGGGGGTGGAGCCGCTTCAACCTCCACCACAAAGTTATTAAACTAGATTTGTTCTATTTCTAGGCAACGGCGGTCGCTCGCAAAGGCTGATTTTGCGGGCCGGAGGATCATCGGCGAGATCTTCATGCTCTGGATGATATATTAAAATACGAGAATGTATCCTGGAGAGACGACCTCTATGGCAGGATCTGGAGTACCAACGATCCGACTTGAAGAATGATGTGAACCCGATTGGCAGAAGTCAGATCGCCGAGATGATGCTCAAAATCACGTAGTTGATGCCCATCAAGCGAGATAGCTAGATAGATACACATTCACCATCATCCTCTAAAAAAATGATGTGCTGGGGTTCTTCGGCTCCGGGTTGGATTCAGGGTAGGTGCAGCGTTAGCCGGAGGTTGGAGCCGCGCGTGTATTTATTTATCTATTTTAAAAATTGAGGTGTCTATGATGCAAAATGTTGATACCACTAAATACGTAATTCACGCTGAGATAGCCGCAGACGGGATCGTGGAGAGGCCCGATGTCGTCGGCGCCATATTCGGCCAGACAGAAGGTCTCCTGGGAAGCGACCTCGACCTGAGAGACCTCCAGAAGACCGGCCGGATAGGCCGTATCGACGTCCAGATCACCTCCAGCGGCGGCAAATCCAGCGGGACGGTCTCGATACCCTCGTCCTTCGACAAGGTTGAGACGGCGATCCTCGCCTCAGCCCTCGAAACGATCGACCGGGTAGGACCCTGCATAGCCAGGATAAAGGTCTCCAACATCGAGGACGTCAGGGCCTCCAAGAGGAGGTACGTCGTCGACCGGGCGAAGCAGATCATCATGGAGATGTTCGACGAGAACATCCTGGACACCCAGGGTATCACCGAGCAGATCAAACAGTCCGTCCGGGTGGAGGAGATCACCCACATCGGTCCTGACCGGCTTCCTGCAGGCCCCAACGTCCTCGACTCCGACGCCATCCTGGTGGTGGAGGGGAGGGCCGACGTCCTCAACCTCCTCCGCTACGGCATCAAGAACGCGGTAGCCGTCGGCGGCACCAACGTACCTGCCACCATCTCTGAACTATGCAGCAAGAAGGTGGTGACGGCCTTCACCGACGGAGACCGGGGCGGAGAGCTGATAGTCAAGGAGCTCCTCCAGGTCGCGGACATCGACTACGTCGCCAGGGCCCCGGAGGGCAAGTGCGTCGAGGATATGTCCCAGAAGGAGATCGTCCGGGCCCTCCGCCAGAAGATCCCCGTAGAACAGGTCCTGGACTACTACAAGATCAAGCCTCTATCAAAGAAGCAGAAGCGCGAGTCCACCACCAGGAGGAAGAGCCTCATCAGGGAGAGACCGGTCCGGATCAGCCGGGGGACGGAGAGGTCTGCGGAAGTTCAGCCCTCCATCCAGGTCCATGAGCGGGTCCCTGATTTGGATTTCGAGGCGGAGCCCGAGATCGTTGAAGAGGAAGAGGTGACGGTGGAGGAGGCCGGCCTCTGGTTCCAGCCCCACCTGGAAGCCCTCAACGGGACCCTCTCCGCCCGCCTCTTCGACCGGAACCAGAACGTCGTCCGGGAGGTGGCGGTGAGGGACCTCGCAAAAGAGCTGAAGGATTCGAACGGGGACGTCGCCGGGGTTATCTTCGACGGGGTAGTCACCCAGAGGATCCTGGACATCGCCGCCGACAAGAACCTGGAGTACCTCATCGGGGCGAAGCTCGGAAACATCGTCAAAAGCCCCCTCTGTGTAAAGGTGATGACGGGAGAGGCCTGAAGGGCCAAGATCCCATCCATCCCCTCTTCTTATACCTCGCCCCTCCTGAGAGCCGATGCCGGGAGGCTCCTCCCCTTCTTCTCCGGCTCTGGGCTTGGGCGGATCCGAGGCGGATGGTCCGTCCTTGGGAAGGGCGGGCGTCTATCCTTTTATCCTATGGGCCCTCTAACCCCCCGCCATCATGGAGTTCAAGCAATGCATAGTGATCCGCGAAGATCTGAAGCTCTCTTCTGGGAAGATGGCGGTCCAGGTCGCCCACGCCGCGGTCCTGGCGATGGAGAGGGCGGAAAAAAGGGCTGTCAGAGACTGGAAGGAGGAGGGTCAGAGGAAGATCGTCCTCAAGGCCCCCACCCTCCAGGAGATCTTCAGGTTGAGGGACGAGGCGGAGAGGGCTGGGGTCTCCTCGGCTATAGTCATCGATGCCGGGCTCACCGAGATCCCCCCGGGCACGGTCACCGCTCTGGGCCTGGGCCCCGCCCCGGCCACCCTTCTCGACAGGATCACCGGAAGCCTGAAGCTCGTCTGAGGGGCGGAGGCGATATGAGATGATGGAGGCTCTGCAGTCCGACCGGCTCCTGGGGATGGAGCTCTACGCCACCGACTCCCCCGGATGCGGAGGGCGGCTCCGGACCGAAAGCAGCGACTTCGTCGTCGAGGAGATCTACGAAGGTCATATCTACGAAGGAGGGCGCTACCTCGTCGTCGAGGTGGAGAAGGTTGACTGGGAGACCCACCACCTGGTCAGAGACCTATCCCGGCAGCTCCAGATAAGCCAGAAGAGGTTCGGTTGGGCCGGGACCAAGGACAAGAAAGCCGTCACACGACAGAGGATGAGCATCATGGCCCTCGAGGAGGAGGCGCTACGACGGGTCGCCCTCCCCGGCGTCAAGATAAGGGTCCTGGGAAGATCCAACCGGGGCGTCTCCCTGGGGGACCTTCGAGGAAACCGTTTCGCCGTCCGGATAAGGGAGGTCGACCTCGACGACAGAGAGGCGGCCCGTCGCGTCGCGACGGTCACCGAAGAGATCGAGGAGCGAGGGGGCCTTCCCAACTACTTCGGGGTCCAGAGGTTCGGGGAGGTGAGGCCCGTCACCCACCTCGTCGGCGAGGCCCTGGTGAGGGGCGAGCCGGAGAGGGCGGCGATGACCTACCTCGCCCTTCCCTTCCCCGGGGAGAGGGAATCGACCCGGGAAGCGAGAGAAAGGCTCCTCGCCGACCGGGACTTCGCAGCAGCCCTGAAGGAGTACCCCCTCCGCCTCCGGTACGAAAGGGCGATGATGGCCCGCCTCCAGGAGGACGGGGACTTCGCCCGCTCCTTCGACGTCCTGGCGACGAACCTCAAGAGGCTCTTCGTCCACGCCTACCAGTCCCTCCTCTTCAACAGGATCCTCTCCCGGAGGATGAGGTCCGGCCTGCCCCTCGACAGGGCGGTGGAGGGGGACGTCGTCTGCTTCTCGAAGGGAGGACTCCCCGACGTCGATAAGATCCAGGCCGTCGACAAATCGAACGTCGCCGCCGTCAACAGGCTCGCCGAGAGGGGAAGAGCCTTCGTCACCCTCCCCCTCTTCGGCTACAGATCCTCCTTCTCCGAGGGGCTCCCCGGAGAGATCGAGAGGTCGGTCCTGGAGGAGGAAGGGGTGGACCTCTCCGGCTTTCAGGTCGAGGCTAACCCCGACCTCGGTTCCCCCGGCAGCCGCAGGCCCGCCCTCCTCCGGGTCGAGCCGCGAGCGGAGATCGAGGGTGGGGCTTGCGTCCTCCTCAAATTCGACCTTCCGGCGGGCTCTTACGCCACCGTCGTCCTGCGGGAGTACATGAAGCCGACGGAGGAAGGAGGCCTGGGGGAAGGCGGCCACTCCTCGGTCCCATCATCCGATATCTTATAGGATATAGGCCATAACCAGAGGAGCGATGAGCAAGATCCAAAAATTCGAGGTGCTGACCCTTGCTGACCCTTGAAGATCCCTATGCAGTAGTCTACAGGCAGATCCACGCCGTGGCGTCCCCCGAAGGGGAGATGGTGGATCTCCTGGAACGGTCCTCCTGCTACGGCGGCGGGGCCTGGTCCCTCCACCACTACTCCAAAGGGCCCCTGGTGGTGGAGGCGAGGTCCGCTGGGGAGTGGTTCCGATATCGCGTTCGGGCGGGGAAGGCCGACCTGGGCCTAGCCTCCTCCAAACGGTCGGCAGGGATCGAGTCCGTCCTGGTGGGAGACGACGAGGTGGAGATAACCTACGCCGGCCTCGGGGGCGGAGGCGTCGGCGCGACGGTCTCGCGGTCGAGGGCAGGGGACGTCCTGCGAAGCTGGGCGTCCGAGTCGGGGGGCGGGAAGGTGGGGAGGGGGACGGTCGTCCTTCCCCGGAGGGAGAGGATCGTCGTCGGGGTCGACGACACCGACTCCAAGACCGAGGGGGCGACCTGGTCGCTCGTCCACAACATCGCCGCGAAGGTCGACCGGGACGAGGCTAGGTACGTCTCCCACGCCCTCGTCCAGCTCTTCCCCGTCCCCACCAAGACCCAGAACTGCGTCTCGACGGCGGTGGAGTTCGCCGCCCTCCCCGGAAAGGCAGATCCGATGCTCTCGGACTTCCGCGACCTCCTGGAGCGGTACACCGTCTCCGACGAGACGGGGATGGCGGTCTATCGGGGTTTCGATCC
Organism: Methanothrix sp.; assembly: GCA_020844795.1. GTDB lineage: Archaea > Halobacteriota > Methanosarcinia > Methanotrichales > Methanotrichaceae > Methanocrinis. The sequence goes on along the minus strand of CP086218.1, from coordinate 253,349 downwards.
TTCGCCCCTCAAGAGGTATTCCCAACTCTGCAGGACCGAGCGGATACCCTACGAGCTGGCGGTCGAGACGGCGAAAGAGACGGGGGCGGAGGCGGTCCTCGCCGGTCGGGGGCTGATCGGGGCTCTGGCCGCCATCCCCTTCTTCGGAAGGTCCTCCGAGTCGGTGATCCCCGGGATCTGAACCCCTGGGGGCGGGATCGGCTCAAAGGGCGGAGGCGATGAGGGATATATGCTGAGGCGATTTGGATGGTCGATATGACGGGATATGAGAGGAGAGCCGCCGCAGGAGGCGTCGCCGCCCTGAGGGAGGCGCTCTTGGACCTGGAGGTCGCCCTCCGGTTATACGTCCCCGGCTACCCCGTCACCGACGCCGTCCCGGCCCTGGGGGAAGGTGCCAGGATGGCGATGAACGAGAAGGTGGCGATGGAGGTGGCCCTGGGCGCCTCCGCCGCCGGGAGGAGGTCGATCGTCCTGGTGAAGCACCTGGGCGTCAACCTCCTATCCGACCCCCTCTCCATAGCCCCCTCCCATTCCATAGGGGCGGGGCTCGTCGTCCTGGCGGGGGAGGACGTGGGGCCTAAGGGGTCTCAGGCGGAGATGGATATCAGAAACTACGGCCCCCTCTGCGAGATCCCAGTCCTGGAACCCTCCGGCCCCGGCCTTCTTTTCCCCGCCCTCCGGGAGGCCTACGCCCTATCCGAGGAGATCCGGGCCCCGGCGATGGTGAGGACCACCTTCGAATTCGCGGGAAAGGATGGGGGATCGGAGATCATCTCAACGGATAATCCGGCCCGCTCTGACAAGGAGAGGGGGGAAGTGTTTGCGACCTTCGACCGGTCGGTCTGGGATCTGACGGCGAAGGGACGCCACCAGAGATACAGGTGGGCGGCCCTCCCCAGGATGAGGTCCGCCTCCGAAGGGTCACCCCTCAACATCCTGAGAGAAGGTCCAGGGGATATGGGGATCATAGCCTCAGGAAGGCCCGCCGAATATGCATCGAAGACCGACCACCCCCTCCTGGTCGTCGGCTTCTCCCACCCCCTTCCGATAGAGGCGATCCGGGAGTTCGTATCAGAGCATGACAAGATCCTGGTGGCGGAGGAGCCGACCCCCTTCATCGAGGCGAGGCTGATGCTCTGCTCCGATATATTCGGGAAGCTGACCGGCCACCTCTCCTGGGGGAGGATGGAGGAGGGGGATATAGAGAGGGCTGCAGATCTGATCGCCTCGGGGGAGGAGCCCGGCCCCGCCGCTCCCCCCCAGAGGTTCGATGAGAGGCTCGCCTCCAAGACCGTCTGCGACGACTGCCCCTACCTGCCCCTCTACGAGGCGGTCGCTGACCTCTCGGTCCCGGTGGCGGGGGACGCCGGATGCAGCATCCGGGCGGTCCGGGACCCCCCGGGGGCGGTGGACGTCGTCTACGGCCTCGGATCCTCAGTGGCCGTCGCCTGCGGCTTCGGGAAGAAAGGGGTCGCCATCATCGGCGACTATGCCATCGCCCACTCCGGCCTGCTGGGGCTGATAGACGCCGTCAATAACGAGAGGGAGGTTCTGGTCGTCCTCCTCAACAACGGCGTCGCGGCGATGACGGGGGGCCAGAGCGTCCCCGACCTCTCGCCGGTGCTGAGGGCGATCGTCCCCGACCTGCAGACCGTGGACCTTCCCTCAGGCCGGGACGAGATAATTGAGCTCCTATCTCTGGAGATGGCCAGGCCCGGCGTCTCCCTGGTGGTGGCG
>CP086218.1:236128-251512 GCA_020844795.1 Methanothrix sp. | reverse complement strand
GTTTGACCTTGAGCGTCTGCATCATGCGTATAGACGTATACCATCTATAGATATGAACATTTCGGTGCCAAGGAGAAGCGGGAGTATGGACGCATTCCTCCCCCGACTGAAGTCGGGGGCATCCTGCTGAGATTTTCGTGAACAAAAAATGTCCAGATATATGTATCGGGTCAGTCGAATATCAGCCTCTTCGCCCGCATCGTCGCGAGGTCGAGGTAGGGGACTATCGCCGGGGTCGGCTGGATGTTCATCTTCTTCTGAAAGTCGGTCTGGCCCTGCCAGGTGCCGCTGTTTATCGCCGTCACCCCCTTGTAGCGGGTCATCCCGACGGTGTGGACGTGGCCACAGTGGAGGACCGCCGGCTGCCTGTGGATCACCATGTGGTCCTCCACCTCCGGGGCTATAGAGACCCGGTTGCCGTAGATGGGGGAGAGGTGCCTCCTCTTCAGCATCTCCACCATCGCCTTCTCCGGCTCGCCGTAGGAGAGCCCCGGGATCTTCAGGACGAGGTCGTCTATCGACCTGCCGTGGTAGACGAGCCACTCCACCCCCCCGAGCCTGAAGGCCGCCGGGTTACCGACGAAGGTGACGTTACTCTTGAAGAGCCCCCGGAGAAATTCGGGCAGTGCAGGCTGGGGCTCCGCCTGCCGGACGGCGTCGTGGTTTCCGGGGGAGAGGACGATCTGGACCCTGTCGGGGATACCCTTTAGGAGCTCCGCCGCCAGCTCGTACTGCTCCCAGATGTCCTTTATCGCCAGGTCCCCCTCCTGGCCGGGGTATACCCCTATCCCATCGACGAGGTCGCCGGCGATGACGGCGTACCTCACCTTCGAGGCGATCCCCAGGGGGTCGTCCTCCTCCCCGGAGATCCAGCCGACGAACCGGTCCCAGGCCTCCTCCATGAAGTAGGTCGAACCGACGTGGACGTCGGAGAGGAGGAGGGCTCCCCCCTCGCCGCTGGCTATGGCGGCGCGGGCCTGAAGGTCCGGCCGGATGAAGGTCTTGGCGAAGAACCTCCCCTTCCCGTCGGTGGTGCCGGTGACCCCGATCACCTCGTCGGGGACGAGGGTCGCCACATCCTCCGTACCCGGATCCCCCTTGCTGAAGATCACCGTCACCGTTCCCGTGGGGTCCTCCAGCTCCACCACCCGGTTCCCCTTGGCGCTGGTCCTGAGATCCATCACCATCCCGATTACGGAGATCTCCCTGCCAGCTACGCCACGTTTGAGGCTCTCGATCGGCCTTCCGTTAACCCTCCCCGAAAGGATATCCCTGATCTTCGAGTACCTGTCCCGGAAGTACCTGACGAAGTCCTGGTACTCTCCGACGCAGGTCGACCTCCCGGTGATGTCGGAGAGCCCCTCCAGAGAGAAGGGAAGGGGCGGGACGATGGGGGCCTCGCCGGGGCTAAGAGGTGAAGCGAGGCGGTCACCCAAGAGATCTCGACCGCCGAAGGCCGGGATCTGCGGGCCCGAAGAGCAGCAGTTCGCCCCCCAGGCGGGAAGGGGCCGTCCATCGAGCTCCTGACCGCCTACATGGACCGGCCGGGTTGGTCCTCCATCCCTTCCGGGGGCTGGAGCCTCCGGAGGAGAGATACCATCTTTCGGAGGAGAGATACCATCATCATCCGAAGGCTCATGGTGGATCCGTCCTCCAGCTCCGAAACCTCCTGGGGAGGTGGGTCGGGGAGATCCCTTCGGGGCGGAGGCCTTCGATCGGGGCTGCGGCGGTGATGGCGGGGCGGACCGGGGGTGGCTCGATGAGGGTCTGCTCCCTTCCGCCGACTTCCAGGTAGATGAAGCCCTGATATCCGATGCCACCACCACCAGGGTGGTCCTGGAGAGACCCCGGATCACCCCGTCCACCAGCTCTTGCCGGGATCCGGGATATGAGGCGATCAGCTCCAGGGCATCGGGATCTATCATATACCCCTCCTCGGCGAAACGCTGGACGATCTCCCGCATCGATCTCCATTATCCCCAGACCCATTAGATAAAGGGCTCTGATGGACTGCGAGATGAGATCTCCACCGAAAACGGTTATATCGGTAATGTGCTGATAAAGCAAGCCCGATGAAGCTTTTAGAGTGGCTGAGAGGAGAGGGGAGGATCCAGGGCTTTCTGCGGGATCTGCTGTTCGTCGCCGTGGTGGTGGGTGTCATCTCCATATTGTCCCAGGTCACCCTGGGGGTCTGGACGCCGATGGTGGCGGTAGAGTCGGGGTCCATGCACCCCAACATGAAGGTGGGTGACATCATCATCATCCAGGGCGCCTCCAGGACCGAGGTCGTCACCTGGGAGGAGGGGGAGGCAAGAGGTTACACCACCTTCAACAACCCCGGAAACGTCATCCTTTACAAGCCCTACGGGAAGGAGAAGCTGGCCCTCGCCGACCAGGCGGCTCACATATTCCTCAGAAGGCCCTACCCCCCCGACAAGGCCACTCCCGTAATTCACAGGGCGATTTCTTGGGTCGACGAGGGAGAGCCAATGTGGGAAGGTGGGCCCGCCGCCCCCTTTGCAGGCTACATCACCAAGGGCGACAACAACTCCGAGATCGACCAGAACGCAGGCCAGCTCCTGGGGGTCGTCAGGGAGAGCTACTTCAATGAGCAGATGGCGAGGGGGATGATCGAAGAGATGGGGAACGGGACATACCTCGACCATGAGCTCGGGTACACCTTCATAAGGCGGGGCGACGAGGTCTACGTCATCTTTGGGATCAACTACCTGATGCCGGTCCGCGAAGACTGGGTGATAGGCGTCGCCAGGTACAGAGTCCCCCTCGTCGGATACGTGAGGCTCCTTCCCAGCATCGTAGGAAACGAGATCAGAGAGCTCTTCAGCTGAATCGAATTTGGAGGCGAGACGGTCCTTGGTTCTTAACCCATGGAGAGGGGCTAGAGAATCGGACTGTCAACTCTCCGCCACTCTTCTAGCCACCACCGCCCAGTGATCCCGGTGGTAGGGGCGGAGGTCGGCGACGGATATCACCTCGACCCCTCGAAGCCGCTCCACCTCCGCCTTATAGACCGCCCTTGGATCACCCGTCACGTCGATGGACCTCGCCTTGATCATCAGGACGAGGGCGCCTCCCCCCTTCAGGTAGAGTTCCGCGTTTCGATTTGCGATCTCCGCCTGGTTTCTCTGGGCTACGTCCTGATAGACGAGATCCACCGGCTCAAGAATCGGGCTGTAACTCTCGGGGGAAGAGGCGTCTTCGAGGATAGGTATGATGTTGTCGCGGGCGGCGCAGAGGACTAGAAGGTCGCGCATCGACCTCGCGGAGAACTCCACGGCGTAGACGAGGCCGGCGGGGACGAGGTCGCTGAAGTGGCTCGCCGTCGTCCCGGTGGCTGCCCCCAGGTATAGGACCTTTGAGGAGGGGGTGAGGTTCAGATCCGATACGAGTCTCTTGAAGGTTCCGGCGAGGTGGCTCTTGATGAGGAGCGCCGCCATCTTGCTCCGGTGAGGGTCCCAGATCCTGAAGCCCTCGACGATCCGCTCCCCGTAGACGGGGACGGAGACCTTCGGCCTGGTCGCCACCCTCGTCTCGCCGGAGAGGTCGAGGACGGAGATCCCGGAGAGATCCTCTAAAATCTGCAAACCTGGCGCCCCATCGAAGCTGATCTGATATATTCGAACCGCCCTTTCTGATATATTCGGACCGGTCTTCCCGATAATATATTTGGACCGATCACGGGGATCTTCAGAGCTCGTGGCCCAGGGATGTGGTCGTCAATTTGACGTGCTTGACCCCTTTCAAGGCCATCATCTTCTCCGCCGCTTTCCTGACGTCCTGCCCCTCGCCCCGGAGGGTGACGATCTCCAGGCAGTTCTCGTGATCCAGGTGGATGTGGAGGGTAGACTGGATGATCTCTGTGAACTCGTGCTGGATGTTCGTCAGGGCGTCTACAAGACCCCGCTGGTGATGGGAGTAGACCATGGTGATGATCCCAACCCGGTCTCCCTTGACGTCGCTCATCCACTCGTAGTGGACGATGTAGTTTCTGATGGCGTCCCTGATCCCTTCAGACCGGGAGGAGTAGCCCCTCTGCTCGATGATCCCGTCGAACCTGGTCAAGAGCGATTCCGGAAGAGACACCCCAATTCTCATCAGTTCCTGTTCCATGAATATCACCTATGACCGTGATTAGAGTCATATATAGTAATAAATCTATTGGACCTCATTCTGAATAAATAGGAAAGAATTGGGGGCCCTTTGAGGGACGGAGGAGGTACGCAGGGGCAGGAGAGTATATGACAGCGACTCGGAGGGGCGGGGAGGATGCTGAATCGCTGAGGGAGAGGGAGGTTAAAGGGGGAGTAGGGGGGTGAGGACGGGGGCGAGGGGATCATCTCCCGGACAAAGGCTTTAGACCTCCTCCGAAGAATACCCCCCTTACATGCCTGATATAGCGATCATCGGCGAGGAGACCTTCCTCTTCGACAAGCTCCTGGCTGAGACGGGAAGGGAGTACCAGTTCGTCAAGCCCGAGGTCCTGGGAAGCCCCTTCCTCCCCCGGTTCAGGATGGTGATGATACCGACGGGCTTCGCCAACCCCCAGTACTCCAGGGCCCTCCTCGCCCTCCGGTCCGCAAGATCGAGGATCGCGGATTTCCTGGAGAGGGGGGGAGTCATCACCGTCTTCGCCCCCCTGGTCCCCGAGCACGACTACGAATGGCTCCCCCTCCCCCTCAAATACGTCGGAGATTCCCGCAGAGCCGATCTCGTCCCGGCCTGCGACCACCCCACCACCGCCCTCGTAGGCGCGAAGGCAGCGGAGTGCGACGGCTACCTGGTCCCCGGGGAGGGTTTTGTAACAGCCCTAATTGACGACCGGGGAAGGGCGGTTCTCGTCGTCGGAGAGGTCGGCCGCGGCAAGATCGTCGCCACCACCATCCACGAGTTCCCCTCGCTGGAGTACCTCTGCTGGGCCGCCGAGGAGGGGAAGGCCGCCAAGATCTGAAGAGATCCGAGGGATGATATGGCTAGGATAGATGACGGCGGAGAAGGGAGGAGAGATGAGCTGGTCGAGGATGAGCCCGCCGAAGAAGACGTCTACGAGGTCGAGGATGAAGACGACGACGAGCCCACCGAAGAAGTCGCCTGCGTGGTCGAGGATGAAGACGACTACGTGGTGGACGAGGAGGAGCTCCTCCGGGAGATGGAGGCCCTCGGCGCAAAAAAAAGGAGCCGGCAGCGCGAAGAGATCGAGGCCGCCCTGAAGGCGGCCATGAAGAGGTCCGACGCCGGAGAAGGCGCCCTCATCCTCCTCAACCTCGATGGCGGCGAAGCGGTCTATTTCGACGGTTACCCCGAGGCCCTCGAATATATGGCGGGGCGTAAGGGGAGGTGGTACCTGGCGCCGAGGGGGATCGACCGGGAGGCTGTCGGCAGCCGCCAGGAAGCCGACGGGGATCGATCTGTGGATCGCCGGTGACGGCCGGGAAGCCTTCGAGAGGAGACTTTTCGCCCACGCCAAAGCACAACAATTTTCTTTAATGGGAGAAAAGAGAAGATTATGAGATCCTTCGTCCTCTCCCCAGCAGCAGGAAAACGACTTATCGGCAGAGGGATGGCTAGCCACCCGGCCATCGAAGCCGCCCTCGAATCGGGAACCATCGTCATCATCGCCGGGACGACCAACGGCTACGTCGCCGAAGAGATCCTCGCGAAGACCGGACAACTCGAGGGCTTCTCCCGGGAGAGGTTCTTTCGCGGGATAACCCTGCCGCCGTGGCTTCCCACCAACGAAGACGGGATGATCCACGACATGTCCGGCTTTCCCGGGGACGTCGTCCTCGTCAATGGGGTCTGGCATAAGGGGAAGACGATCCTCAACGTGGTCGATAGATTGAAGGAGGGGGACGTCATCGTCAAGGGCGCCAACGCCCTCGACCTATGGGCGAAGCGAGCCGCCGTCCTCATCGGCCACCCGAAGGGAGGGACGATCGGCCTCGCCCTCCAGGCGGTGGTGGGCCGCCGCATCCGGCTGATCCTCCCCGTCGGCCTGGAGAAGCGGATCTTCTCCGACCTCGACGACCTGGCGGCGAGGCTGAACGAACCCGGCGCCGAGGGGCCGAGGCTCCTCCCCGTCCCCGGCGAGGTCTTCACCGAGTTTGAGGCGATCGAGCTTCTCACCGGCGCCAAGGCGGAGCTGGTGGCCGCCGGCGGCGTCTCCGGGGCCGAGGGGTCGATCTGGCTTGCCGTTGACGGGAGCGCTGAGGAGATGGCGGCGGCGGAGGAACTCCTCGCGGCCGTCGCGGCGGAGCCGGGGTTTGAGGTATGAGGCGGCATCTTCGATGGAAACGAGCCCCGGTGAACTATCCGTAGGAATAATCCATAGGAACGATCTTCCGTCCAGATGCTCTGAGATTCCAATATTATAGGTGAATAGATGATCATCATCCGAGAAGAGAGGCCGGAGGACGCCGGAGCGATCCGCAGGATAAACCAGGACGCCTTCCGCCAGCCTGTAGAGGCGGAGGTCGTCGACCGGATCCGGGAGAACTGCAGAGACCTCCTCTCCCTGGTGGCGGTCCGGGAGGGAGAGGTCGTCGGCCACATCCTCTTCAGCCCCGCCTCCATCGAGGAGGAGGGAGGTCCCCAGAAGGTGACCGGCATGGGGCTTGCTCCGATGGCCGTCCTCCCGCGGTGCCAGGGGCAGGGGATCGGCTCCCTCCTCATCCACAACGGGATAAAGACGCTGAGGGAGAGGGGGTGCCCCTTCGTCATCGTCCTCGGCTACCCAGAATACTACCCCCGTTTCGGCTTCGAGCGGGCTTCCAGGTACGGGATCCACAGCCAGTGGCCGGAGGTCCCCGACGAGGCCTTCATGATCCTCATCCTGAACAAGACGGCGATGGTCGGAGCCTCAGGGACCGCCAGCTATCGCCAAGAGTTCGACGAAGCCGTCTGATGCGTCGAATTATTTTTTAAAAAAAATAGGGGATCTCCCCCCACCTTCAGAAGTTGAACTGGTAGTGGAAGGGGATGTAGAAGATCCAGATGAAGTAGACGATCATAAGGGCCAGACCCACGGGGATGCCCAGCTTCGCCCACTCGGTGCTCGTGATGGAGAGCTTCTGGGCTGCTATGATGTTGGGGATGTTCCCGGGGATCAGCATCCCTCCGGAGAAGAGCAGGCCCATGATGACCGCCTGGAGGGTCAGCGGGTCCATCAACGGGCTGATCTCGGCCGCCGCCAGGGTGGCGTTGTCCAAGACCGCCGATACCATGTTCACCCAATATATCACCTCGGGCGGGATGGCCAGGACGTACTTGTCTATGATGAGCTTCATCCCGCTCCCCAAGAGGAGAAGGGCCATGACGAAGAGGTAGACCTTCCCGGCCCTGATGACGACGTCCTTCAGGGTCTCCTCCGCTGTAGAGACCACCTTCTCTTTGACGGCCGTCGCCTTCCCCGCATAGATCATACCAAGAACCCCCATGGCGACGACGGCCGGGAGGACGTAGATGAATAGCATGTTGAAGAGGAAGAAGAAGCCAGCATCGTAGGGTGGAGCCTGGAGCTTTGTGATCGCTATGGTGGATAAAGGCTCTCCGACGGGGGTGAGGACCGCTCCTATGCCTATCCCTATGCAGGCGATGATGGTGACGTTCACCTTAGTCTTCCTCTCCATCGGCATAACCCTCATAAGCTCGCATAGCAGGAGGGCGGCGATGATGGCGGTGATGATGCTGGCGGAGAGGCTCAGGACGACGATCATGACAAATACCAGAATCCTGAGGGGGACCACCTTCAAAACGGTGTCGATAATTGTGTTAACCTGGTTTCTCCCGTAGTGGAATAGGAGCCCGGCCACCAGGACGGCCGGAACTATCCCCTTCATCACCGGCTCCTCGACCGCCTCCATGATCAGGTGCATATTCCAGCCTATCTCGGGGATCGTCTCCCCGTAGAGCCTCACCAGATTTTCGTGGCTCTCAAAGCTGGATAGGGTGACCGCCGAGACCCCCATGACGAAGAGGAAAGCCTCTAGGTTATGCTCGATCTTTCGGACCGTAAAGGGCCCGAGCAGGACTATGAGAACTATGGCTAACAAGCCCAGTTCGACTAAAGTCGGAGCTTCCGTCGGAATCCAATCGACCATCTTAATACCTCCCTTTGGATGATATCATCCTGATTCCCAGTTATAGCCGTCATCTGCAGCCCTCCGCAAAGCCTCCTCTGCAGAACGCCTCGCTGGGAGCGGTTTAGAGGAGAGCCGGCTATAACTCCCTCCCTTTGAACGAGAACTTGAATCCTCATTTTCTCGATATTAATAGTTCTTTTCCAGGGCGCTCCGGTCCTCTCTAGACTATACCAAGGATCCAAAACACCTTTGAGCCAGAGAAACTCTATTCTATAAATAGATATTCTAAATGGGGGCGGCTGATTGCGTATCTAATCTCCAAAACCGAAAAGGATGCGGTCAAAAGACCCCCACAAATTAATAAGCGGCAGAAAACCCGGCGATGGACCGATCGACCCAGCTGTGAACGAGAGGAGGAGATTACTATCGGACGATCTTCTTGGGCTGTTGTCCGCGGGGCGGACTCTATCGTATCAGATGGATAGATAAAAAAATGGAGAAGGGCCCCTTCCCTCTATAGATTGAACTGGACGTGGAAGGGGATGTAGAAGACCCAGACGAAGTAGATCGCCATCAGGACGAGGCCGAGAGGGACCCCCAGCTTCGCCCACTCCGTGCTCGTGATCGAGAGCTTCTGAGCGGCGATGATGTTGGGGATGTTGCCTGGGATCAGCATCCCGCCGGATATGAGCAGGCCCATCAGAACCGCCTGGAGCTGCTCCATCCCCATCAGCGGAGAGACCTCGGCCGCCGTCAGGGTGGCGTTGTCAAGCACGGCGGATATCATGTTCACCCAGTAGATGATCTCGGGTGGGATGGTGAGGATGTACTTGTCTATGATGATCTTCATGCCGCTTCCCAGGAGGAGGAGGGCCATGACGAAGAGGTAGACCTTCCCCGCCCTGACGAAGACGTCCTTGAGGGTCTCCTGGGTGGCGGCGACCGCTTTCTCCTTGACGGCTGCGGCCTTCCCGGTGAAGACCATCCCCAGAAGGCCCATGGCGACGCAGGCCGGGACGACATAAATGGCCAGGATGTTGAATAAGAAGAAGAAGCCTGCGTGATATGGCTCGCCCTGGAGCTTCGTGACGGCTATCGTCGATAGAGGCTCTCCGACGGGGGTGAGGACGGCTCCGAGGCCTATGGAGAAACAGGCGATGATGACGACGTTCACCTGGGTCTTCCTGTCCATCGGCATCGCCCTGATCAGCTCGACGAGGAGGAGGGCTGCTATGATGGCGGTGATGATGCTGGCCGATAGCCCCAGGATGACTATCATCACGAAGACCAAGATCTTCAGGGGCACCCTCTTCAGAAGGGCATCTATACCGCTCTGGACGTGGTCCCTACCGTAGTAGAAGAGGAGGCCTGCCACCAGGACCGCCGGGACTATACCCTTCATCACCGGCTCCTCGATCGCCTCCATGATGAGAGGCATATTCCAGCCGACGTGGGGGATGTGTTCTCCGTATAGCTTCGTCAGGTTTTCGTGGCTCTCGAAGCTGGAGAGGGTGACCGCCGTGACCCCCATGACGAAGAGGAACGCTTCCAAATTATGTTCTATCTTCCGGACTAAAAAAGGTCCGAGCAAGACGACGAGAACTATGGCAAATAGACCAATATCAATTATAGTCGGTGTCTCCATATGGGTTCTCCTTAATTGGACGTTAAGCCGATATACTGCGAGTTATTTCTCTCCCTTGATAGCGGGAACTTGAGAAGGGATACTCTCGCTATATTAAATCCTTTTGTCCCGCTAAAAAAAAGGGACAATTTACCATGCAAAAACTATAGAGAGAGGAAGAAAAAATATAGAACGACGGGAAAGTCAGGAGGCCTTCCCCGCCTTGCTTGCCCTCAGGACAAGCACCGGTCTCGTCCCGTTCTTGGATACCTCGTAGGCGACGCTACCTATGAGGAGATGCTTTACGAACCCCTTACCGTGGGAGCTCATGGCCACCAGGGATACGTCCTCGTCTTCTGCCGCCGCGATTATCTCTTCGGCGGGGCTGCCCACGCCGACCCTGACGGCGGTCTTGATCCCTGCCTTCTCGAAATCCGCCTTGATGGCGTTCAGCTTCTCCGTCGCCTCCTTCGTCTTGGCGTCTACGTGATCCTGGCTCTCGCCGCTGGATACGACGGTGAAGAGGACCGCCTCGTGGATCCCCTTCATCCCCTTGATGAATTGGATCGCCTCGTCGGAGGGCTCGGAGAAGTCCGTGGGGCAGAGGACCTTGGTGGTTATCAAGGAGCAGTACTCTTCGAGATTGTCGCCGCCCTCCAGGATCTTGTAGCGCATCAGGAGGAGGTGCTTGTCGCCGTACCTCAATACGTTCTTGGCGACGTTTCCTAGGAATATGTTCTGGACGAAGCCCTTGCCGCGAGCTCCCATCACCACCAGGTTGACCCCTTCCTCGTCGGATACCGACTGGATCTTCCTGAATATATCCCCCTCCAGCATCGGCTCTGCCCTCTGAGTCACCTGCAGCCCCTGAGCCTCGAGAAGCTTAGCCTGATCGGCCAGCTTCTTCTTCGCCTCCTTCAGCCTGGCTCCGGGGTCCCAGACCCTGGCAAGAGGGTCTGCAGGACCGATGACGTTCAGGAGGACGACCTTCTTAACACCCGGCAATCCGCCGACACACTCGAGGACTTTCTGCGAATACTTGGAGAAGTCCGTGGGAACCAACACCGTTTCGAACATCCTTATCATACCTCCCTATAATTTTCTGGATCTGCGCTCTGAATATACCTCGATAGCCGCATATGCTACTTCGAGAGCTGATATCCAATCCGTTATATTTCAATCTACCGACCATAAAAAGAGATTTCGCACTGATAGACCTCACCGGCATCCAAAAGCGTCGAAAATGTTGAGAGCCCCGATCGACCTTCAGATATGGAATCCGGCATATGGAATCCGGCATATGGAATCCGGGTAATGCTTCCTCGAAAGGGCTAAAGCCCCCTCGAATCCGATCCCAGGGGAGATCCGAAGGCGAGGTCCTCCAGCTCCAGAACCTTCTCCCACGCGGCTCTGCAGCTGCAGTCGAGATCCTCGAAGACCGCCGGGTCCTGGGTGAGGCCATGCTCCCTTATCGCCTTCGCGACGGCCTCGTCGCAACTGCCACAGTTTCTCGGCCCCCGCCTCGTCCCCGCCGCCACCGGATCGGAGATGATCGGGACGGAGGAGACGCCCTTCAAGACCTCGACGGCGCTCCAGAGCCACGGGGGCCGGTAGTCGCCGATCAGCCACATCCTCTCCAGGGGAGTACCCCTCTGGATGTTGGTGAGGTTCAGAGATATGACGTCCGAGGAAGCCGTCGCATCCCGGGCTGACCGGAGGGCGTCGGCTATCGCCGAGGCTTCGGAGAGGAAGGGGGGCTTTAATAGGAGGTAGGTTTTGACAGATCCGCCTCCGCGGCGGACGGCCTCTGCAGCCTCTTTATAATCAGCGAAGGTGAACCCCTTACCGATGGAGTGTTCCCTGACCAGGTCGCTGGAGGTCTCAAGGCCGATGGCCACCTCCGTCCTGATCTTCGCTGCAGAGGCCTCGACCAGCTCCCTGGTGATGTACTCGGGGCGGGATTCAAAGACGAGCTTCTCCACCCCAGAGGCGGCGAGGGCATCAATTATGCGGCCCCGGACCGATCCCGGGACCTCCTCGGGATCGAAGAAGCTTCCGCTGGTATATATCTTGACCACCCGATCCTCGGAGGATAGGTCTCTTGTTGCCGCCCGGAACTGGACGGTGAGATCCTCCGCGCTCGCCGGCGCCCCCTCTGATGGGTAGCCGCAGATAGCGCACCTCCGCCACCTGCATCCTCTCGTCCTCAGGATCATGGTCAGAGATCCTGCGGCCTCCCCGTCCAGGAGGTCTCTTGACCGCCAGACGGCTACAGGCCTGGTGAGATCAGGCCTCTCTCGCCTCTTCTTCGTGATTTTTCACCACCGGATTCATCCATATTGATGGATATTATTGGATACGTTGGAGACCAATGGGGGCCGCTGCATACATTGGAGATCACTGTATATACCTCATGGCGCTGATCGCCGCGGAGGTCCCGGCGCCGACGGCCGTCGTCACCTGCATCCTCCCGCCGGTGACGTCCCCGGCCGCGAAGACCCCCGGGACGTTCGTCTCCTGGGTCAATCGATTCACCTTGACGAAGCCACCCTTCGTCAGGTCGACCCCAAGATCGGTGGCCAGTTCGACGTTCGGGCTTACTCCCATCTCGACGAAGACGCCGTCGACCTTCAGGCTCCTCTCCCGCCCTCTCGCCCTGAACTCGACGGCTGTAACGAACCCATCCCCCAGGATCCTAACAGGCTCGACCCCCTGAAGGACGGTGAGGTTTTTCAGGCTCTCGATCCGGTCGATGTAGACCGCCTCCGCCACCAGCTCCTCCCGGACGTTAAGGAGGTGGACCTTCTGGCAGAGACCCGCAAGATAAAGGACCGCCCTAGCCGCACCGTTACCGTATCCCACCACGGCCACTACCTTATTTCGGAATAGAGCGCCGTCGCAGTAGGCGCAGTAGGATACGCCCCTGGTGGCGTACTCCTCCTCCCCGGGGACGAGGAGCTTGCGGTGGCTCGCACCCGTCGCGAGGATGAGGGCCTTCGCCTGGTACTCCCAGCCTTCCGTCTTGACCCTGAAGAAGCCGTTTAGAGATACGACCTTCAGCGCCAGCTCCTCGTGAAGCTCTGCGCCGTACTTCTCGGCCTGAGCCCGCATCCGCTCAGAGAGCTCGATCCCCTGGATCCCGTCGGGAAAGCCAGGATAGTTCTCGTACAGCCCCCCCATCGACTGCTGCGATCCGTAGACGCTTCCGAGGATGAGGGTCTTCTTCCCGCCCCTGGCACAGTACATCCCGGCGGTAAGGCCGGCCGGGCCCGCCCCGATGATTATGACGTCGTACACGATAAGACACCACCAGCGCAAGACCGAGTTTGAAGTTGATGATAGAGAAAATATGTGCAGAAAATATGTGCAGGGATGACAACCAGGGCGACCCCCGAGGGCCAAAGGCTTCGGCGACGCAACGTCCCCCGGAGAGGGGGCCTGTCTACCCGCAATGTTTTTACGCTGGAACGTTATGGGGTCTGTGGCGACCAACAACAGAGCGCCGATAGTGTAGTGGTCATCACTAGGCGTTGCCAACGCCTAAACCCGGGTTCGAATCCCGGTCGGCGCACTCTTCGCTTCTGGTAGGTACGCTTCTGGTAACTGTTTTGCGCCCATTTCACACCTCAAATCGCCATGATCCCTCAAGCCTCGTTGGTCTGTGAAGACCCTATGGCTCTATTGATGCTAAAAGTAGAAAGCCGATGGCTGAAGACCGGCTCTTCCCGCCTTAAGATTCACATCTTCAAATCCATCTATTCAGACCAGTATCTTCAGACCCACCTGCTCTGGAGGGAAGAGGTGCCGCCGATGAGGTCTTTGAGACGGTAGTCGTCTAGGATCATAGACTTCAGCTTCGCGAGGGGGATGGAAAGAGAGATCTCCTTGGTCCTCCCGTACCTTCCTTTGCTCACCACCACGGTGTGGATTATCCCCAGCATGTCCAGCTCCGCGATGAGATCGGCGATCCTCCGGTGGGTCAGAAAATCCAGGTCCACCACAGGACAGAGCTGCTTATACATCCCGTAAACCGCCCCGGTGGTGACGTTCTTTATCCCCTGCTCCTCCAGGAGGAGGACGCTGTAGAGGACGAGCTTCGACTGGGTCGGGAGGGTCATCACCACCTCCCTGACCCGATCCCGTTCGATCTTGGCCCTGGCGGATCGGACGTGGTCTTCGGTGACCCGATCAGACCCCACCCTCTCCGCCAGCTCCCCCGAGACCCTCAGAAGGTCTAGGGCCCTTCGCGCGTCTCCGTGCTCCTGGGCCGCCAGAGCAGAGCAGAGGGGGATGACGTCTTCGGCGAGGACTCCGGGCTTGAAGGCGGTAGAAGCCCTCTGCTCCAGGATGTCCTTGATCTGCTCTGCGTTGTAGGGAGGGAAGATTATCTCGTCTTCACCCAGGGAGCTCTTTACCCTGGGGTCCAGAAAGTCGGTGAACTTGAGATCGTTGGAGATGCCTATCAAGCTGACACCGGCCTGGTCCAGGTCTGAGTTGATCCTGGTGAGGTTGTAGAGTATGTCATCTCCCTTTCTCGTCAGCTTATCGACCTCGTCGAGGACCATCACCACCATCCGGCGGTCCTCGTCCAGGGAGGTCCTCACCTCCTCGTAGACCTGATCCGTCGGCCACCCCGTCATGGGAACTTCTCTGCCAAAAGAGCGGGCGAGATGGGCCAGGACGCGGTACTGGGTATCGATGACTTCGCAGTTGATGTATATGAAGGAGCAGTTGAAGTTGCTCTTGGTCCCCGCCAGCTCCAGCTCCGAGCCGACGTACTTGGCGACGGCGGTCTTTCCGGTACCGGTTTTGCCGTATATAAGAACGTTGGAAGGGGTCTCGCCCCTGAGAGCCGGGACGAGGATGGAGGCCATCCCGTTTATCTGATCTTCACGGTGGGGCAGCTCCGGAGGCGTATAGCTGGAGCGGAGCACCTCTCTGCACTTGAATATCTCCCCCTTTTTCAAGAGGTCCGCGAATAATCCGCCTGACATGAAAGACCCGATCCCCCAAGACAGAAAAAGAAATACATTCTATCTGTTATTAAGAGTTACGGTCCCCCCCCTTCATTTCTACTGCAACCCCCCCCACCCCATCATTTCTACTGGAGACTGGATATATCCCGTTTGGCTTTATGTATGGATATTGTGGATATATCTATGTGTGACTGATCAATTGATTGTACTTAAAGATTCTGATGGTATATATCCATGAACCGGTACTGCGCCGATAAAGACGCCGATAGAGATGGAAAATAGACACATTGAGATTAAAATCATTATACGCCGAAGGCACGTATTTAACGCAGAATTAATTTCGATCTACGGTCGGAAGAAGAATGATTGACTTCCAGCCAGGAATTTTGCGATATTTTAATAAGTCGATCAGATTCTTAACGATTCAACAAGTTCATTTGCTGATCTGATCTATCCATGAGGATCGGCGGATCTAGCTGTCTATAATTCCAGTAGAAACAAAGGGGGGTCGCAGCTCCACTAGAAATATCGGGGTCTTGATCTGCGGCAGAATTTTATTCGTAAAAGAAAAATATTGATAATTTTTTAATCGCACTTCAGATCGCCTACGTCCACCCCGCCCCCCCTCCAGTGGAAACGATGGGGTCGGGGGCCCCAGTGGAAATGAAGGGGGCGAAATTGGGGG
>CP086218.1:231222-236028 GCA_020844795.1 Methanothrix sp. | reverse complement strand
GAGGGAGAGGATCGGCCGGGGGGACGTCATCCTGGAGGAGGTGGAGTCCCAGCTGGGACGGCTCGCCGATGAGAGGGAGAAGGCCCTCGCCTACCAGGCCCACCGGGAGGAGAAGAGGAGGATGGAGGCCTTCCTCCGTCTCGCCAGGCTCCGGGAGGCGGAAGACGACCTGGCGGAGCTGGAGAGGGAGGCCGCAGACCTCCGGGATAGGCAGACCACCCTCTCCGAGAGGCTCGCCGATGAGACGGCAGACCTCGCCGGGATCGATGAAGAGCTCTCCCTCCTCAACGAAGAGATCACCAGGAAGGGGGAGGACGAGCAGATCGAGGTCAAGCGGCTGATGGTGGAGGTGAGGGGTCAGATCGAGGCGGACAAGAGCAGGATCGAGATATCCGAGGCCGAGATATCCGATATGGAGAGGGAGCAGAGGTCCGACTACATGGAGGCGGACCGCCTCGCCGGGGAGGAGGATCTCCTCGCCGGACTGATCCGGGACGGCTCCATCAGGAGGGCGTCGATCCTCGCCGAGGTCCAGGAGAGGGAGGAGAAGCTCCAGGGGTACAGATCCGAGATCGCCAGGGCCGACGCCCGTTACGCTGGTCTGAGAGATCAGCTCTACACCGCGAGGAAGGAGGCCGAGGAGGCGAAGTCCCGGGCCGGCGACCTGATGAGGGAGAGGGACCGCCACCTCGACGCCGCCAGGAGGAGGTCGCTACAGAAGGAGGAGGCGGCCTTCGAGATCTCCGAGGCGATGGAGACCGCCTCCGCCCTCAAGAGGGAGAGGGAGAGGATCCTTCGGGAGAGGGGGGTCCTGGAGGACCGGATCTCGGACCTGGAAGAGGAGAGGGACGACCTCGACTCCGCCAGGATCTCGATCCGCCGGGAGATGGCCCGGATCGACGAGAGGCTCCAGAGGCTCCAGATGGAGAAGGCGAGGGCGGAGGCGACCCTCAGGTCTGCGGGGGAGGGGTCGGGGTACAGCAGGGCGGTGGAGGCGGTCAGGTCCGCCATCGGCCGGGGGGAGCTTTCGGGGCTCTACGGGACGGTGGCGGAGCTGGGGGAGGTCGGCGAGGAGTACGCCACCGCCCTGGAGGTCGCCGCCGGGGCGAGGCTCCAGTCCATCGTCGCCGAGACGGACGGGGACGCGGCGAGAGCCATCGAGGCGCTCAAGAGGTCGAAGGCCGGGAGGGCCACCTTCCTCCCCCTCAACAAGATGGACTCGGGCAGGCCCCCGCCGCCCCCGAGGGAGGAGGGGATCGTCGACTACGCCATGAACCTCGTCTCCTTCGACCCGAAGTTCCTCCCCGCCTTCTGGCACGTCTTCAGGGAGACGCTGGTGGTGGAAGACCTGGTGGTGGCGAGGAGGCTGATCGGCCGGTATCGGATGGTCACCCTGGAGGGGGACCTGGTGGAGAAGGGGGGCGCCATGACCGGGGGCCACTTCAAGTCGAGGCTGAAGTTCGCCGCCGACGAGAGGCAGAGGCTCGAGGAGGCGAGGCGGGCCCTGGCGGCGGCCGGGGCCGAGAGGGAGGCGCTCCTGGAGAGGCTCGACCGGGTCGAGGGGGAGGCCTCTTCCGTCCGGAGGCAGGCCGAGGATCTCGGCCGGGAGGCCTCCAGGATCGAGATCCGGATCGAGGAGATCGGTGGCCAGATGGTGAGGCTCGAGCGGCTCGTCCAGGATAGGAAGGGCCAGCTCGCCGGCATGGAGGCGGAGGCCAGAGAGCTGAAGGAGAGGCTCGACGGGCTGGAAGGAGAGATCCGGGACCAGGAGGCGGAGCTGAGGGTCTGCGAGGGGAGGTGCGACGGGCTGGAGAGGTCCCTGGAGGGCTCGGAGATCCCGCAGCTCTCGGCCTTATCCGACTCCCTGGCCGCCGAGATCCGGACCCTGGAGCGGAAGGCCTCCGAGATCGAGGCGGAGGTCACCGCCACCAGGCTGAGGCAGGAGAGCGCCTCGGCCCGCAGGGAGGAGATCTCGAAGAGGAGGGCGGCCCGGGAGGAGAGGAAGAGGGCGGCGGCGGAGAAGAAGGCCGCCGCCTCCGAGAGGATCCTCGGAGCCGAGGAATCCCTCGCCGGTCTCGCCCGGCGGGAGGTGGAGATCGAGGCGGAGCTATCCGAGCTGAAGGCGGCGAGGAGGCTCCTCTCCGACGGCGCCTCGGCCCGGAGGAGGGAGGTGGAGACGATCGAGCGGGAGCTCGACAGGATCAAATCCCGGATCGCCGCCGCCGAAGGCGCCGCCGGGGATCTGCGGTCTGCCGCCCGCGACCTCCGGGCCGAGATCGAGGGCTTCGGCATCGACGTCTCGCAGGAGCCTCCCAAGAGCCAGACGGTGATCCGGAAGATCCACGCCCTGGAGAGGGCGATGGAGGAGCTGGAGCCGGTGAACATGCTCGCCATCGAGGAGTACGACCAGGTCTTCGACCGGATGGTGACCTTGAGGGAGAGGAGGGAGACGCTCCACCGGGAGAGAGAAGACCTCCTGGCCAAGCTGGACCGGTACGAAGAGATGAAGCGGGAGGCCTTCATGGCCGCCTTTGAAGGGATCAACGAGAACTTCAGGGATACCTTCCACACCCTCTCCGAAGGCGAGGGGGAGCTCGTCCTCGAGAACGAGGAGGACCCCCTGGCAGGCGGCATGACCATCAGGGCGAGGCCGGCGAGGAAGTCCTTCCACAGGCTCGAGGCTATGTCCGGAGGGGAGAAGAGCCTCACCGCCCTCTCCTTCATCTTCGCCATCCAGAGGTTTCGGCCTGCCCCCTTCTACGCCCTCGACGAGATAGACATGTTCCTCGACGGGGCGAACGTCGAGAGGGTGGCGAAGCTGATCAAGGGGATCTCCCGGACCGCCCAGTTCATCGTCGTCTCCTTGCGAAAGCCCATGATCCAGGAGGCGAAGTACGTCGTAGGGGTGACGATGCAGGAGGACAACATATCGACGGTGACGGGGGTATGCCTCAATTGAGCGACGTTGAAGCCCTCGAACCCCTCGAGGCCTTCGGCCTCGAGCCCGACCCCGTCCAGGTCCTCCTCGACATGGCGAGGCGGGGGGAGATCGACCCCTGGGACGTCGACCTACCTTCCGTCACCGAGAAGTTCCTGGAGAGGATCGAGACCCTGGGGGATAGAGACCTCCCCGCCCTGGGAAGGCACCTCCTCTACGCCAGCATCCTCCTGCGGATGAAGTCCGACTCCATCGAGGAGGGGGATGAGGAGGCCGAGGAGCTCTTTGAAGAGCTCGACGAGGGGCCTGTCTACAGGCGGCGGCTCGTCGAGGGGCTCCCCTCCCCCCCCATCAGGAGGAGGACGAGGAGGCCCGTCACCCTGGAGGAGCTGATATCAGAGCTGCGGAGGGCCGAGACCGTCGCCGAGAGGAAGGTAGGAAGGTCGAGGGAGCGGCCGCAGCCTTCGGTGGAGGAGGCGGTCGAGAGGGCCCACGACGAGGGGATCGAGGAGCGGATCCTCATCCTGCGGGCGGCGATCTTCGAGGGGCTCGAAAGGTCGGACCGGATCCCCTTCTCCCAGGTCGGCGGCGACGTATTGAGCTACGTCTCCCTCCTCTTCTTGGCGGGGAGGAGGGAGGTCTGGATCGAGCAGGAGAGGCTCTTCGACGAGCTTTATATAAGGCGCCACCCCGGCGGCCCCGGAGAGCCGGTCTCATGAGGAGGGCCTGACCTGACCGCGGAGGAGCGGCGCGACCCGGACCCGATGGCGGTGGTGGAGGCGGCGCTCTTCGCCGCAGGCCGCCCCCTCACCGCCGCCGAGATCGCCGAGGCGACGGACCTTCCGGCGAGGGCGGTGAGGGGTCTCGCCGACGACCTCGTCCGGGACTACTCCGGGAGGGGGGGCGGGATCGAGGTCCGGGGGTTTGAAGGGAGGTACGTCATGCAGGTCCGCTCCTCCGTCGCCGAGAGGGTGAAGAAGGTCGGCCCAAAGGAGCTGGAGGCGCCCCTCCTGCGGACCCTCGCCATCATAGCCAGCCATCAGCCCCTCTCCCAGAGCGAGCTGGCCCGGATGAGGGGGAACAAGAGCTACGGCCACGTCAAGGAGCTGGAGGACCGGGGCCTGATCAGGGCGGAGAAGGAGGGGAGGACGAAGATCCTCACCACCACCAGGAGCTTCGCCGAGTACTTCGGCCTCGACTTCGACGACCCCGACTTCGTCAGGAGGGCGATGAAGGATAGAAAGAGGCTCGCTGTCACCCCCATGTACAGGAGCCTCGCTGAGAGGATGGGGCTTGACTTTTCTGTCGTCAACCCCTACAAACCCTACAAGAACGACATCCAGAAGATGAAGAGGCTCGACCTCCTGGTGATGGCCCCCGGCTACGCCGAGAGGGCGAGGGAGCACTATTCGGGGGAGGTGATCGAGGCGGGGGTCGGCACCTTCACAAAGCTGAAGGAGAGCATCGACCTGATCGCGGAGAAGGCCACAGGTGCAGACCCTGCCAAGACCGGATCCCTCCTCGAGGAGATCGACTCCCTCCTGGCGGGCTACAGGGAGAGGGCCGGGGGCGCAAAGCCGATCAAACCCCTCTCGCCGATGATCGAGGAGATCGCCCTCGACCTCGGTATCAGCGTCGATAAGGGCGGCGTCTCCGCCGCCCCTGACTACGCCGGGATCGAGGCCGAGATCCAGGTCCCGACCCACCAGCCCTATGAGATGGACATTATAGAGAGGATCAGGGAGCGTTACGAGGCGATATTGAAGGGGCTTGCGGAAGATGAAGATTCGAGATAGATCTCGGGGATCGCGAAGAAGAGGCGGATGAAGATGGTCGAAGAGGAGGCAAACCTCATGAACTGTGAACGG
>CP086218.1:221945-231122 GCA_020844795.1 Methanothrix sp. | reverse complement strand
GCCCTTCCTCGCGAGCTTCATGGTGAAGATCGTCGACCCCGATAGGCCGATGGAGGCGACGGCGTAGCTGGCGGCGGAGGTGATCATGAGGGCCGGGAGGAGGGAGTAGTCGGCGGCCATCTCCGAGATCAGCACCACGGAGGCGAGGGGCGCCCCTGCCGACCCGGCCAGGAGGGCGGCGGCCCCCAGAAGGGCGTAGGCGGGAGCGTGCCCCTCGGCGGCCGGCATGATCTCGCCGAATAGGAGGCCTAGGGAGGCTCCAGCTACGGCGCCGATGACGAGGGTTGGCCCGATGGTCCCTCCGCAGCCCCCGGAGCCGAGGGTCGAGGCGGTGGCAAGGGCCTTCGCCGCTGCCAGGGCCAGGAGGAATAGGGCGAGACGGGAGAGATCCGATCCGACGGGGGACGATGCGATGGAGAGGATCCTATCAACGCCGTCGTATCCGACTCCCATCACCCCGAAACCGATGAAGTAG
Source organism: Methanothrix sp. (assembly GCA_020844795.1). Taxonomy (GTDB): domain Archaea; phylum Halobacteriota; class Methanosarcinia; order Methanotrichales; family Methanotrichaceae; genus Methanocrinis. The sequence goes on along the minus strand of CP086218.1, from coordinate 230,647 downwards.
AGCCCTGCCGCCCCGGCGACCAGACCTCCGAGTCCCGGCTTCAGCCCCTCAGATAAGGGGATCCCTTCGAAGAGCCTCTCGGCTCCGGATAGGAGCCTCCCCCAGAGGAGGGATATGACGCCGAGGAGAAGCCCCAGAAATAAGCAAAGGAAGAGCTCCGGAAGGGTGATCTCGGTCGAGACGGGGGTGAAGGCGGGGTTCCGGCCGAGGAAGGAGGAGGCGGTCGCCGTCCCGACCACCGCCGCCAGGAGGATGGGTACGGCGTCCACCATACAAAAACGCCTCATGACCACCTCCATCCCGAAGATGGCGCTTCCCAGGGGGGCGTTGAAGGTCCCGGCGAGCCCCGCCACAAACCCCGAGACTGCCAGTATCTGGATTTCGGTGACGTTCAGCCTCAGCCTCTGACCGAGGAGGGACCCGAAGGAGGCCCCGATCTGGGCTATCGGCGACTCCCTGCCGGCGCTCCCACCGCTCCCGATGGTGACGGCGGAGGCAAGGAGGATGGCGGGGCCGGCCCGGGGCAGGATCCGGCCCCCTTTCTTGTGAAGGGTCTCCATCAGCGATGGTATCCCCTCCCCTTTCGCTTCGGGGGCGAACCGGAGTATCAGAAGGCCGACGACCAGCCCCCCCAGGACCGGGAGGAGGACCATCCCCCCGTCTCCGCCAGGGAGGGCGTTGAGGACCGGACCGAAGAAGAATTGGTGGACTCCCTCAGCAACTCTTCTGAAGACGACGGCCCCCATCCCCCCGACGAGACCGGTGACTATGGCGAGGGCGTACAGGAGAAGCCGCCTGTTTTCGTTTTGGGTGGGGATCCTCGGGGCTCTCAAGATATCCCTCGTCATAAGGATCGGCGGATATAAAGAAGTTCTGTATGACGGCGGTGCGTAAACCAGCCCACAACTTCATCGGGGTTGAAGGATGGCCGCTCTGGACTATCCTCCTCCCTTAAGGATCTTCTTAATGTGGACCCGGATTTTGGATTAATAACCCTGATATAAAATGCCCTCCTTCTCCTCCATCCAGCTGATGAGGTCCCCACCATGTTCGACTACGCCGAGAGATACGGCCACAGGTTCGTCACCCTCGCCGACAGCCGCGCCACCGGGAGGCAGTTTGAGTTCGACCAGATCCTCCTGATGCCGACGGCCCGGGGCTACCGGGCCCTGGTGGAGCTGGCAAAAGAGGAGGTCGACCCGAGGGTGATGAGGCTGCTGTCGAAGGTCTGGCCGGAGCCGACGATAGAGAACCTCTCCTTCTTCGCCATGGCCGCCGCCGTCTACGCCCGGTCGGTGGCGGAGCCCCCCTACGCCATAGACGTCGGTAGGGTCCTCCTGCGGACCGCCGCCTTCTGCCGCCTCCGTTGCTCCCGCCGAAAGGAGACGGCCGGCGGCTGCATGGCGGCGAAGGGGCTCGGCCGCCACCAGGTCCCCAAGTGCGTCAAGCTCCCCCGGGACGTCGAGGCGGCCTGGCGGAGCCTCAAAAGGTACATCGCCGCCGGGGCGGCTCCGGGGGCGGGGGCGGGGATGGACGAGGGGGAGAGGTCGAGGGCCGCCGAGGGGATGAGGGTCGACTTCAAGCTCCCCGCCGACTACTCCCCCGTCACCTCCTGCTGACCCCGTAAGGCCTCTAGCACCTCATCATCCTCCCTGGTCGAAGGCCGGGGGATCGCCAGCCCGACCACCTCCCGCAGCCCAAGGTTTCGAAGCCACCTCTCAATAGGAACCTTTTAAAAGGCACCTCTCAAGATCCGCCTCTCCAGAGGGGCGCAAGGTCGCGAACGGCGGGGGGGTCACCGGAAGATCCACCCATTCTTCCGGGGATTTTCTGCTTAAAATCAGGAATCGGGCCCGGATCAGACCCCTTTTCAGAGAAGGCATTTATATCAAGTCCGCGCCAAAGAGCCGCTGACTTTCAAGGTGATCTTCTATGGCCAAGATTAGAGCAGGCGTTCTGGGTGCGACGGGAGCGGTAGGACAGCGTTTCATCGAACAGCTATGGGACCATCCCTGGTTTGAGCTCACAAGCCTCGCCGCCTCCGAGAGGAGCGCGGGAAAGAGGTACAGCGAGGCGGCCCGCTGGCGGCTGGAGCACGACCTTCCCGCGGAGGTGGCTGATATGACCGTCGTCAACGTCGACCCCAAAGAGGTTAAGGCGGACGTCGTCTTCTCGGCGCTCCCCGCCGACGAGGCGAAGAAGGTGGAGGCCGAGTTTGCGAAAGCGGGGTTCGCCGTGGCGAGCAACGCCAGCGCCTACCGGGCAGAGCCGGACGTCCCCCTCTTGATCCCCGAGTGCAACGCCGATCACCTCGACCTCGTCGAGGTCCAGCAGAGGAAGCGGGACTGGGACGGCTACATCGTCACAAACCCCAACTGCACCACCATCATGTTCGCCCTGACCCTCAAGCCCCTTATGCCTATGGATATCCAGCGGGTGATAGTCGCCTCGATGCAGGCGGTCAGCGGCGCCGGATACGAGGGGGTCCCCTCCATGGCGATCCTGGGCAACATCATCCCCTTCATCTCCGGAGAGGAGGAGAAGGTGGAGCAGGAGGCCCAGAAGATCCTGGGGACCTTCGACGGTGAACGGATCGTCGACGCCCCCTTCACCGTCAGCGCCAGCTGCCACCGGGTCCCCGTCATGGACGGCCACACCGAGGCGATCTGGGCGGAGATGGCCGCCGACCCCACCCCCGACGAGGTGAGGGCTGCCTTCCTCAACTTCAACCCCGGCCTCGGCGACCTTCCCACGGAGCCGAAGAGGCCGATCATCGTCCGGGACGAGCCTGACAGGCCCCAGCCGAGGCTCGACAGGAACGCGGGGAAAGGGATGGCCGTCTCCGTCGGCCGGATCCGGGAGGGGATCCGCTACATCGCCATGGGCCACAACACCGTCCGGGGCGCCGCCGGGGCGAGCGTCCTGAACGCCGAGATCCTCTCCAAGAAGGGAATGCTTTAGATGCTGATCATAGCCTGGGAGGTGACGGGGGCCTGTAACCTCTCCTGCGAGTACTGCCGGGCCTCGGCGACGCCATCGCCGGCAGACGGCGAGCTATCGACGAAGGAGGCGCTGGCCTTCATCGACGAGGTGGCCCCACGGCGACCGATGTTGATCCTCAGCGGTGGGGAGCCCCTCCTCCGGCCAGACATATTCGATATCGCAAGATATGCCATGGGCAGGGGCGTCAGGGTATCCCTGGCGACGAACGGGACCCTCCTCTCTCCCGAGACCGTCGAGAGTATCAAGGAGGCGGGGATCATCCGGGTCTCCATCAGCCTCGACGGCCCCGACCCCGAGATCCACGACCTGGCCCGGGGTGAGGGATCCTTCGACCTCGCCATGAGAGGGATCGATATGCTACGGGGGCGGGTCGACTTCCAGATCAACATGACCGTCACCAAGGAGAACCTGGGCGTGGTGGGGGCCACCATGGACCTGGCCGAGGAGCTCGGAGCCGTCGCCTTCCACCTCTTCTTCCTCGTCCCGACGGGCCGGGGGAGGGAGGAGGAGCTGGTGGGCCCAGGAGAGCAGGACGAGATCCTCCGGCAGGTGGCCCGCGACTCCAGGAACCGGAAGATGGAGGTGAAGGTCACCTGTGCCCCCCAGTACGGTCGTATCGCAGAAGAGGTCCTCACCGAATCCGAGAGGAGGGGTGTTCTGGGGAGCGCCTGCCTGGCGGGGACGAGCTTCGTCTTCGTATCCAGGACTGGAGACGTCTCTCCCTGCGGCTACCTTCCCATCGTCGCCGGGAACGTCAGGGAGGAGAGGTTCTCGGATATCTGGGAGAGCTCTCAGGTGTTTATCGACCTGCGGAAGAGGGAGCTGGTTGGAAGGTGCGGCGGGTGCGACCGCCGGGAGGTCTGTGGCGGGTGCAGGGCCAGGGCCTACGCCATCTCCGGCGACTATCTCGAATCCGACCCTCTATGCAGCTATCCGGAGGCCTGAAATTTTGAAATCCTTTTCGACCGGAGATGAGGGGATCGAGGGGAAGCGGATCGAGGGGAAGCGGATCGAGGATCAGGCTACCGGGCAGAAGGGGGCCGGAGATGAGAGGATCGAAGGCCGGCCGATGGGGTCGGAGAGGCCAGAACTGGACGATCTCGACAGAAGGCTCCTCGAGATGGTCCAGGAGGAGTTCCCCCTGACACCCAGGCCCTTTCTCGCCCTGGGGGAGGCTCTCGGGGTCGGCGAGGTGGAGGCGATCACGAGGGCCGAGAGGCTCCGGGACCTGGGTATAATCAGAAGGATAGGCCCGGTCATCGACATGAGGCGGCTCGGATTCTCGGGGGTCCTGGTATCCCTCCCCGTCTCCGACGGGAGGATGGAAGAGGTGGCGGAGATCGTCAACGGCTATCAGGAGATCTCTCACAACTATCTCCGGCCGAACGATACGGGGTATAACATGTGGTTTACGATATCTGCCTCGCAGGCCAGGATCGAAGAGATCCTATCGGAGATAAGGGCGAAGACGGGCCTTCACCAGCTCGTGCTGCCCACCAGGAGGATATTCAAGATAGGCGTCCGGTTCGATATCCCCGAATGACGGGGCGGTCCCGCAGATCTTAGGGTCCTAGTCGGCGATATATAAGGCGGGACCGGTCTCTACGATCCGGCTTTTGCATCACACCGCAGATCCGGTTGGAGGACTACCTGCCTGATCTCTATCCGCGGAAGATCACGCAGGCTGCACATCCGGTTCGTGAGATCGACCCACGATACGCCACCCATGGCCGGGCAGGATGGCCCTCTCCCTCCGGAGCCGTCCACCACTCGTGATATATAGCCCATCCCCGGGGTTTAACAATCACGCCAGGTCCCATGATGACAATTATCGATTTTATCATTCTAGGAGTCATAATCGGCTCCAACAACCTTGCGGTCGCCCTGATCCTGGGGGCCCAGGGACAGGCGGAGCGCCGCTTCCGGGTGATGCTGGTCTTCGGCCTCTTTGAGTTTTTCGTGCCGCTCGTCGGCATCTGGCTCGGCTCAGCCACCGCTGAGGCGATCGGCCTGCGGACGAACGTGATCGGCGCTCTTCTGCTGGTGGGGCTGGGCCTCACCGCGGTGATCGGAGGCATCCGGGATCAAAGGGCGGACGAGGAACTGGCGCGGCGGGTGACCCGGTGGCGCGGTCTCGTGCTTCTGGCGGCGTGCCTCAGCGCAGATAATCTGGTGGTGGGCTTCAGCCTCGGACTGGGACAGGCGAACCCCCTGGCCGTGGCTACAGCTATCGCTTTCTTCTCGGTCCTCTTCACCTGGGCGGGGATGCGGCTCGGTCGAGACTCGCGCCACAGGTGGGAGCGGGCTGCCAAGATCGGAGCTGGGGCTTTGCTCGTGGGGCTGGGCCTGGCCGGTGGTGTTGGCTGGTTCTGAGAGGTGAGGATCGATGATCAAGACCAGGGGGCTGGCAGCTTCAGTATCTATTTTTATCGCTAGATCGCAAGCCTTGCGGGAAGGTCGATGAGATCTCTGGGAAGCTCCCCGCCTACTCTTCGTGGGCGCTTTCGAATAGGCCGGTCCGAGAGGAGGGGGGCGGGGATGAGGAGCCTTTTGGGCTGGAGAGGTCATGAGAAGATCTCCGGAACGGATCATCTAAAAATATTCTCAGGACATAATCTGCTGTTACACCCATGCGGGATCTATGACCAAGACCGGTTCGACGAGATCGAAGTGATCCATTCTCCTTCTCAGAGGTGTATACATCTCGTTGGAAGAGAGTTATAGGTCGTGGGGAGTTACATTATAAATAATTATGAAGGTATCCCTGCCGTCATCAAAATAATTCCCCGTAGACGACGGAGGAGAATACTTAACTAGAAACTCGTCCATAAAAAGCGGTCGAGAGGGTGTTTTAGAGATGACCGATTCCGAATCCATCCGGCTGAAGATCATTGAGGCTGACCAGAGGGACGTGGGAAAGGGGATCGTGCGGATCAGCGAGCGGCAGATGGCCGACCTGGGGCTCGTCGAGTACGACGTGGTGAACATTAAGGGCGGAAAGCCCACCAGCGGCCTGGCGGCGAAGGCCTACCCCACCGACGAGGATATGGACGTCGTCAGGATGGACGGCCTCATAAGGTCGAACTCCAGCTCCTCCATCGGCCAGTTCGTCGAGGTCTCGAAGGCCGAGTGGTCCCCGGCGGAGAAGGTGACCCTCGCCCCCGTTGGGCGGGGGATCCAGATCGACATCCCCAGCGAGACCCTGACGAAGGTCTTCTCGGGAAGGCCCGTCTCCAAGGGGGATGTCATCTCCACCACCACCCTGCGGCGGCCGGCGAGCCCGCCAGCCGCTGGGAAGGACTCGATGTTCGACGAGATCTTCAAGAGGCCTGAGAGGGGTTCTGCCTTCGGCTTCGGCGAGGTGAAGATGAGGGTCCTCTCCACCGTCCCCGCAGGAACGATGGTGAGGATATCTGCCGATACCAAGATCGAGCTGATCGGCGGGGCCGTCGACGCCCGGCAGGCGGCAGAGGTCGTCTACGAGGACCTGGGGGGGATGAGACACGCCATCCAGAGGGTCCGGGAGATGATCGAGCTCCCCCTCAAGCACCCGGAGCTCTTCGAGAGGCTGGGGATCGACCCTCCCAGGGGCGTCCTCCTCCACGGCCCGCCGGGGACGGGAAAGACGATGCTGGCGAAGGCCGTCGCCAACGAGTCCAGCGCCCACTTCGCCTCGATCAACGGCCCCGAGGTCGTATCCAAGTATTACGGCGAGTCGGAGAAGAGGATAAGAGAGGTCTTCGAGGAGTCGGAGAGGAACGCTCCAGCCATCATATTCCTCGACGAGCTCGACTCCATCGCCCCCAAGAGGGAGGAGGTGGCAGGGGAGATGGAGCGGAGGATGGTCGCCCAGCTCCTTTCCCTCATGGACGGGCTGAAGGAGAGGACGAACGTCATCGTCATCGGGGCGACGAACAGGCCCGACGCCGTCGACCCGGCCTTGAGGCGGCCGGGGAGGTTCGACCGGGAGATCGAGCTCGGGGTCCCCGACTTCGATGGGAGGCGCGAGATACTCCAGATCCACACCCGGGGGATGCCCCTCGCCCAGGACGTCGACCTGGAGGAGTTCGCTCAGCTGACATACGGCTTCGTCGGGGCGGATATCGCGGCCTTCACCAGGGAGGCGGCGATGAACGCCCTCCGCCGGGTCCTCCCAAAAATCGACCTCGATCTGCCGACGATCCCTGCCGAGATCCTCGAAGAGCTGGTGGTTACCAGGGGCGACCTGTCGTCGGCGATCCACGAGGTCTCACCGAGCGCCCTGCGGGAGATCCTCATCGAGGTTCCCATGGTCACCTGGGCCGACGTCGGCGGCCTTGAAGAGGTCAAGCAGCTCCTCGTCGAGGCCGTCGAGTGGCCCCTGGTCTACGGCGAGAACTTCAGGAGGCTCGGGATCGACGCCCCCAAGGGCGTCCTCCTCTATGGACCGCCGGGGACGGGAAAGACCCTTCTAGCCAAGGCCGTCGCCAACGAGTCCAACGCCAACTTCATCACGACGAAGGGGTCCGAGATCCTCTCGAAGTGGTACGGCGAGAGCGAGCGGCATATCGCCGAGATCTTCAGAAAGGCGCGGCAGGTGGCCCCCGCCATCGTATTCCTCGACGAGCTAGACTCCCTCGCCCCCGTTCGGGGCGGCGGTGCCGGGGAGCCCCACGTCACCGAGAGGATAGTAAACCAGCTCCTCTCCGAGATCGACGGGATGGAGGAGCTGCGGGGCGTCGTCGTAATAGGAGCCACCAACCGCCCCGACATCATCGATCCCGCCCTCGTCAGGCCCGGAAGGTTCGACGAATTGATCATGGTCCCAGTCCCCGACGCCGCCTCCAGGAAGAAGATCTTCGCCGTCCATACCGGGAAGATGCCCCTCGCCGATGACGTCGACCTCGAAGAGCTAGTCGAGAGGACAGAAGAGTACACGGGGGCCGACATCGCCTCGATATGCAGGAAGGCGGGAAGGCTCGCCCTCCGGGAAGATATGGACGCCGTCGAGGTTCGAAAGAGCCATTTCCTCGCCGCCCTGGAGGATGTGGGCCCCTCCGTCACCCCCGATACTATGAGACATTATGCTAAGCTCTCAGGGGAGCTACGAAAGAAGGGGTCCCGGGCCGTCGAGAAGGCGGCAGAGGAGGCGGAGGAAGGGAGGAGAGGGAGGTAGATATCCTCTCCTTATCCTCTTCTGGGGGGGTTGAGTCTTCCATCTTCCCCGCCTGACCCTTCTGGCTCCTGTGAGATGGCGATCAAATACGAGGGGTCGGTAATACGAGGGGTCAGTCTTTTACGTGATTGCTCCCCCTTTATAACCGGATCCATCGACTTTTATTAATCCACTTTCCCGTCGGCGGCGGTCCGCATCTCCATCTTCTCAGTGGAAGAGGGCGAGGGCGATCATCATCACACAGATCCCGGAGATGATGCCGATGTTCGTCAGGTGTTCGTCGCCGTAGGAGTTGGCGATGGGGATCAGCTCATCGAAGCAGATCATGACCATGATCCCGGCGACGAAGGCTATGGATGCGTTGAGGACGAAGTCGGTTAAGAACGGCATGAGGATGAGGATCGCCAGGATCGCCCCCAGGGGCTGGGCCATCCCGGCGAGGAAGGAGTAGAAGCTCGCCTTCTTCCGGTCGGAGGTGGCGCAGTAGAGGGGGACGGAGACGGCCATACCCTCGGGGATGTTGTGGATCGCTATGGCGATGGCG
>CP086218.1:213582-221845 GCA_020844795.1 Methanothrix sp. | reverse complement strand
TGCATCCGATTTCGGCCGAGGCTTTCATTCAGATCCCAGGAGGTCGCAGGCGTTGGCGCTCTATCCGGACGATAACAGCTCAGAATTGGAGGCGATGAAGAAGCGTTGGCCGAAGAAGTTCTGGCCGGAGACCGCCATCTTTGATCAGATCCACCCCGGCGACCGGATCTTCGTCGGGACCGGCTGCGGCGAGCCCCAGCACCTCGTCGGAGCCCTGAAGAGGTACGTCGAGAAGAGGCCGAGCTCCCTCACGGGCGCCGAGATGATCCACGTCTGGACCCTGGGGATCGCCCCCTGCGCCGAGGAGCAGTTCCGGGAGAACTTCCGGCTCAACTCCTTCTTCGTCGGCTCCCGGAGCAGAGGAGCGATCAATCGGGGGGACGCCGACTACACCCCCATATTCCTCTCGGAGGTCCCGGCCCTATTCCGCCATGGGGCGATCCCCATCGACGTCGCCCTCGTCCAGACCTCTCCCCCCGACCGCCACGGCTACATGAGCCTGGGGATCAGTGTCGACATCGTCAAGGCGGCGGTGGAGGCGGCCGAGATCGTCGTCGCCCAGATCAACCCCAGGATGCCCCGGATCCCCGGCGACGGCTTCGTCTCCGTCGAGGAGGTAGACCACCTCGTCTACTGCGACGAGCCCCTCCTGGAGTACACCGACCCCGTCCCCGACGAGATCGCCCGTAAGATCGGCGGGTACGTCGCCCGGATCGTCGAGGACGGCTCCACCATCCAGGTCGGCTACGGCTCAGTACCCAACGCCGTCCTCGCAGGCCTCGCCGAGAAGAAGCACCTGGGGGTCCATACCGAGCTATTCACCGACGGCCTGGCGGATCTGATGAAGGCGGGGGCCGTCGACAACTCTCGAAAGACGATCGACCGGGGCAAGGCCGTCGCCTCCTTCTCCATGGGCTCGGCGGAGACGTACAGGTACCTCGACGACAACCCCCTCGTCGAGTTCAAGTCGATCGATTATACCAACAGCCCTCTTGTGATAGCCAGGAACAGGAGGATGACGGCGATAAACAGCTGCATCGAGATCGACCTCTCGGGGCAGGCGACGGCCGAGTCCCTGGGGGGCGTCCACTACAGCGGGATCGGCGGCCAGGCCGACTTCATGAGGGGCTCGGTCCTCTCGCCGGGCGGAAGGTCTATCCTCGCTCTGCCGTCCACCGCCGACGGCGGGAGGAAGTCAAGGATCGTCCCCACCCTGAAGCCCGGCTCAGGAGTCACCTTGAGCCGGGGGGACGTCCACTACGTGGTCACCGAATACGGTATCGCCTACCTCCACGCCAAGAACGTCCGGGAGAGGGCTCTCGACCTCATCGCCATCGCCCACCCCGACTTCCGCCCCCGGCTTATCGAGGAGGCGAAGAGGATGGGGCTGATCTACCCCGATCAGGCCTTCGTCCCCGGCGAGGGCGGTATCTACCCCGAGAGCCTAGAGGTCCGCAGGACGACGAAGGCCGGCCTTCCTGTCCTCCTGCGCCCCGTCAAGATCACCGACGAGCCGCTCCTGAAGGAGTTCTTCCACCGGCTTTCCGACGGGAGCCTATACAGCAGGTTCATGACGGCGAAGAAGGAGCTCTCCCACCGGTGGCTCCAGGAGTTCGCCGTCGTCGACTATTCGAAGAAGATGGTGATCCTGGCGGTGGTGGAAGAAGGGAAGGCGGGACGGGAGGAGATCGTCGGTATAGGCCAGTACAGCCTCCTGGGCGAGTCGATGACCGCAGAGGTCGCCTACGTGGTGAGGGACGACTTCCAGAGGAAGGGGGTGGGTAGAGAGATCCTCTCCCGCCTCACCCTCCTCGCCAAGAGGCAGGGGCTTCTCGGGTTCGTCGCCGAGGTCTTATCCACCAACGTGCCGATCTTCAGGATGTTCGCGAGGATGGGCTTTCTTCTGGAGAAGGTCTGGGAGGAGGACGGGGTCTGCGAGATGAGGGTCAGGTTCGGCGAGCCCGCCGAGAACGTCGAGATCGAAAGCTCCGGCCGGGGCTGAGGGCAGGCTATCCCCGCCCCTATCCCCCCAGACCCCGATGGATCTCCATCGGCCCCGCCATCCAGGTCCGGGGACCGCTGTCTCCTTTCGGCACCAGGTCGGTGATATACACCCAAGCCGGATCCTTCGGTGAAAGGATTATATATATGCAGATCATGATAACGGGGAAGTTCTGCGGATTGGCGCGAGTTCAGCCGCTGGGGTCTGGGCCGAGATCGACGAGGATCATCTATGATCCGGTCATTTCATCTTCAAGAGGACTATATTACATAATTAATTATATTATAAGAGGACGATATTATGGAGAGGACTGAAGAAAGCATCACGGAGCTGATCCTGCGGGCAAAGAAGGAGACCTCTTCAAGGCCGAAGGGGACCGATCCCATCTTCGACCAGATGAGAGGGGTGGACTGGCCGATAACCTGCACCGTAGGTCCGGGGCTGGAAGGGGCGATAGCATGCAAGAGCCGGGTCGGCTTCGTCAACGGATCGGCAGGGACCCTCATATACCGCGGTTATGACATCTTCGACCTCTGCGCCCACTCCAGCTTCGAGGAGGTATCTTACCTATTGCTCTACGGCGATCTCCCCGACGAGAAGGAGCTGGATTCCTTCTCCTCACGCCTCAGAGAATACCGTTTTATGCCCAACACCCTCAGGATGATGATGAGCGCCCCGGTGGAGAGGATGAATCCCATGGCAGCCCTGAGGGTCGGCACCAACTTCATGCATCAGAGGCAGACCTGGAGGGACAGCGACGGCGGCAGGCCGCCCCTCGAAGACGCCATCGCCTCCGACGAGGACTCGATCCCCATGGAGACCCGGCCTACGGGAGGGAAGCGTGCCGTCTACGAGTTTCTGAGGCGCCACCTCAGCCGCCCCTCCGACGCTACGCCCTCCTCCGGCGACGCTGAGGGTATCGACAGCTGCATCCATCTGATATCCGGGATGTCGACTCTGGCGGCAGCCATCGGCCGCCTCCGGAGGGGGCGTCTCCCGATCGAGCCGGACCCCGAGCTCGGCCATGCCGCCAACCTCCTCTACATGATGACGGGCCAGCGGCCTACCCCCCTGGAGGAGAGGGTGATGGACGTCGCCCTGATCCTTCACGCCGACCACGGGATGAACGCCAGTACCTTCGCCTGCATGGTGGTGGCTTCCACCATGTCTGACGTTTACTTCTCCGTAGACGCGGGGATCGGCGCCCTCAACGGCCCCCTCCACGGCGGAGCCAACGAGGAGGTGACGAGGGTCCTGCGGGAGATAGGCTCTCCGGATCGGGTCCCGGGATGGTACAGGGAGGCGAGGTCGGCGGAGCGGAAGATCCCGGGCTTCGGCCACCGGGTCTACAAGACCTACGACCCCCGGGCCCGGGTCCTCGCCCCCCTGGCGGGGATGATGGCGGAGTCGAACCCCGATTGCAGCCAGATGTATGCGACGGCCAAGGGGCTGGAGGAGATGGTCGTCTCAGACCTTGGGGCGGAGAAGAGGGTCTTTCCCAACGTCGACTTCTACTCCGGGATAGTCTACCACGGTATGGATGTCCCCGAGGATCTTTACACCGTCCTCTTCGCCGTCAGCCGGGTCTCCGGCTGGACCGCTCGGGTGATGGAGTACCTCGATAACAACCGGATCTTCAGGCCCCGGTCCCTCTACATCGGCGACTTCGACCGGGAGTACATCCCGATGGAGAACCGGTAGTCTCAGATCTCTAGGCTCTGGCGCTGCGGAGACTTAGTGGAGAAAAAATGATGGGAGCGTTGAAACCGCTCCCCATCCATCCATCACTTGAAGAGGTCCATAAATCCTAAGAACTCCTCCGGACCGGCTCCGCTTATCTCGACCTCTCCGCTCGATACCGCCTCTTCAGGGTTGAGCTTGCCCAGGACCAGGTTCTTCATCGTAAGCGAATCGGTGGCGATGATAAACTTCGGGTCTTCGACGACCCCTTCCTGGACCTCTATGATCCCTCTGCGGACGTATAAGCCGTAGTCGCCAGATTCGGAATCATCCGAGAGGCTGAGGCCGACGGCGTACTCTTCATCCAGGGCCTTGGTGGCGTTGAGGCTCACCGCCATGATCCTGAATATCGTCTCCATAGGCATGTAGACGACGATATTCTCTTCCATGAGGCTGAAGCCCAGCTCGAAGGGTATCCTGATCTGGCCCGTCTCTTCGAGGTACTCGGAGAGGAGGTAGCTTCTCACCTGGGCGTTCTTGGTCTCCTCGGCCAGGTATAGCATCGCCGAGTTCTTGACCATTCGGGCCTCGCCGTTCTCGGGATCGAGGAGGAGGACGTGGTCGGAGAATATCATCGCCCATTTCATATCACCTTCATCGAGAGACGCCTTCGCCTTTTCCGCCAGCTCGTCGACGCCGCCGGCGAGGTATGCCATCTTCTCAGCCTCTTCCCGGGGAGATGTCGGGAATATGTCTCTGCTCTTTCCGGTGAACCATCCCATGTACTGCTGGAATATCTGGAATACGTCCCGATCCATCTCGCCGAAGTACTCCTGCAGATTGGGGTCCTCGGCGAGGTGGGCAGGCAGCTCTAAGACTTCGATGATCTCGCCAGGGGTCAGCCCCTGATTCATGGAGCGGACGGTCTGGTCGTGGACGTACTGGAGGGCGTCCCGGGCGTTGGTGAGGGTGCTGCTGATGTTTTCGGCGCCGACGATCGGTCCACCGCCGCTGTGGATCAGGACCATATATTCGGCGTTCAGGGTCCTCATATCGTCGATGCTCGCGATGTAGTTCAACGGGTCGCGGTGCGAAGCTCCCCGGAGGGTGTTGATGGCGGGGAAGGACTTGTAGAAGATCCCTATCTGGACGATCACCTTCTTATCCGGCAGCCAGACGTAGTTTATATCCGTCGTCTCGGCGGGGGCGTGAATTATCGTCAGGTTGACCCCGGCTATGTTCGTCTCAAGTTTGTCCCCGACGGTCAGGGTCGGCGGGAGGTATCCCGAGGGGCCGGGGATCGAGAAGGGGAAGATGCCCCCATTTACAAAGTAGCCCGGATCTTTCTGGAAGGGTATCCCAGCATACTTTACGGCCCGGTATACCTTGATCGGGAAGATCTGGCCCACCACCTCCCTGGGACCGAAGAGGTGCTCCTCGAAGGTCTCGTGGGCGATGACCTGTGGAGAATCGTTGCCCGCGAAGACCGAAGCTCCGTTGATGTGGCAGTCGTGGTGGTGGGTGTAGATGATCGCCTTGACGGGCTTTCTCGAGAATATGTCGTCGAGATGCTCGTTATAAGCCGCCTTCACCATCTCTGCGGAGGTGGTGCTCTCGCCCGGATCGATGACGATCAGCCCGTCGTCCCCCTCGATCAGAACCGGGTTTGCGCGACCGTAGCCGACGGCGACATAGACCCCATCCGTCACGTCGTATACGGTGGGTGGAAACCATCCCGCGTTGAGGGCGACGAGATCGGGGTTTGCGCCCACCGCCTCAGGCTCGAAGGCCGATGCCGACGATAACCATAAGAACAAAAATAAAATTATCGTCTTTGAATATCTTCCAGGTTCCATGTTCTTCCTCTTTTCGTTTATTTTTTGCCTTATCAAATGGCCTCCTTTTACCCCGATAGGTGCTAATTTCATCTTTTGGACGATTAGGATGCTCTATTCTACCGATCTTCAGGGCCACTTAATAAGGCGCAGGTTCTAATATTAGGAAACCTTTGATAAATACTTGGTGACCCATCTCCTTTCGGACCCGGGATGGAGCTCAAGGGGTATCTCTGTCGGATCTTAGATCAAAGAAGGTATGCCCCTCCAGCAGAAGAGCTGTTATCGAAGAGGATAGCAGATCGCTGTAGTAGCCTCTTGAACCTTTTCAGATTAGGGGGTTTTGAGACTCCTGCATGAGAAAGGAGGAATAACCTCAAACCGGACACGGTATTCTTAAATATTTTCCCAGGAAATTTGGTCTATCCGGGTTTGGCGATAGAAGCCCAGGATCATGGAGTGGGTTTGATGCTTGAAATTGACGGATCAAAAGGGGTCCAAACCGGAAGCTCCGGCGAGGTTGTTCGACCAGGGGAGCTCTTCAAAATAGACAGATCGTTGACGATCGTCTTCCTCCTCTTTGCCGTGATCTCCCTCTCATCCGCCCAGGTCGGATATGAGCCCGGAGAGAGGGCGGCTGAGAGGCTCTTCGAGCTCGGCCTTGGCGGCCCCTGGATAATAAGCGAGAGGCATCCGGAGATGTACGCCCCTGAAGTGCCGACGTGGTCTTCGGCCTCAGAGTTCTCGATATACTCTGAGTACTTCACCATGACACCCCCGGCTAGGATGGAGGTCGAGAGGCACTTTGAGTCAGGGACACCGGATATATTCGCCTACGGTCCCGGGGGCGAGCCGATCGCCGCCGGATATTATCAGACCTATTTCCCCGGATCAAACAGCCTCTGGATCCTCGGCGCCAGGAGCTGGACGGGTTATGCCGTCGTCCCTCAAGGGGCGTATCTCAGGCTTCTCGCCCATTCTCCGGCCGGGGGGCGGGCTTCCCTCTACGAGATAACTCCGGCCGAGAGGATGGTGCAGAAGGGGCTTATACTCTACTCCGGCTACAGCGTCATCACCTTCCGGGCTGAAGATGCGGGCAGGTACATCCTCCTCTTCTCCGTCGCAGACCAGATCAGCAACGCTGTGATCGTCGACGCCAGGCGGGGAAGCTGGCCTGTCACCTATCCCGCACCCGGGCCCCAGCCGCCGTGGCGTTGGATATCCCAGGGCCGCTTCCAGTTCACTGAGCATTGAGGTCTCGAACCGGGTCTGGCCCGACGGCTCCTCCGAAGGAGCCCCCCGCGGGGCGGAGACGTCCTTCAAGGACATAAAGACGGACCTTTTCGTCGGATCCGAGACGGAGGATGAGGATCAGCGGCTGTTGGCCGCCCTCCAACCAGCCGCATGCTACGGATGATGGGATAGCCTCGCCTCAGCCGCGCCCTTTGGGAGAGATGAAGCAAAAAGATGGAAAAAGGCCGACCTCCTGGAGGGGGCCCCACCCCGCTGCGGCTCAGATGAACCGGGGCCTCTCAGAGAGCTTCACCGGCAGGGGAAGCCTCTTCCAAGGTTTGCCGGCGGTCTCGGCGCCGATCCTCGCCTTCAGCTCCTCGACGGTCATCTCAACTTTCTGTGGCTTTTTAGGCTCCGACTCCGCCCTGACGTTGACCGTCAGCTTCCCCGACTCCAGCTCGGAGTCGCCGATGACGACGACGTAAGGGATCCACTCCCTCCCGGCGTCCCTGATCTTCTTGCCGACGGTCTCGTCCCGGTCGTCGACGTCGGTCCTGAAGCCTATCGCCCCGGCGACCTCTACGGCCCGGGGGAGGTGGCGTTCGGCGACGGGGATCACCCTCACCTGGGTCGGCGATATCCAGGTCGCCAGCATCGGAACCTTCCCCCCGACGGAGTCGAGGTGGGCCTTCTCGAGGAGGGCGAAGATCAGCCTCTCGATGGCACCGGAGGGGGAGCAGTGGAGGATCACGGGCCTGCGAAGTTTGCCGTCGGCGTCGGCATAGTCTATCTCGTAGCGGTCGGCGTTCTCGACGTCGATCTGGACCGTCGATAGGGCGGAGGCCTTGTCGAGGGCGTCGACGAAGTTGAACTCGAACTTGAGGACGAAATAGAATAACCTCTCCTCCCACATCTCTATGAGGACCGGCTTGTTGACGATCCTGACGAGCCCTTCGACGAACTCCCGGTTCTCTTCGTAGAACTCTCTGGTGAACCTGATCGCCACCTCGTAGTCTTCGAGGTCGAGGCCCGCCTCCGCCAGGACCGATATCGACGTCTTGTACTGCTTCTCAAACTCCCTAGTCGCCCCGGTCATATCGGCGCAGAGAGTGTGCATATCCGGCATGGTGAAGGCCCGCAACCTGCGCAGCCCCACCAGCTCGCCGCGCTGCTCCCTGCGGAAGGAGTAGCGGGTCATCTCGATCATCTTGAGGGGGAGGGACCGGTAGGAGAGGGTCATGTCGTGGCTCATGAGGAACTGGCCGAAGCAGGCGGCAAACCGCAAGAAGAAGCTCCTCTTCTCCGCCTCGATGGAGTACTGCCTCGCCGGGAACCGGTCGAGATACTTTTTGAGGGTGGGGTGGTTCATGTCGTACATGATCGGCGTCTCCACCTCCATCGCCCCCATATCTGCCGCCCTCTCCAGGACGTAAGACTCCAGGAGGGACTTTACGAGCCTCCCCTTGGGGTAGTACCTCATGTTCCCCGAGTCGGAGCCCGGCTCGTAGTCGAC
>CP086218.1:210108-213482 GCA_020844795.1 Methanothrix sp. | reverse complement strand
TTGGACATTAAGACTAAAGCTGCACTTTCCATCTTGGCTTTTGGGCTCCTCTGCGCCGTGGCCGTCGCCCATCCTCTGGGTGGAGGAGGAGAACCGAATCCGTCGATGAAGTATTCCCACTGGAAGAAGCCCTCCCAGGACCTTCTCAACCCTTGGAACTACGAATCGTTCTACAGCCGGGTTGAGTGGCCCTGGGGTATCGGCCATCAAAGGCCGGCGGTATGGCAGCCAGCCCGCCACTATACTTCCGCCCCATGGTATACATACCACTGGCCTGCGGGCTACTATTACGCCTACTACGACTATCTTCCGTACTACAAGTACCCGCCTCTCTACAAGTACGAGATCAAAAAGTACGATGTCAAGAAGCATAAATGCTTCGTATGCTGAGGATTTCCAGGACGAGAGATGAGGGATAGGGGACCGGACTCCTCAGCCGGGGACCTCCGTCCCGCCCTTTTTTGATCCCTATACAAGCGGTAAAGAGACCCCGCACGCCGCATCGCCCCCGCTGGAGGATATAGGCTTCAGGTCTTATCCAGCCCGATCGTCGGCCTGAAGATCGGTCCGCGCCATACCGTCACCTTCACCGAGTCCTCAACCCTTCGCCCCATCTCGGCCGGTCGGCGGGGGGGATGACGATAGCCGAGATGGAGGAGGGGGGCGAGGGGACCTTCCGGCCCTCTCCCCTCCGCTGTATCGAGGGAGAGCCGGAGGGGCGCCGAAGTTTCACGCCCTTGGACCCCAGTAAAAGCGTGGGGCTGGTGACGCCAGAAGTCTCCCGGAGCCAGGCGATCTTTAAGAAAAGGGTTTACGATCCGCAAACAAATTGTTGATGATCCTTAAACAGATTCCGATCTCCCTCACCCCTTGTACTCCCCGCCCACCAGCTCCCGGATCCTCTCCGCCGTCTTCGGCCCCACCAGGGGGACCGTCTCCAGCTCCTCCGCCGACGCGGCGAAGACCCGCTCGACGGACCCGAAGGAGCGCAGGAGGTTTCTCGCGACGGCCCCTCCTACACCTGGGATCGAGGAGACGAGGTACTCCTGCTGCTCCTTCAGGGTCCGGTGGGTCTTCTTGCCGTGGGCGTGGGGAGCGCCGCCCCCGGCCTGCTGCTCGCGCCTCGCTATCGCCGCGATCACCGAGACGGTCTCGTCCTCGTCGGCCGTCGGGATTATGGCGACGCCGAAGTCGACGGCGATGGAGGCGAGAGCCCCCCGGATGGCGTTGGGGTGGACCTGCCGGGCGTAGAGGTCCCGCCCCTCCAGGATGAGGATCGGCCTCTCGTAGGAACGGGAGAGGTCCTTCAGCTGGGCGAAGAGGTTCCTCTCGCCGCCGATGAGGGAGTCGACGAAGTCTTCGGCGGTCTTCCTCTCTATCCCGACCCGGTCGCTTACTATGTAATCGCCGACCTCCAGGACCCGCAGGGTCACCCCCACCCCCATCGACTCCAGCATCCGGGCGAGGCTCCTCTCCCTGGGATCGACGACGACGAGGGCGGAGGCCTCCTCCTCCTCGGGGCGGTCGGAGAAGGCCGGCCCCCCGCCGGAAGCCTCCGCCTCTGATTTCGCATCTGCACCCGCCACTGCTTCCTCCTTCGCCTCCGGTGCCGACCCTGCTCCCGCCTCCCCGATCGACAGCTGCCTTCCCCTCCCGCCGGGGGGGAGGGGCGCGCCGCCTCCGGTTGCCGACCCCAGGTCCCGCCGGTCGGGCCAGCTCATCTCCCGGATCTGCTGGCGCATGGACCTCTCTTTTCTGTCACTGATCCACCGGTACGCCTCGTCCCTCGTCCCCCTGGCGACGAGGACGACGACCCGACCGGCCCGGGCCCGACCGGTCCTCCCCTTCCTCTGGATCGACCTGATCTCGCTGGGGACCGGCTCGTAGAATAGGACGAGGTCCGTCGCCGGGATGTCGATCCCCTCCTCCCCTACAGAGGTGGCGATGAGGACGTTGTAGACCCCCTGCCGGAACTTCCCCAGGATATCCGCCTGTTTCTTCTGGGATAGCCCCTCGTCACCGGTCCTGCTGGACTGGCCGACGAACCGGACAGGCCTGATCAGGTCGCCTGCCGCCTCCCGGAGGTAGTCGAGGACGGAACTCGCCGTATCCCGGTAGTTTGTGAAGACCATGATCCGCGAGTCGGCCTTGGCGGTGAGCTGCTCTTCGACGAGCTCCAGGACGGCCCGCAGCTTCGGATGGTCGACGTCCATCCTGGCGATGTCGCCGACCGCCTCTCTAACCCTGGGGTCCTCGATGATCCTCTTCGCCGCCTTGCTCCCTCCCGGGGAGGAGGCCTCCGAATCGAGCCTCTCCAGGTACCGGGCTAGGGAGTCGATGCCCTGGGTCTCGGCCAGCTCGACGGCGTGCTGAAGCTTCAGGACCTCCGCCAGGACCGAGACCGCCTGGTATAGGCTCGGCGATGGGTTTTTTGCGATCATCCCGCGGAGGGTCTTCTGCATCTCCAGAAGCTCCTTCTTCGAGGTCCGATCGATCCTCTTGGGCATCCGCAGGCCGTCGGACCCCCCGAGCTGATGGAGGGCCTCGCCCCGATCCTCCAGGACCTCCTCCAGGAGGGTCCGCACCCTCATGATCTCCGGGGGGACCGCCACCCTGACGACCTCGATCTCCCTCTCGTGGACGAAGGGAGATACGTCGGGGTCCGCCTCCGTCTTCGTCTCTATCCGCATCGCCCCTAGGTTTGATGAGACCTCCTCGATCCGCTCGAGGCTGCTTCCGGGGCTCGCCGTGATCCCCAGGACGAGCCTGTCGGTCCCCTCCCTCTGGTAGCGCTCCGCTATGTAGACGTAGGCGTAGTTTCCGACGGCCCTGTGGGCCTCGTCGAATATGATCAAAGAGACGTCCCGGAGGAATATCCGCCGGGAAAGTAGGTCGTTTTCCACCACCTGAGGGGTCGACACCACGATCCTGGCATTCTCCCACATTTCCCTTCTCTCACCGGGAGGGATCTCTCCGGTGAACTGGACGACGGTGGATCCGTCCCTCAGGACCGACCCCAGATAAGAGGCGTGCTGCTCCACCAGGGGCTTGGTGGGGGCGAGAAATAGTATCCGCCCCCGGGGGAGCCTCGCCAGGAGGACCATCAGGGCGACGACGGTCTTTCCCAGCCCCGTCGGGAGGACGATCAGGGTCGAGGCTTTGAGGGCGGTGGAGGCGAGCTCCAGCTGAAAGAGCCTTCTTTCCACCGCCTTCTCCTTCAGCATGGGGTGCTCGAGGTAGGAGGTCATCGCCCTCCACTCATCTCATGATCTCATAAAAGTCCTTGTGGGGGTTTATCAGGAGCCTCTCGGCGATCTCCCCGGCCGTCCTCTCGGGGTCATCGGCCCGAAGAGAGAGCTTCCAGATAGAAGACC
>CP086218.1:198400-210008 GCA_020844795.1 Methanothrix sp. | reverse complement strand
TAGCCGAACTCCGACGTACTCCACAAGATCAGCTCCTCGGCGAGGCGGCTGGCGTTCACCATCAGGATGGCGGAGGAGGATAAGGCCTCCAGGAGGAAGTCCCTCGTCGAGACGGCGTCCATGCTGTTCTCGATGAGGCCGTCGAAGGCGAGGAGCTCGGCGGTCCTGGCCCGGTCGATATCGAAGCCGGTGGAGGCGAAGGCGGCGGCGCCGAGGGGCGACCGGTTGACCCTCTGGTAAGAGTCCAAGAGCCGCTCGAAGTCCCGCAAAAGAGCGTCGGCGTGGGCGAGGAGGTAGTGGGCGAGGGTCGTCGGCTGGGCGTGCTGGAGGTGCGTGAACCCCGGGATTATTGAATCGCCGTTCTCGGCCGCCCTCTCGACGAGGGCTTCTGCGAGATCGTTCACCTCGGCCATGAGGCCGAGGAGCTCGCCCCGAAGGGCGATCCGGATGCAGGTCGCCACCTCGTCGTTTCTAGACCTACCGGTGTGCATCCTACCCCCGACGGCCCCGACCCTTGCTATAAGCTCCGCCTCGATAGCCTCGTGGACGTCTTCGCCCTCCCCGAGCCTCACCATCTCGATCCCGTCGAGACCAGCGACGATCTCTGAGAACTCCTCGGCGGTGATGAGCCCCCGCTCCTTCAGCATCACCAGGTGGGCTCTGTCCACCAGGAGGTCCGCCTCGAAGATCTGCCGGTCCGCCTCCCTCGAGGATATGAACTCCAGGACGTCCCCGGAGATCTCGCCGAGCCTCTCACCTCTCAGAAGCATGATCTTCGCCTTCCTCCTCGTCAGGTCGTATAATCTGCGTTGATCTTGACATAGTCGTAAGAGAGGTCGCAGCCGAAGGCCCGTCCCCTCCCGCCACCGAGGCCGAGATCGAGGGTGATCAGAAGCTCTTCGGCCCTCATCGCCTCCTCCGCCTCCGCCAGGACGCCGTCGACGATCTTGCCGTCCCTGACGAGGAATACCTCATCCCCGCCGGCGGCGGAGATCGAGAGGGTGATCTTCTCCGGATCGACCTCCGCCCCGGACCTTCCCGCCGCCGCCACGATCCTGCCCCAGTTGGGATCGCACCCGAAGAGGGCGGTCTTGACGAGGCTGCTCCTCATGACCGTCTTGGCGACGAGGCGGGCGTCCTCTCCGCCCAACGCCCCGGTGACGACCATCTCTGCAAGCTTCGTCGCCCCCTCGCCGTCCCTCGCCATCATCTTCGCCAGCTCCACGCAGACGTAACTGAGGGCCTCTCGGAAGTCTCCTACGTCGGCTTCGACCTTCCCCGTCGCCGTCAAAAGGACGATGTCGTTGGTGCTGGTGTCCCCGTCGACGATCAGCATATTGAAGCTCTCGTCTGCCGCATCCAGTAGGGCCTCCCTGAGAGCCTCCGGCGAGACTCTGGCGTCGGTGTAGAGGAAGGCGAGCATCGTCGCCATATTCGGCTCGATCATCCCGGCGCCCTTGGTGATCCCGGCCACCCGAAACCCGGCGTGCTCGACGGCGATCTCTTTGACCCTAGTGTCCGTGGTCATGATCGCCTTTGCCGCCTCTTCGCTCGCTTCGGGTTCGGATCTGAGCCTCTCCCTCGCCTCGTTGAAGAGCCCGGCCAGGATATCCCGATCGAGGTACCTTCCTATCACCCCCGTCGAGGCGACGCCGATCCGATCCGCCCCGACCCCCAGGTCGCCTGCCAGAAGCCCCGCCATCCACCGGGCGTCCTCGACCCCCCGGGGGCCGGTGTAGGCGTTGGCGCAGCCGCTGTTGGCGATCACCCCCTCGAGATGCCCCCCGGAGGCGAGGAGGCTATCAGAGGTGACTTCCAGGGGCGCAGCCCTGATCCTGTTCTTGGTGAAGACCCCGGCAGCAGGGCCTGAAGCGGCGATGAGGGCGACGCCGTACTTGCCCCGCCGCGCCCCGGCGGCCCTGACGCCCTCGACGGCGCATATCCCCCCATCAATCCTCTTCAACTTCCGACGCCTCCATCCCCAACCCTGCTATGATGTCTCCCCTCGTCACGATCCCCACGAGCCTCTCTTCCTCCAGAACAGGGAGACGGTTTATCCGATGGCGGACCATCATCGACGCCGCCCGCTGGATGGATTCCTCAGGCCCGACGGTGAAGACCTTTCTGGTCATGACCTCGGATACCGTCGTCGTCCCCGCCTCCTCCGCCTCCGCCTGGAGCTTCTCCCACCGGATCAGGTCCCGGATCGGAACCTCCAGGATCTCGAGGGGGCTTGGGAGCCACAGCCCCCCCACCCTCTCGACGGAGAGCATCTTGAGGAGGTCGGACTCGGAGACTACCCCCACCAGCCTTTCATCCTCCAAAACCGGCATTCCGCTGATCTCCTCCGTCCTCAGAAGCCTGACGGCGTCGCTGACGGCGGCCGTCGCCTGGATGGCGACCGGCTCCGGGTTCATCACGTCCCTGACCTTCATCATCTACCCCTCAGATCTCTTTTTATTTACCTTTTCAGCCGCCATCCTTTCAATCTTACCATCAGGGTCCGCCGCCGGGGAACCAGAGCCCTTCGGTCTCGGCCATCCCCATCATCAGGTTCATGTTCTGGATAGCCTGGCCGGAGGCGCCTTTCACCAGGTTGTCTATCGCTGAGACGACGACGATCCGGTCCCCCGACCCGTCCACCTCAAAGCCGATGTCGCAGAAGTTCGAGCCCCGGACCGCCGCCAGGGAGGGGACGGTCGGGACGAGGCGGATGAAGGGAGAGTCTTTGTAGAAATCCCTGTATATCCTCTCGATCCCGGCCTTATCGGGGATCTCGCCGACGAACTCGTCCTTCACCAGGAGGTGGGCGGTCGTGAATATCCCCCGGACGGCGGGGACGACGTGGGGGGTGAAGCTGGCCTTCACCCCGGGCGAGAGGCGGGACAGCTCCTGATTTATCTCTGCCCGGTGGCGGTGAGAGGTCAGCTTGTAGGCTATGACGTTCTCCGCCATGTTCGGGTAGTGGCTCGTCTGGGAGGGGGCGATCCCCGCCCCGGAGATCCCGGACTTGGAGTCGAAGACGACCCTCTCGGCAAAGCCCGCACCGACGAGGGGGGCCACCGAGAGGCTCGCCCCCGTCGGATAGCAGCCGGGGTTTGCGACGAACTCCGCGCCCCTCACCTCCGGATGGAGCTCCGGCATCCCGAAGACGGCCTCCCGGAAGGCCCGGTGCTTCATCCCGTAGGTCTTCTCGAAGACCTCCAGGGGGAGCCTGTAGTCGGCGGATAGGTCGACGACCTTAGCCCCCGCATCGAGGAGCTCGGGGACCCAGTCCATCGCCGTACCGTGAGGGACGGCGGTGAAGACTACGTCGCACCTCTCGGCGACCTCGGCCGGTGAAGGCGATTCGAATTTGAGGGAGGATACCGCCCGAAGATGGGTATGGACGTCCCCCACGGGCCTACCCTCCAGCTTTCTGGAGGTGATGCAGACCGCCTCGGCCCCTGGATGGAGGCTCAAGAGGCGGAGGAGCTCGCCGCCGGTATAGCCGGAGCCTCCTACTATTCCTACCTTGATCATGATATAGGGCGTCTACGGGCAGACATAAAAACGACACGCTGACGTCCTATATCCCATCGATCCCATGACCGGGGCTCTTACATTCAGAACCGCGAAGAGATCCTCGCCGCCACGGCAGCCAGATCACTTGCCGCCTTCTCGATCCTCTCTCGATCCTCCAGGCGGGTGAGCCACCTCTCCGGTATCCAGCTCGAGCCCCAAGACGCCCCCGCCAGGGCTCCGGCGATGGAGGCGATGGAGTCGGTGTCGCCTCCAGCGGAGGCGGCGGCCACCAGAGCCTCCTCCGGCTCGAGGCTTACGTAGCAGAAGAAGGCGGCGGGAACGGTCTCGCCCACCATGGGAGAAGTCCCTATCTCCGCCAGAGCCTCCGCGGGGTCCAGGCCGAGAAGCTCTCCGACGAAGATAAGCCGTCGGGCGAAGTCGGGATCGACCCGATCGGCGAAGGTGGCAGCCGTCTCCAGGACCCGGGCGGGGGGAAAGCCGAGGAGGGAGAGGGCGACCCCAACCCCGACGGCGACCGACCCGGCCCGGGCGGCGGCTGAAGAGTGGGTGGGAAGGCTTTGCAGGTCGGAGTAGGTGGCGACGAGGTCGAGGCTGCGGTGGTATACGAGGCCGATGGGGGCGGTCCTCATGGCAGAGCCGCAGGTGGGGGTCGCAACCCCCGCCTCCTCCCAGGGCCGGTCCCTCAACAGCTCCCCTATCGCCGTCATGCTCGTCCATCCGACCCCCCTGTTCTGACCCGGATCGGCTGTCCAGCACCGCCCCCACTCGCAGAGCCTTGCCGCAAACCTCTCGACGTCGAAGAAGCCGGCCTCGATGATCGAATCCGCCAGGATGAGGGTCTGCTCGGTGTCGTCGGTATACTGGCCCGCCGATAGACGGGAGTGGAAATGGTCGGGGGCGGGAGCCATCATATCCCGGACCTCGCCGTAGCGATCTGTGATCTCCTCTCTCGTCAGCCCCTCCATGGGCATCCCCAGGCTGTCGCCTACGGCTGCCCCCAGGAGGCAGCCGCAGAACCGGTCAGAGAGATCTGTCGCCATGCCAATTACGATCCGCTCGAGCCGTTAAATAGCCGTCGGAAAAAGAGACGGATTGGAATAGGTTTATAGAGGCGGAAAATGAGCTTGTCGTTATATTTAGGCCGGAGCCGGGATTCGAACCCGGGTCATGGGATCCACAGTCCCAAAGGATGGCCAACTACCCTACCCCGGCACTTCAGCCTCCCCCCATTCCCTCGGAGGAGATAAAACTTTCCCCGTACCCGGGCCCCCGATGGCCCGGCTGGGGTCGATAAGCCTCCTCTGCCGTCTCGATGACCAGGGAGAGGAGGTCCTCGAGCCGGTTGATCCGAAAGATCCTGCCCAGGTCGCTGAGGGCCTCCTCCACCGTTCGGTTTTTATTCGCCTCGTCGATGGAGAATAGGACGAACCTTCCAATGGAGGCGGCGTCCCGAAGGTCTTCCCATTCGTTGTAGAGGTTCTGGATGTGGGTGTCGGTTATGCAGAGGATGAGGCAGCCGGGCC
The DNA here is from genome assembly GCA_020844795.1 of Methanothrix sp. Taxonomy (GTDB): domain Archaea; phylum Halobacteriota; class Methanosarcinia; order Methanotrichales; family Methanotrichaceae; genus Methanocrinis. The sequence continues at coordinate 204,960 of CP086218.1, read as the reverse complement.
TCTTCTTCGTCAGTTCCAGCACCTCCCGGCCGGGGATGTGGGTCCGGGACCCCAGGTGCTCGACGAGGACGTCTTCGACGGCGGAGAGGTTCCTCGTCCAGTCCTGGAAGGCCAGCCGGTCGCTGAAGCTGATGGCGGCGACCTGTGCCCCCTGGCTGTGGGCGAAGGCGCTCGCCTTGAAGGCGGCGAGGGTAGCTGTATGGGTCTTCGTCCCCCTACGGTGGCCGCCCATCGACCCGCTGCCGTCCAGGACGACGAGGAGGTCGGGGACCCTCTCCCCTGCTGCGGCCATGGAGCAGGACTCCTCCTCTCTCTTGTAGGTTGTGACTCCGGGTATCAGCCTGGGGGCGAGGCTGAGGGAGTAGGCGACGTCCAGCTCCGCCGGAGGGTCGGAGAACCGCCACTTGGCGAGGCTGGAGGGAAACCTGCTCTCCTTCACCTGGACTGCAGGCCTGATCACGATGGTGTAGCTCTGGTCCCGGTACCACCTCTTCAACTCCCCGTCTAACCCCAGGACCGAGAGGGTCTCCCTGTACGCCTCCGGCTCGAGGTCGGAGGCTATCCCCGATAAGGGGGCGGATTCGGCGTCTCCGAGGAGCCCCTCCGCAGAAGGGACCATCCCGGCCCCGAGGATCCCGGGCTGTAGCTCCGCCAGAATCCTTGCCATCTGCATACACTGCCTCGGCCACCTCGACCTATCCCTCACCCCCCAGGAGAAGAGGCCGACGAGATCCTCCGCCTCGGGACGGTCAGTCTTGAAGAGATCGACCCCCCAGAGCTCCGATAGAAACCCCACCACCGTCTCGTCGAGGGGCGATAGCTCCTTCTTCACCAGCTCCCTCCACCCCAGGAGGACCTTCTCCTCGTCCTCGACGGACCGCTCCAGCCGGAAGGTATCGACGACGATGTCGGAGAAGAGGTTGACCATCCTCCTCGCCTGGATTTTATCCCCGTTCCCGAGACCCTCCAAGGCTGCAGCGGCTAACCGCCCGGCCGTCTCCAGGGATCGGGGACAGAAGAGGTAGTGGACGATCAGGTGGTCGAATAGGTTCTCTAGGTAAAAGTCGCCCTTATCGAGGGTCTTTCCGTCGACGACGATCCTGTAGTTCTTGAAGGGGAAGACGCCTCCGTCGCCATCGGCTCTGGATATCACCGGTCTAGGGAGCTGGGGGAGGTGCCAGCTCGACCTGGACCTCTCCCAGATCTCAAAGATCCTCTCTCTGGAGTATCCTGCCGCCAACCCTCTCCGCCCCCGCCTCGGGACCGTATCCCGCCGCTTCGATCAGCCCTCCCTTCATCCTCCAGCCCGCCCTCGCCCCAGCCCTGCCGGCGAGGGAGATCTGGCCGCCGCTCATCATCAGCCCGAGATACTCGCCGCAATCTCTTCCCATCCGGATCCTTCCCGACCTCATCAGCCAGCCCGCCCTCGATCCGGCCCCGCCTTTGACGGCGATCCTACCGCCTTTGTTTCCGACGGCGAGATAGTTTCCGGCGTCGCCCCTGACCACCCCCCAGCCGCCCCGCATGTTTCTGAAGGCGTAATCGCCGCAGGATGCTGCCACGATCCCGCCGCCCCTCATCTCCTGGCCGAGGTAGTCCCCGGCGGGACCGCGGACGACGAGCCTGCCCCCAGAGATCCTCTCCCCCAGGTGATGAGCCCTGATCCAGGATCCACAGACCCCAGAAGATCCAGACGAAAAACCGCCCTTCGATCCAGGGGACGCGGCTGCGACCTCCAGGATGATCGTTCCCCCCCTCATCTCAAGCCCGGCGTAGTTCCTCGGGGGGATCACCAGGGGGGAGGAGAGCCCCTCAGCGGCGAGGCCGGATAGATATCCCCAGATCATCTCCTCTCTTCTTCCCCTGGGAGAGGCGGAGAGGAGGATGGCTGAGATGGTTTCGGGATCCTTAGGGGAGGCGGCTTCCACCTCTTCCCTCTTCGGCCTCTCCTTCAGCCTCTTAGCCAGATCCTCAAACCCCAGGATGAAATCGCCCCTCTTCTCCTGGAGCCTCTTCTCCCCCCGGACCTTCCCCCGATAGGCCTCGTCCATGAACCCCGAGAGCTTCAGACGATCCTCTCCAGGGCTTTGACGTAGTCGAGGGCGGCTATCGGGTCGTCGTAGCAGGAGAGCTCCGCCATCGCCTCCTCCGGGGAGATATCGCCGTCGACGGCCCGGGCGAAGATCATGTTCATCTCCCCCCGCTCGTTGAGGGTCCTGTTGATCGACTTCTCGACGAGGTCCCTGACGAACTGCAGCCTTCTTGCCCCGTAGTAGGGGGGGCGGTCGAGGACCGTCCTGTTGGGAGATGTCCGGTGCCATATGACGTAGGGGGCGATCGCCCTCAGAACCTCGATCATCCCCTCGCCTTCCAGGCCCAGGAGGAGGGCCAGCGCCCTGGTGTAGGACCGGAGGTCCTGCCTCACCCTGTCGGAGAGCCCCTCGTCGATCTGCCAGCAGCAGACCTCGGGGTTGTTGAAGTAGTGGCATCCGGCGCAGAGCCCCCGGCTCGGCTTCGATCCGCCGGATAGCTGGGTCTTGTCGAAGTCGGGGGCCCTCTCGCATAGGGTGAAGTCCCGCAGGAGGGATATTATCGAGAGCTCCACCTGGCCGTCGAGGTGGACTGCGGCGATGAGCCCCGGCAGCCCCTCAAACTCCTCGGCGGTGAGCCTCGGAAGGGCCTCCGCCAGCTCGGAGACCTCCCGCTCCCGTTCCGCCAGGGCGAGGCCGGCGAGGAAGTCGGGCTGGACGGCGGGGACGGCGATGGATATCCTGTCGAGGAGCGCCTCGTCCAGGGGGTATGTAGAGCTGAAGTCGGGGTTCATGGTGGCGAAGTAGCAGGTATCCCCGAGGGACAGGGTCTCTCCGGCGTAGCCTATCTTCCGCTTCTGAAGGAGCTCGAGGAATAGGTTCTGCTTTCCTGAGGGGAAGCGGTTGATCTCGTTTATCACCTTCCACCTCGACCTTGCCCAAGGCGTCCAGAGGATCCGGAGAGGGGCGGGGGAGGACGGGGTGGTAGAAGAAGAGGATGAGGAAGATCCGGGCCGTCCCGACGGCAGATCGGGGGGGCAGGACCACTGGCGGGGGTCGATGAACCCCACGATCTTCTCCTCCGTCTGCTCCGGGTGGCCCGTCACCATCAGGTTCTCGACATCGTCGAAGGAGAGGCCGGTGAAGGCCGACCCCAGGAGGTTGACCAGGGTCGTCTTGTTCGCCCCCATCCCTCCGTAGAGGAGGGCCGCCCGGTTTCGCAGGCATGAGTTGGCAAGGCATATGTAGAGCTGGCTGTTCACCTTTCGGTCCCCCACCCGCAGGTCGTCGGCGCCGACGTGGAGGCGGAGCTCCTGGAGGGCGCAGGCCAGGTCTTCGATCTTCCGGAGAGGGTCGGGCATATGCCGAAAGAGGGGGATCTCGTCTTATTTAAATGAGACGAAGAGGGTTCGCAATGAGGAAGCAGAAAAAAATAGAGGGTAAAGGAGGGGGGGAAATGGCACGTTATATGCCGTATCTCTATACGGCATTTGTCGAATATAAGGGTTTCGGTCCAGTGAGGCTCTTAGAAAGGACCGGTCTCGAAGAATAGACGGTGATGGATGTCGAACTGAAGAAGGCACCAGGATGAGCATCAACCCAGCCCAGTGAGCGTATCGATCTGGACGATTCGCCTTCTGACACTCGCGGAAGTCGGTACATTCCAGAAAGGGATATCTTGAAATGCTGCGACGTCAAGAGGGCGGCCATCTTCCAATGAGGGTATCAATTCAGCCAAGTGGATAGTTTCTTCAATAATTTTCGGCATCCTTCAAAGATTCGAGCTCGCCTATCAAAATATATGAAATCCTGGGCCTTAGCATGGGGATCGAGCGGGTTGCAGTCTCCCAGACGATCTGAATGTCCACTCCGAAGTATCCATGGATCATTTTGTCCCTCATCCCGGCCATCTTGATCCAGGGAACTTCTGGATACTTCTTTTTGACCTCTGCTGGAATTTGCTTTGCAGCCTCACCCATCACCTCGATCGCTCGGATCACCGCGAAGTGCGCCATCTCATTCTCCTCAAACTCCTCCAGGGAAAGGCCTGAAGTGAACACCTCGACCTTATCGATCATGTAGAGGATATCCTGAATCGATCGAGATGGTCATTTTTTATCTTCAAACCTCCACGACCTCCCCAAGGATCCTTCTGCCTATGTTCCCTTTCAGGGCGCGCTTCGTCACCAGGTCCACCTGGCGCTTGAGAAGGAGAACCAGCTCCTCCTCCAGGTCCATGAACTTGAAGAGGTCTGGAGTTTCCGCAAACTCCACCAGGATGTCGACGTCGCTATCTTTTCGAGCCTCTCCTCTAACCCGGGAGCCGAAGACTCCAAGGGACTTCACCTTGTAGCGCTCGGCGAGAATTGGCTTATTCTCCCTGAGGATGTAAAGTATCTCGTCAATAGACAACTCTTCTTCACCGCTTGACCGGGTCATATTAGTCCTCAATCGTATCTGTGGATTGGAGATAATAATATAAATAACAAAGGGACCGGCTCCGCCGAAATCGGTCTCTTCAGAATTCTTGGATATTAAATAATGCAAGTATATATAATATAAGTATATATATATGAAATAACAGAATATAGACCGAATATGCTATTTGGGATAGAAGGAATAAAACGGACAGAAGATATCCTTTATAAGATCTCGAATCGATGAGGTGCCAAGAGATGTCCGAGGATTCCACCATCAGATGCTACGACCGCCACGCCGCCGCCTACGACCTCTACCAGAGGGCGGTCGTCCCCGAGTACGATACGGCTTTGGAGACGACGGCTTTGATCGTCGAGCGGCTCCTGGGAAAAAGCCCCCGGGTCCTGGACCTGGGGTGCGGCACCGGGAACGCCTCCGCCGCCATCCTGAGGACCTCCCCAGGCTGAAAGCTGAGGACTAAAGATGCAGACCTTCCTCCCCTACCCCGACTTCAAGAGGTCCGCCGAAGTGCTGGACAGGCAGCGGCTCGGAAAGCAGAGGTCGGAGGCCCTGGTCCTCCTCCGGATCTGCCGGGACGGCAAAAGCCGGTGGAAGAATCACCCGATATGGAAGATGTGGTCGAAGAACCCCGAGGCACTGGCCCTCTACGGCGTCGTCATCTGCGAGGAGTGGGCGAGACGGGGCTACAAAGACACCTGCAAAGAGAAGATCCTCGCCGCCAACCGGGAGATGGGGGGCGCAGAGCTCCCGGAGCTGCGGCGCAGGTACGAATCGAGGGAGGAGGGCTTCCTTCCCTCATGGTTCGGGTCCGGGGAGTTCCATGCCTCCCACCGGTCAAACCTCCTCCGAAAGGACCGAGGCTACTACTCCGCCTTCGGCTGGAAAGAGCCGGACGACCTCTGCTACCTCTGGCCTGTACCGGAGGAAGAGGAGAGCGATTGAAGAGGAGGGAGGGGACCGGCTTCGCCCGCCCCCAAACTCCATGGTTTTCTGACGATCCTCCCATATATTTTATGACCCTTTCAGTACCTTACGATCTTCTCAATATCTGACGATCCTATCAAACTCCTCCTGGCTGAGGATCGCGGGGGTGTACTCTCCCCCCAGCTCCTCCAAGGCCCTGACGAAGGTCCGCAGGTGCTTCTGTGACCCCACCATCAGCCCTCCATAGACCGATATCAGATCGGGCTCGATGGTCCCCTCTATCTCCTTCGAGAGGTCGTGGACGGAGGCCTCTTCCACCTGGGCCGCCGCCCTGAGGGCTGCCTCGGGGCTTTCAGCTGCGGCGAGGAGGTCCTCGTACATCTCCTGTAAGGCCTCGTCGGCGTAGACGCCGGGAGCCTCCGGCGGGGCAGGAAGGCCGCGCCTCTCCATGAGGGTCAGGATCGAGGCGATGTGGATCTCCTCGGAGCCGGCGACGTCCAGGAAGACAGAAAGCCTAGTCGTCTTATAGAACTCCAGGTAGAGGTCCCTTGCCATCCTCTCCTCCTCCAGGATGAACGCCATACCCTGCCGCTGCGCGGCGGAGAGGGGTCCGGTGGCGGCCGGCCCCGCCGTCTCTTCTGCGAGCCGGAGGATCCCTTCGGCCCGGGTGACGTCGTGGATCTCCGTCAGGTCCTGCGACCTTGAGATCGACCAGATTATAGGGAGGTCCTCATCGGGGACGATCGCCCTGTCGAAGTCGTCGCCTGTATCAAGCCTCCTCTTGAACTCTATCACCGTCGCGCCGTCCTTCTCCAGGCCGCCGGACTCCAGGATGTCGTCGGTCCCGCCGAGCTCTCCATCGGGGAAGTGGGGGCCGAAGAAGTCGATGATGTACTGGTCCTCGACGACCGCCTCTTTCCCGTCGACCCGGCCGATGACGACGTCAGCGCCCTTCTTCCACTCCCGGGGGTCGAAGCCTATCGCCATCCAGCCCGTCGTCTCTCCCCGGAGGGCCATGTAGAGGTGGTCGTCGTCGGTCCTCCAGAATACCTCCAGGTCCCCCCCCGGATAGCCAAGCCCTCCGGGGCCTATGAGGAGGGCGTATCCGGAGTACTCGCCTTCGGCGATGATCCCGTCTGGTCTCCACGCTCCAGGCTCCGCCGGGAG
>CP086218.1:194547-198300 GCA_020844795.1 Methanothrix sp. | reverse complement strand
CCCATCAGGTGCCTCACGTCCTTCATGATCAGATACTTCTGCCTCGGCGGAAAATGCTTCTCTGGAAGGCCTCGCACCAGGTCTTCCCGGATGGCCAGCATCCTCGAGGTCTCGATCTCTCCGGCGTGGCCGTCCCCCGGGGTCTCGACCTGCGAGGCGTCGATGAGGTCGAAGTCGGAGACGAGGCTCACCAAGAGATCCCCATCGGCTACAGCCCTCTCCGCCGCCTCCTTGAGGGCTGAGAGGTGCTGGCCCCCTGCGTGGCCCGTCAGGATGAGGACCCTCTCGAAACCCGATTCTCTGAAGGCTAGCAGGAGGTCAAAGGTGAGGGCCCTCAGGGCTCCGGGGCTGATGGAGATCGTCCCCGGAAATCCCCGGGTCGATCTGCAGACGCCATAATGGACGGGAGGGGCGACGAATACGGGCCTTCGGCGGGAGACTTCCTTTGCCACCTCCAGGGCCTGGATCGTATCGGTGAAGGTGGGGAGGTGGGGGCCGTGCTCCTCCGTCGCCCCCACCGGCAGGATGACCGTCCTCGTCTCTTCAAGCCCGGCCTCGATCTCCGTCCATGTCATCTCCTCCATTAGCATCATATCTTGATCGAACTCCCGGCGATGACCGCCCCTTCAGGGACCCGGACGTCATAACGCAGGTCCCCCACCCTCAGGGTGTAGGGGCCGGTGGGTCCCGTCTCGAAGTTGGTGGACCAATCTTCGGGACCTTCGGTGGAGTAGGGGACTACGAGGGTGAACTCGCCGTTGGAGTCGGCGACTGTAGACTGCTGGTAGAGGAAGCTTCTGCCCCGGTTTGTGGTGATGGGGACGGAGATGACCACATCCGTCCCCGGGGAGGCCTCTCCGGAGATCGTCGCTCCTGGAACGTGCTCGAAGATCTTGACATACTTCTGACCGTCGGTGGTGATGGAGGTCTGGGACTCGTAGACGAGCCTGAAATGGCTCAGGGCCTCCAGGGGTACGGAGGTCATGATCGGGCTCTGGGAGACGACCTCCGCGGCGGCGTACCCCCGCTGGAGGGTTTCATTTACGCCCTCCAGAAGCTCCCGGTAGTCGCTGGATCGCTTCTGAGGCTCTACGGCCACTCCACCCTGAACGTCATGCCTGAAGCCCATCACCCAACCCTCCTTAACGTCAGCCTCGGTCCCGTCGAAGAAGTGGAGCCTCGCCACCATACTCCTGAAGTAGGGGGTCCTGTAGATGGTGATCGGCTGGTTGTTCTGCCAGTATGCGAACTGATAATTGCCGGGGTTTATGTTGCTCCAGGCGGCTATGGCGTGGAACTTGCCCATGGCCATCTCAACGTCGGTGACCACGTACCTGATGTTGTTATACGGAGATCTATCCGGATCCAGGTCTGCCGCCACCGCCACGGCCTCGGCCTCGTTCTGGGCGATGAAGAAGGGGGAAGATCCGGGCACGCCCTTCTCTTTATTCCCTATTCCCTGCTGGAAGGGGTTGGAGTTGGCTGGTCTTTCGCCTATCGTTGAGATGGCGTGGCCGTAATCCCACCACGACATGGTCCCGTAGGCTGAATCGGGATAGGGGAACCTCTCCCCCCTGGGGGGTCGGTCGTATATGGTGTAGATATCCATCCCCGGATGGGGGGTGTTATCCCGCAGCCAGATCATGGAGTCATACCAATCATACCCCATGGACCCTGCATGTCTATCCGTGTTGAAGCTGCCTATGGGGACGCCCTGAACCGTCCCGAACATGGCTGGATATACGAAGAGGAGCGCCAGGATCGCGACCGCTCCAGCGTTCATCAGGAGGCGTTTCTGGTCTAAAGCATCCTTGTAAGTTCCTTTTGCCATCCTGACGACGGCATCCTCTACCTCCATAAATCGGGTCTTCTCCAGGAGGATCGATCCCAGATAGCCGCAGAGGAGGGCCACGTTGACAGCATAGTAGTAGGCGAACCTGTTCTGGGCGAGGGTGAGGGCGAATATCGTCAGAGTCCAGACGATGATCAGCATATCGCCGTTTCTGCTCGGATCTTTTTGGTACCTCCGGAGAATCAGAGGCAGGGCCAGGAGGGTCAGCCACATGGGGGATAGGAAGGATAGTTCGGAGATGCCGGGGAAGTTCCTCTGGACGGCGTACCTCTCCGTTATCGGAGAAACCTCCGCTACAGTGGCCGCTCCACCGGTCCTGGGCTGGAATACGCTCAAACCGCTCATCAAGGCTCCCGTGAACTGAGGAACCGCCAGCAGGAAGATTACGAAGATGATGACCATCGACCCGATGACAATAAGGGGGAAGTAAAGCCGTTTTTTATCGTGCCGTACGAGCTGGTTTGAGATGGCAGAGAGGCTGAGCATGAAGATGATGCCTGCGATCAGGATCATCGGCTGGAAGAGAGAATATAGGTAAGGACTGAAGCCGTTGTGGGCGCTGATGAAGGGCAGGATCGTAAGGAGGGCGACGAAGAAGGCAACCGCTCCGCCGATCCCTAGATACTCGGCGTTCATTCCTCTCATGTGATCGACTATGCTCTGGACGGCGACGAAGGCGATGAGGATCCCAAAGAAGAGGTGGCCTGACGACCAGGCGGTTATGTAGAGCCCCAGGAAGAGGCCTGCCAGGAGGGAATATATCAGGGGCCTCTTCAAAGATCCCATATCACCGCGACGAAGGGCGGCGAAGGTGAGCCTGCCGGCGCCCGAACGGACCGCCAGGACGAAGAAGAGGATCGCCGTGGCGCTGAGGAGGACCTCTGCCACGTGGTGGTCGGCGAACCCCAACATAGATCGCGAGAGGAACTGGCCGGGGAGAACTGCGATCATGATCGCGGCCGTCAATCCCGCGGCCCTCCCGCCCAGCTCCCGCCCTATGAAGTAGACGGGAAAGACTACAAGGGCTCCCAGGACGCCGGGGAATACCGCCCCCACCAAGTCGACGGTATACATGCTGGGGTCTCCGAGCCCTGCTATGTACGATAGGATGGCGATCCCCCAGCTCATGAAGGGGCCGAAGGGTACATCCGTCGTCCCGTTCGGAAAGTAGGTCATCGGATCAAACCATGGACGTTGGAAGTTGAGGAGGGTGCTCTTGGCCAGCATCATGTGATATGAGGCGTCGTTGCCGTCGAATAACAGGGTCTCTCCAGCAAAGAATCTTGGCATGGGTCGATAGACCCTCAGATAGAGCGAGAAGAGGAAGACGAAAAACAGGCCCGCGTAGACGTAAAGGTCGGGGACTCGTTCAAAAGTCCGCCTCTTCGGCGCGGGCCGATCTATCTCCTCCGCGCCTTTCTTCTTCTCCTTCACCGATTTCTTGGTCATCGTGGCTGAAGAGACTAGTTCCATCCAGATAAACATTTTGAATCCGGTCTGAGGATTTCGAAGAGTACCAATGCGGCTTGAATGACGGCGATCCTCAAAAGGGTCCGTTGATCCTATCCCACCTGAATTAACCTGATCATCGAGGTGAAGGTTGGGTTTGGCGTATGGATCTAGGTCTTGGACGTGGCTACTAGAATGACATATATCACCATCATCCCCAGACTATGAGGGAGCTGGTCCCTCCGAAGAGCTCCTTATCGATTATCTTTCCGTCGGGAGAGATCCATCTCTCAGGGAGGTCCAAGGTTAAAGCGTGAACTACCCTACCCTAAAGGGTAGGGCTTCCCACTTCATCGCCAAGACTTGCATCACAGAAACGTGATGTAGAGGTTTTGACTCTATGGGCGCTACGGGCTGTTCCATCCCTGTGGAGAGAATGTTTACTGCTGCAT
>CP086218.1:189937-194447 GCA_020844795.1 Methanothrix sp. | reverse complement strand
TTCAAGCCCTTCTCCTCCACCGACGATCAGGCTTACATCGGAACCCTCCTCCCCGGCGAGGAGAGGACCGTCAGGTTCAGAGTAGACGTCGACTCCGACGCCACGGAGAAGCCCTACAGCATAAACAGCGAGATCAAGTACACCGACCTCCGGGGAGGGACCGTCATCTCCGAGAGCATGAGGATCCCGGTGAACGTCGGACCCTCCAAGAGGTCTTACCTCCTCCCCATAGTCGTGGTATTGATCATCGCCGCCGCCGGGTCGGCGTCCCTCCTGAGGAAGAGGAGGAAGGGGGGCTGAACGCCCTGCCTCCTCTCTGAACCCCACCATCCTAACCCCGGGCCTTTCGTCTTCTGCACCGATAACTTCCATCATCCGCCTTTGCCGGATGAAGCTCCTATCCCCCCATCCACCTTTCAGGAGAGAGAGAGCCAGAGCCTTTCTGAACGTGGGAAATTGTTAAATAGTTTTTCAAGAGAATATGCACTCAAGCAATGAAGGGCGGACCGTCTGACCCTTTGATCGTCGGAGAGGATCGGATTTCGAGGGGGTCGAGATGGAGATGGCGGTCTCAGATCATCGGTCGATGCAGATCCCGAGGCACCAGGGCACCATACTCCGATCTTCGCGGTCCGGAAATATGAGGGAGAATTATGAAGAAGATTACGGCTTTGTGGCTCGTCTGCCTCCTGTACCTATCTTTTGGCCTGGCCTTCGCCTCGTCGGCCTCCGTTGATCCCGGCAGCACGGGAATGATCACATTACAGTACCACCTCGACGACCCGAACGTCGATATGGGAAGAGAGACGCTCTCGGGACCCGACGGTTCCGAGATGGTTTACGACAGAGTGACGATTCCGGGGCTGAACGATAGGATCGTCCCAGGGGAGCCGGTGATCCCCTTCAAGACCGCCAGGATATTGATACCCTACGGGGAGGAGGTCCGGGGGATAAAGGTCGTCGCCGGCAACGAGAAGTATCTGGGGAGGGTCTCCATCATGCCCGGTCAGAACTCGGTTCCCATCGGTTTCACCAGCAACTGTACCGAATGCCGACCCCAGGATAACTGGTCGTCCCCTGACCACGCCTTCCTCGACGAGTCGATCTACGGATCAGAGAGACCCTACCCAGAGGTGGCATACTCGGTCCTGGGAGTTCAGAAGAAGCACGGATACAGCATCCTTTCCATAAACCTCTACCCCATCAAGTACATACCCAAGACCGGTGATGCCTACAGCTTCGCCGCCTTCGACGTCGAGGTGACCACATCTCCGGCGGAGACCCTCAGCCGGGGGCTCCTCCGAGGCCTTCTCCGGGACAAAAGAGAGGTCGAGATGATCGTCGACAACCCGGAGAAGACGACGACCTACCCCTCGGACCTGGTCGCGACGGGAAGATCCCTCCTCCTGGACGGGAGTTACGATTACATCATCATAACAAACCAGTACCTGAAAGAGGCTCCCGGCCCCTACAACTTCCAGGCCCTCATCGAGAAGAAGAAGGAGAAAGGGCTGAACGCAGCGATAGTCACCGTGGAGGATATTTACGCCAGCTACAGGCGGTCCGTCCGGCAGGACGACCAGGAGATCATCCGCGACTTCATCAAGGACGCCTATCTGAATAACGATATAAGATACGTCCTCCTCGGCGGCGACGGCGATGGGGCGAGGATCGGCGGAGAGACCTGGGACGCCATCGTCCCCACCAGGCTTCTTTACGCCTGGGCTTACGAGCCCGACCCTGAATCGTGCGGCATTCCAGGGGATAGGGTGGGCATAGCTTCCGACCTCTACTACGCCTCTCTTGAGGGAGACTTCAAAGGCGCAAACGGGGTCTACGGTGGACCCGGCGTCGATCTGTATTCCGAAGTCTACGTAGGACGGGCTCCTGTGGACAACTACGTCGAGCTCTCGAACTTCGTTCGAAAGACCATCGCCTACGAGTCGACCCCGTCCACCGATCGGTACCTGAGGGGGATATGGATGGTGGGCGAATACATGGAGCCTATGGGGGTTCTGACCCTGGACGACGAACCGCTGACCTGGAAGTGGGGCGGGGACTTTAAGGACGGGATCAAGCCCATATTCCCGGCGAATTTCAGCGTCCAAACCCTCTACGACCGGGACTTCCCCGGTGACGAATGCTGTCCCAACCAGCACAACTGGGGTAGAGAGCATCTGATCCGCGAGATAAACGCGAACTACGTCCACGCCATAAACCACGTCGGGACCTCTAACTTCTGCGACATCGTCGCCTACGTCATGAAGATGGGCTACCAGCACGCCGACGCCCTCACCAACCAGAAGTACTTCCTCGGGTACTCCCAGGCGGGCTACGCAGGGGCCTTCGACAACAGAGACCCCAATGGGATCTACCTGCCCCACGACTCCGTCCTGGAGCACTTCGTCACCGCCAAAGGCGGGGCCTTCGCCTTCATAGGGAACAGCAGGTACGGCCTCATCGATCCCAACGTCATAGATAACGGCCCATCCCAGAAGTTCGATCGAGCCTTCTGGGAGGAGATGTTCAACGCCACCCGGTGGGACGAAAGTGGCGGCCCGGTCACCAACATCGGTTATATAAACCAGATATCGAAGGAGAGGTTCGTCGACGAGGTCAATGCCGTTGGGGGAGGCAACATGAGGTACTCCTACTACAGCATCAACCTCCTCGGCTGCCCCGAGACGCCCTTCATCATCCCCGCCGGAGTCCTGACAATGGAGGTTGAGGATACCGCTCCTGCCGTCCCTGATAGCCCGATGGTGGCCGGAGCGGAGGGTGCAAAGAAGATAGAGCCGGACCGCGCAGTACCCGACTTCTTCGGGGAGGAGATGAAGCTGGAGTTCGAGTTGGAGTTCCCGAAGCTGGAGTTTCGAGATCCCTTCAACCTCTGAGCCCCCGGCGGATGGGCGGCGGCGGAGCTGATCGCCCCGCCACCTTTATTTATTGATATCGGGCCGTTCTCAGGAGCGAGTTCATGGACCTCTTCACCCACATAGCCATCCCCTACCTCATCGGAAGGAGCCTCAAGAGGAGGAGCGACGAGACGGCAGCCCTCGTCCTAGGGGGCGTAGCCCTGGACCTCGACTTCCTTCTTATGCCGGTGAACTGGATCTTTCCTACCTTCTTCCTCCTCGTCCACCGGGGGATCACCCACTCCCTCTTCTTCGGAGTCTTCACCGCCCTCCTCGTCCTCGGCCTGGCGTCTTGCGGTCCTGTCCGTTCCCGGATCAGAGAAAGGTTCGGGATCGATCTGGGACTTTCGAGGCGGACTGCCCTCTTCGCCTCTGCCGGAGCCGTCATCCATCTGGCCCTCGATATCATCACCACCCGGGGCGTCCCCCTCCTCTACCCCCTCGATCCTGCCAGATGGTCCCTGGAGATCTTCTTCTACTCTGAGGCCCCCCTCCTCATCGCCAGCCTCGGCCTCCTCCTCCTCTACGCCAAGAGCCGGGATAGCTTCGATCCTCGAAAGGCGCTCCTCTTCCTCCTCCTCCTTCTCGTCCTGACGGGGGGGGCGAGGCTGGCCGAGAGGGAACAGGCTCTGGAGGCCGGAGGCGCAGGGTCCGCCGCCTTTCCGGCGCCGGGGCTCTTCAGCTGGACGGTCCTCGTCGAGGACGGGGGCCTGGTCACCGTCTACGGCTATTCCGGCCCATCAGGGGATCTGAAGCTTCTGGAGAGCTTCGAGAGGCTTGAGGGCCCTCTTGCCGAAGGGCTCGAGGAAGCCATCGATATGGCGGAAGCCCTCCCCCAGGTGAAGACCTTCCGGTGGAGGAGCTACGACGTCATCGTATCCGCCTCCTCCAGGGATGGAGGATGGGACCTGAAGTATACGGACCCGGTGATGGCGGCCCGGATGGCGGAAGCTCCATCTCCCCTGAGCCGCCCCTTCTACGGCCTCACGTCCCTCACTTCCCTGGACGTCAGGGTCGAGGGGGGCGCGGCGGAGGCTGGAGGCAGCCCCTTCGGATCAAAAATCCAAAAAGTATATTAGATACTTGGACTAAATGTTGGTCCGGAGGTGTTTCGATTGGCAAAGTTAGCTCCCATAGATATGCTGGCCATAGTGCTGGTGATAGTAGGAGGCCTCAACTGGGGGCTCTACGCCCTCGGCTACAACCTGGTGAGCATCCTCCTGGGATGGATGCCCATCCTGGAGAAGGTGGTCTACGTCGTCGTGGCCCTGGCCGCGATATACCTCGCGGTCTTGACCCCCAAGCTCTCCAAGCAGTAGCGAGACCTTAGAGTGGAGGCGCCGTTTATCCGCCTCCATGAATCTATTTTTTGAGTCGAGCGACTCAAAATTTTGCCATCCAACCCCATCCACCCCGCCATCCCCTCGAGGTCCGACCCCGCCATCCTCAGGGGATGGGAAGAGATACCCTTCCGGCGATATCTATGACCCCAAGGAGCTCCATCGAGATTATGAGGAGCGGCTGGTGGAGGAGGTAGATCAGAAGAGAGTTTCTCCCTAAAAATGAGATCTCCCTTGCCGGGGTCCGGGAGGATA
>CP086218.1:186006-189837 GCA_020844795.1 Methanothrix sp. | reverse complement strand
CTCCATGGAAGGGCGATGCCGTCAGCTAAGCTCCCGGCGGAGGCGATCGCCCCGGCGGAGGAGGTCCTGGCCCGCCTCGATCTCCTTTACATGGCCTGCCCAGAATGCCCGGTGGAGCCGGGCTTCGACAAGGGTGAGCCCCTTTCCTCCCTCGCCGCGTCGGGCGGGGGTAGGGGCGGGGGCATCAGAAGGTGTTCCGGCTGCGGGAGGGCTCCCCTGGACCTGGTGATGATGGAGGCGATGGAGGTCCTCGTCGATCACAACCTGCGAAGCCCAACCGACCCCCTCCGATCCATCGGCTGGCCCCTGGTGGAGGTGGGCTACCCCCTGGCGTACCCGCCGAGGCTGGGGCCGGATGAGCTCATCATAGTCGGCGAGCGCCTGACGAGAAAGGCCGCCGCTGAAATAATCGCCAGAGTCCCGGAGATAAAGGGCGTCATCCGGGGCGGGGGCGTTCCGGGTGTCGCAGACCTGCGGGCCGCCCCTCACCGCTGGGAGCTCCTGGCGGGCTCGGACCTGCGCTGCGACGTCGTATCCTCATTGATCGGCGATCTCGTCATCTACAAGCACCAGTCAAAGATCCACGTCGAGTTTCCAAGACAGAGCGCCCCCAAGATGAAGATCCTGGAGGAGCTCTACTTCCGGGGCAAATTGACCACCGTCTCCGACGTCCTCTGCGGCCCCGGGACCCTGGGCCTTTCGGCCGCCCTCGGCGGGGCGGAGCGGGTCGTTCTGAATGACGCCTGGCTTCCGGCGGTAAAGGACGCGATCCTGAATTTGGAGGCGAACCGCTCACTTTTGGGGATCGATAGAATCGAGCGGCATAAGCTGCCGGGGGGCGAGGTCGGTGCGGAATCGGTCCTGGCGGCGGAGGCCGACGGCGACGGCTGCAAGATCGAGGTCTACTTCGGGGACGCCGAGAGGCTATTCTCCCGGGCCGAGCCGACGGATCTCTGCTTGATCGATCCCTTCCCGGGGATGAAGTACGACCGGATCGTCGAGGCGTGCAGGGTCTGCGGCGAGGTTGTGGTGGTGTAGGAGTCTACCGGAGGAGGGATACGAGGTTTTCACGGACGAGTTTAGCCTTGGGGTGATCCTCACCTAATCGCTTCTCTAATATTTGCAATGCTCTCTCAGCGCACTTTTCGGCCCCCTCCAGGTCGCCAATATCGAACAGGATCGAGCCTAGATTATTGACAGCACTTGCTACCCAGGGGTCGTCGGGACCAAGGACTTCTTCGAAGGTCTCGATGGCTCGCTCTATAAGGTCTTTGGCGCCCTCTAGGTTGCCCATAGCATGTAGGACTGAGCCGAGATTGTTGAAATCCCTGGCCACATTGGTTAAGTCAAGATCTGAGACGTTCTCGTCTATCTCGACGGCGCGCTCGATAAGTTCCTTGGCGCCCTCTAGGTCGCCCAATTCTAGCAGGAGGATGCCCAAATTGTTGGCCACAGTAGCCAAGTTGGGGTGGTTGGCGCAAAGATCCGTCTCAACGATCTGCAGAGCCCTCTCGTAGTTCTCTTTGGCGCCTGCAAAGTCGCCCATCGCCGCAAGAATTGCGCCGAGGTTGTTAATGATCGCTGCAACTTCACTATCGTTTCGCCCGTATACGTTCTCAGCAATTGGCAAAGCTCGTTCATGGAGTTTCTTAGCTTCGTCGAATTCACCACGTCCCTTAAAATACAGACCAGTTTTAACCAACAGGTTCTGTGTTGATATGGGGGCCACATCAAGCCACTCTGCATTTCCCGCAGCTGCCAGAGCGTGGGTAAACAGAATCGAACACGTGTCCCAGGTCCGAAACTCGTCAGTCTGATAAGGAAAGGTATCGTTGACGAGCCAGACCGCAACTTCAGCCCAGCGTTTCCGCTCTTCGTCGGACAATCGGTCCCGCGCCACAGCCTGGACGAGCCTATGAACGGAGAGGGAGTCGTCGGCGACGGTCATCAGCGAGTAGCGCTTCATGGCGGCGACGGCGTCGTTCAGCGCCATCTCATCTTTCACGGCCGAGGCCAACCTCTCCGGAAGGTGCTCAACGCCCTCGCTCAGGAGCGATTTTGGGATGTCGTCCGGAGCCAGGAAGGCGCACAGGTTCAAGAGATCCGCGCTTGCGGGCACCTCTTCTCTCGCCTTCTGGAACGAGAGGTCCCAGGTGGTGGCCACCGTATCCGGGTAAGAATCAGGCTTTCCGCGGCGAAGAAGCTCTTTGCGGCGTTCCTGGAAGAGCTTGAGGTAGGCGGAGAGAGAGATTCCCGTCTCCTGAATGTAGGCCCCCGCCTGCTCCAGAGCTAGGGGGAGGTCGCCGAGGGCCCCCGCCAGGGTGTCGGCTCCGTCCTTCTGCCCGGTCCGGCTCTGGAGGAACTCGATTGACTCGTCTCGACTGAAGACGTCGACGGGGAGAGGCTTTGCCGTGCCGCCCCAGTTCGGATTCCGGGAGGTGATGATGACATGCCCTTTGCCGGTCTTGGGCAGGTACTCACCAAGATTCTCGGGCTCCTGGGCGTTGTCGAAGACGAGGAGCCAGCCGCCGTTCTCCTCCAGCCAGCGCCTCACGGCCTCGACGGCGATCCTCTGGTCCTGAGCTTCTTTTTCGGGGAGGTCGATCCTCGCTGCCAGTCCGGCGTAATCGGCGGCGAGGGTGGCGGGCTCCTCGGACCGGACCCACCAGATGACCCGGTAGTCGTCGGCGTGGCGGTAGGAGTACTCCAGGGCGAGCTGGGTCTTGCCGACGCCGCCGAGGCCGGTGATGGCCGAGGTCTGGGTGAAGGCGGCCCGCTCTCCCGAGGCGAGGGCTTGGTGGAGCTTCTCCAGCAGGTCCACGCGGCCGGTGAAGTTGGGGTTGTGGGGGTGGGGGATGTTGGAGATCTTGCCGGGGGGCTCGGCCGGTTTTGGGCGGAGCAATTCCAGTGCCTCGGGGGGTAAGATGACCTTTGTCTCGTGATAATCGCGTCCGGCGCCTCTGGTCCCCTCGCCAGAGGCTATATGGATTTGGTCGGCCAACTTTGGTTGCTGTGATAGAGTGATATCCTTCTTTTTCCGGATTTTGGCCAGACAAAAATTTATAGCGCGTGAAATACCGTTGAAAAAATGCTCGACGATCCAGGCGATCATGGCTGCTAAAATAAGCGGGCCGATGGTGTACCAGTAGTTTTTCCACGGGTGTTCGTCGGGGTTTTCAGAAGCCAACGCTTGATCTGTGCCGTTTTTGTCTCCCTGCGCTTGAACTAGCGCCGTTGCTGCCATCGACAGCACCAGCAGCGCCAGGACGATGAACGGCTTCGATCTCGTCGGGCATCCCTCCGATGATTCAGTTCAATCTCAATCTACAAAAAGCTTGGGCGAGTTCCTCGGACTTCCGATAAGCTCCGCCCAACGCCGCCGCCCGGAGATCGGCGAAGAGTCCTCGGGCCCTCGGTGCCGGAAGGGCGGGGGGGAGGGGCGCCGCCGGGGGAGCTGGCGGTGGGGGGGGGCCTGTCATCGCTGCGCCGCAGATTTTATATAAACAATTTTATAGACTCGTCAACTTGTGATTTGAGTATATCTATTCAAACTCAGGAGATTTGATTATATATGCTCAAATGCCCGAGACATCCCTCCATCCTTCATTCGTCCCCAGGGCCCTTCCCGCCACCCTCCGCCTGGGCCAGCACTGTTGCTGCCAGGGAAATAAGAAACTCTCCGCCCTTTCCATCACAAGAAGTTTCTCGATTTTGCCCATCAAAACAGTTTATAGGATAAGCAGTTGGTGGGACAGCGCGGATTTGAACCGCAGTCCAAGCGTCCCAAACGCTCGAGGATCGACCAGGCTACCCTACTGTCCCGCCAGATGG
>CP086218.1:177916-185906 GCA_020844795.1 Methanothrix sp. | reverse complement strand
GTAGGCGAGGATGACGGCAGAAAGCCCCCTCATGAGGATGAGGGTTCCGAGGAGGAGGCCGTCGAGGCTCAGGTCGAAGGTGGCGAAGGTGACGGTCCTCTCTCCCCCCGCGGTGAAGGGGAGGATGAAGAAGATGGGAAGTAGAAAGATCACCGGCCACCTAACCCTCCTGGCGACCTCTCCGAGGGGGAGCCTCGAGGCGAGGAGGACGGCCAGGGAGAGGACGAGACCGAGGAGGGCGACGCGGATGCTCTCCACCATGACGACGGAGAAGATCAGGATGAGGATCGATGCGATCTTAGCCCGGGGGTCCCAGCGGTGGATCGGAGAGTCGATATCTGCATGGCTGTCGATGTCGATGCTAGTCATACGATCGACATCCCCATCTTCTCGATCAATCTGGCACCCATCCCTGCTCTTCTCTTATCAGATCCGTTATTCATCGATCCTCCCACCCAACCGTGGAAGACGGTTGAGTCGAGATACGATCCTCGACGAGACCGAATATCGAAGTTCGAGCCCCTGAGATACCTGCCCTTCCGCCCTTCGACCATGACCCTCATATCTTCCTCGCTTCCGCCGACGGGGCTTAACGGTGACAGCCCCCCGACAACCTTCCCCACCCTGGATAAATAAGCTCTTTTCTACCCTTCCGGCTTGCCGTCTATTTCGATCTACATCAAAAGCTGTTGCCCAAATCGGACCCACCTCAAGACTGAAGGTACCGCATCTTACCCCTCTCTGGGTCGATCTTTTCACAAGTAATTCTGCTTTAAGATGAAATGATGTTATTTATATCTGATTATACAGCTATAAAGGCGTAAAAATATCTGTAAGAATATTATAAATCGATGGGGGGTCTTCTCCGGGGAGGGGGTTGCGGCTTCTGGATCAGCTCTTAACCCCATCGCATACCGCGGTCACGAGCATCTCTTGCTTCACCGATACCAGGAATCCCGCCGCAAGGCCTACCACCCCAGCCTCGATCGCTGCTATCGGAAGATGGGCTATGAGGACGAGGATCGCGATCTCCTTGAACTCATCTCCCACCGCCAGGAGGGAAAGGGAAAGGAGGATCGCCGTGCCGATCACGGCCGAAGCCGCCGCCAGGGAGCCGAAATAGACCTCTCTTTTGGGAGAGGGAAAGGCCCGGCGCCCCTCGAAGATCTTCCAGGCGAGGAGGGCTGGCACCCCCATGTTGACGGCGTTGACCCCGATGACGCTGATCCCGCCGTGCTGGAAGAGGAGAGCCTGGAGGGTGAGGGCGACGAAGACGCTACCAAAGGCCCTCTTCCCCAGGAGGATCCCAGCCAGGCCGTTCATCACCAGGTGGACGCTGGTCGGCCCCACCGGGAAGTGGACGAGGGAGGCGACGAAGACCGCCGCGGTGATGAGGGATATCCTGGGGATCTCCTCCGCCTCCACATCCCGCAGGGTGATGAAGAGGAGGAAACCCGCGACGGCGTAACCCGCGACCAAAACGGAAGGCGATAGGACGCCATCGGATATGTGCACCAGATCACCCCGGACCGCCGGTCATCTCCCGACCCAGAATGTGAGGTAGGCGCTAGGAGCTATCCGGTCGTAGTCGAGGCGGTCGCCCTTCCGGTATCGTCCGTTGGGGTCGTCCCCCTCGGCGGTCCAGGTCCCGGATTCGCTGATCGTCGCCTCGAAGGAGACGACCCAGGGGCCGGGCTTCGAGAGGTCGAACTCGATCCTCCCGTCAGAGGCGGCCCCTTCCACCTCATACTCATGGGCGTGCTTCACGGTCAGGAGATCTCCGGGGGCCTTCAGAACCGCTCCGGTGAAATCGCCCCCCACCTCCGCCCCGTTCCAGAGAGCCTGGGCCCTGAACCGGTCGCCCCGGTTGATGCCGCTCATATCGACCCGGGGGACGATCTCAAGCCCATCGCCGGAGGCGAATCCACAATCTCCACCGGTCCCCACCGGGATTATCGCCCGGCCGGACTTTGGCAGAAGGGACGATCCTCCGCCGAGGCCGAACCACGCCTGATCAAATAGCGTCGTCTCCATCTGTGGATCCAGGATGTAGCACCCCGGATCACCGATCTCGACGGTCCCCCCAAGCCCTCTGCCTTCATCCCAGAGCTCCAGGTCGTCGATCCCGCGGGGGTGGATCAGCCGCGCGACGGCGAGATCCGGCACCACGTCCCCACCGACATCATGGCCGTATGTGATAAATAAGTCGATCCTAGACCCCTCCACCACCTCCTCCGGATAGACCGCGAAGAGCATATGTCCCGATGCGAGGGATCCGGCCCCCACTACCATCAGCATCGCCAGATAAAGCCTTCTCATCGCCGCTCACCAATTTTATAATTTTACTTCCGGATCATCGCCCCTCAAGACGGCCATGATCTCGATGGGGGAGGGGTTTCATATTATATAAGTATTTCTTGAGTTAAGATCGATGAATTTGTTTTAAATGGCGATGGTGCCGGAAGTTGGAGCCGGTTGTCCATAAAAAGAGAATCTGGGAGGGGAGAGGTTTCGACGGGAACGCCCCGGAGATCTCGACTTATCCTCTACCGTCACCCCTCTGCCCTCAAGATATCGAGGGCTTGATGGGCCCCGAGACGGGGAGCTGAAGGCTACAGAGGATCCCGGCTCCACCGACGGGGTCTTACCTCAGGCGGGAAGGGCTGATGGGAGGGGCGATCCCCCCGCCCCTATCTCTTCTTCCTGGAGGCATAGATCATCGATACCCCTGCGATCCCCAGGAGGTAGCCAAAACCAGCCAAGACCTTCATGGAGGTGGGGATCTCCGGAGGAGGGGCCTGGGCCCCGGGGGTGCCGATCCTGATCTCCGCCCGGTGGCCCACCGAAGAGCTCACGAATACCAGGTCGTCGATCCTCCTTCCCTCCGGCCTGAACCGGTAAACTCCCCTCGAATCCGCCGCCCCCTCAGCGATCAGGTCGTCCCCATCGTAGACCATGACGTTGGCGCCGGCTGCCGCGGTCCCGTCGTCGTAGAAGACGGAGATTCCGACCTCCTCTACTGTATAGCCTATCAGCATCCTGTGGCCGGCGGCGGTCCCCGCCAGGATAAGAACCGATATCAACGCCAGGACCGCCATCCTGCAATTCTTCTCATTCATCTCTTTTTGACCCTCCAGGCTATGAGGGCGGCGGGGATGAGGGCGAGGGCCATAATCCCAGCTTCACCCGGCAGGGGCCTCTCCGTCGATACGCTTATGAAGCCCTCCTCGGCGTGGCCGTGTTGGGAGATCTTATAACGCCAATCTCCAGTCCCCTTTCCGGGGAGGGTCATCGAATAGATCCCCTGGGAGTCGGTCATCCCCTCCTGATAAAGATCGTAGTTCTGGGTCGTTGCGTTTAGACGGTATACCATCACGTCGGCGTTTCTCGCAGGCTCGCCGTCGTCGTAGATGGCGAAGATCTCCAGGCTTACCCTTTGGCCGACGAACATCCTGTGCGCCTCCGCCATCCCCGCGGTGAGGAGGATGAGGAGGACCAAAATAACAGCTCTTCTCAAAATCAAGCACCTCCATAGCCAGAACCCCTGGCGCGGATCAGCATCTCCGGCTTGACGGACTGGAGGAAGCCCGCCGCCAGCCCAATCACCGCCGTCTCGATGAGCATTATCGGTACGTGAGCCGCGAGGACCAGGGCCGCGATCTCCCTGAACGCCTCCCCGAGGAGGAGGAGCTCGGCGGAGAGCATCAATGTTGCTCCGAGGACGGCAAACCCCCCGGCCACAGCTCCGAAGACCACCTCCCTCTTGGGCGAGGAGAGGCCGCGGCGCCCCTCGAAGATCTTCCAGGCGAGGAGGGCGGGGATCCCCATGTTGACGGCGTTGACCCCGACGACACTGATCCCGCCGTGCTGGAAGAGGACCGCCTGGAGGGTGAGGGCGACGGCGACGCTGACGAAGGCCCTCTTCCCCAGGAGGATCCCCGCCAGGCCGTTCATCACCAGGTGGACACTGGTCGGGCCCACCGGGAAGTGGACGAGGGAGGCGACGAAGACCGCCGCGGTGATGAGGGATATCTTGGGGACCTCCTCAGCCCTGACGTCCCGCAGGGTGACGACGAGGAGGATCCCGGCGAGGGCGAACCCTGCGGCCAAAACGGGAGGCGAGAGGACGCCGTCGGAGATGTGGACCAATCGATCACCTTTCTCCCTTCACCTGCCGCACCAGAAGGTGAGGTAGGCGGTGGGGGCTATCTGGTCGTAGTCGAGGCGGTCGCCCTTCCTGTATCTGCCGCTCGGATCGTCGGTGGTGGCGGTCCAGGTCCCGGATTTGTCGATCGTCGCCTCGAAGGAGACGACCCAGAGGCCGGGCTTCGAGAGGTCGAATTCGATCGTCCCATCGGAGGAGGTGCCATCGACCTCGCTCTCGTAGGCGTGGAGGACCGTCAGGAGGTCTTCGGGGGCCTTCACCACCATGGCGGTGTAGTCTCCCTCCACCATTTCACCGTACCAGAAGGCGGAGGCTCTGAACCGGTCGCCCCGGACGATGCCGCTCATATCGACCTGCGGGACGATCTCAAGCCCCTTGCCGGTGGATATCTCGCAATCCCCTCCGGCCCCCACCGGCATGACCGCCCGTCCTGACTTCGGAAGGAATGTGGACCCTCCGGTGATGCCGAACCACCCCAGGTCGAGGAAGGTCGGCTCCATCTCAAGGTCCAGGACGTAGCAGCCCGGGCCGCCGACCATCACCGTCCCGGCGAGACCGCCGTCCCACTCGGAAAGGCTCAGCCCCTCCGTCCCGTCGGGGCGGATCAATGCCGCCCTCTCGAGCATGGGCGGCGTATCTCCTTCGATGTCATGGGCGTATGTGATCCATATATTGACGTCGGAGTGCTCTGCGACGTCCTCGGGATATACCGCAAAGAGCATATGACCCGACGCCAGGGCCGCGAGCCCGGCGACCACCAGTACCGAGAGATAAAGCCGTCTCATATCTTATCGCCTCCTCTTCTTCTACCGTCCCATCCTTTTGGTCATCTCGATGGTGACGGGGATGATCGTCATCGGATTTAAGGCTGGTTATATGAATTGAGGCTATTTTAAGCCGTATTCGATACCTAATTTCAGTCTTATAATCTGTATTTATTAAAAGATCTGATTTTTTATGAAAGGCGGCCGCCGGGAAAGAAAATTACCGGGTGAGGGCTTAAGCCTTCACCCAGACCGACATGACGTTGGTGTACCTTACGACGTTGTAGTCGACCTCATCCCCGGCCTTGAACCTTCCAGCGCTGTGATCGTAGGTGGCGGTCCACTTTCCGGGCTCGTCCAGGTCGACCCTCGCCATGACCTGCCAGGGCCCCGCCTGGGTGAAGCTGACGGTGAAGGCGCCATCAGCGTCGGTGGTCCCCGTCTGGATCTTATCCTCGTCGTGGGAATCCCAGGTCCAGTAATAGGCGGAGTAGGTCGCCTCCACAGGCTCGCCGTTCCACATGACGTGGAATGTAACCTCATCCTTCGCGGCTATCTCGTAGGGGGCCTTCTCTGGGACTATCTCCAGGGGCACTCCCGCCTCCCAGCTCTCCATCCCCTCGTCACCGGCGTGGATCACCATGGTGGCGTAGCTGTAGCCGAGCCTCGGGTTGCTGGGCTGGGTGCCGCCCCATCCCGGATCGTAGACGGAGGGTGACCTCGCGACGGCGAAGACGTAGTCTCCAGGCCAGTAGAGGACTATATCACCGTACTCGTACTCACACCAGCCGTACCCCGCAAGCCAGTTTCCGGTCTTCAATGCGAGATCGATCTTATCCCCCGCAGGGGTCACCAGGTACGCTGCGTCCATCAGGGGGACGTAGATCCCCGAGGAGCTCCCGGCGTGGCCGAAGATGGAGTAGACCCTCTGAGTGTCCCCGACCTCGGCGATGTCCTTCGATTCGACCCACAGGGCGTGGGCGCTGGCGTTCATCGTCATCCCTCCCAGGATCAGGAGGAGCAACAAAGGTATTATGCTCTTCGTTTTAATCACCCTTGGCTAAGTGTGACTGGTGTGATAAATAGATTTCGGATATAACAATTAGTAACAATAATTTTGGATTTTTCTGTGAAAGACCCTATTCAATTCACAATAAAATCAAACCCCGTAGGTGATTAGAAGCCGGGGAAAATTCAGGCACCTTATTAAAAAGAAGAAGGAGATTGGAAAAAAAGGGGAGGAAGGAGATCACCTCACCCAGAGGGTGAGGGAGGACCGGTGCCAGACCTTCTCGTAGGAGACGAGGTCCCCCTCCTTGTAGTAGGGGTTGCTGTAGGTGGCGGTCCATTCTCCCACCTCGTCCGTCGTCGTCTCCACCTCGATCACCCAGGGGCCTGCCTTGTTGAAGACGACGGAGAAGCTCCCATCATCGCCGGCGGTCCCCTTCAGGGCCTCGGGGGAGGAGTGGGCGTCGACGGTCCAGTACCAGGCGGTGTACTCGGCGGCTACGGGCTCGCCGTTGAAGGTGGCAACGGCGCTGAAGTTATCCCCAGACTTCGCTTCGTAGGGGGCCGCTTCGAACTCGATCTCCAAGGGGAAGCCTCCGTTCCAGGTCTTCTCGCCCCCTTCACCGGCTGAGATGACCGCCTTGGCGTAATCCTTCACCAGCATCGGGTTGCTCTCTCCTCCGTGCCATCCCGTATCATAGACCCCGGCGGCCCTCTCAGAGGCGAGGACGTAGTCTCCGGGCCAGTAGAAGGCCGCCTTGCCGGAGAGGTAGCCGATCCTTCCGAAGCCGGGAAGCCAAGTCCCCTCCTCCGTCGCGAGGTCTAGCCTCTCTCCGGCGGGGGAGACGAGATAGAAAGCTTCCATCAGCGGCACGTACATCCCTGCCGAACTTCCGGGGTGGCCGAAGAGGGAGTAGACCTCCTTCACCTCGCCGACCTCCACCACGTCCTCCGCCTCTACCCAGAGGCTGTGGGCAGCGGCGGGGGCCAAGAGAAGGCTCAGAAGAGCCATGGCGATGACGATATTCCATTTCATCGTATAACACCGCAGGCTAAAGCCCCGTTATTCATATAAATGTTTCTAGTTGTAGCAAATATGGTTATAAAATAAGGGTGAGGCGGATAAGCCCCCTGCTGAAGCGCCATCTCGGAGCCGTTGTCATGGGCCGGAAATGGTGCGATTACCTTTCAACCTTACGGGTACACATACTGGAAGATCAGAAGACCCCCCGCACAGCTTATTGGAGAGTTCTATCGGCGACCCCCCACCATGCAGCCCTCTGGCCTTCCGGGTTGCCTCCGGCTTTGGGGAGGCGGAGGCCTGGGGGAGGCGGCAAAGGATCAGGGGTGGACGCGACGGCGGCGACGTTCCTCCGCCGACCCGGGGGTGGAGCGGGAGAGGTCCACCCCGGCGATTGAGGCGACCGCCAGGACGGCCCCGGCGTTGATGGTGGTGGCGATGGTCATGAAGATGGGGAGCCCCTCTGTCATGTCGTAGCTCCACAGACCACCGGCATAGCCCAATAATTCCATATACCCCCCCAGGCCCACGCTCACCGCCACCAGGGCGGCGTTCCATTCGATCGAGGACCGGCCGGAGAAGATGATCCCGAGGAGGGCCATGGCGGCGTAGAGCCCGAGAACGTCTCTACCCGCCAGCTGAAAGTACCCCTCCAGATAGAAGAATACGGCGAAGACGGCGACGGCGGCCGCGAAAGGAAGGGGGCGCCACCTCTCGATACGGTCGAAGAGTTGGAGCCTCTCAAACCAGAGCCTGAAGAGATCCGATATCCCGAAGATCGCCACCATCACGAGCGCCCACCCCGATACGACGAAGAGGGTGGGGCCCGGGCTTCCTGAATAATCGACGATCCCCGCCGATGTCAAGATCCTCTCAACGACGAACATCAACGCCGCCGAGGAGATGATGAGGGCCAGGAGGTTCTTCGTCTTCATCCTGACGGCGGCGAGGATCGATACGGCTATGGCAAAGAGTAAGTTGAGATCGAATAAGAACGACTTGGTCAGGTACCCATCCATATAAAAGCCGATG
>CP086218.1:174868-177816 GCA_020844795.1 Methanothrix sp. | reverse complement strand
GAGGGGGGACGCAGACTACAACGGGGCTAAAAATATTGCTGATCTTGGGGCTGCTGTAAACCAGCCCGGAGGTCCGGGGTTGTTCTGCTTAATCGAGGCAGAAAAGATTCCAGGGCTACAGAAAGCCCCCCTCTTCAGAGGGGGGTAGTTTACGATGATAACTGAAGAAGCCATCGACGATCTGGCGGAGAGATACCTCGCCGCAGAAGCCGACAGGATAGCCATGGAGCCCGTATCTGTCATCTGCCCCCACCTGACGGTGGAAGAGGCGTACCGGGTTCAGATGGCGATCGTGGCCAGGAAGGTCGGAACCGGAGAACGGATCGCCGGAAGGAAGGTGGGGGCGACCAACGAGGCGATCCAGAGGGCGATGAAGATCTGCGAGCCGATATACGGCCACCTCTTCTCCGGCCAGAGGATCTCCAGTGGGGGTGAGGTATCCCTGACGGAGCTTATCCATCCGAGGGTGGAGTGCGAGATCGCCTTCACCCTCCGTCGGGACCTGGAAGGCCCCGGGGTCACCGCTGCCGAAGCCCTGGATGCGGTGGGGACGGTGGCTGCCGCCATCGAGATCAACGACTCCCGGACCAGGGGATGGGATGTTGGGATGAGGGAGGTGGTGGCCGACAACGGCGTAGCCGCCCGGTTCCTCCTGGGAAGAAAGGAGGTATCGCCAAACGGCCTCGACCTGAGGGAAGTCCGCGTGGTTATGGAGAAGAACGGCGAGGAGGCGGCCCGGTCGAGCGGCGCCGCCATCCTGGGAGACCCGGCCCGATCCCTGGCGTGGCTGGCGAACAAGATCGGCGAAGGGGACGGAGGCCTCCGGGCCGGGGAGGTCGTCCTCGCCGGGTCGATGACCCCCATGGCGCCGGTAGCTGGAGGCGACCTGGTGGAGGCGTCCTTCGAGGGCCTGGGGAGCCTCTCGGTCAGGTTCCGGTGACGCCGTCAGGTATGGGATCAGGGGGTTGGCCCATCCGCCCGGCAAGACGCCGCCGTCCCGAACCCCACCACCCCTCCCGGCGGCCCATCTTCCCGGCCCCTTTCAGGATGTACCTGGATGAGGGGGGCCTTGGCTCCTCACTCCCCGAGCTCCGAGGTGCATCGGGGACATCGGGTCGCGGCGATGGGGATCTCCTCCTTGCAGTAGGGGCACCCCTTGGTGCTGGGGGCTGCAGCCTCCTCCTTCTTCTTCATCTTGTTGACCTGTCTTATCATCAGGAATATGACGAAGGCGACGATCAGAAAGTCGATGATGGTGTTGAAGAAGATCCCGTAGTTGATGGTGGGGGCTCCTGCCGCCTGGGCATCGGCGAGGGTGGCGTAGGATACCCCCGAGAGGGATATGAAGAGGTTTGTGAAGTCGACCCCGCCGAGGAGCATCCCCACCGGCGGCATGATGATGTCGTTGACAAGAGACGTGATGATCTTCCCGAAGGCCAGTCCCAAAATGATCCCTATCGCCATATCCAGGACGTTGCCTCTCATGGCGAACTCCTTGAACTCATTGATCATTCCCATCGTATATCACCTTCCATAGATATGTTCAATTAATTGATGAAGCTACTATGTGAACTGTATCGATATAAATGTATTCTCAAACTCAAATGATTGGCCTTCATCTGGGAACTGAAAAGAGGGGGTGGGCGAAATCTCCCCTGGGGCTCTCCCGCCCAAATCCTCCCAGGCTATGTAGGACCATGGATCTGCATGGTTTTTTTAGCCCCCATCATCAGAATCCCATAGACGAGCTCTCACCTCCACTCCGGGGGGAAGGCGACGAAGGAGACGCCGTTCTCCTCGCACTCCTCGCGGAAGATCTCGACCGTCTCCCTCGCCGCAAGCCCCTGGGCCTCCAGCTCGGCGACCCACACCCGCGTAACGTTCGAGAAGGCCACGTGCCAGCGGGCCTCCTCCTCGGGCGGGAGGGTGGTTAAGACGACCCCCCTCTCCTTCAGGTCGGCCATTACCTCCCGATACGTCTCTCTCGTCATAGCCCCCGTCGTCCGGTAGGGGTTGGCGCAGACCTCCTCGATGACCTCCCGCAGGTCCTGGGGGGTCCTCTCCCAGGCGTCGAGGTTCATGAAGAGCCCCTCCCCGACGCAGCCGAAGGAGATGAGGGTGCAGTGGTCGGCGACCCCCGCGAGGCCGAAGGACTGGATCATGGAGGGGCAGGTGACGATCCCGTCGATCTTCCCTTCCTCCATCGCCTCCCGGACGGCATCGAGGGGCATAAAGACCGGCTCTGCCCCGATCGCCTCGATGGACCTGGTCTGGAGCCCCCCGGGGGTTCTTATCCTCATGCCCCTGACCTCTTCGATAGTCCCGACCGGCTCCTTTGTCCAGAGGTGGGAGTTGACGCACGGGTTCACCTCCAGGACCAGAACATCGGGAAACTCACCCCGGAGGGCGCGCTCGTAGACGGCTCTTCCTATATCCGTCGCCGTCTCCTTATCCTCGATGGCGGCCGGAAGGCTTAGGACGTCGGATAGGGGGAACCTTCCGGGGGTCCAGGTGAGGGTGGCGTACCCCATATCGCAGCGGCCTGAGGCGACCAGGTCGTAATGTTCGGGCCCCGACCCGAGGGTAGCGCCGGCGAATAAGCTGTAGGAGATCCGGCCGCCGCTCCTCTCCGCCAGGGCCTGGAGCATAGGCTTCCAGACCGTCTCGACCTCTATGCTCTCGGGAGGGTGCCAGGTGCTGAAGTTGAGGTGGAGCGTCTCTCCCGGCGACGGGGAGATCGATGGCGTAGAGATCTGCGGTATCGTCTCATCGATGGAGGTGGCGACAATTAGGCTGGCCAGGAGGATCGACGAGGCCAGGGTTAAGGCGAATCTTCTCTTCATATTATCAGTCTAGGGAAGGGTTCTGCGACTTCTTGAACTCCTTGGTCCAAAGTTCCTTCAGGCAGGGTCCCATCGCTTCTTCGGGTTTAGGAATGATCCATCCTC
>CP086218.1:170957-174768 GCA_020844795.1 Methanothrix sp. | reverse complement strand
CTGGCCGGCGCCGGTCTCGGTGGCGATCCTCTCGACCCCTTCCTTCATGTTGTAGTAGGCCTGGGGGACGGCGGTATTCGGCTTGTGGCTCCCGGCGGGGCTGACCCCCTCGTACTTGTAGTATATCTTGGCCGGGGTCTTGAGGTGCTCCTCGAGGCGGTGGGCCCGGAAGAGGGGGGTCGGCCTCCAGAGCCGGAGGATATCCCGGACCTCGTCGGGTATGTCGATCCACCGCTCGGTGGACATCTCCTGCCTGATCAGCCCCTTCGGGAAGATCATCTCCAGGTCTTCGGGCTTGAGGGGCTCACCCGTCTGGGGGTGGAGGGGCGGGTCCAGGGGTGTTAAAAGGTCTGCGGCGACGTTGTACCACCGCTTGGGGATCTCTTCTTCATCCAGCAGAATTTTGGTTTTCAAGGGCATGTCCTCCAGAAACGATGAGTTATAATGCACTCAAATGTGCATCAGGGTAATGATGGCGGCGTTATTTAAGGGTTGTG
Organism: Methanothrix sp.; assembly: GCA_020844795.1. GTDB lineage: Archaea > Halobacteriota > Methanosarcinia > Methanotrichales > Methanotrichaceae > Methanocrinis. The sequence continues at coordinate 174,271 of CP086218.1, read as the reverse complement.
GGGTCTCTTTTTACCCCTAGAATTCGACTAAAAAAGTCTATTATCGATCCATTCTCCTCCCCCGCCATCTTCTCATCGATCTCCGAAGGTCTGGGTCAAGCTTTATCTATTTTGCCGGAGATCTCTCCGGCCATGGCTGGTTATACCCTCTCTGAGAAGATCTTCTCTCGAGCCTCGAAGAAGGAGGTGAGGGCCGGCGAGTTCGTGATGGCCGATATCGACAGAGCCATGGTCCACGACATCACCGGCCCCCTGGCGGTGAAGGGGTTTTATGAGATTGCAGGCGAGGACGGAGCGGTCTGGGACCCTGAAAAGATAGTGATACTCTTCGATCATCAGGTCCCGGCAGATAGCCTTGCGGCCGCCGAAAACCACATCATGCTGCGAAAGTTCGCGGTCGAGCAGGGTATACTCAACTACGACATCTTCGAGGGGGTCTGCCACCAGGTGATGCCGGAGAAGGGGCACGCCCTCCCCGGGGACCTCGTCGTCGGCTCCGACTCCCATACCTGCACCTACGGCGCCCTCGGCGCCTTCTCCACCGGGATCGGGAGCACCGATATGGCCTCGGTCTTCGCCACAGGAAAGCTCTGGTTCATGGTCCCCGAGACCCTCCGGCTAAAGGCAGAGGGACGCCTCCAGAGGCTCGTCACCTCCAAGGACGTCGTCCTGAGGATGATCGGAGACATCGGCGCCGACGGCGCCACCTACCGGGCCTGCGAGTTCGCCGGCTCCGCGGTATCGAGGATGTCGACTCCAGAGAGGATGACGATGACGAATATGGCGATCGAGATGGGCGGGAAGGCGGGGCTCGTCGACCCCGACGAGACGACGTACCGGTACATCGAAGAGAGGGTCCCAGGCTTCGATCGAAAGACGGTCCTCCACGGCGACGAGGACGCCGTCTTCGACGATAAGATCTGGGAGGTCTCCGACCTTCCGCCCCAGGTCGCCGTCCCCCACAACGTCGACCACGTCGTCCCCGCCGGAGACCTGGCCGGGACGAAGATCGACCAGGTCTTCCTCGGCTCCTGCACCAACGGCAGGTTCGAGGATCTAGCCCTCGCCGCCGAGGTGATGAGGGGCGAGCCCCTGGCCCGGGGGGTGCGGATGGTGGTGATCCCCGCCAGCAGGACCGAGTACATGAAGGCCCTCCGGGCGGGGCTCGTCGAGACTTTCATGGAGGCAGGCGCCACCGTCGAATCCCCCTGCTGCGGCCCCTGCATGGGCGGAAGCTTCGGCCTCCTCGGGGACGGGGAGGCCTCCCTCTCCACGTCCAACAGAAACTTCCAGGGAAGGCAGGGAAGCCCCAAGGCCCGGGTTTACCTCTCCTCCCCGGCGACGGCGGCCGCGGGGGCGATCACCGGCGAGATCGCCGACCCCAGGGAGATCTGATCGGGCTCCCCTGGCCCGGGGGGTACGACGCCCATACGTCGGCCCCCTCCTCTGGATCGAGCAGATATCATGAAAGTCGCCTTCAAGATCGGCTACCTCGGGCGTAACTACCACGGCTTCCAGCTCCAGCCTGAAGTCCCGACGGTCCAGGCCGCCGTCGGAGGAGCCCTCAGATCGCTCAAATTGAACGACGGAAGGTTCTGCTACGCCGGGAGGACCGACCGGGGGGTCTCTGCTCTCTCCCAGGTGATCGACTTCTACATCGACCCGGCCAGGGCAGATCTCGCCCTCCCCCGGGTCCTCAACAGCAGGCTCCCCCCCGACGTCTGGGCCTGGGCGGTAGCCTCCGTCCCCGAGAACTTCAGCGCCCGCCATGCCGCCCTCTGGAGGGATTACAGGTACATCCTTCCGGAGGGGGGCCTCGACATCGGGCTGATGAGGGAGGCGGCCCGCAGGCTCCGGGGGGTCCACGACTTCAGAAACCTCTCCTCGGAGAAGACGAGGCCCACCGTCCGGGATCTGATGAAGATCGAGATATCGGAGGATGCCGGGATGGTGATCTTCGAGGTAAGATCCGACGGATTTCTCTGGAATATGGTGAGGAAGATCGCCACCGCTCTAGCCGTTGTGGGAAGGGGAGAGCGGGAGCCGGAATGGATAGACCTCCTCCTCGATCCGAGGACGAACCAGGGGGTAGCCGCCGCCCCCGCCGAGGGGCTGATACTGATGGACGTCGGATACCAGGGGATAGAGTGGAGGGTGGATGCCTACTCCATCAGGATGGCAGAGGAGAGGCTATCCGCCATATGGAAAAGAGATGCGGCCCTGGCGGAGGCGACGGGGGTCCTCGCCAGGTCCATGGTCGTATGAAGCCGGTTCAGAGGATGATCTCGATCCCCAGCTCCTCTGCCAGCTCCTTGTAGCGGTTGCGGATGGTGACCTCCGTCACCCCGGCGACGTCCGCCACCTCTCGCTGGGTCCTCCGGTCGCCGCAGAGGATCGATGCGATGTATATAGCCGCCGCCGCCACCCCCGTCGGGCCCCGGCCGCTCGTCAGCTCCTTCTCCGCCGCCTGCCGGAGGATCTCGATCCCCTTCGCCTGGACCTCGCCTTTCAGGCTCAACCCGGAGCAGAACCGCGGTATGTAGTCGATGGGGCTCGTCGGCATCAGCTTCAGGGCCAGCTCCCGAGAGACGAACCTGTAGGTTCTGCCGATCTCCTTTCTGCTGACCCTCGATACCTCGGCGATCTCATCTAAGGTCCTTGGGACGTTGCACTGCCGGCATGCGGCGTATAGGGCTGCCGCCGCGACCCCCTCGATGGACCTTCCACGGATCAGGTTCTTGTCGACGGCCTTTCGGTATATTACGGCCGCCGTCTCCCTGACGTTCCGGGAGAGGCCCAGGGCCGATGCCATCCGGTCCAGCTCCGATAGAGCGAAGGCGAGGTTCCTCTCGGTGGCGTTGCTGACCCTGATCCTCCGCTGCCATTTTCGGAGACGGTAGAGTTGGGCCCTGTTCTTGGATGATATAGTCTTGCCGTAGGAGTCCCGGTTCCTCCAGTCTATCATCGTCGAAAGCCCTTTGTCGTGGATGGTGTAGGTCATAGGGGCGCCGACCCTCGACCTCTTCATCCTCTGGTCGTGGTCGAAGGCCCGCCACTCAGGCCCCTGGTCGATGAAGTTCTCGTCTATGACGAGGCCACAGTCGGAGCAGACGAGCTCCGCCCTCTCGTAGTCGTGGACGAGGGCATGGCTGCCGCACTCTGGACATTCGACTATGAACTTCTCGAACTCGTCCACCTTCTCCTTCTCTCGCCTGAGCTTGATCTTCTCCTGGATCTTCTCCTTCTCAGACCGTTCTATCTCCCTAATCTTTTCTATTTCTTCCACCAAATCCGCGCTCCTCGAAATAGAGTTT
>CP086218.1:152174-170857 GCA_020844795.1 Methanothrix sp. | reverse complement strand
GTCCTGGGAGGGCTTCTTCCAGTGGGAATACTTCATCGACGGATTCGGTTCTCCTCCTCCACCCAGAGGATGGGCGACGGCCACGGCGCAGAGGAGCCCAAAAGCCAAGATGGAAAGTGCAGCTTTAGTCTTAATGTCCAACACCCCACTATAATAGTATCTACCAGATTATTAAAGCCTATCCGTTACGCCAGTTTCTCTTTGAGGTGATGCTCCCCCAAGGCCCGTAAAATAAATACCCGCCAGGGGAGATCGGCGTCCACAGGATGTCGGGCTGGAGGAGAAGGAGGTGGCTAATGGAAGAGGACGATCTCTACGATCTGGAGACCTTTCTGAGGGCGGCAGGGTTCGAGGATGACGAGGTCCTCCAGGTTACATACGAGCTGGCAGCCTACAGGAGCATCCCCGGAACTACCCTCAGGAGGTATCTCTTACGGGTCCTCAACTCCGTCGAGGGCGGATGCCGGCGAGAATTTCTCAAGGGCGTCATCGTCGGTACGGCGATCCACGAGGCTGTCTTGGACCGGGACGTGGAGGCTGAGATCGACGCCATCGTCGATCGGAGGTTTGAAGAGATCCTCAGAGATCTGCAGATCGAGAGGAGATAGCCGATGCCTCTATGCCGGGCGTCGCTCCCGCCGTATCTCGATATCCCCGGAGATATCGGGGTAGATATCTATATCGATATCGAGTTCGCGATCAAGATCCAGGTCGGGGGATCGGCGAGAAATGGACGGATGGGTCCGGAGGTCTCCAACTCCAAAGCCCCGTCCTCCGGGGCTTCGGGGGAGGAGTTGGAGGAGGGTTAAGGCATCGCCGGGGAGGCGGGAGGCCCTCCTCTCACCCTTCGTCATCTGACTACCAGGACGGGGCAGGTCGCCCTGTATAGGACGTTCTTGACTACGCTTCCGATGATGAACTTGGTGACCCCTCCCTGACCGTGCCCCCCCATGACGATCATATCGACGCCCTTGGCTTTGGCGAACTCGATGATGGAGTTTGCCGGCACCCCGGATGTGATGGCCGTCTCGACGGCGACGCCTGCCTCATCGGCCATCTTCTTGATCTCCACCTTCGCCTTCTCTCCGGTGGCCAGAAGCTTCGCTTCCAGCTCCTTCCTCTCCGCTCCAAAGACCCTCACGGCGTTTTCTACCGCCACCTCGTCCACGACGTAAACTGCGAAGACCTCCGCGCCGGTAGCCTTGGCCAGGTCTATCCCCTTCTTCACCGCGGCCATGGAGGCGGCGGAGCCGTCGGTAGCAACTAGAATTCTGTCACTCATTTATATCAAACCTCTTTAATAGCTCTACAACCATCTACAGCTTCCGGTTTATACATCACGCCCTTGATATAAATACGCTACTTCCGGCTCGCAGGCGATCCTCGATCCTGGAGATGACCTCCTCGGATCCGGTATCCCCGGGGCGTTCGCCGAGCCGTTTCAAATCCGCCGCCGTTCAGAGAGTCGCTGGCAGAAACCGCCTTCATCTTCGATCGGTCGGTTGGAAGCTTTCACCATCGAAACACTTTTTGCCTTTCATGACAGTCTTATAAGGGAGGGTGACGGATATGAAACTGAGCGATAGCAGGTCTTTTGATCACCTGATCGAATCTCTCAAGGATGAGAACTTTCGGGTCCGGGGGTGGGCTGCCTGGTCGCTCGGCGATGACCGGGATAAAAGAGCCGTCGATCACCTCATCGAGTCTCTGGAGGATCATCACGAGCACGTCAGACTGATGGCTGCATCAGCCCTCGGCAAGCTGGGAGATCCCAGGTGCGTTAGACCCCTCGCCGGGGCACTCTTCGATGATGATTTTAGAGTTAGGGAAGCCGCTGCCAAGGCCCTCGGAAAGATGCGGGATGGCGGAGGCGTGGATCCTCTCATCTCCGCCCTGAAAGATGAGCACAGGTGGGTCCGACGGAACGCCGCCGAGGCCCTGGGGAAGATCTGCGATCCCAGGGGGGTCGACCCCCTCATAAGTGCTCTGGAGGACGGGGATGCGGGGGTCCGGGCCTGCGCTGCCAGGGCCCTCGACGAGATATCAGATTCGAAGGCCTCCGCCCCAAAAGACCCTCTAGCCCCGGAGGGCCTGGCGGAGTCCGTTGAAGAGGCGGCGTTTTCCGCCTTCTCTGAGCTCTCAGTCCCGGCGACGACCAGACGGGTCGACGATCTCCTCGATGCTCTCGAAGACGGGGAATGGGTGACCCGGATGGATGCGGCGAGGTCTTTAGGGGAGATCGTCGACGAGAGGGCGATCCGTCCCCTCGCTTATATGGCATCGGAAGACGACTCCTCATGGGTCAGGGCGATGGTGGCAAGCTCGTTGGTGAAGCTCGGAAAGAGGGGTCTATTGGATCGTATAATCGAGGCCCTTCATGACGAGGATCCGGTGGTCCGGGGGAACGCCGCCGCTGCCCTCGGCGATATCGGCGATCCCCGGGCGAAGGACGCCCTCACCGATGCACTTAAGGACGAGGCGGAAACGGTCCGCAGAGCTGCCCAGAAGGCTCTGGAGGAGATCGGGGCTTATTAAGATGGTCGGAACAACGTATAGTGGGGACGTATGGTGGGGACGTATGGTGGGGACGTATGGTCGGGACGGACCGGAGGCGGGGCCGTTTCCCCCTTCCAAGAGATGGGCGGGCTTGTAGAGGAGAGGAGGTGCGCCGGATTGCACCTGGAAGTACTGGATATCAGAATAGAATTCCTAATGGTCTGGAGCGATGCGGCATACAGGTAAATTGGTGCGGGGGATGGGATTCGAACCCACGAACCTCTGCAGGACAGGGTCCTAAGCCCTGCGCCTTTGACCGCTTGGCAACCCCCGCTTTTATGATATCATCTTCATTTCGCCGTCCCGCTGGACGTCGGCGTCGCGACTTGCGGACCGGCGGTCTAGACCATCAGCCTCTCCAGGACCGCCTTGACCGAATGGAGCCGGTTTTCGCTCTGGTCGAGGATGGCGGACCTCGGTCCGTCCATAACATCGTCGGTGATCTCGCAGCCTCGGTGGGCCGGGAGGCAGTGGAGGACTATGGCGTCGTCGGCGGCGTGGCGCATCAGGTCGGAGTTGACCTGATATCTCTGGAAGGCCGCCATCCGCCTATCCACCTCGGCCTCGTCGCCCATGGAGACCCAGGTATCAGTCTCGACGACGTCTGCGCCGCAGACCGCCTTGACGGGATCGGTTACCACGACCGTCCCTCCTCCAAGACGATCAGCCTGATCTAATATTTTACCGTTTGGACCGAACCCCGGCGGAGACGCCACCACCATCTCCATCCCCATCAGGGCCGCCGCCAGGATCGTCGAGTTGCAGACGTTGTTTCCGTCGCCGACCCAGGCGACCTTCAGGCCCTCGAGCCGTCCGAACCTCTCCCTCATCGTCATCATGTCCGCCAATATCTGGCAGGGGTGCTCGAGGTCCGAGAGGAGGTTAATGACCGGCACCGCGGCGTAGCTAGCCAGCTCCTCGACGGTGGCGTGGTGGTAGACCCTCGCCGCGATGGCGTGGACGTACCGCGAAAGGACCCGGGCGGTGTCGGCGACCGTCTCGCCCCGGCCGAGCTGGAGGTCGTCGCTGCTGAGGTAGAGGGCGTGACCCCCAAGCTCGGTCATCGCCACCTCAAGAGAGACCCTCGTCCTGGTGGAGGGCTTCTCGAAGATGGCGGCGATGCTCTTGGCAGCGAGGACCTCTCCCCGGGAGGGCTCGTTCCTCCTCGCCTTCATCTCGCCGGCCCGGTCCAGAACCTCCAGGATCTCCTCCGGGGTGAGGTCGGCTATCGATATGAGGTTCATATATCGACCTCCAGAGGTCAGGGGGCCCTTATGACGGCCTCGATCTCCTCGATCGAGGTGACTCTACCCTCGCCGGAGGACGCCCGGACCGTGAACATCTTCAGCTCCAAGAAGCCGTCCTCTCCGACCTCGCCGGATAAGAGCTGCGCCGACCAGGGGCTGGCGGGCATGAAGGCGACCCCGGGATGGGCCTCTTCAGAGAGCTTCGCCGCCACCACCACATCCCCGGAGGCGGTCTCGAGATGGACCGGACGGCCTGCCTCGATCCCCATCTCTTTCATGTCGCCACCGTCCAGGGCGACGACGGCGCTCTGGTCCCGGTATCCATCGCTGTACATCCCCCGTGCCTCTTCCACCTCCTGGAAGATCCCCCTGTAGGTGATAACCGTAAGCTCCTTTCCTCCTGCCATCTAAACAGCCTCCATGATTCTTTTTATAATATCGACGTCAGAGAGATGATCCGACCTGACCAGGCCGTCGAACTCCACCCTCACCCCGTCGGTCCGCAGGCACGAGCCACCTGCCTCGATCCCGGCCACCGCCATCGGTACCGAGACCTTCGCAAAGTCGGTCGTCATGTTCCGATGAGATCCGACCGCCACCATCGCCGCCCTTTCGAGCTTCTTAGCGATGGCCGCTGGTAAGGCCGCTGCGGGGTCAGACCCCATCACCATGACGGCGTCGCAGGAGTCGAGAAGCCTCGCGATGCTGAACTCCCGGCCGTGGCGGACGCCGTCCTTGAAGGAGACGGAGTTGACGTGACCCGTCTCGTCGAAGAGCGTCTGGTTGAAACCCCGGGTGTTGTAATCGCCTAGGGTCGGGATGACGGAGAACCGGGTTATCTCGTTGAGCTTCCCGACGAGGGAGACGAACCCGGATAGGTCTCCCCGGAGGGAGTGGGCGAGCCCCTGGCCGGTGAATATCGCCCCGAACTTGGCCTTACGAAGCTTCGTACCCAGGTTCAGCATCCTCTTCTTATCCTCGACCTTGGGTATCTTGCCGGCGAGGGAGGCGACGAGGGCCTCGATGAAGGCGCCGTCGCCGCCCGGGGTTATCTTGAAGAACCCGTCGGCGGCTATCTGGGCCGTCGGCGACTTGCGGACGTCGATGACGATCGCTTCCCGGTCCTCCTCGTATCCCCTCTGCCTCTTCTCGCCCCTGGGAAAGTAAGAGAACCTGGACATGTGGCGGGGATGGCTGCTGGAAGGGTCGTCTCCCCAGTATATGGATACGTCGGCGAAGTTGCGGACGTCGTCGAGGGTGCAGGTGGGAAGATCTCCTGCTATGATCTTCTCGGTTATCAGCCCCTGGGAGTAGGATGATGGGTCGTCTATGGCACCGCCGAGCTTCTTTGCCAGATCCACCCCCGCCCTCTGGGCCTCCAGGGTCGATGCCCCCCAGCCGAAGAGGAGCGGGTTATCGGCCCCGGCGAGGACCTCCGCTGCCGCCATCATGGCATCTTCGACCCCCACCTCCGAGCCGTCGACGCAGGGGGTCAGCCTCCCGGAGCCGATGGAGCTGTAATGGGCATGCCCCTTTCTGCAGAGGTTCATCGTCTTTCCGATCTTGCCGCCATCAAGGTCCACCACGATATCGTCACATAGGAGAGAACAACCTGTACAGAACGCCATACTTATCACCTAGATGAACTCGATCGCCTTGCTCGGACAGGTCGCGATACAGGCGTTGCAGAGGACCTTCTCGGGCCCGAACCGTCTGCACTCGTCGACGTTTACGCACTTGACCACCCCGTCTTCCACCATCAGTATCGCCTTCCCACTGACGGGCCCCCTCCCTATAGCCGTACCCTTGGGATCGCTGGCGACGTTCACGGGGCAGGCTACTACGCAGTTTCCGCACCCGTAACACTTCTCTGGGTGGATCACCATCCCGGTCTCGGTGGCGTCGGCGCTCAGTATGGGGGCGAGGAGCTCTCTGAGCCCCGCCAGCTTCTTCTCGTACTTCGCCTCCTCCAGGAGCGGCGTGCAATCCTCGATCGTCTTCTCCCGGCTGATGAGAGCGACGGCGAAGGCCATGCAGGTGGGAAGACCACACCTCTTGCAGTTCGTCTTGGGGAGAAGCTGATAGACTTCCATGACGCTAATCATTATGGTCGACCTCGATGAGCAGGATCAGACAAAAATGATATCTTCAATCGTATTAAGAATGTTGCCACGATGAGGGGTGTCCGGCGGGATCGAGATCCTCCGTAAACCTTTTCTCGGCCTTCGGCGTAGGATCCCTGATGCCCTTCACCACCCCCCTTGCCCTCCTGGGACTCTTGGGCGCGATCCCCCTGATCATCCTCTACATGATCAGGCCGAGGCCGAAAGATCAGCCTTTTCCTTCGACGGCGTTCATAAGTGAGGGGGATGCGAAGCCGACGGCGGCCTTAAACCGGCTGATCACCGACCCCCTATTCTGGATCCAGCTTCTCGTCATAATCCTCTTGGTCATCGCCGCGGCGGGCCCCTTCACCGAGGCGAGGGGGGCCCAGGGACCGCATCTGGTGGTGGTGATGGATCTATCCGCCAGCATGGAGGCGAGCTACGACGAAGCGAAGGAGATAGTCCAGAGATACTCTGAAGGCTCCGACCGGATCAGCATCGTCCTGGCGAAGAACATCCCCGTCGTGGCCTTAAGAGAGGGAAACCGTGGGCATGCCAGGTCTATCCTTGAAGCCCTATCTCCCGTGGCGGTCCAGGCAGACCTCTCGGCGGGGATGACCGTCGGCAGAGGGATCCTGGGGGCAGAGGGGGGTTCGATCCTCGTCGTCTCCGACTTCGCAAGCTGGATCGGCGACGATCCGGAGGTGACGAGGGAGCTGATCGAGGGCGGTGGAACCCCCGTCGTCTTCGTCGACTCTGGAGGGGCCGGAGATAACGTCGGGATCGTCGGCGGCTGGATCGTCGACTACGGGGGAGTTCTCAACTACACCTGTCACATAAGAAACTACGGCAGAACGAGGACGGTCCCCATAACCGTCGAGGGGCCGGCAGGGTCCTTCTCCACCGTGAGGACGATAGACGCCGGGGGCGACCATTACCTGACCCTGGACGCCTTCCCTGGGGTCACCGTCGTCTCCCTGGAGGTCGATGACGCCATTTCCGCTGACAACAGGGCCTACATATACGCCCCCGACCTGGGGGTGAGGAGGATCCTCTACCTCGGCGAGGGAGGTCCCGTCCTAGCAGCCCTCAGCTCGATCCCCGCCGTAGAGGTCAGCAGGTCCGGAGGATACGGGAGCTTCGACATGGTGGTGACAGAGAGGGGCGGTCCCGACGGCCAGCTGAACAGATACGTCTACGACGGCGGAAGGGTCGTCTACGTCCCCTCCAACGCCTCGGCGAGCCCTGAGTACCTCCCCGTCAGGATAGATAGGTATGTGAACGAATCGGCCCCCCTGTGGACGAGAAACCAGGTATTTGCCGAGGAGGTCTCCTTCGACGAGGTGGCTCTCCGGTCGTACCTCCTCGCCTCTCCCCGCCGGGGATCGGTGACGATCGCCGAGGCGAACGCCGTCCCCGTCATATCTTACTGGAGGCTGGGGAGCGGCACCGCCGTCTACCTCGGCCTGACCCAGGATACCTCCGACTTCTATTCGAGGCCCGAGTACCCGATATTCTGGTACCGGATGATCAACTGGCTGACGGACGCCCCCGACGCCTCCGAATCGAACCGGAAGACCGGGGAGGTCATAATCCTCGGCGAGACCACATCGGTGGAGACGCCCGCCGGGAGGATCACCACCGAGGTCCTCCACCTGGACAGGGCGGGTATCTACCGGTTCCAGGGGAGGACGATCGCCGCCAACATGTACGATCCCGTCGAATCGAACATATTGAACCCGAGGACCCTCAACCTCGGGGCTTTAACCCCCGGGGAGGCCACCGAGAAGATCATAAGAAAGGACCTCTCCCCCTGGCTCGTGATCATCGCCGGGGGTCTGATAGTCCTTGAGCTGTTGATCCTTCGAAGGAGGCGAGGGAGTTGATGGATGGGGTCTACTTCTCCGAGCCCCGCCTCCTCTTCCTCATCCCTATAATAGCAGCGGCGGGGCTCTTGAGCCTCCGGTGGAATAGAAACCGGCTCCTGGTAGTCAGCAGGATCGTCGTATTCTCCCTCCTCGTCGCCGCCTTGGCCAACCCCTACGTCACGGTGACGGAGACGATCCAGACTAAACGGCCCCTCATAACCGTCGTCTCCGACCTCACCGCCTCGACGGAGATCTTCGATCGGGGAGCTGCCGAGCGGGTCCACTCCGTCCTCCCCGACTCGACCCTCAGAACCTTCTCGGGGAGGTCGACTCCCCTCGGCGACAAGATCCTCCAGTACTCCCACCAGGGAGACGCCCTCCTCCTGGTGACCGACGGCTACAGCAACAGCGGAAGGGATGTAGGAGAGGCCCTCGCTCTGGCGCGGGCCGCCAACACCACCGTCTTCGCCCTGGAGATGGAGCCGGTCCGGGAGGATCGAAGCGTCGAGATATCCGGGACGAACACCGCCGTCCTCGGAGGAGACTACCCCTTCACCGTCATCGTCCGCAGCTCCGGCGGCGATTTCGACGGCCTCCTCACCATCAGGGCCGACGACACCGTCATCTACCAGGATAGGATCTCGGGGAGTGAGAGGTCCACCTCTCTGAGGATCTCCCACAGGTTTCATACGACGGGAACTCATATCCTGGAGGCGACGATAAGCTTCCCCCGCGACTGGAACCGGGAGAACGATCGGTATCAGAAGGCGGTTTACGTCGTCCCAAAGCCCGAGGTCCTCCTCGTCGCAGACGGGGAGTCTCCCCTATCGAGGGTATTATCAGAGCATTACAGGCTGACCACCGCCGGGGAGTTCCGCCCTGAAGATCTCGGCCCCGGGGGGCGGAGGTACAAGGCGGTGGTCCTCGAGAACCGGAAATACCGCCCGGAGCTATCAGCCCTTCTCGAGTACGTCAGGGAGGGGGGCGGCCTGGTGGTGGTGGGCGGAGACGAGGCCTATGACTTCGGAGGTTACAGGAACAGCAGCCTGGAGGAGATCCTGCCGGTGAAATCCGTCCCCAGCATCTTCGAGGGAGGTAAGACGACGGTGATCGTCATGGACGTCTCCGGAAGCACCAGGGCTGAGATGATCATCGGCGGAGCTACGTATCTCGATTACCAGAAGGCACTGGCGATAGAGCTCCTCCGGGCACCCGAGTTCAGGGACGACAGGGTGGCCCTCGTCGTCTTCGGTACTGACGCCTTCGTCGTCCTCTCCCCGACGACGATAGCGGGAAGGGAGGTGATGATCCGGGACCGGATATCAAGCCTATCCCCGGAGGCCGGGGTCCAGGAGGAGAGTCAGATGGATACCGGCCTCGCCCTCGCCTGGGATATATTGAACTCCACCAGCGGAGAGGGGGAGGTGGTGGTGGTATCAGACGGCAAGATCTGGGAGTACCCCGAGGTCTTCTCGGAGTCGGAGAGGATGATCCGGGATATGGAGGCGACGGTCCATCTGGTGGAAGTGAAGGCCTTCGAATCCGCTCCCGGCAGTTTCAGAGATCTCGCAGCTCAGAGCGGTGCCGAGTACCACTCTGCCGTCTATCCGGGCTCAGTGACCATCAGGGTCGGGGAGAGGCCCGATCTAGAGGAGATCCCGGAAGATGACGAGATCCCGGCGGCGGAGCGCTCCCTCATGATACTGAATCCGGACCATTACATAACCGTCGACCTGGCCGTCTCCGCCAACGCCACCGGGTTCAACGACGTCACCCCCAAGGCTGGGTCTCAGAGGCTGGTGGCGATGCTCGACGGAAAGCCGATCCTCACCACCTGGAGGTTCGGCCTGGGAAGGGTGGCGGCCTTCACCACCGATTCAGGCGTCGCCTGGGCGCCAGAGGTCTACTCCGCCGAGAACTCGAAGCTGGTATCCAGGACCGTCAACTGGGCCGTCGGTGATCCGAGGCCCGAGTTTGGGAGGATCGACGCCCAGGATGGCTGGGAGGGGACCCCCGTCGAAATCATCATAACGAGCGCCACCCCTCCGGTGGTGGGGTTGTCCGAGGTGGAGAAGGTGGGGGAGAACCGTTACAGGTCGGTCTTCACCCCTGAGCGGCGGGGGATATACACCATCGGAGATTACGGGATCGCCGTCAACTATCCCCTGGAGTTCAGGGACGTAGGCTTCAACCCCGACTTCTATAGGCTGATAATGTCCGGGGGCGGGAAGGTCTTCGCCGAGGAGGAGGCTGCGAGAAGCCTCGTCGAGGAGGCGAGAAAGAGCAGCGAGATATCGGTCCAGCAGAAGGTCAGCAGGCAGATGCCCCTCCTCTTTGCGGCGCTGGCGGTCTTCCTCGCCGAGGTCATGGTCAGAAGGCTCAGGGAGGTGAAAAGGTGAGCCCCTTTCTATTTTTTCTTCCGCGATGCGTATCGTTTTTTTCTGGCGGCGAAGACCACCAATAGCTATTTAGCTTATTGATATCAAGCCTGCTAGCATATCGGCTCATCTTTGAGGAAGGAGGCTACGGAGGTATGCTCCGCGATCAGAAGGTCGCTTCCTTTCCCGGAGGCGATGGGTCGAAAGAACGATCAGTATGATGTGATCATCCAGCCCCGATGGCCGGGGCTTCGATGAATGAGTTCATATATTCTGTGGAGGTAACTACCAGAAGATGAGTTCCGAGATGTGCCCAGTATGTGGCCTTCCCAAAGACCTTTGCATATGCCAGGAGGTAGCCAAGGAGCAGCAGAGGATCACGGTGAAGATCAACAGACGACGATACGGAAAAGAGGTTACAGTGATTCAGGGAATAGATCCTCACGAGATAGACCTCAGCGAACTAGCAACATATCTCAAATCGGAGCTTGCCTGCGGGGGGACCGTCAAGGGCTACGGCATTATCGAGCTGCAAGGCAATCATACCGGGCGAATAAAGAAGATCTTGGTCAAGAAGGGCTTCGGAGAAGGTCAGATCCAGATGAGTTCCTGAATAAAACCCAACAACCCGCCCTTCTTATCTTCCGCCCCTTCAAGAGCCAAATGCGGCCGGTTTGAGCTTTGCGGGAGGGGCGCGCCGCCCGGAAAGGGCAAGCTCCAAGGCCTCGGCACGGTGATCAAAAAAATAGTTGGTCGAACTCACTGCTGGAGATTGGCCGTGCTGACCTTTTTTATGGGACGGTCGAGGATGAGGTCAGAGCCCTCAGTCAGGACTACGGCGAAGATCCACTCGCTCAGCTCAGGACAGTGTTCAGGAACGCACTCTTTTATGCAACCTGCACACGGCTCGAACTCATCTCCTGCAAGCAGTGGCATGAACTGGCTGGAAGATACCAACGCCCCGGCGTACCGGAGCCTGAACGTCCTAACGCCATCCACCGACTCGGGCTCCCGTTTGATGAGATCCTCTTTCAACAGCTTCGAGACGATCCGAGAGCATTTTCGAGAATCTATATCCAAACATTTCCACAGGTCGCTCTGCAGAACCCCGTCCTCACACGACTTTATGTACTCCAGCGCTTCCTCATACATCTGGACACCCGGAATGTCATTCCACCGGACTTATGAGGATTATATTGTTCCCACGGAGTATCACTGATCCCAGCGATCGAGCCCTCTCGCCATCCACGATCTCTACCGTCTCCAGGAGATGGAGGTTCAGGTAGTCGTCTACGCTGTTCAGAGTCCCCTCCAGAAGATGCCGTTCTGACCCCTTCATCTCCACCCTGATCTTGGAGCCGATCAACGTTTGAACTTTCTTGGTTGGAAACACAACTTATGCCTCTTTCTCGTTTATTGTCGATTTAAGCCGAAGGCGTAGAGCCGCCTCTCAGCAAGTTGAGCAGAACCATATATATGCGACGGTCGTAAAATGGAGGCGATCAAAGGCTCTCGCACCTATACCGCCACAACTTCCTTTATCCCGTCAACGTTCTTCTTAAGCTCGCGTTCTACGAAATTTTTGAGAGTCATCTGGGAGAAGGGACACCCTGCGCAAGCCCCGGTAAGCTTCACCGAGACTACCCCATCGTCGGCTATCTCCACCAGCTCGATATCGCCTCCATCCATCCTCAGAGCGTTCCTTATGACCTCCAGTACAGATTCCACTTCGCTTCTCAAATCCGGCATGGATGCTCAATCTCCTCTGACCTTCACGACGGTCACCTTTTGGCCCATAACCGTATACCTTATACCTTTTAAAGCTTGTTCCAGGCCTTTCATTATAGGCTCACAATCCCCGTCTATCACCGTGTTGACGAGAACCCCGGGCTCTGCATGATTTCTTATCGCCTCCATGGTCATCTCCGGGTCCTCCTTCAGCCGGAAATTTTTCCAGGCTTTGGGAGACATCCCCTTATACTCATAGAGATAGAATCCCGTTATACCGAGCTCTGTCAGGGTGTTTATAACGCGGCCTAGATGCTCGTGATCGACAAATATCTTGACAAGGGTCTTCATAAAATCCCGCTTTAATATCTCGACATCGGACTATAAAATAACTTCGCCCACCATGGGATCTATGGAGACCAGATATCCTTTTATCCGTTTGGATATCTTAATCCGCCGATCAATATGGGCTCAGGCAAGGAGATCCGAGGAGTGCTCTTTGAGGCTGGGATATCCATCGACGATGTAGTGGATGCAGCCCTGGAGCTATATGTGCCGCATCCAGGGGTGGAGACCCGGGATAGGGCGGAAGAGGCGTTCAGAAGAGAGCTTGAGATCGCCCTCTCCGACCCGAACCTAGCCCTCCTCATCTATGCGGGGACCCTCCTGGAGGAGGAGGGGAAGAGGGGACGACTTCCCAACATGAAGACCTCCGATTATGAGAGGGACCTGACTTACCTAATAGCCGATGAGGTGATCGGGATGACGATCGCCAAGTACATCGGCGGCTATAAGGGGACCTTCGATTACGTCCGGTACGACAAGGCCAAACCCGGGATCCTGGGGGTCCTCGGCCCCTTCATGGACGACGTCATAGCGGGGCTGATCGGCGGGGTCTCGGCGAACATGTACACCAGGGCGGTGTTCGACTGAGAGACCTCTTCCTCGCCATCAAATCGGGGTTCGGTTTCCTCTCCACGATACCCGTCGGTATATCGATGGAGGGGATCGAGGCCCTGATGAGACACATCTACGTCTTCCCCCTGGTGGGGGCGGTCCTCGGCATCATCCTCGGAGCCGTCGCCCTTGCTCTGACGGAGATCGCGCCTCCAGGGATCGCGGCGGCCTTAATCCTTGTTGTGATCGTCAAGATCTGCGGAATAAACCACGCCGACGGCCTCGCCGACTTCGGGGATGGAGTCACCGCCCACACCACCGTCGAGAAGAAGATCAGCGCCATGAAGGACGTTCACATCGGGACCGGTGGGGTCGTCTTCCTGGTGGTGACGATATTGGCGGTTTATTCTTCCCTCGTGGCGATCCCCAAGGAATCCCTGCCGGTCGCCCTGGTGGTGGCGGAGGTGGCGGCCAAGCAGTCGATGATAGCCTTCGCCGCCTTCTCCGTCCCCCTCCAGAAAGGGTTCGGCTCCATCGCTATCGAGAACGCCAGCAGGTCTGATTTCCTCGTTGGCCTTCTGATATCAGCCCTCATCTGCTGGTCTCTTTCGGGGCCAGCCGGCGTCGCGGTCCTCCTTGCGGCCCAGATATCTGCTCTATACATGGTCGCGGTATCGAAGAGAAACTTCGGCGGAGCCACCGGTGACGGCTTTGGGGCCACCAACGAGGTGGCAAGGGCCGTCGCCCTCATCGTCGCCGCCCTGTTGATCGCCAGGGGACTACTCTGGGAGGTTTCGATCTGGACGCCGTGGTGATGGCAGGGGGCCTCGGGACGAGGCTGCAGATGGGGGAGAAGCCGATGGTGGAGGTATCCGGCCGCCCCCTCATCGACTGGGTCGTCTCCGCCCTGGAGGCGGCGGTCGAGAGGATCTATGTCGCGACGACCGCCAGGGTCCCGGAGACGGCAAAGTGGGCGGATGATAGAGGGCTCCATCTTCTGGAGACCCCTGGAGACGGTTACGTCCCCGACATGATCTATTCCGTCGAGGAGGCTGGGATAGTCGGTCCTGTTCTGATCGTGATGGCCGACCTGCCCCTCTTGAGAGGAGATATCGTCGTGGAGATCCTGGAGGTATACGAGAGGGTTCCGGAGCCAGCCCTATCGGTCCACGTACCCCTGGAGACGTACCGGCGGATAGGAGGAAGGCCCGACTCCCTCTTCAATTACCGGGGACGGCTCATCGTGCCCTCGGGGGTGAACGTCCTTCTCGGATCGCAGATCAGACACGAACAGGAAGATTACCACCTGATCCTCGATAGGATGGAGCTGGCGGTGAACGTGAACTCTCCGGAGGATCTGGCCATATGCGAATCTATCCTCCGGGGAGGCGCTATTTCTGTTATTTGATTTTCGAGGTGTATAGATGGATTATGTCAATATGGACGGCATAAGGTACTCGGCAGAGGACCTGGAGACCTTGACCGGAGAGGCGAAACCCGAAGCTTATAACGGGTATATCCTTCTTCTGGCGAGGGTCTTGAACGATCCCCTCAGCCTTCCTCGAGCTCTGAAGGAGATATGCTCCCTCAAGCTCAACGACGAGGAGAGGCGGGATCTCAGGATGGCCCTGATCAGGGTCCAGATAGATAGCGAGCTACGGATGAACGAGGATATCCAGAGGTACCAGCAGAGACGGTACGTATCCCAGGTGATCGAGATCCTCATCTTCAAAGATCTCCTCCTCGCCCCCGGTGAGCCGGAAGAGATGGAGTGAGATATCTAGGCGGTATAAAAGAAAAAAATGGGTCGATCCGATGGGTCATTCCAGCCGGATCGGTTGGGATGCCGAGGAGGTCCCTCCCCCTATGGGAGAGGCCACCTCGCCTTCACTTCTCGCGGTTTACTTCTTTGGAGGCCACTGCTTTTCCATCCAGCCGGGGATCCGGCCGGAGTCCTCGGGTCCTACCAGGGCCTTGACCTTGTAGCCGTAGAGGTCGTCGAGCTCGCCGCTGAACTTGGCGGCCATCCCGGGGAGGATGAACGACTTGTGGCTCGTCTTCTCGAAGTCCATACCAGCCTCGGCGAAGGCGTCCTTGATCTTGGCCGGGGTGATCTGGCCGCCGGCTACAGCCGCCTGGACTCCGATCCCGTCGGTGTTGACCGCCAGGAGGTACGAGTCGATGTTGTTCGATCCGAGGTCAGACTCCACCGTGTAGTAGGTCAGGGCGAAGTTGGTGGTGAGGAAGACCGGCGAGTCGTCGGTGGGGTTGCCCACCTTGTAGAGTCCGGGCTTCACCTGGACCGGCGTCCTGGGGTCGGTGTAGATGTTGAACCTCAGGTGCATGTCGGGCATGACGCTGTGGGGCTCCATGGAGTGCCTGATCATGATGTCCGCACCTCGGATGACGAAGGTGGCGGCCAGGACAGACTCCCAGTAGGCGCCTCGAACCGGGTCCTTGGTGGTCAACCAGGCGTTGATGGGAAGGGCGATGACAGGATAGTTGAAGTCCTTCTGACCCTCCTCGACGGCGGCCCTCCGCAGCTTGATGAAGTTCTGGAGAGACTCCTGGAGCTTCTCGCCGTTGGGGGCAGTTCCGGGGTCGAGGACGAGGTCTTTTATTCCCATCTCAGCGAAGGTCAGGGCCATCCCCTTGAGGCCGTCCAGGTCGAAGGGGACGGAAAGGGTGACGGGGACCTTGTAGTCGAAGGCGAGCTGGGCCACCTCCTTCCAGTTCTCCTTGGTGGCGGCGTAGATGAGGGGCCTCTTCGCGGCGGATACCTCCAGGCCTGCCTTCAGGACTTTGGGGTCGAAGGAGCAGAGGATCAGGGGCTTCTCCGTGTTCTCCATCACCTTCTTGACGCAGGCTGCAAACTTGGCGGCGTCGCCGGTGACGGATCTGACCGCCACCATCTCGACGGTCTCCCAGTTGCCTATGTAGAACTTCTTCCAGGCGTCGATCAGCTTGACCCTCTCGACGAGGTCTGCCTCGTTCATGGCGTCGGTGACGTCGTAGGCGAATGGAGGCTTGTTGAAGAAGGTCATCTGGTGGCGGTACATCACGTCCTCGCCACCGACCTTCAGCTGCTGGTCGCCGGCTCCGACGTATACGAGGGCGACTTCAGGGGCGATGACCGTCTTGAGCTGGTCGAGCTTCTTGCCGTACTTCTTCTGGTTCTTCTCGTCGAAGAGGGGTTTGCACTCCTCGATCTTCCTGCTCCTCGCGATGAGGCCTGCTGCGAAGGCCATGCAGGTCTGCTCACCGCACTCGCCGCAGTTGGTCTGGGGGAGGAACTTGTAAAGGTTGAGCGGGCTAGTTTCCTTCAAGGCTATCACACCTCCATTGAGATCCAGTTGGTGGTGTCAGGTGTCTCCGCCTTGACCAGGCCCATCAGAGACTGGGTGATCTCCTGGAGGTAGGCGACGGATATCGGGTTCATCATCATGAAGATGTCGACGCCGGCCATGGCGAGAGAGAACCCGGTGAGGATCTCCCAGATGGGGCCCCTCAGCATCCTGTCTCCCCACGGAGAGTCGTTCTTGTTGGGGGAGTTGATCATCCAGGCCTCTCGGACGCCCCAGGCGTTGGTGGTTCCCGAGGACATGGGGAAGTTCAGCTCCTCGTCGCCCTTCAGGCCGCCGAGCCTGATCCTCTCCATGTTGGTGTAGGCGAAGTCCATGCCGTAGGCGAGGGCTGCCGTCGTCGGGTCCATGACGATGGAATCCCTGGGGACCCCTGCGACCTTCATCAGCTTCCTGTTCAGCTCCTTCTGAGAGTTGATCTCGAGCTGGGTCCAGGCGAGACATACGTTGTCGGTGGCGACGCAAGCCTTTCCGATCGCCTCCCAGTCCAGGTTCAGGCTGGCGCTGGCGATGAGGGCGCGCTCTCCCTGGGCCACCTCGCAGGCCTTGGAGAGGACCTCCACGTCCTTCTCGGGGTTGCCGCTCCCTCCGATGACGATGGGGACGTCGACGGCCTGGAGGACGTCCTCGACGACCTTGACGGCTTCCTTGGCTGATGTGTCCTTGATCAGGGGGTCTGTGCTTATCAGGTGAGCGGTGACCATGTCGGCCTTGAACTCCTTGACCGCCTTCTTGGCCCAGTCGGCGGGGTCGTTCATGACGTCTTCGTAGTGCATCTTGACGGCTTTGGCCATGCCTATGGGCATGTCGAAGACGTCTATGGTGACGACGGGCCTGTTGGGCATCGCAGCGTCGAAGAAGAAGGGCATAGCCTTCTCGCCGCCGATCTTGATGACGTGGCCTCTTGATCCGCCCTCGGCCTTGGTGGCTCCGAGCTGGACCTCCTGGACCTGGGTTTTCCAGGTCTTGTCGGTGCCGACGGAGAACTTGGCGCTCGCCAGGGTGTCGGGTATCTTGAAGGCCGGAACAGCGGCTGCCGCCGCCAGCTCTGGTGGGGCCGGCGATATAGCCTGAGCCACCGCCACGGGCTGCAGGAGGCTCTCAACAGGATAGCCGAAGGCCTTGGCCATATTGACCAGCTGGACCGCCACCTTTGCCACCTCTTCGCCGAAGTAATAGGCGAATAGAGGCCCTGCGCCGCCAGCTCCTGCGTCGATCTCCAGTTCAATATCTCCCTCGATGGTGACCCCCTCGAGGGACTTCACGTCCATCTCTGCTAACTGCTTATTTAAATCTGATATGTTAAGTTTCTCTCCCATGTTAATCTCCCCTCATAGACCGATCTCTCTGAGTATATGCTCCTCCACTTCCTTAACGGCTGGAGAGTCGTCCGGAAGGCCGACCAAAGGGTCGCCTACCAGATCGAGCCGGGCTACATCCTCGTCGTAGGGAATCAAGCCGATAACCTTCAGGCCGAGGCCGTCAGCGACCTTCAGGATCTGATCCTTTGACAGCTCGCGGACCTTGTTAGCTATGACGTAGAGGTTTGCGTACTTCAGGTCCAGCTCGGCGGCGAGCTCTCTTATCGTCTCAGCGGTCTTAAGGCCCCTTCGGGATTCGTCGGTGACCACGATCAGCGAATCCACCTCAGAGATGGTCTTTCTGCTCAGATGTTCAAGCCCCGCCGGAGAGTCGACGATGACCAGGTCGTAGTCGTCTATCGTCTCGTCCATGATCCCCTTCAAAAGAGAGTTGAGATAACAGTAGCATCCAGACCCTTCCGACCTGCCCATCACCAGAAGATCGTATCCGTCCTTCTCCAGAAGGGCTTCGAAGATCTTGGCTGCGAAGAGCTGCTTCTTGTCGTAATCTGGCGGTAGCGAGATCCGTGAATCCTGAATCTCCTCCCTAATGTCTCCTACCGTCATCTCCACATCGTCCCCCAGAGCGTCTGCCAGGTTCGCGTCCGGGTCGGCGTCTATGGCCAGGATGTTAGTCTTTTCGTCTCTCTTCAAAAGAGACCTGATGATCATCGCGGTGACGGCGGTCTTGCCGGTGCCGCCCTTTCCGGTTATCGCTATGACTTTCCCCACGGTACTAGCCTTCTACTTGCCCTTGGCGGTCTTCGGCTTGATGACGACTTCCTTGATGGAGATCTGAGCTCCCCTCAGCTCCAGGACCATGCCGCCGGATCCGCCAGCGGGCGCTGCAAAGGCGGGCGCTGCTCCTGCAGCTGGTGCAGCCGCTCCTGCGGCGGGGGCTGCGGCCCCAGGCTCCTTCTTCTTCAGCTTCAGTGATAACTTTTTGCCAGCCATAACAATCTCTCCCTCTAAATCTCCCTCTAAATCTCTCCCCTATTCTCCGGCGAGCTGGAATAGATCCGCTCACCTGAAGATATAGGAGGGAGAAGGTGGACGCTCACTTGGCGAGCGTCACCTTCTCGATGGTAACCTTAGCGTCCTTGAGGATCAGCTTGATCCCGCCGGCTCCGCCCGCCGAGATGGCAAAGGCGGGGGCCGCCCCTGCGGCCGGTGCCGCCGCT
>CP086218.1:148401-152074 GCA_020844795.1 Methanothrix sp. | reverse complement strand
ATCGCCTCGGCGAAGGAGCGGCTCGCCTCCGGCTCCCCGTGATTGACGAAGACCTGCCGGGGAAACTCTTTGAAGGAGCGGAGCCAATTGAGCATCCCCGTCCTCCCCGCATGGGCCGAGAAGGCGTCGAGATATTCGATCCGGGCCCGGACGTTCCAGTCCTTGTTCATCATCCTGATCGTCTTGGCGCCGTCGAGGAGCATCCGGCCGGTGGTACCCTCCGCCTGATAGCCGATGAAGAGGATGGTGGATTCTCTTCGGCCGATGTTCTGGATGAGGTGGTGGATGACCCTGCCGCCGGTGCACATCCCGCTGGCGGAGATGATGATATGCGCTTCTTTCATATCGTTTATCGCCTTCGACTCCTCCCTCGACCTCGCATACTCGATCCCCGGGAAATCGAGGGGGTTGTCTCCGGACGAAAGGAGGCGGAGCGTCTCCTCATCGAAGTACTCCGGGTGGCGGCTGTAGATCTCCGTAGCCGAGATGGCCATGGGGCTGTCTACAAAGGTCTTTACCCCCTCGAGCCTTCCCCTCTCAGCGTAGTGGTTCAGCTCGTAGATAATCTCCTGGGTACGTCCGACGGCAAACGCCGGGATGACGACGTTTCCGCCGCGGTCGATCGTCTCCAGGATCACCTCCATCAGCCTCTTGCCCCGCTCCGCCATATCTCCGTGATCCCGGTTCCCGTAGGTCGACTCGATCACCAACCAGTCTGCCCCCTCCACCCTGTCGGGATCCCGCAGGAACGGAGCGCCGCGCCGCCCCATATCCCCGGTGAAGAGCAGCCTTTGGCCGTCGATGGAGAGCTCCACCATCGCCGAGCCGATGATGTGGCCGGCGTCCAGGAACCTCGCCGAGGCGCCTCCTATATCCTGGGATTTATAATAATCGACGGACCTGAACCGCTTCAGGGCGGCGGAGACGTCCTCTTCCGTATAGAGCGGCGGGAGTAACTCGCCGTTTCGCTGGTCTGGATGGCGGCTCTCGCGGTCCGCCTCTTCTTTCATCAGGTAAGCGGAGTCCTTGAGCATGATCTCGCAGAGGTCTTCGGTGGCGGGGGTCGAGTAGATCTCCCCGGTGAACCCTTCCTTGACGAGGAGGGGGATTCTCCCGCTGTGGTCGACGTGGGCATGGGTGAGGAGCAGCGCCTTCAGAGAGCGGGGATCATGCCCGAACCCCCCCCGGTTCCGATCGGAATCGCGCCCCTGAAAGAGGCCTGCATCCACCCCGATCCGAATATCACCGGCTTTGAGCACGGTGTGGGATCCCGTAACGCCGCAGGCCGCCCCGTAGAACTGAAGCTCCATGAGGAAGTCATGGGCCTCTTCGCCGGATTAAACTTCCGGGCACGTTTGAACGAAAGATGGCAAAACGGCAGAAGATGGGCAAAAGCAGGAGTTCGAAGGAGTTCATAGATCTCCTATAACCTTAAAAGGATGCTCCGGTGGGGATTTGAACCCCAGTCGCGGGAGTGAGAGTCCCGCATGATTGGCCGAGCTACACTACCGGAGCGCTGCGAACGCCCCCTGTTGGGGTGCCCTTCGGTTGGCTTTCTACCATTTAACCCTTTTGCCCCTCTCGATCCGGATAAGGGCATATCTCCCTCAGGGGGCAGCCCGAGCAGAGGGGCGAGCGGGCCTTGCAGATCGCTCTTCCGTGGCGTATCAGGTTGACGTGGAAGGAGCAGCGCTTATCCGGGGGGGTGATCGCCTCCAGGACCCTCTCCGCCTCCTCGATGGTCGCCTTTTCCGGGACGAAGCCGAGCCTGCGGGATAAGCGGTTGACGTGGGTGTCGACGGGGATGAAAGGCATGGAAAAGCCGAAGAGGAGGACGACGGCGGCGGTTTTGGGGCCGACCCCGGGGAGGGTGAGGAGGTAGTCGCGGGCCTCCTGCGGGTCCAGGCCCGCCAGGAAGTCTAGCTCAATCGGATCGGCCATCCCGGCCGCCTCTCCGCCCTCCCCCTTCCTTTCCCCAGCCTCTTCGATCTCCCTCCGGCCTTCCCTCTCCCTTATCTTCTCCAGCGCCTCTTTGATCCTCCTGGTCTTTATGTTGGCGAGCCCTCCGCAGCGGATCAGTCCGGCGACCTCCTCATCGGAGGCGGCGAGGAGCGGACCGTAGTCCGGGTACCTCTTCTTGAGGTTATCGAAGGCCCGGTGAGCGTTGGCGGAGGTGGTATTCTGGGAGAGGATCGTCTGGACGAGGATATCGATGGGAGCCAGCCCCCTGCTCTGGGGGACCCCGTATTCCTCCTCCAGGATCTCGATGGCCCGGCGGAGGCGGCGCATCTCGGGGCCCCCGTCTCTGCCGCCCCCAGGGTTCTGATAGGCTTTCTGATCTGCAGGGATCATCCTTCCTCCCCGTCGCCCCCGAAGATCAATAACCTGACGCTGGGGTAAGGGCCGGCTCCGCCGCTCCATGGAAAAATTATTAGCCGAAGGGGGTCGATGATCTGGTGATGGATCTCAGCTACCTCCGCCTCGAGGCGATAGCCTTCAGCGACCTCTACCCCTTCCTCATATCGATCCTCATCGGGGCCCTCATCGGGACGGAGAGGGAGAGGGACCTGCTGGAGAAGAAGAAGCGCGGTGTAGCGGGGCTGCGCACCTTCATCCTCATCTCCCTTCTTGGGACCCTCTCAGCCCATCTCGCGGCCGTCTACGGGACGGGGTTCATCATCGTAGCCTTCGCCAGCTTCGCCCTCATGGTGGCCGTCGGCTACGCCGCCAGCGCGACCAACCTCGGGAGGCTAGACTTCACATCGGAGGTGGCGGCGGTCATCGCCTTCATCCTGGGGGCTCTCTGCTACTCCCCCGAGACGGCGATGATCTCCATAGTTCTGGCGATCCTGGTCACGGCGATCCTGGCGGTGAAGAAGACCGCCCACCGGTACGTAGAGACGATCAGGCAGGAGGAGCTCCTCGACACCCTGAAGATGGCTACGGTGGCCCTGGTGATCCTACCCCTCCTCCCCAACGTACCCCTCGATCCCCTGGGGGTCTTGAACCCGCGAAACATCTGGCTGATGGTCGTCCTCGTCAGCCTTATAGGGTTCGTCGGCTACTTCATGATCCGGATCTTCGGGACGGATAAGGGGCTCACCATCACCGGCGCCCTGGGGGGGCTGGTCTCCAGCACCGCCGTCGCCACCACCATGGCGGCGGAGGCCCGGGCCCATAGAGAGGTGATCCCCTCGGCGGTCTTCGCCACCACCATCGCCAGCTGCACCATGTTCCCCCGGATCCTCCTGGAGGTCTTCGTCGTCAACAGGGCCCTATTCTTCCCCCTCCTCATCCCCATGGCGAGCATGACCGCCGTCGGGGTCGCTATGGCCCTCCTCATCTATAGGAAGAGGGAGACTATAGAGACGAAGGTCGAGCTCTCCGACCCCTTCAGGCTCTCCCCCGCCCTCAAGTTCGGGGCCTTCTTCGCCTTCGTCCTCCTCGTCTCGAAGCTCGCCACCACCAGCTTCGGAGATGCGGGTACCTACGCCGCCAGCGTAGTCGCCGGCCTCGCCGACGTCGACGCCATAACCCTCTCCCTGGCGACCCTCGCCAGGACCTCCCAGATGGACGAGGGTGTGGCGGTGGCGGCGATAACCCTAGCCGCCATCACCAACACCCTGGTGAAGCTCGGCATCACCTTCATCCTCGGCTCAAAGGAGTTCGGCCT
>CP086218.1:138479-148301 GCA_020844795.1 Methanothrix sp. | reverse complement strand
AATTGGAGATTTCATCCTGTAATCCCGGGCGGGCGGCCTTACGGACCAAAAAAGGAGGGAGGGCCCCGGGGCCGCCGCGCCTTTCGGGGCAGGGCTTCAGGAAGGATAGATGATCCGGCGGGCCCCTCAGATCTCGAGCCTTTGAGGGGGGGTCACTTTACCGTCACCTCCACCTCCAGCCCCGAGAAGACGCCGGCCACGTCCTCGGCCATCGTCGCCCTCGCTTCGGGGTCGAGCTCTTTCGAGAGGAGGACCCTCACCCTCCTTCCCTCTACATCGACGCCTTCGACCCTTTTTGCCGCGATGATGTTGAGCCCCTTCTCGGGATCTAGGACCCCGGTCAAGAGCCTCCTGACGAAATCCGCGTCGATATCCCTCTTTCCCCTCTTCGCCTCGTACTTCATTATCGCCGCCTTTAGGCCGGAGGTGGCGAGGTGGGCGCAGTGGACCTTGTTCTTTGGAAGCCCGCCGAGTTCCTCCACCACGTCCTTGAAGGAGACCGACTTAGCCTCCTCCAGGGTCTTGCCCTTGGCGAGTTGTGTCGTTACGCTGGTGCTGGCTATGTTGGCGGCGCATCCGAAGCTCTCAAACTTTATATCCTCGATCACCTCGGTATCGGGATCGACCTTCATGTAGAGCTGGACCATGTCACCGCAGGCGGCGCTCCCCACCTTTGCCGTCACGTCCGCATCCTCGATCCGGCCCGGGTTTCGGGGGTTTTTGAAGTGATCCAGCACTTCTTCAGAATATCCTAGGCTTCCCACGATCAAGCCTCCACTTTTTCTCCGGCCTTCGAGCCGGCGGAGGGGACGGCGTCTACGGGAGAGGCGGCGATCTTCTCGACGAGCTTCGCCAGTACCTCTTTTCTCATCCCTCCTACAAACTTGATGGATCCGACGACGAGGTGGCCACCGCCGTTGACGCCGCCTGCCGCTATCTCCTCCCGGAGCTCCCGGACCATCCTCGGTATGTTCATCCTCACCCCCCGGCTCCTCAATACGGCGAAGTCGGGGCCGTAGCCTATCGTCACCACAGCCTTGCCGTCGTACTTCTTGCAGAGCCGGTCGTGGACCTCTCCCGAGGTCTTTCCCGGCGGCGGGAAGGTGAACTTGTGGGCGTAGTTCTCGACGTCCAGGACGTTCATGACGGCGCCGTTGGGGAGGGTCTGGGTCTTGACGTGGGCGAGGGAGGCCCGGAGCTGCTCCTCGATCGCCTCCTTCGCCTGCTGGCAGAGGAGCTGGACGATCTTTCGGTGTCGGTCGAGCCTACCAAGACAGAGGATGTCGTTGACGAGCCCCCTCCCATCGTTGAACCGAAGCCAGAACGCCTCGTAATCGAGGGCCAGGGCTATATCCCTCAGGTCTTCGATAGAGAACCTCTCCTCTACGAGGCCGATGTACCTTGCCGCCTCGGGAGCTTCGCTCCTATCGCCGACGGCCGAGACGGCGGGAAAGTGCTTGATCTTCTCCTCGACGGTGGGGTTTATCATCCTCGCGATCTCTGTGGCTATCATCCCGGTGGTTACGCCGAAGTCCCCCCCCTGATGGGCGGGGTTGACGTGGGCTATGAGGTACTCGTCGACGGCCTCGTCGGGGTGGTGGTGGTCGACGACGAGCATCTCCAGGCCGTAGATCCGGGCCTGTTTCATGGCAGGGACGTCCTCTTCGGTGGATCCGTTGTCCAGAAGGACGATCAACGGCATCTTCTGGTCGTGGCGGGACTGGTCCTCCAGGGCGTAGGTGAGGTCTTTTGTGACGTCCTCCAGCTCGTAGAACGGGGCCTTAGACGGAGCCCGCCTGTAGTTGTGGTACTCGGCGTCAGAGCCCCCCACCTCCCGGATGAGAGGGAGGATCGCCGTCTCGATCGCGACGGCCGCGCTCATCCCGTCGGCGTCGGCGTGGTGCCTCACCACTATCGGCTTCGACTTCAGTATCGCCCTTCTGATCTCCTTTGCCACCTGCCTCATCTTCGGCTGAAGCCGCGATATTATCTCGCTCTCCACCAGAAGGGGGAGGTGGGCGGGATTTGCCCTCTCGTCTATAGACCTCTCGATCCTCTCCTTGACGGAGGAGGCCTCCCCGCCCCAGAGCTGCTTCATCGACCTGATCTCTATCTGGATCTGGCCGTTCCTGACGGAGACGTCGCCGATGGCCCTCACCATCATCTCGGTGTCGATCTCGGGCCAGGCCCTGACCCCAGCCCGCTCGAAGGCGGCGCAGAAGACCAGGCCGCTATCGTCGGCGATGGTGAAGATCGTCGGCCCCCCGGTCTGCTTCACCTGGATCACCTCCCCTTCGATGGAGACCATCTTTCCGACGCTCTTATCGAGCTCGTCGATCCTCGTCGCCGGCAGCTCCTTCTTCACCTCCAGGGTGTGGTGCTCTCCCACCTCCACCGGTTCCAGCTCAATGTTGCCGTTGGGGGCGACGTTCCTCACCCGGACGTATATCTCCTCGCCGACCTCCGGCGTCCTTTTTAGAAACTTGTTGTGGGCGAGTCCCCGGACGTGGTCGTTCAGGTCGACGAAGGCGCCGAAGTTCGCGATCCCTGAGACCTTCCCCCGGTAGGTGTCGCCGATGACCAGGTCGCCGGTGTCGCAGGCCTTCTCCAGGACGCGGACTATCGGCTTCTTGGAGCAGCTAGGGCAGACCTCCGCCTTGACGGTGAGCTTCGCGCCGCAGATGGCGCAGAGGTAATCCCGCCCCAGGCCACCGCAATCCCCACAGTCCTCGGTGACGGGGATCTTCCCCTCGCCCTTGCAGACGGGGCATCTCGTCGACCCCTTGCTCACCAGGTCGTTGATCTCGGTCGCTGAGGCCTCGCCGAGGCTGACGGACTCGATCTTGCCGGTCCCTTTGCAGTTGGGACATCCCTTATCTCCCACCGTCCGGTAGCCTTTGCCTCCGCATCTCTCGCACAGGTTCATCCTTCAGATGAAGGATGCCAAGGGATTTATCGGTTTTGGAGGGGACGGTGGGGTTAATTAGCATCCGGGGTCTCTGCGGAAGCATGCGAGTTGTGGTCTTGCGGCTCGGTCACCGGCCGGAGCGGGACAAGAGGGTCACCACCCACGTGGGACTGGTGGCCAGGGCCTTCGGCGCCGATGAGATGATCCTCGCCGGGAGGGACGACAAGCTGGTGGAGGGGCTTCAGGACGTCTCGAAGAGGTGGGGCGGCGACTTTAGGGTGAGGTCGGCGGATGGCTGGAAGGGCGAGGCGAGGCGTTGGAAGGGTTCAGGTGGGAGGATCGTCCACCTCACCATGTACGGGACCCCCCTCTCGGATTCGATAGATGAGATCCGCTCCGCCGGGTCGGTGATGGTGATGGTGGGGGCGGAGAAGGTCCCCCCCGAGATATACGATATCGCCGACTGGAACGTTGGGGTTGGAAACCAGCCTCATTCGGAGGTGGCGGCCCTCGCCGTCTTCCTCGACAGGCTCTTTATGGGCCAGGAGCTGGAGAGGGATTTTCAGGG
Organism: Methanothrix sp.; assembly: GCA_020844795.1. Taxonomy (GTDB): domain Archaea; phylum Halobacteriota; class Methanosarcinia; order Methanotrichales; family Methanotrichaceae; genus Methanocrinis. The sequence continues at coordinate 144,825 of CP086218.1, read as the reverse complement.
GAGGATCGAGGTCGTCCCTAGTCCGCGATATAAGACCGTCATCGAGAGGGGAGAGGAAGATGAAGGAGATGGCTGATCGACCCCGGAGGATCCTCGTCGTCGGCCAGAACGTCCGGCATATCGCCGCTTCCGCGTCGAGGGCCGGCCATCACGTCTTCGCCGCCGACTGCTACAACGACCTCGACCTCGTCGAGGCGGCTACCAGATCCCTCCTCCTCGACGCCGACCCTTCGATCCCCGGGGACCTGGAGAGGTCGGCGAGACTTATGATCCGGGATGTCGTAGAGATGGATCAGATCGACGGGCTGGTCCTGGGGCCCGGGATCGAGGATATGAGGGTGGAGGGTTTGAGGGTCCTCAACAACCCTCCTGATAAGACCTCCACCGTATCCGACAAGCTCTGGCTTGCCAGCTGGCTCGATGAAGAGGGGTTCGCCACCCTCCCGACCCGGCCTCTCGCCGAGGCGGGGGATCTTCAGGGCTTTCCTCTCATGGTCAAGCCCCGGCGGGGGGCGGGAGGCTTCGAGAACAGGCAGATCTTCACCGGAGAGGAGCTCGCCGGGGTCGGAGGTGATCTGATCGTCCAGGAGATGGTGGAGGGGACGCCGGCGAGCGTCTCCGTCGTCGCCGACGGGGAGGAGGCGGTGGCGGTATCAGCAAACGAGCAGCTCATCGGGACCTACTGGCTGGGAGGGACGGGCTTTCGCTACTGCGGCAACATAACTCCCCTGGATCGTCCTCGATACGACGGCGTCATCGAAGAGATGATGGATATCGGCGAGGAGATCGCAGAAGCGCTCCGCCTTGTCGGCTCCAACGGGATCGACTTCATTCTCGCCGAATCCGGCCCCCTCGTTCTCGAGGTCAACCCCCGGTTCCAGGGTAGCCTCGACTCCGTCGAGATCTCCACGGGGATGAACTTATTCCAGGCCCACCTGCTATCCTTCGAGGGGGTGCTTCCCGAAAGGCCGAAGCCTCGCGGATTTGGCGCAAGAGGTATCCTCTTCGCCGATGGCAACCTCGGGATTTGCGCCGATCTGAGGTCCGTCACCCCCTGGGTCGCTGACGTCCCCAGGCCTGGATCGATGGCGAAGAGGGGAGACCCGGTGGTTTCGATATTGAGCTATGGAAAAGAGAAAAGCAAGGCGGTCGATCTCCTCAAAGGGAGGAGCTGGAGGATACTGCGGGCCTGTCGCCGCCTTCGACCCGCCTCACCAGGAGACTACCCGGTATAGCCAGTTGCTGACCATGGTGACCAGCTTTTCAAACCCGCTCCCCTTCTCCAGCTTCTCTCGATCTTTCTCGGCATATCTCTTCTCTTTGATCCAGGACATGATTTTTCGGTTGTTCGTTGAGAGATATAACGATATCGGTCTCCGCCGGTCTGCCGGCGTCGGATATCCGGCAAAATTCCAAGACCGTTTCAGGGGAGGGGCTCGGGCAGGTCAGGAGATCCGGTTCACCTGGAAAAACCAAAATCTTTATGATACATGAGGGAGGCTCTCATCCAAGTGATATACATGGATATCGTATCGATCATAGCATACCTCCAGGCTCTCGTCGTGCTGGTGTTGTTCTTCGGGATTCTCGCCGTCGGGTTCAAGGTCTGGCGCTGGAATTACGCCTGACCCGACCGATCGGTTTTAGCTCTTCTTTTTCTCTTGCAGCTGGCGGATAAAACTGCGCCCATCAGCTGTACCTGCCCAGGGCGATCACCTTCGTACCCTGGAAGTCCAGCTTCGACCCGACTCCAGGCCGTATGATGACCGAGGTGGAGCTGAACTTGTATCCGCTGGCATCAACGCTTACCGAGTGCCATCCTGGAACGAGGGCTACCCGGTAGCCGCCGTCAGCGTCGGTGGTGACGGAGAAGATCCCGTCGATCCTGACCCTCGCACCGGGTATCGCGGCGCCGCTCCTCTCGGCGACCCTCCCCTCGAGCCAGCCGTATTCTTCCTGGCGGGGTCCGACGGGATAAGCCAACGTCCCGGCGGGATACCCCACCAGGGTCGGCGCAGCGGAGACGGTGCCGGTCCAGATCCTGGCCTGGGTGGTGGTGAAGCTATAGCCGTCGAGGTCTGCGGTGACGGAGTAGGTCCCGGAGGACAGGTCCATCCCGTAGAAGCCCCGGCCGTCGGTGATGGTGCTGAAGACGCCGCCGCCTGGACCGGATATCCTCACCCTGGCTCCTGGGAGGCCGTTACCCCAGGCGTCGACGACCCTGCCCACCAGGCCGTAGGAGATCGGATATCCTGCGGAGCTGACGGATACGGTGACGTTGTTGCTTCTGGTACTGGTGTCGAAGTTATAGCGGTGGGCCTCCAGGGTCTCAGCATAAAGGTCGAGCCTGTACCACCCGGGGCGGACGAATCCCGGACTCATGATCCTAATCCCCCGGTCGTACAGGACGAAGGGACCCGGGTCGGCGACGTAAAGCCACAGGGTATAAGGGGCGGCGAGGTTCACCTCACCTCTGGTCACCAGGAGCCCTCCCGACTGGAGATATAGCCGGTTTCTGGTCCTCACCTCGTCTCCGATGAGAAGGCCCTGGTCAGGTCCGAAGGGGTTTGCAGATACGAGCTGAGCCATATCGCGACCGGAGGGAGAGAGGGGGTCCCACCCCGGCCTTTGGGCGGCGTAGAACGACTGGTCCATCGGGCCGAAGGGGTCCCATGCAGGCCTATCGGCGGCGAAAGGGTTTGGGAGAAAATCGAGCCTCGGGCCGTCGTCATCGGCCTCAGCTCCTGTTGCGGAGGAGGCGGCCGCCAATACCGCTCCAAATAGTATACAGATCTTCCACAGGATCGCGAATCTCAAAGCATAAACACTCCAATAAGAAAAAACGCTCGTTTGCGACTTAAAGGTTGCGGAGAAGTCGGACTATGGCGCCACCGGGGTCGATTCCCGGACGCAAGATACGGGGTCGATTTCCAGGCGCGGTCTTCGAGGTCTATCCTCGGACGTGAGAGTGAGAGATTCCCAGGGTCGAGGGGCTCTCTGGTCGGCATTGTAAATGGGCCACGAAAACCCTTAACTTAGAAGAGGGACCTTCGGGGATGGGCAGATCATAACCCCCTCCGATGAAGGGGATGTTGGCCCTGCGGCCGAGTCCCTGACGGACGGAGAACTGCGTGGAGAACATATATATATAGATGACAGAAGGCCATTATAATAAAATCAATATAGGTTGGTGGAGAGTCATGAATTACCTTAGGGCTGGAGGACTGCTATGCCTGCTCCTGGTCTCCATGGCAGCAGTTCTGCCAATGGGGGCTTCGGCACAGGCTGATGCTCCAGATGAATCGGTCCCGCTGGGGGAGATAGATCAGATCGGTCACGGCGCTGGAGATTCTATCGGCGAAACGGGCTCATCAGAAGATCTGATATCCTCAGAGACCGTCGAGGATGCGTTATCAGAAGATCAGATCCCGCCCGAGATCGTCGATGAGGCGCCATCAGAAGATCAGATTCCGCCCGAGATCGTCGAGGATGCGTTATCTGAAGATATGATATCCCCAGAGACCGTCGAAGGAGCGTCGTCGGAAGGGTTGACACCTTCGGAGGCGGTTGAAGAGATGCCTATGGAGGACGCCCCCATGGAGGACGCTCCCATGGACGGCGCTCCTCTGGTGGAGACGCCTCCTACGCCCGATATCTCTCCAGGGCTCGAGTCCATCGAGTCGGAGAAGATGACCCCGGCTTTCGATAACGATACCCTGGAGGAGCCGGGAGAGGGGAACGACTCCGAAGAGATGCAGGAAGAGGAACTTTCCGCCACCGACAGGATATGGCGCGAGGGGGTGAACCCCGACAGTTATACGTGGACCCCCCAGACTTTCTCAGGCTTCTTCTATGACCTGGACGACGATGTGGGGACAGAGACCCTCACCGTCAACCTGAGGAGGTCGGGGAGCGGCTACGATCGAACCATCAGGGAAGGGGATCTGAAGTACGAGACCAAAGCCGCCTCGATAAACTTCGAGTTCGACCGTTGGGGTGAATACAAAGTCATCGGCTTCATGGCCCAGAAGTACTTCGCCGGATACGTCGGGACCGCTTCTGAGGTCGTCAGCAGGGATATAAGTCTCCTGGACGAAGAGGAGCTGCGCCAGGTTCTCATCGACGACGACAATGATTATACCGTCGATACCGGCTCCGTCCTCCCTCTGAAAGAGGGATATGAGATCAGGATCAAGGAGATCGATCTCGACGGCAACAAGGTCTGGCTCGCCCTGGCGAAGGACGGCCAGGAGTTGGATAGCAGGGTTATAGATCCCAGGACCCTCGGGTCGTCGACCTTCAAGTACGAGGTGGACCTGAGGGGAGAGAAACTGCCGCTGGTGATGGCCCACGTATCGTCGATATTCAGGGGGGCTGAGACGAGCCTCGTCACCATCGACGGCATATTCCAGATATCCGACAGGTATACCACCGTCGCCTCCGGCGACACCTACGGGAGCATGGAGGTCAGCTCGATATCCGGCGACGTCATAGAGATGACCAACGACAGATCTATCACCCTCAGGGCGGGCAGAACCGTCCCGGTGATGGGGGACGTCAGCTTCCTGGTCGCCGACGCCGCCGAGCTGAGGTTTGGGCCTACCGTGAAGAGGACGGGGGACTACGAGATCAGGGGCACCATCGTTGATCCAACGGTCGGTGAGTTCACCTGGAACTCGTACAACTTCGAGGGCTTCTACTACGACATCGACGAAGACGTGGGAACGGAGACCCTGACTGCCAGGTTCACCGGGGACAGGATCAACGACGGAGCTCTGAGGTACAGGACCGAACCCCAGTCGGTCGAATTCGACTACGCCCCCTGGGGCAGCTACAACGTCATAGGATTCTTGGCGGAGAAGTACTTCGCCGGATACAACGATGATACCGTCTTCACCAACCGGTTTAGCGTCCTGAACGAGGAGCAGCTCCGGCGGGTTCTGATAGACGACGACGAGTCCTACACCGTCCGCAGCGGTGCCGTATTCCCGTTGGAGGAGGGGTACGAGCTACGGATCAGAGAGGTAGACCTCGACGGCAACAAGGTCTTCCTCTCCATCGCCAAGGACGGAGACGTCCTCGACAGCAGGGTGGTTGACCCCGGGAGGGACGTGCGAACCTCCACCTTCACCTATGATGAGAGGATCGGCGGCGAGAGGGTGCCGATCATCGCTATAAACGTCGTGAGCGTCTTCCGGGGCAGGGAGGAGGATCTGGCCACCATCGAGGGGATCTTCCAGGTATCCGATAGGGCTCGATCCGTCGAGAGTCGTGAGACCTACGGCAGGATGGAGATCGATAGCGTATCCGACGCCGGGATAGAGATGTCCAACGACGGTTCCATCTCCCTCGTCAGGGGTAGGACGATCCCCATCATGGAGAACCTGAAGTTCAGGGTCTCCGACAGCGATAGAAGGCTCGTCGTTCCCATCGTCGAGGTGAGGGTGGAGACCAAGCCCATGAGGATCGATATCCCTGAGGCGGTGGTGGGAACTCCAGCAAGGTTCAGGGTCACCTCCGACGGAAATCCCGTCATCGGGGCTGTCGTCACCATCAACGGAGATGAGGTCGGGACCACCGACGTCGATGGCGTGTACGTCTATTCGCCGACGGTAGCCGGCAGCTTCGAGATCGAGGCGAAGAAGGTTGAGTACAGAGATGTAAAGGGGGTCCTCGTCGTCAGCGACATCAGAGAGGAGAGGTTCCTCGCCATCACGTCGCCTCAGGAGGCTCTGAAGGGAGAGAGCTTCGTCATCAAGGCGACGATAGGCGTCGATATGAGGCCGGTAGAGGGTGCTGATATATCCTTTGGCGACGCCATCATAGGGACCACTGACGCCCTCGGGACCGTCTCCTACGCCTCGGGTGCTGTCGGCGCTCATACCATCACAGCCTCCAAGGCAGGGTACGAGAGCGGATCCCGAAAGATCGTGATATTGACGCCGATTACGGTAACAGGCCTCGATATGCCCGATACGTCGAGGGTCGGCAAGAATGTCGAGATCAGAGCCACCGCCGAGAACAGAGGGCCGGCAAGCGACGAGATAGCGGTGGAGATGAGGATCAACGGAATCCCCGAGGCTACGGCGACGATCGCCTTAGAGCCAGGGGAGACGGGGTCATTTACCTTCGAGTACAAGCCCCAGGAGCCGGGTCTTTACACCGTAGAGGTGAGGGGCGTCCAGAGGACCCTGGTGGTGGAGGAGAAGAGCGGTACGGGGATGATCCTCGGGATATTCATCCTCCTCTTTGCCATCGGCGGAGGAGCTTACCTCTATTCGACCGGGAGGCTGAACGAGGTTCTGGAGCGGATCAAGAACCGGTGACGCCGCTTCGAACCTTTCTT
>CP086218.1:131286-138379 GCA_020844795.1 Methanothrix sp. | reverse complement strand
TGGGTCCTCATCCAGTAGAGCCCCGACATCAGCCAGCTCCACTGGCCGGAACCACCGTTGCTGAGGACCTTTATGGCGTAGAGGTATGCGGAAGGCGCCACCCCCACCACTCCGAAGCCGTTCATCGCGGCAGCGATCGTCCCCGCCACATGGGTTCCGTGGCCGTTGCCGTCCACCCAGCTCTCCCCAGGAACGAAGCTGATGCCGCCGAGGAGGTTTCCGGATAGGTCGTTGTGGGGCCAGATACCGGTGTCCAGGACCGCCACGTAGATCCCCTTCCCCTTCGTCGCATCCCAGCACTGGGGAGCCTTCACCCTGGAGATCCCCCAGGGGGTGACGTCCGCCTGGGCCGACGGCCCGTCTGCGGCGAACCTCGGCCCTTCCATCCCTCCGAAGACCCCTCCACCGAAGAGCATCTCCTGGGGGACGATGTCCAGGGCGTAGATCTTCCCGTCCGGCTCCACCGATTCGATGTTGGGATCCCTGCTGAGGACCCCCGCCTCGCCGGGGGTGAGGGCGGCAAATACGGTGGGGCGGTCAAAGTCGTTGATGTCGAGGGCGACTAGCCCCTCGGGGTCGTCCGGTGGCGCAAAGCCGGCAACGGCCGCCCCCACATCCACAAAGTTCAGACGGGGGCCGACGCTCTGCTGCAGAATCTCCGCCTTGTCCGCCTCTTTATCCTTCCTTCTGTCCTTCCTCTTGAAGGTAACTATGTACCTCTCTTTACCTCCAAATTCATCTACCATTTTTTTAACCTCCTTTGTGGTTTAACTGACAGTATTATTTCATCCACAACTACATAACTCTTTCGACAATATATCTGAGTAGAATCGGACGTAATGGCGAGATTGATATCGTCGATGGAGGTTTTATATTGGAGTATGGATCTTATTTAACCCGCATTTTGACCCAAATTATCCCTAAGAAGGCAGATTTGCCTCTGAATCGAGAAATTTCTGCTCAAAGCCGAGATAGGCTATATTAATAGATGTTTTTAAAACATGTGGGGTCAGATTAATCTCGAATTATTGAATTCCTCTCACATAAATATACTATATTTTTAATTCTGTTGAAGCACGAAATTATTATAAATTTTTTGATGACTAAATTCGGATCCTCTGGAGGTCTCGCCCGATCTCTATCCAAGCCCCGTCTCCGAGGCCCACTCGGACGTCCCGGACCATCTCTTCCTCGCGGCCGATCGTCTGGGGGTAGAGGTGGGTTAGGACGATCCTCTTCACTCCGGCACCCTTAAGGTTCAGGCCGAGCCGCCGGGGCGTCGAGTGGTTGGTGACGGAGAAGGGCTCGGGGAAGGAGCACTCGTGGACGAGGAGGTCTGCGCCCTCTGCCAGGTCCCTGATGGAGGGCGCAGGCTCGGTGTCCCCGGAGTAGACGATCGCCCTCGTCTCCGACTCGATCCGGTATCCTAATGCAGGAAGGCTGTGGACAGCCTCGCCGGCCCTGATCTTGAGGCCCGAGAGGAAGAACTCGTCGCCGGGCCGGACCGTCGTAATGGAGACGTCCAGCTCTTCGAGGTAAGGGTAGAGGGACCGGACCTGGTCGAACCATGCACCCGTCCCCTCGGGGCCGAATAGATCCAGCCTCCTCTCCCCCAGAAGCCACCGGGCCTTCGCCAGGGGTAGGAGGTCTGAGACGTGGTCGAGGTGGAGGTGGGAAAGAAGGACGGCGTCGACCTCCAGGGGGGAGAAGCCCGCCTCCGAGAGCCTCAAGAGAACGCCGGCTCCGCAGTCGAAGAGGAGGGGCTCATTGGCCGTCAACACCAGACCGGCCTGGGCCCGGCCCGAATGGGGGATTCCGACCCCCGTCCCCAGAAGGGTCACCTCGATCTTGGCAACAACCGACATGGTGGCCTCTTCTGATACTTGGAGGTAGATAGAGGTTGCCTCGATCTTTACCGGTCGGTTTTAAGTAGATCCAAATAATCAGATCTCAGAAGCGATGATCCGACCGCAAAATCGATCGAGGTGTGATACTTGAAGGATAACGTCATCAAGGACCCAACGCTGGCCGATAAGGGCAAAAAGAGGATCGAGTGGGCGAGAAGGCACATGCCCGTCCTCCAGAAGATCAGGGAGGAGTACGGTGCGGAGCGGCCCCTGGAGGGGGTCAGGGTCGTAGCCTGCCTCCACGTCACCGTCGAGACCGCCAACCTCCTCTCGACCCTGACGGCCGGTGGAGCCGAGATCGCTGTGGCGGGTTCCAACCCCCTCAGCACCCAGGACGACGTCTCCGCCGCCCTGGCAGAGGATGGTATGTACGTCTACGCCTTCCACGGCGAGAACGACCAGGAGTACTACGACTGCATCAACAGGGCCCTGGACATACGCCCCAACGTAACCCTGGACGATGGCGCCGACACCATCGCCACCATCCACCGGGACAGGACGGACTTGGCCGCCGATATCCTTGGAGGCTGCGAGGAGACGACGACGGGGGTGATAAGGCTGCGGGCCCTCGCCGACGCCGGGAAGCTCATGTACCCGGTGATAGCCGTCAACGACGCCGAGACGAAGATGATGTTCGACAACCGGTACGGTACTGGGCAGAGCACCATCCATGGTATCATGAACGCCACCAACTTCCTCTTCGCCGGCAAGACCGTCGTCGTCGGCGGCTACGGCTGGTGTGGCCGCGGCCTGGCGACGAGGGCGAGGGGGATGGGGTCGAACGTCGTCGTCGTCGAGGTGGAGCCCAGGAAGGCCCTGGAGGCGGCGATGGACGGCTTCCGGGTGATGTCGATGACCGCTGCGGCGCCCCTGGGCGATCTATTCGTCACCGTCACCGGGAACGTCTCCGTCATCAGAAGAGAGCACCTGGAGCTGATGAAGGATCAGGCGATAGTCGCCAACAGCGGCCACTTCAATGTGGAGATAGACATCCGTGCCCTGGAGGAGATGTCTTTGGGGGTGGACGAGGTCCAGGAGAACGTCGCTGAGTACAAAATGTCCGACGGCCGGAGGATCTACCTCCTCGCCGATGGGAGGCTGATCAACCTCGCCGCCGCCTTCGGCCACCCTCCGGAGGTGATGGACATGAGCTTCGCAAACCAGGCTCTCTGCGTCCGGTACATAGCAGAGAACGGCCCAGATCTCGACCGGAAGGTCTACCCCGTCCCCTCGCAGATCGATAAGAGGGTGGCTGCCCTGAAGCTCGCGGCTATGGAGATCGAGATCGAGGGCCTCACTGCGGAGCAGGAGAAGTACCTCCACAGCTGGGATATGGGGACCTGAGGAGAGAGTAGAATATGGATCTACAGAGAGAGGCGGTGGAGGCGTACCTCAGGAGCGTCGTGGGGGAGGACGCCGAACTGGTCGGGATGAGGAAGCTGGGTGAGACGATCCCCACCACCGAGGACGTCAAAGGCTTCGGCTACGGCAGCCCCGTCCTTCTGGAGTACTCCGCAGGAGGCGAGGCGGGGTCTGCGGTCTTATCGACGATGCGGGTCCAGGAAGGTTTCGGCCACGACCACTTCTCCGACCGGGCCCAGGTCCTCCTCTGGCAGCACTCCACATTCGCAGGCCTCCCAAAACACGCGAAATCGATGGACGTCGGATACTTCGATGAGGGGGGAAGGCTCACCTCCTGCGGCGACGCAAGAGAGTTCTTCATCCTGATGGAGAAGATCGACGGTAATGAGTACTTCTTCGACCTGGAACGGGTGAAGGAGGAGGGTCTGACGGACCTGGATATGAGACGGGCCGAGGCCCTCTCCACCTACCTCGCCGAGATCCACGCTACTAAGAAGGACTCTCCCTCTCTCTACCGCCGGAAGATAAGGGAGACCGTCGGCCACGGCGAGTGCATCATGGGTATCCTCGACGACTACCCGGCAGACCCCGACTTCCTCGAGCCCGGGGAGCTTTCGGCTATCGAGAAGAGGTGCGTAGACTGGAGGTGGCGTCTTCGGGATAAGACCGGCAGGCTCTGCCAGACCCACGGCGACTTTCACCCCTGGAACGTGATGTTCCGGTCGGGGACGGACTACTCGGTCCTGGATCGGTCCCGGGGGGAGTGGGGGGAGGCGGCCGACGACGTCACGGCGATGACGACCAATTACATCTTCTACTCCGTCCAGAAGAGCCTGAAGCTCGAAGGCGGCCTAGCGGCCCTATTCGAGCTATTCTTCGAGAACTACCTCGACAAAACGGGGGACGAGGAGCTCCTTTCGGTGATCGCTCCCTTCTTCGCCTTCCGGATGGTCGTCGTCGCGAGCCCCCCCTGGTACCCCCTCCTCACCGGAGATGTCAGAAGGGCACTCTTCAACTTTCTGGAAAATGTCCTCGATGCCGAAGAGTTCGACTACAGGCGGGTCAACGAATACCTGGAACCGTCCCGGATCTGAGATGGAAGCCCGATACGCCTTCGAGCTCTCGGGGGAGCACCCGACGATCCCACGGAGCGAGGCGCTCTGCCTCCTGGAGGTCACCTCGGCGGGATATCGGGTCGTCTCATCCCTTGGACGCGCCCTCGTCGTCGATGCCCGGGAACTCGACCTCTCCCTCCTAGGGGGGAGGATGGCGATGATCCACCAGGTGGTGGAGGTATCTGCCGAGGGGGATCCGACGCCTTCGGGAGCCGCCGAGGCAGCCAGATCCCTCGACCTTCCGATGAAGAGCTACCGCGTGAGGGCGACGCGACTCGGCGATCCGCCTCTGGCAAGCGATGAGGTGGAGAGGTTGGTGGGATCAGCTCTCTGGAAAAGAGGATACGAGGCCGACCTAAGTGACCCCGGGATCGAGATCCGGGCGATCGTCACCGAGGACAGGATCTACCTGGGCCGGGAGGTTGCCAGGGCAGACAGGGCCGGATTTCGCGCCCGGCGCCCTCACCTCAAGCCCTTCTTTTACCCTGGGACTATGCTCCCGAAGCTCGCCAGGGCCCTCGTAAACCTCACCTGCGCCAGAGAGGGCGAGCTCCTCCTCGACCCCTTCGCCGGGACCGGAGGGTTTCTGGTGGAGGCTGGGATGATGGCTGTTCGCGGCTTAGGCGTCGACGTCCAGGGGAGGATCGTCCGGGGAGCCCTCACCAACCTGGAGGGGCTCGACTGCACCCTCATCGTCGGGGACGCCATGAGCCTTCCACTGAAAGACGGGTCGATCGATGCGGCCGTCTCCGACGCCCCCTATGGCAGGTCTGCCCTGATACAGGCCGGATCGCGAGACGAGCTCCTGGCGGGAAGCCTCGCGGAGCTGCGACGGGTCCTCATCCCCGGGGGGAGGATGATATTCGTTGACGACCGGCCCGTCGGGGAGTTCCTCGAAGATGCGGGGTTCAACATCATCGAAGTCCACAAAGAGCGGGTCCACAGGAGCCTCACAAGGGAGATATCCGTCTGCAGGTAGAAGGCAGCCTTTCTGCTGAGATGCCGCCCCCTAGGAGTAATCGATGGTCCTCGTCGAATAGGAATAGGGGGTATCAGAATATCCTCTGGCGGGGCCCGACGGCTTCAGGGGTGTGTCAGGGGGGACGTTTGGAGGGACGAACCTGATGGTGAGGGCCGGGTCCCCTAGCCAAAGGTACATCCTGACGTTGTCCATATAGACGCTGGTGTCGCCATATCTGGTGATCAGCCTGGTGTTGGCCCGGTTCAAGGCCCAACCGATGTCGTATATCTCTTCGCTCCCAACGGCGTCGAAGAGGTATCTGTCGAAGTCGTGGTTTGGAATCGTGTAGGAGGGGCGGCTCGCTCCGAGGAAGGCGACCGCCGAGGTGTCGTCTTTGACGAAGGCCTCCCCCAGGGACTCCGAGGTGCTATCGAGGGCGGCGTTGTAGCAGGCGATGGAGAAGACTACGGGGGTCATCCCGCCGTTCGCGAGGGCATGGGCGTCGGCGGCGGTATAGTCCTGGTTGTCGAAGTTCCATCGGGAACCCCAGGCGGTCGGAGATCCGTGGCCCCGGTAGTTCAATATCCCGATGCCGGAGTCGACGGAGCGTTTGACGTCGGCGTTGGTGGCTCTGTCACCCCCCTGGGCGGGGAGGGCACCGTAGGCGGTTATGAACGTCAGGGGCTCGCAGTAAGATCTCGTCCTTATGCTCTCTTTGCACCCCTGGTATTTCCCCGGGGCATCTTCTTTATGGGCCACCAGCAGGACCCTCTTTGACCAGTCCCCCGGGGGATTTGAGGCGTAGGCGGTGATCTTCTTCACCTGCTGGTCGACCTCGGCGTCGCTCCTAGCCGCAAGCCTTCCCACCGCCAGCTCCGGCCACAGGTCGTCTCCGCGGACGCAGCCGTACCAGTAGTCCCCGGGGACGTCGTTCCAGTCGGGCTTCCAGGGAAGGAGGTCGATATCGCCCACCAGCAGCAAGTACTTCATCCCCGGATGGGCCGAGTACCTCCCCGATATGAGGGCCTTTATATCCGCAGGCGTCGGCCTGACCCCCGACGAGACGTTCCAGACCTCTACGGAGAGCCCCCTCTTCTGGTGGAGCTCGACCAGGGGCCTGAGGCTCTCATAAGACGAGGAGTCTTCGTGATATATCATCAGGTACTTCGCCGTCTGATCTAGGGGATGGATCTCTGCGACCCGATTGAACCCGGGCGGGGCGGCGGCTTCCACCCTCACCCCCGGTTTGGGGGTCCCGACGACGACGTCGAGGGTCTCGTAGTTCAATATCGTCCTCCTGTAGATATCGGCGAACTTCGGCTCTATCGTCCTCTGGGTGAAGGCCAAGTCGTCACCGTATTCGACCCTGATCCTGATGTGGTCGTAGACCAGTAGCTCCCCCGTGGCAGGGTTTGTGAAGACCGGGTTTATCTGGATGCTCGCAACCGCAAGGTCCCTCCAAAACCCCGGCGCCCCGAGCTCCACCATCTCCCCGGGGTAGAAGGCGTCGATGGAGTAGAACTCCCCGTCGATGAGAAATTCGACGGCTCCGTCTCCACCTCCAACGCCGCCGTCGCTCCCGCCTGCGGCCACCACCCCGACCTCGGCCCCGACCCCGACCCCGCTATCGCCCCCCATCTCCTCCGGATCGCAGTCGAACTCCGGGGGCTGGACGGGATAGACCCGGTAACCGTCGTAGGTCGAGTAGTTCGCCTCCAGGACCGTCGCCCTGATCGTCCCTCCCTCGG
>CP086218.1:112339-131186 GCA_020844795.1 Methanothrix sp. | reverse complement strand
TTTCGATATGCTAAAGTCTCGTTATAGGTCCATCTGCACAGCTCCAAGGTCTCTTCCATCTTAGACCGCTGTGCTTTTGTCGGATAGATCCTATATTTGAAGGCTTTAAGCATTATACTCACTTATGCTGCTATAGTATTTTTAGATTCATGGATTAAGGCGGGGTACGATTCATCCCCGGCCCGAAGACCGGGGTTTTCTCTACCCCTGCACCCCGCCACTATAATCGACGGCCAGGCTACATCGAGATCGGCAGAAACCCCCAGCTTTCAGCGATGGCCTGACCTTCTTCTCCCATGACGAATTCGAGATAAGCCCTCTCGCCCTCGTCGGGCTCACCCCTGGTGTACATGTAGAGGGTCCTGGCCAGGGGGTAAGAGCCGTCCCTCACCGTCTCGGCCGATGGGACGGTCCCCTCGTAGGCGACGATTCCGAGATCGCCGTCGTAGGCGAGGCTGAGGCCGAGATAGCCTATGGCCCTGTCGCTTTCGGCCACATACCTCCCCACTTCCTCGCTCGTCCCCATGTAGACGGAGACGCCGGGGGTCGCCACCTTCTCGCTGAAGATCTCGCCAGTCCCCGACCCCGGGGATCTCGATACGGCGACGATCCCTCTATCCGGACCGCCCAGCTCCTTCCAGTTGGATATGACGCCTCTGTATATGGCCGAAAGCTGCTCATGGCTGAGGTCATCGATTCCGGCATCCCAGATCGGTCGGCTCACGACTATGGATACCGCATCGAGGGCGATGGGGTGCTCTTCGAGATGGTAACCCAGAAGCTCCATCTCAAAGTCGCCGACCCTTCGCGATGCCATCGCTATATCTATCTGCCCCGCTTTCAATAGGTCGATCCCGGCATCGGTCCCATCTCCGGAGACCTTCACGGTGACACCCCTCTCACCCTTATTGAACTCCTGGGCGCAGGCCTCGGCGAAGGGGAGGACGGTGGTGGAACCTCCCACCAGGAGGATCGAAGCCGTCTCTTTGGATGGGTCTCGATGGAAGAGGTCGCCGCCGCCGAGGAGGTATAAGGCGGCAGCAGCTGATATGAATATCATCACCACCGCCCAGGTCATAACCGATTCAGGCCGCGCCATCCTTCTCAAACCCTCTCTTAAACCCTCTTTTAAAATAATATCAATCTTTCCCTAGAGCATAAATCGAGGTCTACCGATCCGATCCTCCCGAAATCTCGACGGGACTGAGTCGGCTAATCTCCTAAAACTATGCCCCATCCTCCTCATCGGACCTCTGTGACGACTTCATCTCACCTCGCATCGAGGGGGTTCGAATATCCGAAGTCACCACCGTAGTAACCACGGCGGAGGAGACCGCGTGGCCAACCGAACCATGCTATTGAGATGAAGGTATGGTCCAGATAGAAGGGAGGTCCCGGAGCCCTCTTAGAGGGGCTCCAGGAAGGCTTTCATCGTCCATTCAGGCTCAGTTTATCGGTACGAAGGCCAGCTCATCGGCGATGGCCTGACCATCCTCACCGGTGACAAACTCCAGGAAGGCGGCAGCCTCGTCGCTCGGCTCGCCGTAGGTCACCATGAAGAGCTCCCTTGCCAGGGGGTAGGATCCGTCCCTGACGGTCTCATCCGTAGGGACAACCCCACCCAAGGTGATGAGCCCCAGGTCTCCGTCCTGGACGTAGTTGAGCCCCAGGTATCCGATGGCCTTGTCGCTCCTGGTGAGGGCGGTCTTAACCTCGGCGTTGCTGCCGTGATTGGTGGTGACCCCGGGGGTCTCCGCCTTGTCGCTCCCCATCACCATCTCGTTGAAGGTGTCCCTCGTCCCCGACCCCACCTCTCGGGCCAGGACGTAGATATCCTTGTTATCGCCTCCGAGCTGGGCCCAGTTATTGATCTCGCCGTTGTAGATGGCGCGGACCTCGTCCAGGGTGAGCTCGGTGACACCGGCGTCGTATACAGCCTTGCTGACGGCGATGCAGATGGCGTCGTATGCCACCAGGTGCTCGATGAACTCCTTACTGGGGTTTGCATCCCTCTCGGAGTCCTTGACGTGCCTGGAGGCCATGGCTATGTCGCTGATCCCCGCGGCGACGTTCTTGATCCCGACGCCGGAGCCTCCGCCGCTGACCGAGACCTGGATCCCGGACTGGGCGGCGTTGAACTCCTCCGCAGCGAGAGAGCCGAAGGGAAGGACGGTGGTCGACCCCGATACCTTTAGAGCTGCAGCGCCCTGGGTGGCGATTAAAAACGCCACAAATAGAACGCTCATCAGCGCAGATTTTGATTTGATGCTCATACAGCCCCCTAACCCGGCGGGATCGGCTATAAAGCTATCCGAAATAAAATAAATAGACATAACAGCCATACTTTTACATATATATGCTATATACAGAGACTTGTTCTATATACTGAGACTCCGCTAAGGCCACTGCAAATCGACGGTTATAGGCGGCAGAAGGTTCGACGAAATATGATCCGATCGATCAAGAAGGGCGGAATCGGCCGAATCCAGTGGCAGATCTGACGAGACAAGTATATAAAGTAAATAGGCGAAAGTCGTGTAACCGTTGGTATTTGTTGAAATTTTGAATATTTTCAGAAATTACATCTATTTATATTATTGTGACAAATTTTATACCCCATATCTCCCATGGTGGTGGTCGCAGAAGCAAAAATCGCCATCTAAAGCAGAAATTTTGGGAAGGGAAGGAAATGAGGGATATAGGAACGATGATGAAGATATGGGGATCACTCATGGTGACATGGGCGGTGATCATGGTGATGGTGACGTTGATGATCTCAGCCCCCGCCTCGGCTCTGGTCAACCCGGAGGGATATTTTCTTAAGAACGAGCACAAGTTCGAGCAGGACGTGGAAGGGGCTGGCTATTCTATGGTCTACCAGAAGGTCAATACGAAGACGCTCCAGCTCAAAAATTATATGCACGGCAGCGGCACCCTCGACCAGGCGACCCTGATAAGGTCCAACCAGACCGATACTAAGGTGCGGGCCCAGGACCGAAACACCCTCGTCTACGGTCCGGAATTTACGACACAAAACAGTGTAATCTCCTTCGTCGAGCAGAACGAGATGACCTATTCGCCGGTGGCCTTCGCCTACGGCACCGGATGGTACGAGAAGAACCCCATAGTCTACAACTCGAAGCTGAAGGAGAGGACCGAAGGGAAGAGCTACCAGGAGGGGGTCTCGATGGTCCACCAGATCGAGTACGCCTCGGGCTTTGTAAAGGATATAGCCGTCGACCTGGAGTGCAGGGAGCCTAACCCGCCGAAGGGAAGCTACAGCTCGTCTCCCATAAACGGATACGGCCTCGCCCGGATGAAGATCGAGGAGGAGGTGACGGAGGGGGTCGTCCACATCGGCCAGCTCTTGACCAACCCTGATCCTGCGAAGGGGAAGAGGGGAGGGGCCAGCGGCTGGAAGAACCCGCTGATCGAGATCGACGAGAACTACGTCGGAAGCTTCAGGATCAGCAAGAATATGGAGGTGAAGGTGAGCAAGTCCGCGGATAAGACGAGGGGCGACTGGCTCTCCTGCTGCTTCGGCGGCTACTCCGGGATGGACGAAGACGACAGGATGTGGGGCGAGAAGGAGATCTTCGACTGCACCTGTCGCGACGTCGCCTGGGGGAAGACCTGGGGCGACAAATCCCGGGAGCAGTCCCTGAATATGCCGAATTACGGCAGATACCCGATGAAATAGCGATGATAAGCTTGAGTAGCGCTGGCGCTTACGCCGCCAGCGCCGCTCCCTCCACATTATTTTTAGAGTCATTTTTATAGTCTGAACTTTGTGAACATTTTGTACGAATTCTCATCATTATTACATTTTTTACTCGTGTTATCAATTTTTGTAGAACAAATTTTGGAGAGAGGATGCTTAGGATAAATCGTTATATACTGGTTGTTGCCATTGCTCTAGTCAAGCGGTTGTCGATGAATCGGCGATCTTAATGTCTTAATTTTAGTGGAGGGACAGGATGATACGCATTGGAAAGAATGTGAAAGCTGTGGCGGCCCTCGCCCTGCTACTGTTCATGGTTGCTTCAGCTTCCGCCGCCTGGGAGAAGCAATACGAGCATTCTATCGAGCAGGATGTGGCGGGAAGCGGCTTCTCCATGGTCCGCCAGAACGTCAACACAGGAAACCTTGAGCTGCTCAACTATATGCACGGGAGCGGCACCATGGATGCGGCGATGCTGATCAGCTCAAACCTAAGCAGGAACAAGCACTATCCTCAGGACGCAAATACACACGTTTATCGGTATGATGCCGAATACGCCTTAGCCCAGAACATATCCTTCCTGGAGCAGAATGAGATGGTCTACTCTCCCATGGCCTTCGCCTACGGGACCGGCTGGTATGAGAAGAACCCCATCGTCTACAACTCCAAGCTGAAGGAGAAGACCTGGGGGAAGAACTATCAGCCGGAGATGGGGGTCTCGATGCACCACCAGATCGAGTACGCCTCCGCCTTCGTCAAGGACATCGGGGTCGACCTCCAGTGCAAGGAGGAGGTTCCCTATTACGATGAGTTCGGCACCCGAAGATATAGTACCACCCCTGAGGACGGCATCGGCCTCGCCCGGATGAAGATTGAGGAGGAAGTTACGGAGGGTGTCGTCCACATCGGCGAGCTGGTGGCGGGTGATGGAGACCACGGCTGGAAGAATCCCATCGTCGAGATAGACGAGAACTACGTCGGGACCTTCAAGATCCAGAAGAATATGGAGTTCACCGCCTGCAAGGTCGCCAAGAAGCCGAGGCCTGACTGGCTCTCCTGCTGCATAGGAGGCTACAGCGCCATGGCCGAAGACGACAGGATGTGGGGAGAGAAGGAGATCTTCGACTGCACCTGTCGGGACGTCGCCTGGGGGAAGGCCTGGGAGGACAAGTCCAGGGCCCAGCCCCTCTAAAGAGCCTGATGGAAGCCCAAAAGATGACGATGAAAGAGTAGCGCCGGCACCCTCAACGCCGGCGCCACTCCCTCCAACTCCCTTTCTTTTTCCTCGCCCATCGCCGAGATATCATCTCCGATGGTCTCAGGCGTCGAGCCACCAGTGGTCCACGGGATCGATCTGCTGATCGGCCGCCATCTGCTTGATCCCCTCAAGGCCGGGATCTCTCAAACCCAGCCCGAGGACCCCAATACCGCTCACGTTCTTTGAGTCTATCATACAGCCACCCCTCCCCCAGAAACAATATAAAATTTTTCTCCATATAACAAATAGAGGCCTTTACTGTAATATCCCGATATAGTCTATATACTCGGAGGCGAGAGAGCCGCCTTAACAGTGTGATGGTTCGGGGATCAGGGGACCTGCTCCATATCAGATCCACCTATAATGTCTATACCGATATTACAACTATATATTAAATGGTGAAAAAGTATATAAAATCCGGCTTCCTCGACGGATTTTGATCAGGATGGATAGAGAGAGCGGTTATAATAATCTGATCGTATCGGAGGAGGAGGCGAAGGCTCTGGTAGAGGAGGGCTGGCACTCTGCGGACCTCCATCTCCACACCCTCTTCTCCTACGACGTCCTACCGGTCCCATCCCTCCACCCAGAGGCTCTCTACAGGAAGGCCATAGATATGGGGATGGGCTACGTCACCTTCACAGACCACGATACCATCAGGGCCCACCAGGTCCTGGGGGAGAGGGTGGGGCTGGTCTCGGGGGTTGAGATGAAGATCAGGGACCTCGATCTCGTCGGCCACACCATCCACGTCAACGTCTACGATCTCGACGGTGAGGAGTTTCAAGAGCTGGCGGCGATCGCGAAGGTCGATGCCGACCTGAAGGCCTTCGTCGCCTTTCTGGAGCGCAGGGGGCTTCCCTTCGTCTATAACCACCCCTTCTGGTTTGAGCCAGGGGAGAGGCCGAACCTGAGATCCATCCCCGAGGTGGTGAAGCTCTTCCCCGTGATGGAGCATAACATGCACCGGGTCGAGATGAAGAACCGCTTCGCCATGACCGTGGCCCGCAGATATGGGAAGGGGCTGGTGGCTGCCACCGACTCCCACTCTGGGGCGGTGGGAAAGGTCCGGACTCTCGCAAAGGGGGAGACCTTCAGGGAGTACTTCGGAAATATAGCGGCAGGAAGGTCCAGGATCGTCGCCCACGACCTCACCGTCCAGGACCTAATCGACGAGTTGAACGGGTGGATCGAGCTGATCTTCAACCTCGAGGGGACGAGGCTGGACGTCTCCGACTTCTCCACCGGCTTCTCCCACCTCGATCGGCTGGTGAGAACCCTTGCCAGCGAGAGGATCCGCAGGCGCCCCGGGGTGTATCAGGCCTTTGAGCGGCTAGCCCGAAAGATATCGAATACCGGAATTCCAGCCTCCATCTACCTAAATATGGAGAACTCCATCATCCCCCAGATAGAGGATTTCATGATGGCAAAACTCCTCTGAAGAGAGGTCTTTGAGATCGGCAAACCCTATGTCAGACTAAAAAAAATTGCTGGGCGGCGGTCGTAGCGCCGGCATATCCATCATCAGTCCGGAACCTCTTTCGATCTCATCCCACTGGGACGAACCCCACCTCCGCTACGATCTTCTGCCCCTCTTCGCTCAGGACGAAGTCGATAAAGGCTCTGGCTTCAGGAATCGCCTCGCCGAAGGTGTAGAGGTGAAGCTCCCTGGATAGGGGGTAGGATCCCGTCTTCACCGCCTCGTCGGAGGGGGCCACTCCCTGGTAGGCTATCGGCAGGAGGGCGCCGCCCTCGACGTAGTTCATCCCCAGGTAGCCGATGGCCTTGTCGCTCCTCGTCACTGCCGTCTTCACCTCGGCGTTGCTTCCGTGGCTGGTGGTGACCCCTGGGGTCTCGGCCTCGGCCCTCCCCATCACCATCTCGTTGAAGGTGTCCCTCGTCCCGGAGCCGACCTCCCTCGCCACCACGTATATCCTCTCATCGGGGCCGCCGACCTCCTTCCAGTTGGTGACCTCGCCGGCGTATATCGCCTTCACCTCATCCCTGGAAAGGCCGGTGACCCCGGCGTCGGCGATCGGCTGGCTCACCACCACGGCTATGGCGTCGTAGGCGACGAGGGTCTCCACAAACCGGTCGCCGTAGGTGGCGATCTCTTCGGCTTTGACGTCCCGGGAGGCCATGGCGATATCTGCGAGCCCTTCGGCGACGTTCTTTATCCCGACGCCGGTGCCGCCGCCGCTGACCGATACCCTCGCCTGATCCTGGATCCGGTTGAACTCCTCGGCAGAGGCCTCCACCAGGGGCATCACCGTAGTCGACCCGGCGACCTTCACTACCGCCGCCCTCCCGGAGGCGGAGCTTCCGTCCTCGCCCAAACAACCCGAGAAGGCGAGGATCGATCCGATCGCCAGGGCGGCGACCATAAAGGAAACTAACGATCTGTTCATCAGAGACCATCTACTTACAGGCAACTGGTATAAAATTGATGACAATAGGATAAATAGATGATCTTTCACAAAATTACAGCCATTACGGCATATATTCTATATATTTTCTTTTCAGCCTACGGATTCTCTTCTCTTCCTGGCGCTCTCCAGGACCTCTCCGGGATCGTACCTTATCCTGACGATCCGGGACCGACCCCTCTGGCCGGGGCCGGTGAAGTCGGTATCTATGAGCCTGGCGGCGTCCAGCTTGTTTAAGATCTCATGAAACCGGGTGTAGCCGGAGCCGGTCGAATCCTGAAATCGGCTGTAGAGGTCTCCGGCCTTCGAGGTACCCATCTCCGCCACCAGGGTGAGGAGGAGGATCTCGTCCTCCCGGAGGGGCTTCAGAGCGCTCGATAGGTGGACGAGCCTAGACCTCTCGCCCGCCCGGTCGACGTCCTCGGAGGATATCGACTTCGAGGCCCTCCTCTCCGCCTCCAGACCCGCCCTCTTGAGGAGGTCGATCCCCACCCGCAGGTCCCCGGCCCGCTCGGTGAACTCGGCGATCTTCTCGATCAGATCGCTGGAGACGACCCCGGGATAAAAGCCGATCTGGGCCCGCCGGTCGAGGATCTGCCTGATCTCCTCCCTCGAGTAGAGGGGAAAAGGGACCTCCTCCGGCTGGAAGACCGACTCGACCCTAGGATCGAAGACGTAAGCCAGGGCCGGTTCGCTGAGGACGGCGATCACCCCGGCCCGAAAGCCAGGGAAGGTCTCATGGGCCCGCAGGAGGGTGTAGAGGACCCGGTCGACCTCCTTCTCGGGGAAGAGGTAATTGACGTCGTCGAGGGCCACCACCAGGGACCGGTTCTCCTTCACCATCGTCCGGGCGATCCTATCCAGGACCCTCTTGAAGGAGACTCCGCTCGCCGGGGGGGAGTGGCCGAGGAGCTTGCTGTAGATCCGCAGGAATATGGCGTGCCTCGTATGGTCCATCTGGCAGTTGACATGGACGGGGACGACCTTCGAGGAGTGGGCCTCGATCTCGCTGAATAGCTTGTATATCGCCGTCGTCTTCCCTGTCCCCGGGGGTCCGAGGCAGAGGGTGTTGACGGGGCGCCCCCCCGCGAAGGCGGGGCGGACGGAGAACTTCAGAGCCTCCATCTGGGACTCCCGGTGGGCGAAGTGCTCCGGCATGTGGTCGAACTCCAGGACCTCCCGGTCCTTGAAGATCGTCTCGTCCCATAGGAGGATCTCTCGCTTCATACCTCGATCTCCCGACGGCCGGCCTATTATAGACAGAACGTCTCAACCGACTGGATAGTAGTTGGCCTGGTCGGAGATAAATATGGCACCCTCGCCCGACTTTCGAGGGGATGCCAGACCTGCCGACGGTCATTGCGCCAAAATCCGATCTATCTCCCGCCTCAGGGCGGAGCTGACGAGGGCTCCGTCGGCCCTCCCCCGCAGCTCCTTCATGACGAGGCCCATGAGGGGGCCCAGGGCCGCCTCGCCCCTCTCCCGAACGAAGGCCTCCTTATCGGCGACGATCCTGGCCACCACCGCCTCCACACCCCCTTCGCCGACGCCTGCGAGGCCCGCGGCCTTCGCCGCCTGCGAGGCGGAGAGGTCGGGGTTCTTTGCCATCGACTCCAGAAGCTTCGGGATCCCCTCCTTGGCGACCCCACCTCCGGCTACCAGGGAGAGGAGATCCATGAACCGCGCCTCCGTAAGCCCCGATATGGGGACGCCGTCCCCCTCCAGCTCCCGGGGGATCATCTCCAGGGTCCTCACCACCAGGGCAGGGGGTAGGGAGAGATCCCGGACCGCCTCCTCGAAGAGGTGGGAGTAAGGCGACATGGCCATTAGGGTCGCAAACTCGTGGTTCAGGCCGTACCCCCCTTCGTACCTCGCCGCCCTCTCGTCGAAGAGCTCGGGAAGGACGAGGGAGGAGATGCGCTCAGGGGCGACGACCACGGGGGGGACGTCCGTCTCCGGATACATCCTCGCCGACCCGGGAAGAGGCCTCATGTACTCGCTCGTCCCGTCGGGGAGGGCCCGCCTCGTCTCCTCGGGGACCCCCGCCAGAGCCTCCGACCCCCTCTCCAGGACCGCCTTCATCGCAGCCTCGGCCCGGTCCCGAGGAGCGGCCACCATCACCACCGAGTCCCCCTCCCCGGCCCCGAGCTCCGAGCGGACCGCCTCTACCTCCTTCTGAGTGATCCCGTAGGCGGGAAGCTCGTCGGAGTGGAAGATCCCGCCGACCCCCGCCCTCTTCGCCCGGTCCGACAGTTCGGAGCCGAGCCGTCGTCCCGGCTGGATCTCCTTTCCCAAAAGGCCCGCAAAGCCCCCGAGCCTCACCGCCAGGACGGCGCCCCCCTTCCTGAGGGCGGATTCTATCACCTTCGACCCGGTCCCGGCGAAGATCCCGGTGACATCCGCCACCCGCCGGTGGACCATCCCGCCACGGAGGTGGAGCTCGTCTCTTATCTCCAGGAGGAGCTTCTGCCTCTCCGCCTCCACCGCCACTATCGTCTCGATGAGATTCAGCTCCTGGACCCCCTTGATCTCCACCCTCGCCCCGCCCCGGATGGAGACGTTGACGTCCTGGCGGATCGTCCCCAGGCCCCTTTTGACCCTCCCGGTCGACCGCAGGATCATACCGAGGCGCTGGGCCACCTCCCGGGCGTGGGAGGGGGAGGTTATGTCGGGGGAGGTGCAGATCTCGACGAGGGGTATCCCCAGCCGGTCGAGGGAGTAGACGACCTCGTCTCCCCGGTCGTCTACGATCCGGGCCGCCTCCTCCTCCAGGCAGATCGTCTCGATCCCGACCCTGCCGTGGGAGGTCTCGATCCCGCCGTGAGAGGCTAGGTAGGCGGTCCTCTGGAAACCCGAGGTGTTGGAGCCGTCGATGACGATCTTTCTCATGGTGTGAACCTCGTCGGCGATCTGCATATTGAGGAGACGGGAGACTACAAGGCCGATCTCCAGCGCCTCGGGGTTCAGCTCGCGGGGCGGCTCATCGTCAGCCTCCACCAGGCAGGTGGTGTCGTAGGATCTGTAGATGAACTTTCGGGAGACGAGAACCTCTTCCAGGGCGGCCCGATCGATCTCCCCGAGCTCGCTTCGCGCCGGTCGCAGGTGCCTGAAGAACTGGTGGTCATGCTCCTCGGAATCTCGGATCCTGGTGGGACAGCCGCAGAAGAGCTTGGCTGCGGTATCGAGCTGCTGGTGTATCTCGATACCGCATACAAGACCCAGGGAGGCGTAATCTGAGCTTTCAGGCATATATGGACGACCTCACCGCCTTGCTTATATAATATCTGCCTCAGTCGGTCCCGGGGGCCCTGGGAGGCCTGACCCTCTTGACCGCCTCTTTTATGTCCTCGGCCTTCACCGTCTTCCTCTTGGCGTGGTTCGCCCATTCGACCGCCTCCTCGGCCACCTCCATGCCGTAGCTCTCCAAAATCTCTGCCAGGGCGTCGCGTGCGCCTTCGCTGACCCGTTTTGCTCCCGCCTCTCGGATGAGTCTGCTGACCGGTGCCACAGGAAGTATCGCCATTTGAGCTCCTCTCCTAAGATCTAATCCGGCTCATGCCGTCAGAAAAAAGGCTAAACCAGCTTCTTCTCCAACATAAGAGCCTATTTGATATCAGGTTGTCCATCAGATCTCTATATATAATTTTCGTAAACTTGCAGCCGATAATATACAGGAAAATCGAAGAAAAATGGATATATCTGCATTTTTGGCCAATCGTCCCATGACGACAGTTTATTTCGATTTAGAGATCCTCAAGCTCGATAGAGGGGTCAAACGGTCCCGGTGCCGCCGGACTGTTGGGGCGATACCACCCCCATCGCCCCCTCCCTGCCCCCGGCCCCTTCAGGGGAGATGAGAAAGGTTATTTAGGCTTCCGGATGAGATAGAGGAGGAATCGGGGTGGCGGAATATGGACTATAAGATAGAGAAGGCCGTCGTCTACGACGGACCCGAGGATACCTACGGCCCCTGCGGTTGCGGCATGGACATGGCGATACTCCCGGTCCTCCTGCCGAAGATCTGGTTTGAGGACGAGTTCCCCGCGAGGGCCTCCGACCACGACTTCTGCAGGGGGCTGGACTGCAGGCGGATCGTGGGGATGAGCTGCAACAACATCTTCGAGCACGAGATGGGGGGTGTGACCTACCTCGCCAACTTCTCCTGCTGTAGAGATTGCGCCGAGAGGGCCGTAGTTGAGCAGTACGCCGTCCGTTCGGAGAAGGGGTACCCGATGGTGCTGAGATGAGCCGAACTTTGAGATCGATCGATTCGGAGGAGATGGGGCTATGAGGTACGTCGTTTACGCCACCGCCAGCTGTCCAAAGTGCGAAGAGGTAAAGAGGGTCCTGAAGGGTTGGGGTGCCGACTTCGAGACGGTGGATATGGCCACCGCCGAGGCCCTGACGGAGCTTCGGGTCAACGGGGTATTCACCCTCAGCGCCCCGGTCCTCATGGCCGGGGACGAATTTTACACCGTCGAGGATCTCTTCGAGGGGGATTCGATCAGGGACCTCGAGGCGATGGGGCTTCGGGGCTGACCCCCTTATCGAGGCCGATCCCGTATTGAGGGACCTATAATCTACGGCGGAAGGTCCCCCGGTGGCTCAGAACTCCATCCCCCTGACCCTATTTATATCGAAGATCGCCGTCCTGGCGACGTGCATCACCGCGAAGGTCCCCGCCTGGATGGGGTCTGTCACCACCAGATCGGCGTAGCGGGGGACCGACCCCGCCATCTTGAGGGCGATCACCGGGATCCCCTCCTCCTGGAGCCTCTGGACCTCTTCGGATATCCTCCCGCCCATAAGCGCCCCCGCCAGGACCAGGACCGAGGCCCTGTGGAGCCGTCCTACGGCGTTGACGGCATCGGCTATCGGATCTTCCCCCACCAGGGGTATGGTGTCGACGCTGATCCTCTCCCCCCGGAGGTTGTGGCGGTCCGCCTCGTTGACGGCTCCCACCGCCGCCTGGGCGACCTGGGCTCCGCCCCCCATGATGATCACCCTGGAGCCGTAGATCTTGTCGAAGGACTGATGGACGGATACCTCCAGGACCGCAGGGAGGCCCTCCAGATCCTCCAGCACCCCCTCCGCCAGCCCGTCGATCTCCATGTAGACCGTCGCCTTGCCGATGTTCACTCCCCGCTCCAGGACGAACTGCTGAGTGTAAACTATGTTTCCGCCCCGGCCGGCGACGACCCCGGCGATGTCCCGCAGGACCCCCGGCCTGTTCTCGCAGATTACGTTCAACGCTGTGCTCATGATAACCTCAGAGATGGAGAGGGATGGGAGAACCACCCCATAACACAGTACCTTTACTCAACTGGTAAACTTTAATATGACGAGTGAGTACTCGTCATCTGATGGAGTTTTGTCCCGATTGTAAGAGCATAATGGTGCCGACGGAAGGGATGCTCGTCTGCAGAAGGTGCGGTAGGAAGGTCGAGATGAAGAGGGGCGACCGCCACATCAGCAAGACCGAGCAGAAAGAGCGGCTGATGACGGTCATCGAAGACTGTGAGGCGGCGGGGCTTCCCACCACCAAGTCCAGGTGCCCTGAGTGCGGAAATGATATCGCCTACTGGTGGCTCCGGCAGCTCCGGTCCGCCGATGAGAGCGAGGTCCGCTTCTTCAGATGCACAAAATGCGATTTTACGTGGAGAGAGTACGACTGAGGGGATAATCTATATTTGAGATAAAAAATGATATCTCCGATCTGTATAAAATGATCTCTCCGACGAGGGGGCTATGAGGATGTTCAAGGCAGTGATAAGCGCAGAAACCCTGCGAGATGCTGTGGAGGCGGTATCGTCTCTTGTCGACGAGGTGAAGTTCACCCTGTCAGAGAACGGCGTGGAGCTGAAGGCTGTGGACCCCGCCAACGTGGCCATGGTCTCCTTCCGGCTCAACTCCGAGGCCTTCGAGTACTTCAAGGCGACCTCCGCCGAGATAGGCGTCGACCTGGTGAGGCTCACCGACGTCCTCTCCATGGCCGACCGGGGCGAGAACGTCACCCTCGAGCTGGACGAGGAGAACCACAAGCTGAAGATAGGGGTGAGCTCCCTCTCGTATACCCTCAGCCTCATCGACCCGAGCGCCATAAGAAAGGAGCCCCGGGTTCCCGAGCTCGACCTTCCGGCCCACGTCATCCTCCCCGGGGCGCACCTGCGAAAGGCGATCCGGGCCGCCGAGAAGGTGAGCGACCACGTCATCCTCGGGGTGACCGACGAACCCGAAGACCAGTTCTACATGGAGGCGAAGGGGGATATCGACTCTCTCAAGCTGAAGATGCCTGGGGCGGAGCTGCTGGGGCTCAAGCCCGGTAAAGCCCGGTCCCTCTTCTCTTTGGACTACCTGGCCGACATGAGCAAGGCGATCGGCAAAGCCTCGGAGGTGAAGCTGGAGCTGGGGGTCGACTATCCCCTGAGGATAGGCTTCCGCCTCGGCCAGGGGGTCGAGATAAACTACCTCCTCGCCCCGAGAATCGAACAGGAATGAGCCTCGCCATCTACCCCTTCTCCGGAGAGGCGGCGGCCAGGGTGAAGGAGACGGGCTACTCCCTGGAGGGGCTCCTGGCAGATCCGAACCAGCAGCCGAGGTTATCCCGTCTCGCGCGGAAGAGGGCCCTCGACCGGGTCGTGGGGGCGGTTCTTGGCGAGATCCCCGAAGGACCTGCCCACCCCCTGGCGGAGCTCTTATCCTACCCCATCGCCCGGGTGATCGTCTCCTGCGTCGACGACGACCTTCTGACCAGAAGGTACGCCCTCGCCGAGGCGAAGCTGGCCGGAAAGAAGATGGTCCGGGAGGATCTCGCCGATCTCATCCTCCTCGCCCGGGACCTCGGGGCAGATCCCCAGGCTGGCCAGGGCGGTATCCACCTCCCCTTCTCCGACTACCTGAAGGCGGCGGCGAGGATGAAGAGCCCCGGCTGGAAGCTCGTCAACAGATCCCTGGAGGCGGGGTGGGTCGCCGTCACCGGCCAGGAGCTCGCCCGGATCCTGGAGGAGAGGGCGAGGGAGAGGGTCCAGAGGGGGCTGCCTCTGTTGGTCCCTCCGGAGATATGCGAGAAGCTCCAGGAGGAGATCTCCCATGTCGAGGAGGAGCTTTCTGCCAGGAAAGCGGAGGAGAAGATCGACCTGGGAGAGGTGACGGAGGAGGCCTTCCCCCCCTGCATCCGGGGTTTCCTCGGTCAGGTGGCGGCCGGGACGAACCTCGCCCACACCGCCCGGTTCGCCCTCACCACCTTCCTCCTTCACGTCGGGATGGGGGTCGACGAGGTGGTAGCGGTCTTCGGCAGAAGCCCCGACTTTGACGAGGAGAAGACCCGCTACCAGGTGGAGCATATCGCCGGGAGGGGCGGGACCGCCTACAGACCCCCCTCCTGCGCCACCATGGCCACCTACGGCAACTGCCCCGGGGAGGACCGGCTCTGCCGGTGGGTTAGCCACCCCTTGACCTACTACGAGAGGAAGGTCAAGAAAGGCGGTTCCGGATGAGAGGGGCCCTCGGATACAGGCCGATGAGGTCGGGGGAGGAGGAGGAGGGGGTATGCGATCTCGTATCCCGAATCTTCGAGGAGTTCGTAGCCGGCGGATTATCCCCCGAAGGGCGGGAGGAGTTTTACAGCTACTCCGACCCCCATCTCTTGCTCTCCAGGTCCCGGTGGAACTCCTCGGTCCATCTCGCCCTCGCCGACGGATTGATCATAGCGATGATCGAGGTGAGGGAGGACGGCCACGTCGCCCTCTTCTTCGTCTTGGGGGATCACCAGGGGAAGGGGGTCGGAGGCGAGCTTTTTAGGAGGGGGATCGCAGCCGCCAGAATAAGAAATCCTGGTATATCGAAGGCCACCGTCCGCTCCTCGCCGAACGCCGTCCCGATCTACGAGCGGCTCGGCTTTCGCCGCCTGGAAGGGTTAGAGGGCGAAGGGAGCATCCCTTCTATACCGATGGTCCTGGATCTGGGATGAAGGTGATGTCCGATCCAATTATCTTGCTTGCGATCCTCCGAGAGCCCCGGCGCTTAGATCCCTCAACGAACCCCCGCCGCCTCCAAAAAGGTCAGGACCGCCTCCAGGTCCATCTTCTCCGGTCGGACTAGATAGACCATCTCGTCCTCGGCGACCTTCCTCGCGGCGAGCCCCGCCGCCTCCGCCGCATCCCGGACGGCAAAGCCGATCTCGGCGCGGCCTGCCGAGACGGATGTCGCGGCGGCGGCGTGGGACCGGGCCGCGCCGGCGAACTCTACCGCCTCGTGCCCCGACTCCGCGAGGACCCTCCTGAAGATCCGGTCCATCTCCGACTCCCGAGACCACCCGAGGACCCGGACCCCTTCCATCCTCTCCAGGTCGATCTCAAGGTCGAGGAGGCCGGGATCCTTTGCCATGATAACCAGATCCCGCCGGTATCCGCCGACGGCTTCAAGGGCGGCCTCGTCCCAGAACGGCTCCTCTCCATCATGCCGCGAGACTGCGGCGAAGTCGGCGACCCCGTCCTCCGCGGAGGCGGCTCCTCGGCGGCTCCCGCTGGGGATGAAACGGACCGGGAAGGGGAGGGATGCAAGGAGGGCTTCCAGCCTCGGGCAGTCTTCCCCCTCGAGGAGGAGGGCGGCCTGCGGCACGTTGCCGAATAGCTGGACCTCCAGCTCTTCCCCCCGGTCGAGGAGCTCCACCCTCTCGGGGATGTCGATGACCCCGTCGGCGGCGGCGAGGGTGGTGATGGAGCCGCTCCCCTTGTCGACGGGAAGGACCCGGCCGCCGGCGACGGCCACCGCCAGCATCTGCCGCCGACCTTCGGACCGGACGGGCCTCGCGAGCCTTCCGGCCGCCGAAGGGTTGAGGTGGCCGGTGCCCAAAGCCCTCCTGATGGCAGGAGCCGCCAGAAGGCCGAAGACGGTGAGGGCGCTAGTAGGATACCCCGGAAGGCCGATGAAGGGCTTCTCGTCTACAAACCCAAAGAGGGTCGGCTTTCCGGGCTGGAGGTTTATGCCGTGAAATACGACCTCCCCCAGCTCCTCGACGACCCTGTAGACCATGTCCCCGATACCCGCAGAGGTGGAGCCGCTGACGAGGACGAGGTCAGACTCTTCTGCCATCGAGAGAAGCCCGGCAGCCATCCTATCGTGGTCGTCGGGGAGAATCCCATAGATCCGGGGCGACCCTCCGCAATCCTCCACGGCCGCGGCTATCGAGTAGGAGTTAATATCGTAGATCTGACCCGGGGAGAGGACCTCTCCTGGGGAGGCGAGCTCGTCGCCGGTGGAGGCGACGGCGACCCGGAGGGACCGGACCCGTACCACCTTTCTCCCCACCGCCGCCAGAAGGCCGATCTCCCGGGGGGAGAGGACCCTTCCGGGGAGGAGGACCGTCTCGCCGAAGCCGACGTCTACCCCGGCCCGCTGGAGGTTCTCCCCGACCCGGACCGGCCTTCTTATGAGGAGGGTTTCGTCGAGGAGTTCGGTGTGTTCCACCATGACGACGGCATCAGCTTCATGAGGGATCATGGAGCCGGTGGAGACCGCCGCCGCCTCTCCATCGCCCACCACCAGCCCCGTCTTCCTTCCCATGGGGACGGCGCCGATGAGGGCGAGGGGAAGGGGGCGGTCCTCCCTCGCCCCCAGGGTGTCGGCGGACCGGAGGGCGAAGCCGTCCATCGCCGCCCGGTCGAAGCCGGGGACGTCGGCGGCGGAGGCCACCTTCTCGGCTAGAACCCTGCCGAGGGCCTCCTCCAGGGGGACGGTCTCTTCCCCGGCCTTAGGCGCGGCATCGAGGACGATCTTCCTCGCCTCGTCGAGGGAGATGAGGGCGCGAAACTCCTTTTGCATATTCTTATCGCTCCCCTGATGGCCGATATAAGATTTGGCCTGGGAGTTTCAGACCTTCGCCACCCTTCGCCTCAGGAGGTGGTCTGCCAGGACGAGGGCGACCATCGCCTCCGCCACGGGGACGATCCGGGGGGGTATCGCCGGGTCGTGCCTCCCCTTTATCTCGATCTCGACGGCCTCACCCGTCGATAGGTCCACCGTCCTCTGGGTCCGCGATATGGAGGGGGTCGGCTTGACGGCGATCCTGATGATGATGGGCGAACCCGTCGATATCCCCCCGAGGATCCCCCCGGCGTTGTTCGTCTCGAAGTACGGCCCGCCGCTCCCGGGGAGGAGGGGGTCGTTGCTCTCGCTGCCCCGCATCCGGGCCGCTTCCATCCCCGCCCCGATCTCCACGGCCTTCACCGCCCCGATCCCCATGAGGGCGGAGGCGAGGTCTCCGTCGAGCTTATCGAAGACCGGCTCCCCCAGGCCGGCGGGAACGCCTGAGGCCACCACCTCAGCGACGCCGCCGAGGCTGTCGCCACCCTTCCGGACCTCCTCAAGGATCTCTACCATATCCGCGGCGGCTACCTGATCGGGGCAGCGGGCGGGGTTCTTCTCCGCCTCCTCTCGGAGGCGGTATACGTCCGCGCCTTCGGGGATGGTGGCCCGAACGCCCCCCAGCTCAGTGACGTATCCTGCCACCTCGATACCGCTCTCGGCCAGGAGCTTCTTGGCGACGGCTCCGGCGGCGACCCTTCCCACCGTCTCCCTCCCTGAGGAGCGACCGCCGCCCCGGTGGTCCCGGATCCCGTACCGCGCGATGTACGTCAAATCGGCGTGACCGGGCCTGGGTCTATCCCGGAGGAGGTCGTAGGCGCCCGGCCGGGCGTCCCGGTTCCATACCAGGATCGAGATGGGGGTCCCGGTCGTCTTCCCCTCAAAGAGGCCGCTGAGGATCTCCGCCCGGTCCTCCTCCTTCCGCTGGGTTGAGATGGAGCTCTGCCCAGGCCGCCTCCGGTCCAGCTCCCTCTGGACATCCTCCTCGGAGAGGGAGAGCCCCGCAGGGCAGCCGTCGACGACCGCCCCCACCGCCCGGCCGTGGCTCTCCCCCCAGGTCGTGACCCTGAATAAGGTGCCGAAAGAGTTCCCTGCCATGACGGTATCCTCCGATCTCGTGGGATATCTCTCTTTGGCCTCGAAGGCGGTCGAAGAGATTTCATCGGGGGGCGGCTCAGAGATCTCACCAGAGATCTGGACGGGGATATCACCAACTACCGGCCCGGGAATCGGCCCGTAGATATGATAAATGATGCGTAACGCCGGACCTCCCCAAAAGGCTTATACAAGCCGGTTTTTATCGGTATGAGGATAGAAATGGGCTACCTGGAAGATCTGAGAGAGAGGGGTAGCGAGGCAAACCCCTTCTTCGGCCTCATGGGGATCGAGGTCGTCTCCTTCGGCGGCGGAGAGGCGACCCTCTCCATGGAGGTCAGGCCCGATATGCTCAACGGGGCTGGCTGGCTCCAGGGAGGTATATACGCCGCCCTAGCCGACGAGGCTATGGCCCTCGCCCTCTTCACCCTCCTCGATGGAGAGGAGACGATCGCGACGATATCCGAGACTACATCCTACTTC
>CP086218.1:104480-112239 GCA_020844795.1 Methanothrix sp. | reverse complement strand
GTTCTTGACGAGGGTCGAGCCCGTCTCCGTCAGGTCGACTACGGCGTCGGCGAGCTCCGGGACCTTCGCCTCCGTCGCGCCGTAGGAGTACTCCACCTCGACGGGGATGCCGAGATCTTCGAAGAACCTCCTCGTCAGGTTCGGATACTCCGTCGATATCCTGGAGCCGGGAAGGACATCCCTCGCCGAGGCGGCCTCCTGGGCCTCGGGGACGGCAACTACGACCTTCACCTTTCCTGGCCCCTGCTTTCCGTAGTCGAGCTCCGCGACGGTGACGACATCCGCGGCCGACTCCCTGATCCAGTCCGTCCCGCTGATCCCCAGGTCGAAGCTCCCCTTGGCGACGTATGTGGGGATCTCCTGGGGGCGGAGGATCTTCACCTTCCCCACTCTTGGGTCGTCGATCCGGGCGTTGTACTCCCGCTCCGTCCTCTTGATCTCCAGCCCCGCCTGGGCGAAGAGCTGGAGGGTCTGGCTCTGAAGGCTCCCCTTTGGAATGGCGATATCGATCATGGTTGAGAACACCTTCTGCGAGAGGGGTCCTTTGGGGCTTTTATCTTTTGCCTTCTCGACTCTGACCTGCAAGATCCGATCTGCAGATGGATCTGCAGATCAATGCCGAATATACCAAATTTTAATATGCACGGCGGGCGATAGAGGGGCGATGAACTTCAAAGAAGTCCTGGCGGGCCGAAGGTCGGTGAGGAGGTACGCCGACCGCCCCGTCGGCCGGGAGCAGGTCGCCTCCCTCCTCGAGGCGGCGGAGGCCGCCCCTTCCGCCGGAAACCTCAGGGCGAGGGAGTACTACGTCGTCACCCGCCCCGAGTTGAAGGCGGCCCTCGCCGCCGCCGCCTTCGGCCAGGAGCACGTGGCGGCCGCCCCCGTCGTCGTCGTCGTCTGCGCCGACCCCGCCCGGTCGGGGAGGAGGTACGGCGACCGGGGCCAGCTCTACTCGATCCAGGACGCCGCCTCGGCGACGACCTGCCTCCTCCTCGCAGCCTTCGATATGGGGCTATCAGGCTGCTGGACCGGCGCCTTCGACGAGCTGATGGTGAGGGATATCCTGAGCCTGCCCCGCCGCCTCGTCCCTACGGCCATAGTTCCCATCGGCTGGCCCGCGGAGAGGCCGGCTCCGCCACCGGGACGGGATATGACGGAGGCAATCCACTGGATCGAGGGTTGAAGACGGATCAGGGGCCGAAAACGGATCGCGGGGTTAAGACGGATCGTGGGCTGAAAGAGGATGGCGAGGTGAAGGCGGCGCTCCGGGAGATAGTCGACGCCGTCCTCACCGGGCAGATCGCGAGCGAGGCGGACCTCGATAGGTGGAAGAGGAAGATCGGTCGCGAGTTCAGCCTATCCGGCATCCCTAAGAACTCCGATATTATCGCCGAGGCCGGTGAGGGGGAGCGGTCCCGGCTGAAGCTCCTGGTGAGAAAGCCTACTCGAACCTTATCGGGGGTGGCGGTGGTGGCAGCTATGACCTCTCCCGCCCCCTGCCCCCACGGGGTCTGCGTCCCCTGCCCCGGGGGCGTCGGCCGCCGGGACGGAACTCCAACTCCCCAGAGCTACACCGGGCGAGAGCCGGCGGCGATGCGGGCGATCCAGCACGGCTACGACCCCTACCTCCAGGTGAAGGCCCGCCTCCGCCAGCTTGAGGAGATCGGCCACCCCGTCGACAAGGTGGACCTGATCGTCATGGGCGGAACTATAACGTCCAGGGCTTTGGGATATCAGTACTGGTTTGTGAAGAGGTGCCTGGAGGCGATGAACGACCATCCCGGCAGGGGCGGGACGGCTACATCTTCACAGTATCGAGTGGGTCGAAGGAGCTTTCGGGAAGTAGCGGCGGAGAACGAGACTTCCAGGGTAAGAAACGTCGGCACCACCTTCGAGACCCGCCCCGACTGGTGCGGCCCCTCTCAGATCCGGAATATGCTCCACCTCGGCGGGACGAAGGTGGAGCTGGGGGTCCAGTCCACCGACGATGAACTTCTCGGGAAGATGAGGCGGGGCCACTCTGCCAGGGACGCCGTGGAGGCTAACCGGTCCCTGAGAGATGCGGGTCTGAAGGTGGGGTTTCACATGATGCCGGGGCTTCCCGGCTCCGACCCTCAGAGGGACCTCGCCTCCTTCCGGACGCTCTTCGACGATGAAGATTGGAGGCCCGACTACCTCAAAATATACCCCGCTCTGGTGGTGGAGGGGACGGAGCTCCACGACCTCTACCGCCGGGGCGAGTACGAACCCCTGGCGGACGGAGAAGCGGCAGAGCTGATATCGAGGATAAAGGAGCTGATCCCCCCCTACACCAGGCTCCAGCGGGTCCAGAGGGACATCCCGGCCCCCGCGATAGCCGCCGGGGTCAAAAAGAGCAACCTCCGCCAGCTGGCGAAGGAGAAGCTCCTGGCGAGGGGGGGGGC
Organism: Methanothrix sp.; assembly: GCA_020844795.1. Taxonomy (GTDB): domain Archaea; phylum Halobacteriota; class Methanosarcinia; order Methanotrichales; family Methanotrichaceae; genus Methanocrinis. The sequence continues at coordinate 109,816 of CP086218.1, read as the reverse complement.
CTGCTGTTGCATCAGGTGCCGGGAGGCGGGTCTTCGGGGGGTCTGCGAAGATACGGAGGTATCAGAAAGGGAGATGATATACCGGGCCTGCGGCGGCGAGGAGCGGTTCCTCTCTTACGAGGCGGATGACGGTACTCTTGCGGCCTTTCTGAGGCTGAGGCTGAAGGTGACCGCCCGCGTCAGGGAACTCCACGTCTACGGCCCCCTGACCCCCCTGGGAGAGAGGGGAGGATGGCAGCACCGGGGCCTGGGATCAGCCCTCCTCGCCGAGGCGGAGGAGATCTCTCTAGAGGCGGGATACGACACTCTTTTCGTCACCAGCGGCCTAGGAGCCCGTCCTTACTACCGGCGCCACGGCTACATCCTCCAAGAGCCTTATATGGTCAAGGGGCTAGCTGGTCCGACAGCCTGGTCCTCAACCTATCTTCAACCGGGAGCGCATTCCGGGACGCAGTAGATCGCGAGAAGCAACAGTAGAGCAGAAGCTACAATCAAGATCAGATGGTTCTGGAGCGTTCTCCACCTGGCCAGGTGGCAGAAGATGGATGCGCTGGAATCTGATAGATGAGCCATCATAATCATCCTTCCGTCCAGCTTGATCCGGAAAAATGGTCGGCCGGTTGATGTGGATCCTCTCATCCCTCCGGGAGACCCGAATCGTATCATCTATTATCATCCCGATCATTAATAAACCTTGCCTACTTGTCCAAAAAAGAATGGATAGCCTCGTATCCTAGAAACCGCCATCTGACCTATATCGGAGGAGGGCCGAAATTCCCAAAACCCTTTTTAGGTCTTCCAGGAGGCCGTATGGTCGATATTCTGGTCGATTTCAATCCTGTCTTCCCGGCCTTCCGATGAACCAACGTCCCCCTCCAAATGCCTGGATCACCCCCAAATTTCCAATACCATAATGATTAAATAGTATGAATGCGTAGTATAAGGTTGCCCACCTGCAAATAGCGGCCTTCGCAGAGGTCAGATGGAGGCCTAGCGGCCAAGCTCAAGCCAAGGCGTTTCGTAACGAAACCTGGCAAAGATCGAAAGGAGTAACGTCCTTTCGGATCCAAAAATATTAGAGGGCCTGGTTAAAGCCGGGGAGCAGGTGGGCGCAATTCCTCTTCCGTTATCCTTTCAATATCCTCTTTCAATATCCTTCAAAAAAAGGTTTAATCCTGGGGTGGATATCGCCTCACGGATCCCCATCGCTGAACGGTCATCCCGTCCTCGCCACCAGCACGGTCTTGTTCTGAGAGAGGAGCTCTTTTGTGATCTTCCAACTGGCGGTATCTCCCTCGACGAAGGGGGTGTTGGCGATGATTATATCGTCGGGCATCTTCAGGATGATGGTCATGACCACCTCGTTCTTCGCTGCTCCGACGATCTCATCGGGGTCGAAGAGGCGGTCGAGAGATAGGCCGAACTCATAGGACCCGTTCTCCGCCTTCCATGTAGCCCCTCTCAGGTCGGTGACTGGTACGGCCTTCTTTGCGGTCCATTCGTATACGATGTACTCGGCATAATCCTCCTCAAAGGTGCGGCTACTGCTATTATAGTTGGTGTTCAGCTCTGGTATCAGCTGCTGGACCTGCCATGACAGCTGGGTGAGCTCCGATCCTGCCTGGGATTTGTCGGCGATGGCGCTGAAGTTGACCAGGGCCATCCCCTCCTCGTCGATGACTATCTCCTGGCTGGACTGGATGCAACCGGAGAAGATGACCGCCGCGAGGACGACAGCGAATATCGGAGCCGTTCTTATACATCCTTGATACATCTTTAACCCTCCTATGGCGGTTTAGGCTTCAGAGATATTAATTATTACCTTCAACGATCCCAAGCCAAATCCTGGGATGCCGTTACAAGGATCTATTGTTATTACATATCAGTAATTCCGTGCGAAAGGATTATTTATGGGGAATTGGGATATCCAGGATGGGGTGTGAGATCCTGACCGACTGGCCCGTCATACTGCTTATCCTGGAAGGGATACCCTTCCTAGCCTTAGTCTATTACCTGGAACACAAGAAGAAGATGTATCTTCTCGAGAAGGGCGTAACGGACCGGGCCAAAGATGAGTCCCTCGACCTGAGGCTCGAGAGGCGCCTGTCCAGCGGCCTCTTCCTATCTCTCGCAGGGGCCTCCCTCATATTCTCTCCTAATATCGCCGGGTTTGTCGGGCTGGAGACGGCCCTCACCTTCGAGCTTCTGGTCATGGGGATCGTGGTCTTCTCCTCCGGCCTCGCCATGCTCCTGGGATATGGGATCATGAGAGGAAAAAAGCCGTTCTCCGCCTCTGACGGCTTGCTGGGGTTGAAGTGAACCTGATCCCCATAAAATGACCCGGTCATCCCTCTGAAAGGATATAGGTCAAACCAGGACAGGCGGGATAGGGCAGGCAGGAAGAGAGGGTGGGGATGGGTTCCAAGCCCTTCCGTCGCCCTCGGCTGCGAAAGAAGTTATTTTGAGGCGGGTCGGGAGGAGGCGTCATATTCTGATACGATCCCGCCTTACCGTTCGAGATGGACCTCTCCGGAGGGCGGATAGTATCGAACCGGACCCGCCTCTTGGGGCCTGAGCCGTCCCATCATCTTATGGTCCGGGTCTCCGCTCGGCCCCCTTGAGGAGATGGGGGGCAGAGATGATGGGATTTGGGAGGTCCGCCGGAGAGGGCTTTACATCATCCCTGGGGGCATCCCCATCCCGCCCATGCCGCCCATGCCGGCGGGCATTCCGCACATCCCTCCGGGCATCCCTCCCATCCCAGCTCCGGCGGGCGGCTGCTCCGTCCTCTTGGATGCGATGACGTCATCGATCCGCAGGATCAGGTTGGCGGCTTCTGTGGCGGATTTGATCGCCTGGGTCTTCACCCTGAGCGGCTCTACGACCCCCATCGCCCACATATCCACGACCTTGCCGTCGAGGGTGTTGAGGCCGCCGGTCTTCATCCCCGCCTCGTGGCTGCTCTTCATGTCCGTCAGCTTGGTTATGGGGTCAAAGCCGGCGTTCTCGGCGAGGGCCTTGGGGATCTCCGACATCGCCTCGGCGAACTTCGCTACCGCGAGCTGCTCTCTGCCTTTGAAGTTGGCGGAGTACTCCCTCAGCTTCAGGTAGAGCTCCACCTCCGGGGCTCCGCCACCGGCGACGAGGGTCCCATCCTCTACGGCCGCCGCGACGGCGTGGAGGGCGTCGTCGAGGGCCCTCTCCAGGCTGTCTACTACCTGCTGGGTTCCGCCGCGGAGGAGGAGGGATACCGTCCCCTCCTGGGGAAGGCCGGTGACGAAGGTCATATGAGCTCCGCCCACCTTCTTCTCCTCCACCAGGTCTGCTCTCCCCAGGTCTTTCTCCGTCATCTCGTCGAGGTTTGTGACCATATTTCCGCCGGTGGCCCTTGCCAGCTTCTTCAGGTCCGTCTTCCTGATCCTCCTGAAGGCTGTGATCCCCGCCTTTGCTAGGTAGCTCTGGGCGAGGTCGTCGATCCCCTTCTGGCAGAAGACGACGTTAGCTCCGGTGGCGATCACCTTGTCCACCACCTTCTTTATCGCCTCCTTCTCCTGGTCTGCGAAGATCTTGAACTGATCGGAGGAGGTGATGGTGATCTCCGCCTTCGTCTCGGTGTCCCTCGCCTCTATGGGGGTTCCGAGGATGGCTATCCTCGCCTTCTCGACCTTCTTGGGCATGTTGGAGTGGACCCGCTCTTTGTCGATGATGACCCCCTGGATGAATTGGGAATCCTCCATGCTCTCCCCGGCCTTCTTCTCTACGATGACGTTCTTGAGGGATACCACCTTCTTCCCCTCATCCGTCACCTCGGTGACCGCCAGGACCATATCGACGGCGTGCTTGGCTATCTCGATGTTGGCGTCTCCGGCGAGCTTGCCGGTCATGGAGGTGATGGCTATCTTCTCCAGGAGGTCGCGGTCCTTTTCAGAGACCTCTCTGGCCATCTCCTCCAGGACCTCGATCGCCTTCTCCTGGGCCATGCTGTACCCAGAGACGATCATCGTCGGATGGATGCCCAGATCCATCAGATCCTCCGCCCTCTTGAGAAGCTCTCCCGTCAGTATCGCCACGGAGGTCGTCCCGTCCCCCACTATATCGTTCTGGGCTTTTGCCGCCTCCACCAGCATCTTGGCTGCGGGGTGCTCCACCTCCATCTCCCGGAGGATGGTGACGCCGTCGTTGGTGATCGTCACGTCTCCGAGGGTGTCGACGAGGAGCTTGTCCATCCCCCTGGGACCCAGAGTGGATCGGACCGCCTTGGCGACGGCTCTCGCTGCCATGATGTTGTTCGCCATCGCCTCTCTTCCCCGCTCCCGTCGAGCCCCTTCTCTAAGAATCAATATCGGCTGTCCACCTAATGATGCCATAAGTTGCCTCCTTCTCGGGATCAGACTATTTGACCTTCTATAAAAGGGTTTTCCAACTCCTTCCGAACGAATCTGGAAGGGGGAGGTCCAAGGACCCCAGCTTCTCGGGTGGAGATTGGATATGCGAAGATATTAAGCTCCAACCTCTCTAGCCGCCTTCCCGGCCCCCGGCGAGATCTGGAGGGATCGGCAGAAATGGGAGGGTGATTCGCCGGGGAGCTTTCGGGGCGGTCCAAGACGGTGGACGCCGTCGGATCTCCTCGGAGATACTGGCTGTCCAGAGTCGTTGATCGGGTCTCTCACCGCCGATGCGAATCCGTCAAAGGCCCCTTGGTCAGAAGAGCCGGATTCCCGACGGGTTGGCCGACCCAGCATCCTCTCATCGGCCAGGTCCGGACCCGGGGCTCTAAGAGGGCCCTCCTCTCCGATCAGCTCCGGCAGGCTCCGGCAGGATCGTCAGCCTGTAGCTCGCCACCTCGGCGCCTTCGTTTATGGTGAGGTTGCCGTCCCCGGACCATAGGCCCCCCTCTTCGCAGATCCTCATATTGATGTGGCCGATCGTCCGGCCCGGGGGGCTCTTCATCATATCGACGAAATTCGTCAGATCGGCGTCGAGGACGGAGCAGAATCCATCGAAGGTCTGGTTGATCTCGACGAGAGCGTATCGATCATCTCCCAGGATCATCCCTCCCCTGGTCGTCCTCCCTGCGGACTTTCCGATCTCTTCCCTGATCTCGTCGAGGCTCCTGTTCTCCTTCAACATATCTCTGGCGAGGGCCGGTGGGATCCGTCTGGTATCGACGAGCCATATGTGGAGGAGGTAGGCGTCCCCCCTCTTCAGCGCCATCCCATCGGCCCGGAAGGGGCCGCCGGGAGGAAGCCCCTCTATCTGATCGGATGGAGGGGCTCGGACCTGCGGGAAGGGCCGTCCATGGCCCGGGGGGGCGTCACTGGGGGAGGAGAGGGCCG
>CP086218.1:85253-104380 GCA_020844795.1 Methanothrix sp. | reverse complement strand
TGGGAAGAGATACCCTTCCGGCGATATCTATGACCCCAAGGAGCTCCATCGAGATTATGAGGAGCGGCTGGTGGAGGAGGTAGATCAGAAGAGAGTTTCTCCCTAAAAATGAGATCTCCCTTGCCGGGGTCCGGGAGGATATCTCGGGGATTTGAAACCCCCTCTTCCCATGGGGGTAGAGGCGGCCGCCGAGGAATATCCCCACCAGGACGACGCCAGACCAGGGTAGGAGGGGGAAGTAGTCGACGGAATAAAAACCGGGAGGAACGAAGCCGAGCCAGAGGAGCCAGGGGGTCTCAAAGGAGAACTGGCGGAGGAAGATCCCCGCGGATATGGCCGCCAAGCCGAGGAGGAGGGCTAAAAGGGGCCTTCCGGTGAAGGGGATGGATAGGAAGATGGTGGCTCCGATTGAATGGAGGATTCCGAAGAGGATGTACCCCTCTTCCAGAAGGAGGAAGGTCGCAAAGGTGATGGCGACAGCCCGGGAGAAGATGATGGCGCCACGGCGGATACTTCGGCGCAGGAAGTCCCCTCCCATGATCCTGGCCCTGGCGGAGCTGATGCTTAGGGAGACGCCGACGAGGAGGAGGAAGATGGAGGCGGTCGCCAAGGCGAAGGAGGGCCAGATGCCGGAGCGGACGTCGACGATATCGGGGCCTGAGAAATAGTCGAGATCGTAGAGGGCGTGATATAGTATCATCATCGCCACCGCGACGCCCCGGAGGAGGTCCAGCTCCCAGTACCGGAGAGGTCGGGACGCCCTCAGATCCGGGGGGCTCGTCATATATAATCGACCTATGAACCATCGGACCGACCGTCCCTCAGTGGGGAGGCGGAGGGACGCCGGCATTATCGCAGAGGCGGATGGCGCAACGCCCCCCCCTCAGGGGGTCGTATCGGGGCCTGCGACGAACCAGGCGTCGTACATCCCATGACCTCTTATGTCACCGGGGTTGTAATCGTTGACGTAGTAGTAGAGGGGCCACCCCTTATAGGTCGTCTGGGCGAGGCCGTCCTCCCGGTATATCGTACCGAAGTCGAAGGTGCTGAGCCCCATCGGCAATACGATCTGACCGGTGTGGAAGGGCGGCCAGTACACGATGCAGTTCTCGCCACAGCTGCTCGCCCCGCTCCTGGGCACATCTCCAGTGGTGTAGTAAAGGGCTATGCCATCCTGATCCACCAGATACCTTCCCAGCCCTTCTTTGGTGGCTAGGTCGATGGTTTTGGCCGGGGCCGCCCCCACCATCGAGACGACGGCCAGGGACGCCAGCACCAGCAGGATCGCGATCTTCAATTATATCACCTTAGCCCTGATATCCCTCTCCTGCGTTTAAAGATTCCGAGAGGCCGATGTCAAGATCAAGGGGATCGAAAAAGTGGCGGGCCCCGAAGCTCCGCCGGGCGGCGGGGAGGAGGGCTCAGGGGCTGACGACGAACCAGACATCTCCAAGGCCGTGGCCCCTGACGTCGCCGGGGAGCTTGTCCTCGAAGTAACGATAGAGGGGCCACCCCTTGTACGTCGTCTGTATGACCCCGTCCTCTCTCACGAAGCCCTGGAAATCGGTCAATTCAAGTCCGTCGGGTACTCTGATATCGGCGGTAAAGAAGACGGGCCAGCGCTCGGCACAGGTGTCGTAGCAAACGCTGGTGCCGCTTCCTGGATCGTCATCTGCGAAGCGGTAGAGGGTCATCCCCTCGCCGTCGACGAGGAAGGTCCCCAGCGGCTCGGAAGAGGCAAGGCCGATGGTATTTGCGGCATCGTCCGGGAGATCCTCGGCGGCAGAAGCCAGAACCGCGATGGCGGACAGAGCCAAAGCCATAAGGGTTGCTAGTCTCAAATAATTCACCTCGGGAGTTTATTTGATCCGCTCCGATATTAAGATTTTTCCGACAAGGAGGCAGCCGTCTTTGGACCTCGAGCAGGGGTTTGGTTCAGCCGTCTTCTGGCCTGTAATCCGGATCCCTCTCCGCTTCCACCCCTTTTGGTGAGTCGAAATGCTCTTCGTAGGGCTTAATGTCCAGGATGGGGCTGCCGTCCAGGGCGTCGAGGCCGGTGACGGTGATCTTATTGCCCTCGACGTTCAGAACCTCCACCACCGTAAGGCCGATGGGGTTTGGCCTTCGGGGAGTTCTGGTGGCAAAGAGCCCCCTCTTCGGGATAGATTCGTCCCCCATAGGGTGGACCAACAGGTCGTAGCCGAGGGCCCGGTGGATATGATAGATGACGAAGAGGTGGCGGAACCTCTCGATCCCCGAGAGGGCCAGAAGGTACTTCTCGTCGATCTCGAGGGTGGAGAGGGAGCATCTCATCGCCTTGGGGTCGGCAGGCTCGCCGAAGTCGGAATGGACGACGCCTATCGGGATGATGGTGAAGGGTTCCTCATTCATGCTGGCGGGTTGAACGCATCGTAATCTTATCCCTCTTTCTCTCGCCTCCACCGGCGATGGTGGAGGATGACGACGAGCTGATCCCCTCCGCCGCCACTCACGCCTCGGAGAAGACGCTCGGAGTCGCTGATACCCGGTAGAACGTCCTGGAGAGCCGCCCCGGATAGACGACGGTGAGCTTCGGGACCTCCTTTCCGAGATCCCTGGAATCGTAGAGGTAGTAGCCGCTCCTGAGATCGCCCGCAGCCTCCGAGACGAGGACCGCCATATTCGGCCCGCTCTTTCTCACCGTCACGTTATCGAAGTCTGAAAAGAGGTCCATCAGCTCCGGCTCGATGTACTTGGTCCCCAGAGCCAGGACGTATATCTTCGCGAAGGCGTCGAGGTCGAACCTCACGTCGAATACCGCGTCCCCATCCTGGAGGGACATGGTCACCTCCCGGACCTGAATGTAATCCCTCCCCCGGTCGGCGAGGGCGGATCCTGAGAGGATGAAGAGGATGAAGAGGATGACCACCTTCGCATATCTCATGCGGTCTCAACCCTGGGGCGCCTTCAAGAAGACGGGGACGATGAGCATCAGGACCAATAGGCCAATGAATACCAGGAAGAATAGCGTCTGCCTTCTCTGGGCGGATCTGTACTTCGATTCGCAGACCTCGTCGCAGAAGCTATCCATCTCTTCGATGGTTTTGCCACAGACGATGCAGTGCTTGTGAGATGCCGCTTTTGTCAACCCGATCACCAACGACCTGTCTATTGACCAGGGGCGTAGATAAGATTTTTGGACGGGGGGGTGGATCAGATTTTGATGGAAAGATGTATTATGGATTGAGAGGCTCTATTCCGGGGTGGACCAATGCTCAGATTGACGGTAGCGATCTTGATAATAATCTCGGCGGGGACCTTCGTCGGGGCCGACGCCAGGATGTACATAGTCGACCAGGAAGGCTTCTCCCAGTACAAATCCATCGGCGGAGTCGTCGCAGTCGCCAAAGACGGAGATACGATTTACATAAAGCCAGGAGTCTACAGAGAGCATATAGTCCTGGATAAGAGGCTGACGTTGATGCCTCTCCGGGGCGAAGAAGGGATCATAAAGATCGAAGGTGACGGCAACGACATAGGGATAGAGGTTCTCGCCGACGGCTGCAAGATCGAGGGGATCACCATCTCCGGATTTGCGGGACCTGGGATCTATGTCGAGTCTAAAGGAAACGAGATCAGGAACAACGTCCTCGATAATAACGTCCACGGGATCTTCGTCAGGGAATCCTCAGGCAACGTCCTGGAGAATAACCGGCAGATAGGCGGCTATGGGGGCATCGTCCTCATCTCCTCTTACGAGAACACCATCAAGAGGAACGTCGCCGAGGGATCGATCCTGGCGGGGATCCTCCTCAACTCCTCTTCGAAGAACGCCATATCGGGGAGCACCGCCCGAGAGTGCGACCGGGGGATATACCTGATCACGGGAAGCCGGGATAACGTCTTTGAAGGAAACTCGATGATAGACTGCGGATATGGGGTCCTCCTGGAGACAGGAGGAGAGGCGAACGTCTTCCGATCGTCCAGCATCGAGAACGCCACCACCGCGGCGGCTCTCAACTTCGCCTCGAAGAACCTCTTCGAGAAGAACTCGGTAACCAACTCGACGAACGGGTTCGCCCTCTTCTCTTCGTCCGGGAACAGGATCGTCGAGAACGACCTCTCGGGGATGGAGACGGGGATCATGGTCTCGGGGGGGTCGGTGGATAACCTCTTCGATAAAAACATGATAGAGGAGTCTTCAAACGGCATCGTCATCACCGAGTCCTCCGGAAACGGCCTCACCGGCAACGTAATGGCAGGGGTAAGGTGGGCCCTTTACGTCGACGGCTCGACGGAAGAGAGCTTCGATAACGATATCCCTGAATCAAACCAGATCGACGGAAGGCCGATCCTATACCTATACCGCCGGTCCGGCGAAGTGGTATCGGGGCGGGAGTTCGGCCACATCACCCTCGCCTTCTGCGAGGACTCCATCGTCAAGGAGAACTCCGTCACCAACGACGCCCTCTTCGTCCGCGGCTCCAGGGGGTGCCGCATCGAGGAGAACGTCGTCTCGGGCGGTTTCGGGATGCGGTTTGAGGGATCGCTGAATAACGAGATCCTGGGAAACCGGGTCTACGATAACAGGTACAGCGGTATCCTCCTGTTGGAGTCTGACGGAAACCTCATCGAGGCAAACAACCTCTCCAGGAACGAGAGGGACGGCATCTCCATCCTGGGATCGGATTCGAACAGGGTCAGGGGCAACTACGCCGAGGAGAACGGGGCGGCGGGGATAAGGCTGCGATCCTCCAATGATACCGAGATCACGGCCAATACGATGACGAGAAACGGTGTCGGCATCGCCCTGATGGAGTCGTCGGGGTGCATCGTCTACAGGAACAACCTGATAGAGAACAGGGTCCAGGCGGAGGACGACGGCGAGAACCTCTGGGACTGGGGGGTTCTGAAGGGCGGAAACTACTGGTCCGATCATTCCTGCACCGGCAAGCCTTGCCAGTCCTCTCCCCGGCGGATAGGGGAGGCGACCGCCGATTACTACCCCTTCGGGGTGAGGGACGGATGGACCTGAGAGCCGAAATGTACTTGAAGGGGTCTATAGAATAGTTGGTCTCTATGGCGAAGAAGAAGTCCGAGGGCAGCGGGCTGATGTCCTCTGCAGGCCTCATGAGGTATTTCGATGCGGATGATACGGCGATAAAGCTCAACCCAAAAGCTGTCGTCGCTTTCAGCGCAGGGATAGGGTTTGTAGTTCTGGTGATGAACTTCTACTTCGGGCTCTGGCCCTGAGGGGGGCCCGGGGCCCGTCTGACCCCCCCTCTTCAGACCCTTCGGTTTTAGATCCCATTTAGATCCTATTTTGGATCCTCAGGAGTTCTCTGATCCGATCTTCCGGCGGATTATCTCAAGGTAGCCTTTCGCGCCCCCTCGACCTCTTCGAGGATCCTGTCGACGACCTTCTCGAAGCTCTCCGCCGCGGCGGTCCTCCTCTCGACGAAGGCGACGCCGTCGTCTCCCAGGGGGGCTACCTCCGGGTCGATGGGTATCGCCCCGAGGAATGGGACGCGAAGCTCCTGCGCCGCCCTCTCGCCGCCGCCGATCTTGAAGATCTCGATCACCTCGCCGCAGTGGGGGCATACGAGGCCGCTCATGTTCTCGACGATCCCGAGGATGGGGACCTTCATCGACTTGGCCATGTTTACCGCCTTCCTGGAGTCGAGGAGGGCGACCTCCTGGGGGGTGGTGACGATGACGACCCCGGTGAGGTCCGCCAGGAGCTGGACGACGCTGAGGGGCTCGTCACTCGTCCCCGGAGGGAGGTCGATGATGAGGTAGTCGAGGTCGCCCCAGGATACGTCGGAGAGGAACTGCTTTATCGCCGCCATCTTCATCGGACCCCGCCAGACGACGGCGGAGCCGGAGTCCGAGAGGGCGAAGGCCATGGATATCACCTTCACCCCCCGGGAGTCGACGGGATCTATCCCGGCGGGCCCGGCGGAGAGCCTCTCACCCTCGACCCCCAGCAGCATCGCCGTGCTGGGGCCGGTGATGTCGGCGTCCAGGACACCCACCGAAAAACCCCGGGCCTGGAGGGACCGGGCGAGGTTGACGGCGACGGTGCTCTTACCGACGCCGCCTTTGCCGCTGGCGACCATGATCTTGTGCTTCACCCGTCCCATCCTGGCGGAGACGGCCCGGGCCATGGCGTCCATCTCCTTTCTCGGGTCTGTGCAGCTTGCTTTTGTAGCGCAGGATTCGCAGTTTGCATCGCATTCTTCCATGGGAACACCATCTTTCTAAATTCGAGGATTGTAATGGTTATCGTTCTATGCCGGCTGGCCGTCCTGGCGACGGAGCAACGAGGCGACGTAGCGACAGGCAGATCGGACACGACCGCTACGACCGGACGGGCCCCCGTCGCCGAGATCGGGCCGCTGAAGTCTGATTATCTCATCGGTCCGGGGCCTGGAAGTACAGGACTCCGCGGTGGCGCAGCCTCGATATCTTCCCCGCCGCCTCCAGGACCTCCAGATACTTCAATATCTCGTTTCTATGAAGAGCGGTGAGGGCCGCCAGCTCCTCCAGGGTGCAGGGCCGCCGGGCCAGGAGGTCGATGATCAGAGCTCCCGCCCCCTTCGCCCCCTTCGACTCCTCCGACCCCTCTCTGGTCCAGTCTCTGGTCCATTCGGCGATCACCTCGGCGCCGGAGAAGACCTCCAGCATCCCCACCATCTCCACTGGGGAGACGGGCTGGACCGGCTCCGCCGGAGGCCTCACCACCGTATTGAGCTGGATCCGATCGGGATCGATCTTCTCGGCCGCCTCGGCGATGAGGGGGGCCTCGGAGTCGTTGAAGCCCGAGACGAGCATCACCTCCAGCCAGATCTCGCCGGAATACTCCCCCCGGAGGCGGACGAGCCCCTCGATGACCTCCTCGATCGACAGGTCGGGGTGGGGGCGGTTGACACTCTCGAAGGTCGCGGCCGTCGCGGCGTCCAGGGAGGGGATGATCAGGTCCGCCTCAAGAACCTCCCTGCGGACCTCCTCGCGGAAGAAGAGGGTCCCGTTCGTCAGGAGGGCGACGGGCTTATCGACCGCCTCCTTCGCCCCCCGGATGATCTCGTCGAGCCCCCGGTGGAGGAGCGGCTCCCCGGAGCCGGCGAGGGTGAGGTAGTCGAACTCCTCCTCTCGCCCCTCCTCGACCGCCTCCGCCCTGGTCCGGATCTCCGACAGGACCTCGGCAGGGGAGACGCGACGCTCACGATCGAGGGTGAGGCAGGTAGTCGGCCCCAGCTGGCAGTAGACGCAGTCGAGGGTGCAGGTCTTGAAGGGGAGGAGGTCGACCCCCAGGGAGAGGCCGAGCCTCCGGGATGGTACGGGGCCGAAGAGGTGGCTCATGATTTGCGTCCTGAGGAATTGATCCTCGATTCAAAGGTTGAAGGGAAGATGTACTAATAGGTTGCGTCAAAAGAGATTTAGCCGGGGTTGTTGGAAAGGCGGATGAGAAGTTCTTTCTGTTGTGTCTGAAGGAGGTGATTCGAATAAAGCTCATCTTCGGGGGTTCGAGCCTCCCCGACGAAGCCTTCCGTCCCGAACGGATCTGGAGCCGGCCCTCCCTCTTGCCCCCCCGCACCACGCCCTCCTCCTTCTTCCCACCATCTCTAGATACCGTCGTGCGACCTCCCGGCGCTCCTGCGCCGGGCGGCGGCTCCATCCGAGGGCTAGAATAATAGATGAGATAGAATAATAGCTCAACACCAGGATCGTTGGGACACTGGTTTTGTCAAGGAGGAGATCATGAGGTGCCTCATCTGTAAGAGAGGCTCGACGGAGCCGGCGACGACGACCGTCACCCTGGAGCGGGACGGTCTGATTATGGTGATCAAAGGGGTTCCCGCCCAGGTCTGCCGGAACTGCGGCGAGGCTTACGTAGACGAAAAGGTAGCTTCAGAGCTTTTGACCTCGGCGAAGCGGCGGCGAAATCGGGGGCCTAAGTCGAGATCCGCGAGTACGTGACTGGATAGTGCTTTCCATGGGAAAGGTCCCCACCATGGCCCATCCGCGCAGAGCAGCTTTGACGGCCCGCCCCGGGCGCCGCCCCTGCGCCGCTCCTCCACCTTCCCCCATCTCTCGATCCCGTCGTCCGACCGCCCGGCGGCGCAGAAGGCCCAACAGCTCCTCCAGCTGGCGGCGGCGCTCGGCCTCGGGGGTGGAGGAGGAGATGCGGCGGATGAGAAAGAGGGAGGCGCTTAAATCGCGTTTTTTTTGTTTGCTCCAAAAGTTATTTACCATTTCCTTGCCATTCCATCTTCATGATGGCCGGTGATGGAGTGAAGGAGGGAAGACCGCCCCAGAACTCCCAAAGCTCGAAACCTAGATCTGTGGACGATCTCACCTGCGAGGAGGAGGTCAGGGGTATTATGAAGCTGGCAGAGGCTTCGCTGGCCGATTTTCTCGAAGATGAGCCGGACATCTATACGTTGAAAGACCTGAAGGTCAAATATAAATGATCGAAGTGAACTCCTGAAGGGGCACGATTTTGAGAGGCCAGGTCCAGAAGGGTAAGATCGTTCTCGTTCCTTTTCCCTTCACCGACATGACAGAGACGAAGATAAGGCCCGCTCTGGTTCTTCATGTTGGAAAGGGGGACGCCACTGTAGCGTTCATATCTTCAAAGGTCCCCAATTTTGCCGGTGAGACCGAGGTCATTATTAAAGCTCAGATACCGTCCTTCTACGAAACGGGGCTAAATGACGCCTCGGTCATAAAGCTCGACAAGATCACGACGATAGACAAGTCCCTGATCTATGGCGAGCTGGGGGAGATCGGCGACGATTTGAAGCGGGAGATCAACAGAAAGTTCTCCGAGATTTACAGATTATAAAAAGGATCTCGGACCCCGTAGTTGATCTCTGGATTTATAAAGCGCCCCCACAGCCGCCCCGGCGCCCTCCCTTCCCTCCTTTCGATACAGTCGTCCGACCGCCCGGCGCCGCCGCGACGGGCGGCGATAGTGGCCCGAGAACTCCTCCGCTCGCCAGCGGCAGACCCCCTGTTTTGTTTCCTCGTCGATCCCACAGTATTACATAAATATATTTATACATAATTATACGTCTCCCGTCGCCTATTCCCGTGGGTTTGCAGCCCGAAAATATGCTCATCCGAAGGGTAGCCACAGCATGGTATCGATTCATTCAGATGGCGCTTCTCACGTAGTCGCAGGCCGCCGCGACAGCAAAAAAATCAGTCTGATATAACCCCGCCGCCGGGATTCGCTTGACAATGAAAAGGGCATAACTTCGCCGCTCAAACAGGGAGTCGGTGGCCTACGCCGCTGTCGTGGGGAACCGGCGCAGTTCTGCCCTCGGCCGCCGCGGCGGCGAGCCAGAGAGATTTTGCAACTTCTATCTCCTCCAGGGCTTCCTCTCTCGTCTCTCCAAAAGCTGAACAGCCCGGCAGCTCAGGTACTGTGGCGATGTACCCTTCGTCCTCTTGACTATAAAAGACGTCTATTTTATACATCGGGCTCGTCCTCGGTGAGGTTGTATCTGTCGATTAAATCTATCAATTGTTTCACTTGATAAGGCTTTGCTTTGCCATTCACGCTCTGTAAGGTCAAAATCTCGCCTAGATCACGCCTCGAATAGACCACGTGACTACCCTTCATGCCTTTGAATTCAAAACCGAAAGCCATCGCGACTTGCAGGAGGTCATTAAAACGCACATCTGTACGGCTTTCCCTCCACCTGTTAACCTGTTTAACCGCTTTGCTCTTTTTCAATCTGATCTGCTCCCTCTGCGGCCGATTACAGGCTTCACTACTCATATTTATTTATCGGTCTTCAAGCGCCCTCCTCCTTCCCATCTCTCGATCCCGTCGTCCGACCGCCCGGCGCTTGCGGCGCCGGGCGGCGCAATCCCCCCGCGAGGCCCCCAGAAGACGCCCCCCTCCGCCACCGGCCCAGGACAGAAAAGATATCACCCGAGGCTCCCCTCGACGATCGCTACCTCCGCCTCGGTGAGCCCGTAGAGCCGATAGACGATCGCATCGATGAGCCGGTCGACCTCCCCGATCCGCGCGAGGAGCGGCGCGAGCTTCTCCACCGACGCCGAATATTCCCGCCGCAGGTCCTCGCCGAAGGCCCGGCGGCCGGGGTCACAGGCGAGCTTCTTCTTGTTCTTCTTGAGGACGCCGAGAAGCTCGGAGAACTCGATCTCGTAGTAGGCCTGAACCTTCGTCTTGTTCGAGAGGTCGTCGATCCTGGCGCCGGTGAAATCCGAAAGCCACGCGAGGAAGCCCCGGATCTCCTCCTGCTTCTCCCTGTTCATCCGGATCATCTCCTCGGCTAGGTGCGCCAGCAGATCGTGGATGACGTCGGACCTCTCGCCATCGGTCGGCTGAACAAGTGTGTCTTCGGTAAACACGTTCATTCTGCCTTCCAGTGCTTTTGATAATTCGGTCCGTCGGATTTTGGCCGGAAAGTTGGCTTATTGATCTGGATTGTAAGCGGGAATGGAAAATCAACACCGATGATAGCTGCTTCGCCAGGCTGGAGATTCGGTAAAAATGACGATGTCGAGCGATCAATTTCACCACATGCCCTCTCTACGACTTCCCGATCGCGATCATTTGTAAGTCGGTGGACGACTAAAGTCCCCATTTGACTCAGGACGCCTTCTGTAATATCACGAGGTCGCTGTGTAGCCAAGCAAATACTCAAACCGAATTTCCGCCCTTCCTTGGCGATCAACTCAAAGGCATCCAAGCGCGAGAATATGTCTTCAGATCCGATCTGACGACCAAGAAAATGATGAGCCTCATCTACGACAACCACAGCAGGATTTTCTTTGAAATCGCCTTGTCGCGCAAGGGACAGGAGATAACGACCAATCGTATTTGCGATGATCTCTCTTGCGTCGAATTCGTGATGAATCCCGCTCAAACAGATACAAAGGAGGCCATGGTCTCCTTTAAGAAATTCGGATATTACCTCCGTGATTGCCTTATCAGTGGTTTTTCCAAATACGCATCCATAGGCAGCGGATGACATCACGGAATATATGCGGGTTATTAGCGAAAGACAATATGTATAATTATTGCCGTCACGATTTCCCCATTTTTTAGGATTTCTTCCATAATCAGCATCAGGGAATACACATTCTTCGACGATTTGCTTTGCAAGAAGAGTTACATCAAATTCTTGGTTTGGGTCGTCTACTTTTTTTCCAATACTTGCTTCAGATAGCTTTTGATAAATGGCACTCTTGGGTTTATTCTCCTTAACAATTAACCCCTCGTCTGCTAATTCGGGACATAGCTTTGCCAGCCGAAGACTTTGGATCGCTTCCCGCAATTTTGGTCCCTGGACTTTACCGGCAGGCTGGAATAATGCAAGAAAATCGGATTCCTGAAAGCTGGTAGGTGGTAAAGAACAAGCAATAGATTTCTCAGCTTTATGCACAGGCTCTCCCAAGTGACAATGCATTACTTCCGCACCATTGAAACTCCTGTATTCCCCCGTCGCATCCAAGAGAATTATTTTACTCTTGTGTTTGATGCATTCTTCAATGATGCGCGCTGTTGTCCAACTCTTGCCGCCACCCGTGGCGCCGAGTATGGCACAATGGCGACCAAATAACTTATCCGGGGTAATGCTGACTTTATTTCCATTAGCGGAACCTACAGCACCCAACTCTAGTTGAACAGGTGTATCTAAATCCTCCGTTTTTGTCATTAAACCTGGGATCAATGCGATAAGTTGGTGTGGGGCTACGTAAACTCGATCCCCAAGACGGGGGTATGTATCGACACCAGCCGTAACGTGGAAGTCGGTCATTGATATAGATCCCAGCAGTTGAATATGGCCGATTGCATCTAAATCGTCAGATCCGGCAAAGTCTTGATTAATGGTTTGGCGTTCCCCCTCTGGTAAACGCACTTCAATAATCCGGCCCAGAAGAATATTTCGCTGGCCTTCAATTAAGACAAACTCGCCTACTTCACCCTTTCCATAACGACCGCCTTCAAAATATGTACCACTTGGAGTTCCTGCATCGCGAAGGTTTATGTGAGCTATATAAGACTTAACAAATGAGACGACTCCCACGCGAAGCTCAGGACGTAGAATTCCTTTTTCAGCAAGCTTTTTCCGGCTCTCATCTAAATCGCCCATTATTTCCTCCCTACACTTTTTATTACATTTTCGAGCTGTTGGGCAGGAGTAAGTGATCTCAAATCCGGGATCAAGAATGAGAAATCTTTGAACGAGGCATTAATAAACCAAATATCATCCCCATTGTTGGAGCGAACTTTTAATTCTTTCCAATAGTGGCTTGTTTCTTCTGAAGGCCTTTCAATAAAATCCTCTGCCTTAAAGTCGACCACAATCAAGCGAAGTCGGGGATTGGTCTTAACAGCGGCTAGGATAGGTTCAGACAGGTGGTCGTCATTAAAGCCAAATCCCGTAATAATGAGGCAAGTATTGGGCTCACGCAAACTCGTCAGATATTGCGAGATGAGCTCCAGATGAGGTTGGATATACGATCGTTGGTATTTTCCTTTTGCTGGATAGATCAAGCACGCCTCTGATGGGTTAGGATCATTTTTCTCTTCGATACTGCCATTATTGCTCGCCCAGTTGACAGATCCGTGAAGCTTCAAAAGATGAAAGACACCTTCTAAATAATCGCCGTGCTCTGTGGTTAATCGCGAGCGTCGAACGATATCATAACCAAAAAAACGCGGATCAAATATGCGCGGCTGAGTAAAAGAAAAACCATCATTAACTATAAGTCTTTGTAAGCCTGCAGCCCGTTCGAAACATAAGTCGTAATTTGTGGTGAATACCTTCAAACGTGGATCCCGGACTCTTCGACGAGAAAGGCGGTGTATAAAAGTGCAATGGCCTTCTAGCTTTTGGTCCAACCATAGACCCGTATTTTCGTCTTTGAGGAACACGCTGCACCTATGAAGTGTCACTTTCTTACAATTTTCGAAAAACTTTCGGACTCTCCTGTTTTCTCTTACCTGAAGATATGCTTCGCATTGAGATAAGAGCGCTTCGATATTTCTCCCTTCTTTTTCCTCGTCAAAATTAACCGTCTTCATGATTCTTGTGGCTTCATTTGTAGGATGACCAGACTCATCGTTTATCGCATGATCCCATAAATCCCTCATGGATGGGCCACCCACTTCTCCAAGTGATGTGCCACTACCGGCTAACACTACTAAATTTGGCATTTGGAGTGATGAAAGCAACATATCGTCAAGTATTTTTTTGGCTTCATTACATTCACTTTGTATTTTTTCCTTCTCTTCAACATCAGAGATCAGGGTGGTATCAGGTCGAATATCTTGCCAATCGGTCTGACGCGGGGCAAGAAACTTCAGGATGCTAGAGGCTGATTGGGTTATTAGCTCCGTTGTTGCTTCGGATTTACCATATTTTGCCATCTTAATGAACTCCGTATTTATTTATCTTAATTTTATCTCATACCCTCCGTTAATCTTGCGTTTCAGGAGAACGCGGCGGGATTATCGGATATGCCCACATTAAGTAGTCTAAGATTTTTAAACTAATCGCACAAAACGTCTGAAGAGGTCAATAAAGACCCAAAACCAAAGCCCAATAAAAATATGAACGGGGAAGCTGACGAATACGGGAAGGTTCGAACCCGGGTCCCCCGCACCCACCTCCCATCTTTCGATCCCGTCGTCCGACCGCCCGGCGCCGCAAGCGCCGAGCGGCGCAAGCCCCCGCGAGGCCCCCAGAAGACCCCCCCTCCGCCACCGGCCCAGAACAAAAGCAGATCACGAGAGGCTCCCCTCGACGACCGCTATCTCCGCCTCCGTGAGCCCGTAGAGCCGGTAGACGATCAGATCGATGAGCCGGTCGACCTCCCCGATCCGCAAGAGCAGCGGCGCGAGCTTCTCCACCGACGCCGAATATTCCCGCCGCAGGTCCTCGCCGAAGGCCCGGCGGCCGGGGTCGACGGCGAGCTTCTTCTTGTTCTTCTTGAGGACGGCGAGAAGCTCGGAGAACTCGATCTCGTAGTAGGCTGAGACTTTTGTCTTGTTCGAGAGGTCGTCGATCCTGGCGCCGGTGTAATCCGAAAGCCACGCGAGGAAGCCGCGGATCTCCTCCTGCTTCTCCCGGTTCATCCGGATCATCTCCTCGGCTAAATGGGCGAGCAGGTCGTGGACGACGTCGGACCTCTCGTCCCCGGCGATTGCCTCGCCCGCGGCTTCTCCCGACAGGCAGCCGTCGACCGCCTCCAGCACCTCGCCGAACCGGCCGGCGGCGCAAAGGCCCGCCAGCTCCTCCGCCTGGCGGCGGCGGTCGGCCTCGGGGGTGGAGAAGGAGATGCGGCGGATGGGAAGGCGTTCAACATATTGGACCTGAAGTTCCATAAACCCGCCAGATAATGTTGTAGTTTCACGTCTTATACGACACGTTAAAAGCTTGCTATTCAAACAAGACAATAAATAATATTCAGAATAATCGCTATCTAGCGCTGCGATATATGCAGGTTCTAGCAAAATCACATCCCCTTTATTATCAGATGCGAAAAGGGTAGTGGAGGCGATTTTTGGGAATAATAGTTTATTCTTCAGTAAATATTTACTAATATATAAGAATCCATACCAGCTCATTCCAGCTTCAACAATCGTTTTGCCGAACCACCTTCTTGCTTCAAGTTTGCTCCGGATGCTCTCAAAATAACGCTTTGCACCAGGATAATGTTCAAGATCGATAAGTACCGGCTCCCCTTCATCATTAGACACATAAGGGAAAATTATAAACATATCACTGTTTTCAACAGTATATCGTTTCAGGTCTCTGGCCATAGTCAATGGCTTAATAAGACTTGATTCAATGCCTAAACTAAGTAAATCCTCTTTTTTTCCAACAAAGGCATCATTTAATCCGATCGTCAAACTTCGATTGATGGCTTGAGCTTGATCGATAAAGGGCGCACTGCAATCGAATACCTTGCTCCAAATTACCTTTTCTTGCTTACTTTCAAGTCTCCATGGATCTGATGTTCTATAATTCGACTCCGGCATAATAAAATGAGCTATTTCTTTAGGCACGTCTTTAGAGATTAAAGCGGTGACCAGTTCCGAATATTTCTGACTAAGATCTTTATCATGCTGGAGGTATCGTGAACTTGGGAATTTCATCACTTCAATATCGTGTGAACTAGTTTCGTCAGTAAGTTGTTTTAAAAATATCATCAAAGGATATGTAGAAGCATCTCCAAAAATGGGTGCGTCATTCATATCGACGATTCTGGTTACGTTAGCGCGATCTGACAAAAATGATCTCAAGCCTTCACCGTAACCAGTAACAAGGAACTTATTTTGTATGATTTCTCCCAGATATCCATCTGATGAGAGAACTCCCAGCCCAAGTTCTATGAATACTGCGTACTGATCATATTTTCCTCTTGCTGATTCATAATTAAATCTCTGAAACTCCTTATCTGAGGCATCAATTTCTTGGACATCGATCCACGGAGGATTGCCCACCACCGCGTCCCAGCCGGCCCTCTCCTTGACGGCGCCGCCCGCAAAGAAGACCTCGGGAAACTCCAGCTCCCAGTGAAAGAAGCTCCTCTCCCCGGCGATCCGCTGCGCCTCAGAAAACCACCGGGGCGAGGTCTTGCGCCGCCACTCGCCCTCGTCGCCGCCGACCGCCCAGAATAGGTCGTGGTAGACCTGGTCGGCGTCTTTGGTCCCCGAGGGCGTCGCCCTCGCCTCCGCCCCGCCGCCGAAGTAGACGGCGGTATGGACGTTGGCGATCGCTCTTGCCTTGGTGTACTCCGGCAGGTTTCTAAACTCCTCGAAGACCCTCTCCTTCTCCTTGATCTCGGAGAGGGAGTCGTCCCCGATCTCCTCCAGCTCCCTTATCTTGCCTATCAGGTGGGTGAGGAACCGGGGCGAGACGAAGGAGGGTAGGGTCGCCTGGTCCTTATCCGTGCCGACCGAGCCCGGATAGTTCATCAAATCCGAGAGGCGGGCGCCCACGAGGCTGTTGCCCTGCTTGAGGCGGTGGTCGAGGAAGGAGAGGGGCTTCTCTTTCGCTATAGTGGAGAGCCACAGGGAGACCTTGGCGAGCTCGACGGCCAGCTCGTTCAAGTCGACGCCGTAAACGCAGCGGGAGACCACCTCCCTCTTCGCCCACTCGCTGGTGAACTGCCCCTGGTCCTCGACCCACCCCCACTCGATATCCCGCTCTGCCGCCTGGAGGAGCTTTCCTGCCAGGTATTCTACCGCCCCGACGAGGAAGTGGCCCGAGCCCATCGCCGGGTCCAGGACCTTGACGGACAACGTCGCCTCGATCAGGCTCTCCTCTCTCTCCAGGGCCTCCTTCCACCTCTGCTCAACGACAGGCCCCACCGTCTTCTCGACGATGTAGTCGACGATGTAGTCGGGGGTGTAGTAAGAGCCCGTCGCCTTCCTCTCCCCCCGGTCGGTGGTGAGGTAGAGCTCGCCGGCCCTCGCCCGGTCAAACTCGGAAAACTCCTGGAAGGACTTCTCCTTCTTCCTGCCCCGGTTATAATCGGCGAGAGGGATCCAGCGCCGGTCTCTCCCGCCGGAGACAACCAGGTCTTCGTCGGCCACCGCCAGGCTGTACTCGAGAAGCCCCTCGTATATGGAGCCGAGGTGTCTTATCTCCAGGGTCGAGTAGTCGACGAACCCCTTCCCGCCTCCGCCGTTGGCGCAGGCGCCAGCGCCGGCGTCGCCCTTCTTCCTCCCCCCGCCTCCTCTTGCCCCCGCCGACAGCCCCTCCGACCGGGAGAGGAGGTCGATCGCCTCGGCGAGATAGGAGTCGCCGACCGTCCACTCCGCCAGGTCGGGGTGCCTGGCGGGGTCGAAGAGCCCCCCGTTGTAGGCGGGAACGTCGATCAGCCCCCCGATCCCTAGCCTCTCGCTTCCCAGGTCGATCAGCCGAAAGAGGTCGGATAGGTCCGACCACAGGGACCTTCTGATGGGAAGAAAGCCCTGGGGGGCGGGGCCGTCCAGGCGGGAAGCCACCTCCTTCTTGATATGATCGAAGCTGTAGGAGGAGGCGTACCTCTCGTCTTTTAGGTCGAGAAGCTCCTTACCCTCGGCGTATAGGAGGAATAGAAAGCGGTAGAGGAGGATCATGGTGCTCCTCTGGACCCGGCCCCTCGTCTGCGGGTCTGCCGGATCGAGGCGGTTTTCGGGCCAGCGGATGAACCCGTCGGCGAGGACCTTCATCGCCCGGTAGACGTTCTCCTTCAGGTTCTCTCCGATCTCTCTAGCGTAATTGGCCGACCCCCGGAGGACCTCCTCCAGGAATACCTCCCCCCTTTCGTTCGGGAGGAAGGCCTCTTTTCTGAAGAAGTAGTAGAAGTACCGGAAGGAGTCGGTGTCGCCTGCGGCCAAGAGGGCCGGAAGGTCCACCTCGTAGTAGACGTCCAGGGGCCTCTCCTGCCGGTAGAGCCGCCACCTCTCCCCGTTCGTCAGGACCCCCCAGCCGGGCTCCGTCTCCTGGAGGTAGAGCCAGATCTGAAAGGAGGGGTTACGCCTCTTGTCCTGCCGGTCCTTTCCAAACCTGTCCAGGGAGGCGTCCCACCTCTTCACCTCCCCGACGGCGAACGCCTCCAGAAAGAACGACTCGGAGTCTTTATTCCCCTGGGCCCGGTCCCGGGCCTCCCGGTCGGGGAAGAAGGCGTAGTCGGGAAACTCCCGGGACCTCGTCGCCCCCTGGACCTCAAACTCCGGGAGGATGACGGCGAAGACCCGCCGCAGGAGCCGCTCCTCCAGCTGCGCCTCGCTCATCCCCCCGACGAAAGCCGCTTCACCCTCGTAGATCCGCTTCAACTCCCCGAAGGCGGCGAGGTGGTCATCCTTCCCCCACTCCGGGGCTGACCTGATCTGGTTATCCAGATAGTGGTTTGAGAAGAGGTTTCTGTTCTTGAAGGGTCGCTTCGCCATCGGAATCAGAACCTCCTTCCGTACCCAAAGCCGATAAATCTGTCGAGAGAGGACCTGCTGGCGGGCAACGGTCCTCCGCTACGCTGAACCGGACCCGGCCGGCGGTGCCGGCGAGCCCCCCCCTTCTATCGAGACCCGCCGCCCTTCTGGCCGCCTCCCATCCGGGGTCGCAGGCTACTTTTTGATCGAGACGTAAAGGTGGGCGAGGAGTGCGACGGCGATCCCGACGCCGATCCAGATCCCCTGATGCGTCCAGAGGCCGTAGCCGATGGCCGCCAGGGCCAGGATCGATGCGGCGAAGTTGACGGGGTGGCCGTGCTCCAGGGCCAGCTTCTCCAGGACCGTCGGCTCCGCCCCCTCCCGGTACTCTCTGATCCGCTTATCTGTCCAGCTCATGACATCCTTTTTAACCCTAAATATAAAAATAGGTTTCGGGCTACGTCCCCCCCGTAGGAGATCGGTCCTCCTTCATCCCGGATGAGAGGGCTGCGTCCCCATCTCCCAGGAGAGGAAAACCTTGCAGAAATGTAATAGCCCTGAATCCCGGAGGGCATGACGGCGGCCGGACCTTGAAGATCCGACGGCCTCCGCCTCAAAATCGAGATGAAAATGAACGAAGGGAAGATGGGCCCGACGCGATTCGAACGCGTGATCCCCGCCGTGTAAGGGCGATGTCATAACCACCTAGACCACGGGCCCGCTGGCCTTCCCGTTATCCCTCGTAATATTAGACCCTATCGCTCCCGGCCGCCCCCTCCCGGCGGCCGAGAGCTCTGGGTCTTTCTCTTTCAGTCCTATCTACTGCCTCTTGCGGATGTAAAGGCCGGTCATCGTCTCGTCGAGGACCTTATCGGAGGGCTTCGACGTCGCCAGGCTGACGACGACGATGGCTCCGATGGAGAGGACGAAGCCGAAGAGGCTGAAGTGGACCGGCAGCGGCTGGACGAACTGATGCCAGTAGCCCGCAACCCCGGCGGCGAGGAGCCCCAGGACCATGGCGGAGATCGCCCCCTCCCTCGTCGCCCGCCTCCAGTAGAGCCCCGCCAGGAGCGGCGCAACGTAGCAGGCGAGCATCAGGCCGATCCCCATCCATATCAGCCACGCCAGAAGCTCCGGCGGCTTGCTCCAGGCGAGGATCAGGGTCAGGGCTCCGGCGATCGCCACCGTGATCCTGCTCACCAGGGTGATCATCCTGTCGGGGGCGTCGGGGCGGATG
>CP086218.1:77260-85153 GCA_020844795.1 Methanothrix sp. | reverse complement strand
CGAAGAACATTCAACTCGCATGGCTTAGTCGAATCTCGATAGCAGTAACCTCTGGCAGGATCAACCAGAATTATGGAAGTATTTACAGTATCGGTCGGAATTGGCCGAGTCGCCATAAGCGTATGTCGGACGAGACAAGTTATATCCCGTCTCCACACAGATATGTGCCGCGAACTTGGAAGCACGCCCATCATCGTCAGCGTTCTACGCCTTCAGGGCTCGCGCCGTTATGTCGCGGTGCCGGGGATTGCTCCCCATCGGCCCATATATGTACGGGCCCTTGGTATTTAAGCCTTCCGGCCCCACCGAACCTGCGACCACATGACGCCTTGGAGGAGTCAGAGGTCGCCCGAACGGCTCCGGGCAGCCTATCCCCGTATCCGGGGATGGTATTTAAGCCTTTCGGACTTCCGGGGAGACTCGAATTCGAGCACCCAAAAAGGCCTCAGACTTTGACCCTTCTCGACGGGTTGCGCGAATTTCGCGCCCCCTGCCAGACGGGCGAACTCCCCCAATACCAGACGAGTATTTAAGGTTTGCGGTTTCTCCTTGGGAGCGGCAGGGGCGAGGTCTCGGGACTCCGCGTCGATTATTAATACCTATAGAGAGATTTAACCTGAACCAAAGGGTAAAGTCTCGAATTCCAAGGGATTCTGGAGGTTTTTTATGAATTTCACGCTGACAGAGAAGATTTTGAGGGATCATCTCGTCGAAGGACGTTACGAGCCGGGAAGAGAGATTGGAATAAGGATAGATCAGACCCTGACCCAGGACGCCACGGGGACGATGGCCTACCTCCAGTTCGAGTCGATGGGCCTCTCCAAAGTAGAGACGGAGATATCGGCGTCCTACGTGGACCACAACACCATCCAGGTGGGGTTCGAGAACGCCGACGACCACCGATATCTCCAGACGATAGCAGAGAAGTACGGGATCCACTTCTCGAGACCTGGAAACGGTATCTGTCACCAGGTTCACCTGGAGAGGTTCGGCCGGCCCGGCAAAACCCTTCTCGGCTCCGACAGCCACACGCCCACCTGCGGAGGCCTGGGCATGATAGCCATAGGGGCCGGAGGATTGGACGTCGCGGTGGCCATGGGCGGCGGCCCCTACTACCTCACCGCCCCCAGAGTGATAAGAGTAAACCTCGACGGAGAGCTCCCCGACTGGGTGACGGCCAAGGACGTCATCCTGAAGGTCCTCGACGAGCTGACGACAAAAGGGAACGTGGGGTGTGTCTGCGAGTACGCCGGTGAAGGCGTCCGATCCCTGACCGTACCGGAGAGGGCCACCATCACCAACATGGGCGCCGAGACGGGGGTGACCACATCCATATTTCCCAGCGATGAGGAGACCAGAAAGTTCCTCGCGGCCGAGGATAGAGGGGGGGATTGGATCCCCCTGGAAGCCGACGAGGGGGCAGAGTACCATCGAGAATTGGAAGTCGACCTCTCGGACCTGGAGCCTCTGATGGCCGCCCCCCACAGCCCGGGAAATATAGTCCCTGTAAGCTCTCTGGCGGGGACCGCCGTCGACCAGGTGATGATAGGTTCATGCACCAACTCCTCCTACGTCGATCTGATGACCGTTGCGGAGATGCTGAAGGGACGCCGCCTCGCCTCCGGGGTCTCTCTGGGGGTGGCACCGGGGTCCAGACAGGTCTTGTCGATGATCGCCGAGGACGGAGGCCTCAGCGATCTCCTCGACTTCGGCGCGAGGATCCTGGAGTCGGCCTGCGGCTTCTGCATAGGAAACAGCATCTCTCCGGGGACCGACTCGATCTCCATCAGGACCAGCAACCGCAACTTCAAGGGGAGATCGGGGACCGCCAGCGCCAACGTCTATCTGGCAAGCCCCGTCGTGGCCGCGGCGGCGGCGATCCGGGGCGAGATCGTCGACCCAAGAGAGCTGGACCTGGACTTCCCCAGGATAAAGATGCCAGAACGGTTCAAGATCGACGACAGCATGACCATACCGCCCATCCCTCCAGCGGAGCGGGAGAGGGTGTCGATCTACCGCGGCCCGAACATCGGCGCGCCGCCGACCAACGACCCCATGCCCGAAGGGCTCCGGGGCAGGATCGCCATCAAGGTGGAAGATTACGTCACCACCGACCACATCATGCCCGCAGGCTCCCGGCTGAAGTACCGATCTAACGTCCCCAAGTACTCAGAGTTCGTCTTCGAGCCCCTGGACCAGGATTTCAGCAAGAGGGCATCCGATTACAGGGACCGCGGTATTCACAACCTCATCGCAGCAGGCTTGAGCTACGGCCAGGGCTCTTCAAGAGAGCACGCCGCCCTCTGTCCCATGTACCTGGGGGTCAAGGCGGTTATGGCCAAGTCGATAGAGAGGATTCACGCCGCAAACCTGGTCAACTTCGGGATCGTCCCCTTCACCTTCGGATCGGAATCTGACTACGCCTCCCTGAAGGAGGATGACGAAGTGGAGATCCCCGGGATCCGGGAAGCCATCGAAAGGGGGGATGAGGTGATAGAAGCCTTCGACAGAACCGCCGGATTGAGGGTGAGACTGAAGACGGTGCTGAGCGCTCGCCAGAGGGAGATCCTCATCGCCGGCGGGCTCCTCCCATACACCGTAAGGAAGAGATAGGTGAGAAGAGAAGGGTTTTCGGCCTGTGACCTCACAGGCCGAACTTCTTCATTATATCCTGGGTCAAGAGCTGGGTGTTCTTCTCCAGCTGGCTCTCTGTGGAATAGTTCCCCTCCCCGAAGGAGGAGGTCTCGATCGGCATCGTCTCGTCATAGCGCCAGGTGAAGACCGCGGCGAAGTCGTACCTGGGCCTAACGGCCGCCGACCCCCGGACCGCTCCGTCACCGAAGGTGGAGGTGGCTATGTCGAAGGGAAAGTTGTTCCTCCAGAAGGTCATGGTATTCTCGACGTCCACCGTCTGGCCCGCCAGCATCGGTGCCATGGGGGCCCTGTCGGGGTTTGATAAGTAAGAGGCCCAGTACATCTTGGCGTAATCTTCGAACCGGGCGTCGTTCATAGAGCTCCTGACAGGGTTCTCACCCTTGAGGAACATCGCCTGAGTCGAGGTATAGCCCGCAGCTGCCGCTGTGCCTACGAGGCATATTAACATGATCATAACTCTACATTTCAAGGTTGGTCACCACCGATTTTTATCAAAATCGCGATGCGACACTCACTGATCTGTACCAACCTATTTATGCCTTATCAGCAGTGGGATGGGGACATGCCAGATTGTTTTGAAATTATGAACAAAGATCTGGCAGGTCGTATCGGGAGACTTCGGACACCTCATGGCTCCGTCGAGACCCCTGCGCTGATGCCCGTGGTAAACCCCCACCTCAGGCTGATCGAACCTGCCGATCTCAAGAAGATGGGTGCCGAGATCCTCATCACCAACAGCTACATCATCAGCCAGGACCCGGAGCTTAAAGAGTTCGCCGAGAGAAAGGGCGTCCACAGGCTTCTGGGGTTTGACGGGCCCGTCATGACCGACTCTGGCGCCTTCCAGCTCTCCGTCTACGGCGATATCGAGGTCCTCCCCCTGGAGATCCTCGAATTTCAAAGGTCGATAGGCTCCGACATATCCGTCCCCCTGGACATACCTACCCCTCCGGACGTCTCCAGGGCGCGGGCCGAGGCGGAGCTGGCGGAGACAGGCCGCAGGCTCACCGAGGCGCGGGAGCGCTGGGATGATGGAGATCTCCTTCTGGCGGGTCCGATCCAGGGCTCCACATATACAGATCTGAGGTTCGCGGCGGCCCGGAAGGTCAGAGAGCTGGGGTTTGACCTCTGCCCCATCGGGGCGGTCGTCCCCCTGATGGAGGCATACAGGTTCCGCGACCTGGTGGAGGTCGTCGCCGCCTCCAAGAAGGGGCTCGGTCCGGGGTCCCCGGTCCACCTCTTCGGGGCAGGCCATCCTATGATGTTCTCCCTCGCCGCGGCCCTCGGCTGCGACCTCTTCGACTCCGCCGCCTACGCCCTATACGCCCGGGAGGGTCGCTACCTCACACCCAACGGGACCCGCCACCTGGAGGACCTGAGGTACCTGCCATGCTGCTGCGACATCTGCAGAGATCGATCTCCCGAGGATCTGGTGACCGACCCCGATAAGACGGCCCTCCTAGCCCGCCACAACCTCGCCGTCTCCCTGGCGGAGATCCGGGAGGTGAGACAGTCCATCTGGGAGGGGTCCCTATGGGAGCTGGTGGAGAGGAGGTGCAGGTCCCATCCGAGGATCTTAGACGGCCTGCGGGCCCTCGGATCCCACGCCGGATGGATCGAGGGGCTCGACCCCGTATCCAGGTCGACCTGCTTTTACCTGGGGCCTGAGTCGGTGAAGAGGCCTGAGGTTCTCAGGTACGGGTCCCGGATCGAGAGGATCGAGCTCTCCGGGAGGGTTCTGGTGGCGGACCGGGGCGTCGATGAAGAGGGGTACGACCACGTCCTCTGGTTCCTCCCTCCCTTCGGCCCCTACCCCAAGGAGCTCGCGGAGACGGCCCCCCTCAACTCCGAGGTCCCGGAGGCCTCCGACGGGGCGGGGCTCTACGAGGCCCATGCAAACCTGAAAAGGCTGATGGAGGCGAACCCTGACGCCACCTTCGAGGTTAGGCTGAGAGATCCGCCGAAGCTGCAGAAGGAGGCGACGGAGGCGGAGAGATGACGAGACGCTTCGAGGTGAAGGTCCGCGACGGCCCCGCTAGGGCAGGAAGGATCCGGATCGACGGGACGGTGGAGACCCCTGCCATCATATCCGGCGACCAGATCCGGACCGCCGGACCGATATGGAACTTCCCGACGATCGAAGAGGCGATGGAGGAGGGGTTTAAGCTATCAAAAGAGAGAGGCAAGATCTTCATCGGCCCCCACGTCCCCGCCCCCCTCCATGCCGAGCCACCCTTCGCGATCCCCACCATCCCGACGGAAGGCCCCTGCGGGGTCGTCGTCCACCCCCTGGTGAGGGAACGGCCTACGACAGCCGACGTCTACGTAGTCGGGGCGGCGGGGTCCCTGCGAAACCCCAGGGATCTGGTGGCCACCCTCATCGGCATCCGGGAGAGGGTACCCCCCGACTCCGCCCTCTACGCCCCCGCCCTCGCGACCCCCGCAAACCTCGCCCTTCTGATATACCTGGGGGTCGATCTGGTGGACGCAACGAGGGTATCCATCGACGGCCTCCTGGGGAGGTACCACCTCACGAGCGGTTCCTGGCCCCTGGAAGATCTGAAGGTCCTCCCCTGCCGATGCGCCTTCTGCAGATCCCGGGAGGAGGGGGACCGAGACCTGAAGCTCGTCGCCAGCCACAACCTTCTGCAGCTGGAGGAGGAGCTCCTCCTACTGCGGGAGATGATCAGGATGGGGACGGTCCGCGAATACCTGGAGAGGCAGGTGAGGGTCTCTCCGGAAGAGACGGCGGCCCTGAGGCTCCTCGACCAGGAGCACCGTTACCTGGAGCGGAGGACCCCCATATACAGGAAGAGCGTCATCTACGCGAACTGTGCCGAGTCCCTCCACCGGGTGGAGGTGACAAGGTTCGCTGAGAGGGTCCTGGAGAGGTATCGAGCTCCTCAAGGCGACGTCCTCCTCCTCCTCCCCTGCTCTGCGAGGAAGCCCTACTCGACTTCGCGGTCTCACCGGCTCTTCGCCACCGCCCTCGGCCCTCACCGGCGGAGGATCAAAGAGCTGATCCTCACGTCCCCCCTCGCCCTCGTCCCCAGGGAGCTGGAGGAGGTCTATCCAGCCGCGAGATACGACGTCCCCGTTACAGGCAAGTGGGACCTGGAGGAGAGGAGCTGGCTGGCCCGCTGCCTCGACGGATACCTCGATAGGAACCCGGCGACGAAGATCATCGCCCACATCGACGGGGAGCTGAGAGAGGCGGTGGAAGCTCACGGCATCGACGCCGTCTACACCGGCGGCGGGACGACCGATGAGGCATTGAAGAGGCTGACGGAGGCGGCGGCCGAGGCGACGGGAGGCGAAAAGGTCCTGGAGGGGTTCATGGTCCAGCGGTTCACCGCCCTCGCCGACTACCAGTTTGGCCGGGGAGCCGCCGCCGACCTCCTGGGGGGGGATGCCCAGGTGAAGGGTAGAGAGCTCCAGTCCCCTGAGAAGAAGAGCCTCGGATCCATCACCCCCCAGGGGACGATCGCCCTCTCCCTCGAAGGGGCAAAGAGGCTCCTCCCCCGGGGCGGATACGTCGTCGAGATCGGCGACTTCGTCCCGAGGGGAGACGTCCTCGCCCCCGGCGTCCCATCCGCCGACGACCAGATCAGGCCCGGAGACGAGGTGATGGTGGTGGGGGAGGCGGCCTTCGGCGTCGGAAGGGCTAAGATGAGCGGCTGGGAGATGGTCGAATCGACGAGGGGGATCGCCGTGGAGCTCCGGCAGGTCGAGGAGGCCTGAGGATGGGTCGAAGAGAGAATCGACGGCCAGAGGTGGAGGTGAGGGAGGCAAGGACGAGGGTCCTCGACGACGGAGAGAAGGCGGATTACTTCCAGAGATGCTACACCTCGGCGGACGGCCTCTGGTTCATGATGGTCGAGGAGATGTGGGGCTTTGAGGAGGCGCTGGAGATCGACCGCCAGGTCTGGTCCGTCCTCCCCAAGATCCAGGCCCGAACCCTGAGGGAGATGCTGGGGGTCGGAAAGGGGATCGGAGGACTCGCCGAGTGCATAGCAGCCAAGCACTCCGCCGAAGGGTTCGGGTTCGAGATGGAGGCGGAGGAGGGCGGACGTCTCAGACTCACGATATCGAGGTGCCCCTGGCAGGACCTCATGGCCAGGTCCGGCAGGGCCCACCTTTCGGATAGGGTGGGCTCTATCATCTGCAACGCCGAATACTCCGCCTGGGCGGCGGAGTTCTCCGAGGAGGACCGGAAGATCTCGTTCTTATTGAAGTCCCGGATATGCGGTGGAGACGATGTCTGCACCTTCTCCTTTGAGGGATGAAGAGGGGGGGTGAAAAGGGCGCCGGAAGGTGGGCTTGCTGGAGGGGGGGTCTCTGCGGCCAGAACCGATGGTAGGAAGAGTGGCTGAAGGGGAGAGGGGGAGGGCCGGAAGCGGGCGCATCTCAGGCAGAGGGAGATATGAGACCTGTCTATAACGTCATCGGTCTATGGACCCTCGCGACAGCCCCTCTCCAGGACAATAGTAACGATTAAAGATTATAAATATGGCGATCGACCCTCGCCTCCTGCCAAATCTGACAGAGAACCTCCAACGCCCCCACCGGAAAGGTCCCGGGGGTCAGATAGATCTCTCCCACCCCTGGCCCATATCGACGATCGGCCTCACCTCTTCGACCTCGAAGGTGACGGCGGCATGAAGCATCCCCGCTGCCGCCTCGCCGATGGCCTCGGAGATCTCCCTTCTCATGGCGTCGATAGCCTCCCCGGAGGTCTCGCAGCTTCTCATCCTCATGTAGACCCGCACCCCCTTCCAGTCGAAGATACCCTCCCCGGGGACCATGATGATGTAGACGGCGTGGGGGTTCTCCTGGAGGTTCGCCAGGGTCCTGTTCTTTGCCAGGGCCATGACGACGGTCTTCTCGTCGACCATCCGGGGAGAGCCCATCGGCGCCACGTCGACCTTCCCGTCCCTGCCGGCGGTGCTGAGGGTTGCGATCCGGGGCTGCCTGTTGAAGTACTCCACCAAATTAGGTTGCATATATGACCACCATTACCCTAAATTTCTCATGGCGGATATATATCTGATGGAGGCCTCTCGGCGGAATCAGCGCCTAGGATGGTCCTGATTTTAGAACCTAAGCTCCCCATGATTTAGGCATATCAAGATGATTTTCGCTACCATATACCGCAATCTTTAAATAATATTATGTGCCTAAATATGCATATGAAATCGTTCACTCGCATCAAAAAGATAAATGGCCAGGAATATCTCT
>CP086218.1:61034-77160 GCA_020844795.1 Methanothrix sp. | reverse complement strand
GGCATCCCTATCGGCTTCTCCGGCTGCGGCCTATAGCCGCACTCGCCCCGGTAGAACTCCCAGGCGTCGCAGGATGTTCCGTCAGGGAATATGCACCTTCCGCCGCTGTAGTCGTATCCACGCTCCTCGCAGTAGTCGGCGGCGGGGTTCGACATCCCTATGCTCCCCCCTATATCGTCTTCTCCACCGGAGAACCCACCGATGAAGATATCGCTCTGGGCAGAGGAGGCGGCCGAGAGGGATAGGACGGTAAGGACGAGGAGGATCGAAGCCCGCCCCGTCCCACCACCATAGATCTGGCTGGAAGACATAGCGCAAGATATCTGCAAGTTACATAATAATGTTTTTGAACGGCCGGAGGATATCGATCGGTTTTGGAATTGAGAAGAGTGGGGCGGCATCGGCATCGGCTCTTTATTTCCCCCCTCTTCGCCCGAACGATCGAGGGGGCCTGGACGGCGGGCATTGGAATGAGCCCACCGCCTTTGATGGAGGAGTTGATGGTCTGCATTCGAGGCGGGATCTCTAAGGTACGAGCCTCCTTCTATCCCTGGGGAAGAGGACGGCGTCCCGAATGTTCTCCAGGCCGAGCATCGTCAGGACGACCCTGCCGAGGCCCAGGCCCCACCCGGCATGGGGGGGCATACCGAACCTGAAGGCCCTCAGGTAGAACTCGAACCCCTCGGGGTCGAGCCCCTGCCGCCTTATCTTCTCGGCGAGGAGGTCGGGGTCGTGGACCCGCTGGGCACCGCTCGCGAGCTCCATCGAGGGGTGCATCAGGTCGAACCCCCGGCTGATCTCGGGGCGGTCCTCGAAGGGGAGGGTGTAGTAGGGCTTTATGACGGTGGGCCACTCCGTCATGAAGTAGTGCTCGCCGATGGCAGAGCCTATCGCCTTCTCCGCCTCGGTGTCGAGGTCGTCGCCCCACTCGATCTTCGCCGCCCGGCCGTCGTTGGCGATCTCCAGGGCCTCGGTGTAGGTCACCCTCTTGAAGGGGGTTTTGGGTACGGCGAGGTCGATCCCCAGGGCCTCCAGGTCCTTTTCGCACCTTTCTGCGACGTCCCGGTAGGCCTTAGCCACCGCCTCCTCCAGGAGCGCCATCACGTCGGCCTCGTCGGCGAAGCTCACCTCGACGTCTATGGATATCGCCTCGTTCAGGTGGCGCCTGGTGTCGTGCTCCTCGGCCCGAAAGATCGGCCCTATCTCGAAGACCCGGTCGAGCCCCGCCGACATCAGCATCTGTTTGTAGAGCTGGGGGCTCTGGTTGAGGAACGCCTCCCTCTCGAAGTATGTTATGGGAAATAGGGCCGTGCCCCCTTCCGTCGCCGTCGCCACCACCTTGGGGGTGATGACCTCGATGAAGCCGCTCTTGCTGAAGAAGTCGCGGAAGGATCGGAGTACCTCGCTTTCGATCCTGAAGACCGCCAGGACCGGGGCCCTTCTCAGGTCTATGAACCGGGAGTCTAGCCTCGTATCCAGGTCGGCGCCCACCTTTCCGGTGGGGTCCATGGGGAGGGGTGAAGCCGCAGCGTTCAGAACCTCGATCTGCGATGGGATGATCTCGTAGCCCCGGGGCGCCTTCGCCTCCCCCTTCACCCTTCCCCTGACGAGGAGGACGCTCTCCCGGCTGAGGTGCCTCACCCTCTCCAGGAGGTCTCGATCAACTTTTTTCGCGACGAGGGTCACCTGAGCCAGACCCTCTCGGTCCCTCAGGACGAGGAAGCAGATCCCGCCGAGGTCACGAACCTCGTGGGCCCATCCCGCGAGCGTCACCTCGGTCCCGTCCATCTCCGGGATTATATCACATGAATAATGAGTTCTGAGGACCAAATAACGTCACCGATGGGAGAATAGGGTTCTGATATAAAAGGAGTCCGAGCCCTTGGGGGCGGCCTGGCCGGGGATCAGGTCCTGTCCAACAGGGCCAAATAGGATTAGATATTCATTAAGATAATATTAGGCCGATCCGTTCTGCCGAAGGCCCGATAGCCCCGGCGGGTGGGGGGAGATCGCCCCAGTACCTCCTTCATGAGAGGCTCTGCTAAGGGATCTTCTTCGATCCCGAACTCATCTGCGGGATTAAGGCGGGTAAGATATATCTCAAAAGGAGGCGAAGGTCCCTACAAGGCCTCCAGCTACCATGACGATATCAAGGAAAGATCTGATGGAGCAGAGAGATCTCTGGATCCTGCTCTTCATCCTAGGCAGCGTCCTGCTCAACTGGCCGATGTTGTCCCTCTTCAAGGAGGAAGACGGGGCCTTCGGCCATCATTCGACTTTAGTCTACATAACCGCTGTCTGGCTTATGATCATCCTCTCGGGTTATCTCTTCGACAGGTGGACCTCCCATTGATCAACCCTGCCTTCGCCCTGGGGGCTATGCTGCTGTACCTCCTCCTCCTCTTCGGCGTAGCCCACTATGCCGAAAGGAAGCGGGATATCGGGAGGAGCATCGTCTCAAACCCCTATGTCTACGCCCTATCCTTCTCCGTCTACGTCACCGCCTGGACCTTCTATGGGTCCGTCGGGCGGAGCGCCACCGACGGCCTGGGTTTTCTCCCGATTTATCTGGGACCCACCCTGGTGATGCTCCTCTCCTGGACGGTCCTGAGAAAGATGATAACGATCTCGAAAGAGCACCGTCTCGCCACTATAAGCGACTTCATAAGCTTCCGGTATGGGAGGAGCTACGTCATCGGAGCCCTCGTCGCCGTAGCGATCCTGGTGGTGATAACCCCCTACATCGCCCTCCAGCTGATAGCCATATCCGAGTCCCTGACGATAATAAGCGGACCGTTTCACGAAGGGCTCGGGGCGAGGAGGCTCCTCGTCGCCGTCCTTCTGGGGGCCTTCGCCATCATCTTCGGGGCGAGGTACCTCGACCCCCTGGAGCGGCACGAGGGGCTCATCGCCGTCGTCGCCTTCGAGTCGGTGGTCAAGCTCGTCGCCTTCCTCGCCGCCGGCCTCTACATAACCTACGGTCTCTTCGGCGGCTACGGCGAGATCGTCGGGGCTATAGCCTCAAACCCCGATCACTCCCACCTTCTGGAGGTGAACTACGTCTCCTGGTTCACCCTCATAATGATGTCATCCCTGGCGATCCTCTTCCTCCCCAGGCAGTTTCACGTCATGGTGGTGGAGAACTCCAGGGAGGAACATCTGAAGAAGGCGATGTGGCTCTTCCCCCTCTACCTCTTGCTGATAAACCTCTTCGTCCCGGCGGTCGCCTGGGGTGGAATCCTCCTGGGAGCTCCGGGGAGGGCGGATATGTGGATGGTCTCGATCCCCATGTCCCAGGGGCAGGAGATGCTGGCGCTTCTGGTGTTCATAGGAGGGACTTCGGCGGCCACCGCCATGGTCCTCGTCTCAGCGGTGACGGTGGGGACGATGATCCTAAACGACCTGGAGATGCCCTACATCGTACGGAAGATCGGCAAGGGAAGAAACCTACCCACCCTCATCCTAAACCTCAAGCGGCTTAACATCCTCCTCGTCATCGCCCTCGGCTACCTCTACTCCCTTCTGGTCGGCTTTCCGGCCCTGGTAGACATCGGCCTCCTCTCCTTCCTGGCCGTATGCCAGCTAGCCCCGGCGGCCCTGGGGGGGCTCTACTGGAAGAAAGGGTGCAGGCAGGGGGCGATCGCGGGGCTAGTAGCCGGGTTTCTCATCTGGGCCTACACCGCCCTCCTTCCGACCCTCGCAGACGCCGGATGGGTCTCAGAAGGGTTGATGGCCACCGGCCCCTTCGGGATCGCCCTCCTCCGGCCTACAGCCCTCTTCGGCCTGGAGCTAGACCTCTGGACCCACGCCTTCTTCTGGTCGATCCTCGTCAACTTCACCCTTTACGTCTTCTTCTCCCTGATCCACGAGCCGAGCGAGGAGGAGAAGGCCATAGCGGAGGGGTTCGTGGACGTCTACAGGACCGTCCCCCGGGCCGAGCCCGCCCCCGTCATCCCCCTGGGGGACGGGATGGTGATAAGGGTCGGGACCGTCGACGAGCTGGAGGGGACGGTGGCCAGGTACATCGGAGCTGATAGGGCTAAGTCCGTCGTCGAGATGAACCTCGCCGATCTGAAGACGACCCGGGAGGGGATCGATGCGAGGGATCTCTTCGAGCTCAGGGACAGGCTCGAAAAGACCCTCACGGGATCCCTCGGCCCCTCGGCGACGAGGATGATCGTCGAAGAGGAGGTGGCGGTGAAGCCGGCCGTCGAGGTGATGAAGGAGACGAGGGCGATATACACCCTCGATCCGGGAAAGGCCTACATCATCCCCGAGAAGGCCTATGAGGTGTTCACGGATCAGATAATGCATGGGATCGAAGGACTCTGCATAACCACTTCAGACCCCGACGAGATCAGGACCCGGTGGCATTTCACCGAGACCCCCATCATCAGGCTCAGCGGTGAGAAGGGGCGCGGGGAGAGATACATACCCAAAAACAACCTCCCCCTCCTCTTCGTCACCATCAAGTCCTTCGTCGAGAGCAGCAAGAACAGCATCATCCTTCTGGACTGCATGGAAGAGCTGATCGAAGAGAACGCCTCCTCGGTCCCCGAGTCGGAGGTCCTCGACTTCGTCCACGCCCTCGACAGCCTCTCGGAGAAGGGGAGGACGAGGGTCGTCCTCCTGGCGCGGCCCGAGTTCGTCAACAGAAGGGTCGCCGCCGAGATCAACGAGGCGGAGGAGCTGATCTTCCTTCTGGGGCCCATATCTGCCTATCTCTTCAAGGTCTTCGCCGACTCCATCATGAGGAGGCTCGATCCGTCTTCGAGGGCGATGGTTATGAGGGATCTGGAGGATATGATGGGGACGGAGAAGGCCTTCACCGGGATGAGACGGCCTCATGAGGGAGATGGTTGCGACCCGGAGATGGGCGAGATCGGACCGGAATTTGGCCGGTCCGGGCTGAAGATCGACCCTGCCGCAAGGCTCAGCCGCTGGGAGTTCTTCGGTGCCCTCAGGCTCCTCGCAAAGGCGGTCCAGCGGTCCGACCCCACCTTCGACCTCGCTTCCGCTGCCAAGCCTCTCATCGCCAAGTACGGCCTCAACCCCATCGAACTCCGCCTCGTCCCGGGGACGACTTACGTCATCGAGGAGGATAAGCCGGCCAAGAGCCTCGGGGTCTACAGCGACCTCGTCCGCCGGGGGGTGGAGGGGCTCTGCATAAGCAGGTACCATCCCGAAAAGCTGATGGAGCGGTACGGCCTCTCCCCGGAGGGGGTGATATGGCTCACCCAGGCGTCGGGGGCGAAGCCCCATTACAGGCAGGTCGATCCCACCAACTTCCCGAGGCTCTCCAGCATGATCTCCGATTTCCTCTCCCGATCCGAAGAGCCCCTCGTCCTCCTGGAGGGCCTCGGCTACCTAATAACTCAGAGCAACTACGAGTCGGTCCTCCGGTTCGTCCAGTCCCAGAGGGACGAGGTCTCCCTGAAGAAGGGTATATTGATAATCCACATCGACCCCCTCGCTCTCGACACCAAGGAGCTCCACAGGCTCAAGAGCGAGATGGAGATCCTTCCCATCGGAGACGAAAAGAGATAATAGCAGGTCGGCTGGTGATAGTCCATGGTACAGGCAGAGATATTGATCCTGGGATTGCTTCTGCTGGTCGCCATCGCTGGCGCCTTCAGCCTCGTCATGAGGTCGGTGAAGTATCTGGCCGTCAACGCCCTCTTCGGCCTGGTCATCCTATACCTCGCCAACGCCTTCGCGGGGCTGGCCATACCCTACAGCCCGCCGGTCCTCCTCGTCTGCGCCGTTCTGGGGGCGCCGGGGGCGATCGCCGTCATCATACTGAAACTCTTAGGCCTCGGGTTCTGAGGTCAATGGTCAGGAGGTCGGCGGCCCTCGTGGGATGGGGGGGCGGTCCCGGGGGCGGGGTCCGGCTCTCCATAGATGCCATATTGAAGCGGAGCCGCTCTCCTGATCGGCAGGCCAGTCACCAGATCATCCGCCCAGCCTGTCAGCGGCTAATGTCACCTGGAGATGCAGCTCTTTGAGCCGATCTTCCCCGACCTGTGGAAGTAGTGGACGACGAAGGCCGCCAGGAGGACGGCGATGATCCCGGTGAGGAAGATCCCGTCGAAGACCCCGGCTCCGCCTATGGAGAGGACGAGGGGCCTCCCCGCCATCTCCGCAGACGCAGCCGGGGGGGCGAGCTCCGCCAGGACGCCTGGGGTGAGGAGGTTGAAGATATCCGCCCCCAGGAGCGTCCCCATCGTCCCGCTGATGTAGGCGAGGGCCGGCGCGGCCTGGAGCCTCCTCGCCAGGAGGAGGCCGCAGAAGGCGGCCAGGGTCGGGGCGACGTAGACGGGTAGGAGGATCCCCAGGTTTGCCACCGGCATAGCCATCTGATAAGTGATCGCTGCGACGATGAGGGTCCCCAGGACCGCCCTCTTCGTCGATACGCCGCACCTGACGAGGATCGCCAGGGAGACGACGATCGGTATTATGCAGCCGCCGAGGTTCACCACCAGGACGATCGGATGGAAGGGTGCGGCGAAGGAGTGGTCGAAGGCCGGCGATAGGAGCCCCGCCGCCTCGATGAATATGGGGGGGTAAGAGGTGATGATCCCGGCGTGGAGGGGGATGTTGACGGAGCTTCCTACAAAGCTTCCGAAGACCATCAGAAGGGCGTGCCAGTAGCTGAAGCCGACCTGGTAGAAGGCCTCCGCCGTCAGCCTCAGGAAGAGGTAGACGACGATGAGGGGGGCGGCGAGGGCGAGGAGGAGGAGGGCGAGAGTGATGGGGATCGCGAGCCATTCGAACAACTTCAACACCCTAGATCCAACTTGCTGGGGTTGTTAATATACCCTTTCAGGCCGCTACCCTGATCCAGGCACCGAAACCTCTCCGTCGCTTCCACCGAAAGGGGGATCTCTCTTGAGGTATGGCTGACCTGTAACTGGTGTTGCGACGCGGATTTAATGGAGCGGTTCTTATATGGCGATAATTGCGGGCGAAGATCTCTGTGAGATCCTGGATCGGGGGGTAGTGGTGGACATGTTGGATCCGGACCTTCAGGTCCAGATCTGCGGCGTAGACCTCACCCTGCGGTCGGTGGAGCGTTTTGTCACTCGTGGGGCGGTCGATTACGACAACCGGGAGCGAGAGGTCTCAAAGACCGAAGAGATCGCCTTCGACGCCGCCGGCTGGGCGGCCCTCGATCCGGGATGCTACCTCGTCACCTTCAACGAGGCGGTCTCCATACCGAAGACGATGGCCGCCCTGGCGAGGCCCCGGTCGAGCCTCCTCCGAAGCGGTGCGACGGTCGAGACCGCCCTCTGGGACCCGGGGTACCGGGGGCGCAGCCAGTCCCTCCTCGTCGTCTTCAACCCCGGAGGCCTTCGGGTCAAGAGGAACGCCCGGCTGATCCAGCTCGCCTTCTACCGCCTATCCGCCATCTCGGATAAGGGGTACGAGGGGGCCTACCAGAACGAGAACCTCTGATCTCGCCCCGCCACCCCGCCCGGATCAGACCCCTTCCACCTCGCCGCCGGAGAGGATCCGCCGGGACCGGGGGCGGAGATCCGGGCCGAGGTGGTAGACGAGGGGGACGCCCGTCGGGATCTCGACGGCGGCGATCCCGTCGTCGCTGATCCCCTCCAGGTACTTTACCAGGGCGCGGAGGGTGTTTCCGTGGGAGACGACGAGGACCCTGCGGCCTGATCTGATCTCGGGCCCGATCTCATCCTCCCAGAAGGGGACGACTCGGTCGCTGACGTCGGCGAGGGACTCGGCGGATGGAAGCCGATCAGGCGGCAGGTCGCGGTAACGCCCGTCGAAGCGGGGGTGGCGGGGATCGTCGTAATCCAGGGGCGGCGGCCTCTCCAAATAACCGCGACGCCAGAGCCGGACCTGATCCTCTCCCACCTCTGCCGCCACCTCTTCTTTTGTCCTCCCCTGAAGCGCCCCGTAGTGGCGCTCGTTCAGCTCCCAGGCCTTGACGACCGAAACCCATTCGAGGTCCATCTCCTCGGAGACTATCCAGTGGGTCTTGATCGCCCTCTTGAGGAGCGACGTGAAGGCGATATCGAACTCCAGATCCCCGGCGAGGAGGAGGCGGCCGGCCCGGCGAGCCTCCGCCTCCCCCTCGGGGGAGAGGGGGACGTCGGCCCAGCCGGTGAACCTTCTCTCGCGGTTGTAGACGGACTGGCCGTGGCGGAGGAGGATGAGGTTGAAAGGGGATCCCATGGGAGAAGCCTCGCGGTCTTGGGCCGAAATATATGGATCGGCCCGGATACGGAAGAACCGTCGGCGCGGCCGGAAATATCCTTTTCGATCCGCCGCATGAAACCGACAAAAAATAGGGTGGTGACCGGGGTGTCGTCAGAGGACGGCCCGGGCCGTCGTTATCACCCGATCGTTTCTGTCCACCACCAGGACCTCCTCGCCGTCGGATATGTCCAGGTCGGCGGAGACGATCTGGCGGCCGAATACCCGGCCGCCCCGGGCGACGAAGGGCACGGCGGCGTCGGATATCACCATCTTCTTCCTTCTCGGAGTTGCTTTATCTGGCACGAGTTATCACCTCTGGAGATACATGGTGGAGCTGATCTGATATGAATTTTGCGGTAAAAAGTGTGAATAGGTTATAAATAGAACTTGCATCTTCGAAATAGGCTTATTCTCCTTCTGATAAACTAAACCTTCCCCCGCCACCCCACGTCGTACCTCGCCCCGCAGTTCGGGCAGATCAGAACGATCCTGTATTCGGCACCATCCCGGAGGAAGGAGACGTGAAACCCCCTCTCGTACCCGCAGGCGGCGCAGACCCTTAGCTCCTCGCCGGCATCGACCCGCCTTATCTCCTCAGAGACCTTCTCGCTCAAGCTTTCACCCATCAGAGATAGAGGTCCCAGGTATTTCTCTCTTCTTCAGGGGGATGGAGGGCGGTGGCGCGGCCAAGAGAGGGGTGGAGAGTAGTGGAGTGGAGAGGTGGGGAGGGGGGAGGGACTGGACCGGGGCAGGAGGCCGGATCTTCTCGAATCATCTTAATATACTCCGCCCTCTTTTTTATAGACGATGATCGCCGCCTCCATCCAGCCCCAGATCCGGCTCTGCGATAGAAAAGAGAACCTCCGCCGCGCCCTCGCCCTCGCCGCCGGGGCCGCCAGCGAGGGGGCGGAGATCCTCGTCTTCCCTGAGCTCTTCCTCACCGGCTTCTGCTACAGCCGGGACCTCTCGGATGGAGTGCCGTACCCCTCCCTCGACCCCCTCCGGTCCTTTGTCGCAGAGCACGGCTGCCTCGTGGTCGGGTCCCTGGTGGATGGAAGGCTGAACCGGGGCTTCTGCCTCGATGAAAGGGGGATCGGGTTTCAGGATAAGATCCACCCCTTCGGGACGGAGAAGGATCACTTCGACGGCGGCTCCTCGATATCGCCGGTGGAGACCTCGAAGGGGAGGATAGGCCTCTCGATATGCTACGACCTGCGGTTCCCGGAGGTGGCCAGGTCCCTCGCCCTCTCCGGCGCCGACCTCCTCGTCACCATCGGGGAGTTCCCGGCTGCTCGTGGG
The DNA here is from genome assembly GCA_020844795.1 of Methanothrix sp. Taxonomy (GTDB): domain Archaea; phylum Halobacteriota; class Methanosarcinia; order Methanotrichales; family Methanotrichaceae; genus Methanocrinis. Next base: position 67,638 of record CP086218.1, on the reverse strand, counting down.
GTGGTCTGGGAGACCCTCTCCCGGGCCCGGGCGATGGAGAACCAGATCCACCATATCGCCTCCAACGGCGCCGGCCCCGAATTCTGCGGCAGGTCCGCCATCATCGATCCCTGGGGGAGGGCGATCGCCGAGATGGGGGCCGAGGAGGGTTGGATCGTCGGAGAGATCGATCTGGCGGACCGGGACCGGGCCCGGCGGGAGATCCCGGCCCTCGGGGACCGGCGCCCCGAAGTCTACAGGTGGTAGAGGAGACGAAGAGGAGATACGAAGGGAGAGACAAATGAAGGACGGCTTGAGGGGACGGAGGATCTGATATGAACCCCGAGACGGTGAAGTTCCTCTGGGCGAGGTTTAGGGAGTACTACCTGGAGGTCTCCCTGGAGGAGCCTCCCTCGATGGAAGGGCGGGAGTGGGGCTTCATCCTCTTCGACGACATGCCAAAGTTCGTTATGCGCCGGCACAAGTCCTTCGCGAGGAGGTCGCAGCTCGCCGACTACATCCGAACATCGGTCCCCGCCCACGTCTACCACTCCGCCGCCGTCTACGAGCGGCCGGCCGCCCCCACTATGCGGGAGAAGGGATGGCTCGGCGCAGACCTCATCTTCGACCTCGACGCCGACCACCTGCGCAACGCCCCCTCGTCCTATCCCGAGATGCTCGAGTTCGTCAAGGCCGAGACCTTCAAGCTCCTGGACTTTCTCACCGACGACTTCGGCTTTACCGCCCAGTCCATCCAGGTAGTCTTCTCCGGGGGGAGGGGCTACCACATCCACGTGAGGGACCCCCGGGTCTTCGACCTTGGAAGCGGCGAGCGGCGGGAGGTCGTCGACTACCTCACGGGGAGGGGGCTTGAGGTGGGTCGGTTCATATCGGCGGCCAAGGCCGAGGGGGAGTACGGCGTCGAGACCGCGGAGGTCATCCGGTGCGCTCCGGCGGGATCGCCGGGGTGGGGCAAGAGGGTCAACAGGTCGATGATCACCTTCGTCGAGCAGATGAGGAGCCTCGAGGAGAAGGAAGCGGTGAAGATCCTCTCCTCCGTAGACGGGGTCGGAAAGAAGAACGCATCCAGATTTCGCCAGAGCCTCATGAGGGATGATATAATAGAGAGGATAAAAAATGGCGATAGCCTCGACCTCTTCCGGGGAAGCTCCACGGTCTGGAGGCCCCTGATCGAGGGGTACCTCGACGAGGTGGGGGTCAGCCTTGGCTTCTCCCGGGACCTCGAGAGCGGCGAGACCGACGAGCCGGTGACGACAGACGTCAAAAGGCTGATAAGGTACCCCCTCAGCCTCCACGGGGGGACGGGGCTGCGGGTGACGCCCCTGACCATCTCGGGGCTCGACGCCTTCGACCCCCTCCGCGATGCCGTCGTCTTCGGCGACCATCCCGTCGAGGTCTGCCTCGTCGCCCCCTACTCCGTCGAGATGAAGGGGAGAAGCTTCGACCTCGACGAGGGGCCGGCGGTCGTCCCCCAGTACGCCGCCGTCTTCCTCGCAGGCAGGAAGGTGGCGGAGGTCTGCGGAAGGCTTTAGACCGATGAGATGAACTAATACCCCTCTCTGATACCCCTCTCTGATACCCGACTGCGAAATCCTTATCCGGGATCTATCCGCGACCTGTAACCCCGACGGTGGCCTATATGAGCGAACTGGACCTGGTGAACCTCCTGCGAAAAGAGCGAAAGGCAGCGGAGCTGTTGCCCCTGGGCCCCGGCTTCTACAAGGAGGTGGGCGAATACCTGGCGGAGCTGGAGCGAGACCGGACGGGGGTGAGGGACCCCTACTCCGTCGAGGCCCAGATAGTCGAAGACGAGCTGAAGGCGGCCCGGGGGTCCATAGGCAGGCTCATCGACCTGCGGATCAAGAAGATCACAAAGAAGGTCCAGCGGGCAGGCTCCGCCTCCAGGGACGTGGCCATAAAGGGGATGACCCCCGAAGAAGAGAGGATATACCGGGAGACCCTCTCCGCCCTCACCGCGGGGAGGGAGGCGATCCTCGCCCAGGTGAACCGGTCGGAGGCCTCGACCACCGAAAGGGCTTTAACGCCCAAGAGGGGTATCACCCAGGAATACGCCCTCGTGATCTTGATGGAGAGCGTTCCGACCTTCGCGGGCGTAGATGGGAGGCGTTACTCCCTGGAACGGGGAGATCTGGTGATGCTTCCGGCTTTACATGCCAAGAACTTATGCAATAAAAATTTAGCTCGCGAATGCAAAGCAGGTGTGATCCGATGAAGATGCCAAAGGAGTTTAAAGCTCATTGTCCTTTCTGTAAAAAGCACACCACCCACATAGTGGAGAGGGTGCGAAAGGGGAGGGCCACCTCGATGGCCCACATTGACAGGCAGAAGCGCCGGGCCCAGGGCATAGGAAACTCTGGAAAGTTCTCGAAGGTTCCGGGCGGCGACAAGCCCACCAAGCGGGTGAATATCAGGTACCGATGCCACGACTGCAAGAAGGCCCATAACCGCAAGGGCTTCAAGGTCTCAAAGTTCGATCTGGTGGAGGGTTAATTCTGTCTAAATTTTTGAAAGTCAAGTGCAACGACTGCGAAAACGAGCAGGTGATCTTCGGCAGCGCCGCCACCGTCGTCAAGTGCCTGGTCTGCGGAAGGACCATGGCTGAGCCGATGGGCGGAAAGGCGGAGATCAAAACCCAGATATTAGAAGTGTTAGAGTGATGAATATGGAGCGTGAGGGTTGGCCCGAACCCGGCGAGCTGGTGGTCTGCACCGTAGACCAGGTGGTGGACTTCGGCGCCTTCGTCATCCTGGACGAGTACAAGGATAAGAGAGGCCTCATCCACATCTCTGAGGTAGCCAGCGGCTGGATCAAGTACATCAGGGATCACGTCCGGGAAGGCCAGAAGATCGTCTGCAAGGTCCTAAACGTCGATCCGTCGAGGCACCACATCGACCTCTCCTTCAAGGACGTCAACGAGCACCAGAGGCGGGACAAGATCCAGGCGTGGAAGGCTGACCAGAAGGCCTGGAAGTGGCTCCAGATGGCCTATGAGGGAGATGAGGATCATATGGCCAAGGTAGCTACATCTCTCGTCAGAGGATACGACAGTCTCTACATGGCCCTGGAAGACGCCGTCGTCAGCGGGATCGACTCCCTCACCGAGGCGGGGCTCAGCCCCGAGGACGCCGCAAAGGTCCTGGCCATATCTCAGGAGAACGTCAAGATCCCCTACGTCGAGATCACAGGTTACGTCGACCTGGCCAGCCCCGCCCCCGACGGGGTGGAGCAGATCAAAAAGGCTCTGAAGAAGGCGTCCAAGACCAAGGAGGAGGACGTCTCTCTGGATGTCAGGTACGTCGGCGCGCCCCGCTACAGGATCCACGTCACCGCCCCCGACTACAAGCTGGCGGAGGTGGAGCTGCGCAAGGCGGCGCAAGCCGCCATAAAGTTCATCGAGACCCATGGTGGAGAAGGTACGTTCCACAGGCAGACATGAGGTCGAAGATAAAGAGGTGCAGGACCTGTGACCTGTACACCCTGAAGGATAACTGCCCCATCTGTGGGGCTCCCGCCGTCCAGACGAAGCCCCCCAGGTTCTCGCCCGAGGACCGTTACGGGAGGTTCAGGCGGGCGCTCCGCCAGGAGGCCCCATGAGAGAGACTACCGTTCGCAAGATTAAGGATCCGGACCTCAAAAACCCCGTTCTTATCGAAGGCCTCCCCGGCGTCGGCCACGTCGGGAAGCTGGTGGCCGAGCACCTCATCGAGGAGCTGAAGGCCGAGAAGGTGATGGAGGTCTACTCCCCCCACCTCCCCCCTCAGGTGATCGTCCTCGACGACGGGACGGTCAAGCAGGTCAGAAACGAGATCTACGCCTACCAGGGAAAGGACCGGGACCTTCTCCTTCTGGTGGGGGATTATCAGAGCGCCACCAATGAAGGGCATTACGATCTCACCGGCGTCTTCCTCGGCCTCTGCGAGGAGTTCGGGGTCAGGAGGATCTACACCCTCGGAGGGTATGGGACAGGTCAGTTCGTTGAGAAGCCCCAGGTCCTGGGGGCTGCCAACAGCTTGGCCCTGGTGGAGGAGATGAAGGGGTACGGCGTCGTCTTCCAGGAGAACGAGCCTGGAGGGGGGATCGTCGGCGTCAGCGGCCTCCTCCTCGGCCTCGGCAGGCTCCGGGATATGGACGCCGTCTGTCTGATGGGGACGACCAGCGGATACCTCGTCGACCCCAAGAGCGCCCAGGAGGTCCTCCGGGTCTTGTCCAAGGCCCTCGATATCGAGGTGGATATGCAGGCGCTGGAGGAGAGGGCCAAGGAGATGGAGAGGATCGTAGGAAAGCTGCGGGAGATGGAGAAGGCCCAGATGCCTTACGACACCAGCGGCGAAGAAGACCTCCGCTACATCGGATGATCTCATCATGACCGAGGATCTCTCCGAGAGCGGCCGCCGTCTCCTCAACCTCGCCGAGGAGGCGGGTGCGGAAGAGGTCGAGGTCTTCGGCCTCGAATCCAGATCCATCGACGTTGATCTCCGGAGAGATCGGGCGGAGATGGCCTCCGAGAGCCTCTCCCGGGGCCTGGGCCTGCGGGCCGTTGTTAAGGGGGCCGTCGGCTTCTCCAGCACCAGCGACCTATCGAAGCTGGAGATGGTGGCAGAGAGCGCCATAAGGGCAGCCAGGGCCCGGGGGCCTGACCAGTGGTGGCGGTCCCTCCCCCATCCCCTGAAGGCGGTGATCCCCGGAGGGGTCTACGACCCCGTCCTGGCCGGGATGGGGCCGGAAGACTGCCTCGACCTGGCGGCGACCCTCCTGGAGGGGGCAGCCTCCGTCGGGGGGACAGATCCGGTATCCGGGGGTGTTTCTGCGATATGCGGAAGGGATCTGATATTGAACTCCCACGGCGTCGACCTCGACGAGAGGGGGACGATCTTCACCGCCTACCTCGAGACGGTGGCGAAGGGCTCCGACGGCACCGTGGCCACGGGATATGATTTTGCCAACTCCAGGACCGCTCCCAAAGACCTCTCGGAGCTGGGACGGTCTGCATCAGACCTCGCCCGGAGGTCCGTCGGCGGGGTCAGGGGATCGGACGGCATATTCCAGGTCCTCTTGGGACCGATCGCCATCGCCGATATTCTCGGCAACGCCTTCGTCCCCTCGGTATTCGCAGACCACGTCCAGAAGGGGAGGTCGTCCCTCACAGGAAGGATCGGGGAGAAGATTGCCGGAGAGGACATCTCCATCATCGACGACGGACTCCTCCGGGGCGGGATGGCCACCTCCGGTTTCGACGGCGAGGGGGTACCATCCCAGAGGACGGCTCTGGTGGAGGGAGGAGTCCTCCGGGGTTTCCTCTACGACACCTATTACGCCGGGAGGGAAGGGGGGGTGGCGAAGAGCACCGGGAACGCCGACCGACCGGGGTACGCCGGGATCCCCAGGATAGGGACTACCAACCTGGTCTTATCTTCAGAGAGGCCGGTTGACCTCCTGACGGAGACGGAGAGGGGCTATCTCGTCAACGGGGTCATCGGGGCCCATACCGCAAACCCTGTCTCCGGCGACTTCTCCGTCGAGGCGAGGAACGTCTTCTCCATCGAAGACGGCGCCTCTCATAAACCGATCCGATCCCTGATGCTGGCAGGAAACGTCTTCGACCTCCTGGGATCTTTGGAGGCCGGGGGAGACCCAAGGATGGTGGGATCGGCGGTCGTCCCCACCGTCAGGGCGGAGATGAAGGTCGTTGGAAGTTGAAGGACGATATATAAGAATAGATATATTAATCCTTTAAATAAAACTCGTGAATATAGAGGCGTTTATTGATGATCATCGGTGGACCATCCTCCCAGCTTCTGGGGGGCAGAGTGGCGGCAGCTCTCGATGAAGAGCTGGCCTTGTGCGAGTACAGCAGTTTTCCCGACGGCGAGGCCTATACCCAGGTCTCTTCCGACCTCGATGAGGAGATCACCGTCGTATGCAGCACCCCGTCGGACCGGGACATCATCCAGCTCCTCCAGATCCTGGACGTCCTCCGGGGGAGGAGGATCGATCTCGTCGTCCCCTACTTCGGGTACGCCCGCCAGGACAAGCAGTTCAAGCCCGGAGAGCCCCTATCGGCGAGGGCGATGGCCGTCGCCATCGACGCCTTCCTCGCCGAGGGCTCGAGGGTCTACACCGTCAACATCCACGACCGGTCGGTCCTCAATAACTTCCGCCACCTGGCTATGGACCTGGACGCCGCCCCCCTCCTCGCCGACGAGATAAGGGCGATGGGCCTCCACGATCCCGTCATCATATCCCCGGACAAGGGGGCGATCCGGATGGCCAGGGTCGCCGCCGAGAGGATCGGGGTCGATTACGACTACCTCGAAAAGACCAGGCACAGCGGGACCGTCGTCTCCATGGCCCCCAAGGAGATCGACGCCTCGGGAAGGGACGTCGTCGTCCTCGACGACATGATCGCCACCGGCGGAACCATGGCCCAAGCGATATCGATCCTCCGGGATAACGGGGCGAGGAGGGTCTACCTCGGATCGGTCCATCCCGTCCTGACGGGGAGCGCCGTCCTGAAGCTCTGCAGAGCCGGAGTCGAGGCGATCATCGCCACCGACACCCTCGAAAAGGCGGTGAGCACCGTATC
>CP086218.1:53166-60934 GCA_020844795.1 Methanothrix sp. | reverse complement strand
AGATCGAGGCGGAGGAATATGACGGGTACGTTTACGATCTTGTGGACGTATCCGAGACCCACAACTTCAGCAACGCCATGGGCATCGTAACAGGAAACTGTTGCGCCTATCAGTTCGCCGCCACCTTCGAGAGCGACGCCGACTTCGACGAGAAGCTCCGCTTCAGGGGCGGCAAACACTTCTCCATGGGCTCCTGGCAGGTCGTCTCCCTCAACTGCCCCCGGGCCGCCTACCTCGCCCGGGGGGACGACGACCTCCTCTTCGAGTACCTCCGGGGGCTGATGGACACCGCCGTCGATATCTTCAAGGTGAAGCGGGAGTGGATGAACCAGGTTATAAGCAACCGGAGGATGCCCTTTGCGACCCAGAGGCCGAAGGACCCCCAGACCGGGGAGCGGGGGACCGTGGCGGTGGACCTGGAGGGGCTGGTCTACACCATCGGGGTCGTCGGCGTCAACGAGATGGTCCAGTTCCACACCGGATCCCAGATGCACCAGTCCAAGGAGGCCTGGAAGCTGGCGGTGAGGGCGATGACGGAGATGGAGATCTACGCCAAGGACCTCTCCCGCCGCCACGGCATGACGATCGCCCTCGCCAGGACCCCGGCGGAGACGGTCGTCCAGAGGTTTGCCGTCTCCGACCTCCTCTCCGAGGAGTTCCGGGACTGCGCCAAGAGGGTGGTCAAGGGCGATCTCGATACCGCCATGAAGAGGATCCAGACGACCCGAGACCTCCCCGTCTACTACACCAACGGGACCCACGTCCCCCCCTCCCTGGACGTATCGATCTATGAGAGGGCGAAGCTGGAGCACATATTCTTCCCGATCGTCGACGGCGGCAACATTTTCCACATCTTCCTCGGAGAGTCCTCCCCCGACCCCGAGGGGCTGATGGACTTCGCCATGAACCTCGCCAAAACCACCCAGATAGGCTACTTCGCCTTCACCCGGGACATGACCGTCTGCCTCAGCTGCTTCTGCGTCTCGCCGGGCCTCCTGGAGGACTGCCCGCGATGCGGCTCCGACCATCTGGAGCACCTCTCCCGGGTCACCGGCTACCTCCAGTCGGTGAGCGGATGGAACGAGGCGAAGAAGCAGGAGCTGAAGGACAGAAACAGGTACTCGGACCTCGGCTGACCCCCTCCCCTGGTATCGAGCCCTCCTCTCCCCTCCCGGAGAGGAGGTCATCAGAACCTCTATTCAAGAGGCGAAGAACGAAAGTTATATATCGTATATCCCGGACTTTAAATTTGCCAAGACTGGCAAATTTGGAGGAATTCGTAATGCCGGCAGTAATCAACAGAGATGAGTGTGTAAGTTGCGGCACCTGTGTCGAGGAGTGTCCGGAAGAGGCGATCACCATGGACGACGAAGAAATTGCCGTGGTGAACGTCGACAAGTGCAACGATTGCGGCACCTGCGTCGAGGCCTGCCCCTCTGAGGCGATCACCGTCGAGTGAAGCGACCTCTTTTAAATTTTTGCTCCGGCCCTGTGCAATCCCGCTCATCCTCCTCTCAACGACTCTGGCCCTTATAGACTTCCAGGCGTTCTGAGACTCTTGCTCCATCCACTCCTTTCGCCTCCAGCGACCATCGAAGGTCGGGTCGACGAAACTTATATATCCGGACCTGCCTCCCTTTTAATATGACGAATCCTGCAGATCCGGAGGTGCTCTCGATGGCTGAGGTGGCCCATGGGGGGGGGTTACATGAACTTTGCCGACCCGTCACCGGGGCGACCGCCACAGCCGAGGCCCGGACCGGCGACGAAGGTGCGCCGCCCTCAAGGCGGATGAAGGCTCCAACCCCCAGGGTGATGGGGGAGAAGGCCCAGATCGCAGATCGTCTGTAATTTTCGGGGTGTTTTATGAGGTTCGAACGTTGGGTCTTCCTGGCCCTGATATTTATTCTGGTCTTTTCAGGTCAGATAGCTTACATCATGACGGAGTGGCGGTGGTTTGCTACTCTGGACTACTCCAGCGTCTACGGTACCATGATCACGACGAAGATCGCCATCTTCCTCGTCTCTGCCGTAGCCTTCGGGGCGGTGACCCTCGCCAACCTGAGGCTGATCGCCGATAGGCCGAGATACCTGTCATGGATCGTGGTATTGATATCGATATTCTTCGGCATCACCGCCCAGTATGGATGGGAGAGGGTTCTCTTGGCCCTGAACGCCCAGGCCTTCGGGATGGCCGACCCCCTCTTCGGTAACGACATAGGGTTTTACGTCTTCACCCTCCCCCTCATCTGGTCCCTCTGGTATGCGATCTTCGGAGCGGTTCTGATCAACCTGGCGATAACTGCCGGGACATACGTATATCTCCATGCGGACAGGCTTATCCTGGGGCCTGAGGAGCGGGATTACGCCGAGATAGCAAAGTCGATCCCGGAGAGGGCCCTGGCCCACCTGACCGCCCTTCTGGGGATCCTGGCCCTCTTATTCTCGATAAGGTACCTTCTGGACCGCTACGAACTCCTCTTCTCCGGAGGCGGCGTCGTCTACGGTGCGGGTTACGCCGACGTTTTCGCGAAGCTTCCTTTCCTCTACGTCTTCGCCACCGTCGCCCTCGTCTCCGCCCTCCTCCTCTTCGTCTTCGCCGCCGGGAAGAGGTCTCCTAAGATACCGCTGGCCATCGCGGTTCTGGTGGTGGGGGCCGGAGCCGTCGGAACGATATACCCCATGGTCATCCAGCAGTACAGCGTCGCCCCCAACGAGCTGACCATGGAGAGGCCTTTCATAGCCTACAACATCGACCACACCCGCCTCGCCTACGGCCTCGATGACGTTGTGGTGAGGGACTTTCAGGTGGACTACAACCTCACCGGCTCCGACATCAGCAGGAATGTGGAGACTATAGACAACATCCGGATCTGGGACTGGAGGCCGCTGCTCACCACCTACAAACAGCTCCAGGAGATCAGGCTCTACTACGAGTTCCTCGACGCCGACGTCGACAGGTACGTCATCGACGGAAGGAAGAGGCAGGTGATGCTCGCGGCGAGGGAGATCTCCACCGACCGGCTCCCTGAGCAGGCGAAGACCTGGCAGAACATCCACCTCTTCTACACCCACGGCTACGGGATAGCCATGAGCCCGGTGAACACCGCCACCGAGGAGGGTCTTCCGGAGTACTTCATCAAGAACATCCCCCCCGAGTCGACCGTCGGGAGGATCGACAGGCCCGAGATCTACTACGGCGAAGGGCGGAAGGATTACGTCATCGTCAAGACCAACGTCCTGGAGTTCAACTATCCCATGGGGGACCAGAACGTATACACCACCTATGCCGGGACCGGGGGCGTCGTCCTGGACCCCTTGACGAAGGCCCTCATAGCCTACCGGTATATGAGCCCCAAGATCCTCCTCAGCAAAGAGCTGACGGCAGAAAGCAGGATCATGATCCACAGGAACATCCTCGAGAGGGCGCGGACCGTCGCCCCCTTCCTCGCCTATGACAGGGACCCCTACATCGTCCTGGCGGACGGCCGCCTCTTCTGGATCATCGACGCCTACACCATATCCGACCGCTTCCCATACTCGGAGCCTACGGGCGGTTTCAACTACATCAGAAACCCCGTTAAAGTGGTCATCGACGCCTACAACGGAACGGTCGATTACTACGTCATCGAGGACGATCCCATCATCAGAGCTTACGAGGCGATATTCCCCGACCTCTTCAAGCCGATCGAATCGATGCCGGAATCCCTCCAGGCCCATATGAGGTATCCCGTAGACCTATTCCGGGTCCAGGCCGGGATATACCAGAACTACCACATGACCGACCCCCAGATCTTCTACAACAAGGAGGACGCCTGGGAGACGCCCATGGAGATGTACCAGGGGCGCAGGCAGCCGATGGACCCATACTACGTCATCATGAAGATCCCCGAGAGCGAGGTCGGCGAGGAGTTCATGCTGATCCAGCCTTTCACCCCCAGGACGAGGAACAACATGATCGGCTGGATGGCGGCGATCTGCGACCAGCCCAACTACGGCAAAATCCTGGTCTACCGGTTCCCGAAGGACCAGCTCGTCTTCGGGCCGATGCAGATCGAGGCGAGGATAGACCAGTCCACCGAGATCTCCGAACAGCTCACCCTCTGGGACCAGATGGGGTCCACCGTCATCAGAGGAAACCTCCTGGTGATACCGGTGGAGAATAGCCTCCTCTACATCGAGCCCATCTACCTCCGGGCGGATATCGGGGAGCTTCCGGAGCTGCGAAGGGTGGTCGTAGCCTACGGCAACAGGCTGGTGATGGAGGAGAGTCTGGAGGTGGCCCTCGGAAAGATCTTCGACCTGGCACCGGCGGCCCCGAGGACGGCGGAGCAGATCGATAGGGACGCCCTGGCCCCGGAGGAGCTGATCGAGAGGGCGGCATCTCACTATCGGTCTGCCCAGGGGGCGCTCCGGGCCGGGAACTGGGCAGAATACGGCGAGGAGATAGAGCGGCTGGGGGAGGTCATCCGGGCCCTGGAGGAGAGGTCTAGTGGCTGAATCGAGGTAGGGGGGGCGAGGGCGTCAAACCTCCCATCCCCCCGCTTCCCCCCCCGGCGGCCTCAGCTCTTGCCGTCGGAGGCCTCGACCATCTCTGCTGCCCCGCCTTCATGATCCGGGGCAGACCTCTTTCCATCGGATATCGTCTCGTAGAACCGGTCCCATTCGAGCTTCGTCGATATGCAGCCGGAGGTGAGGAGGGGGACGCCGATGGCGGGTATATCGTATCTGTGGCAGAGGTCGACCCCCTCTTTTATCTCCATGATGCAGCCGACGCCGACTATCGCCCCGGGCCTGTACTTCTTTATCATCCTCTTTATAACCCCGGAGCCCGGAGCGACGAAGAACCTGTATCCTAGCCCCTCGGCGTAGGCTTTGGCGGCGCCGATGCTGCACCTGCCGCAGTTGACGCAGCGTAACCCCTCCGGGGTGAGCTTTGCAGGACAGTCGATGGCCCGGAGGCACTGGGGCATGAAGATCGCCCTCTCGTCCATCGGTACCTTCCGGAACTTCTCCTGGTTGATGTAGTTACGAAGCCTCACCCCCACCTCGTCGACGATGGCGTCGTCGGCGCCGAAGGTCCTGAATATCGCCTTGATCAGGCTCTCCAGAAGGGAGACGAAGGTGAGCATGATCCGGGCCATGAAGAAGTGGCCCGTCTTGAAGGAGTAGGCTATGAGGGCTGCGCCGATGATGGCGGCAGCCAGGACCGCCAGAGCTACAGCGAAGACCGCCTTTCCCAGGAGGTAGAAGAAGGGGTCCATGAACGGGGGTAGCATGAACGGATGTCGTTTGCGAAGTATATATAATTCCGTACGTCCCATCCCCCGGGGCGACCCTGTCGGGCCAGGGGGCGGTATGGGGATCAAGGGGTGATATCAACCCCCCGGAGGTCTCTTTGGGTCCGGGGGCCAGCCTCGAAGGGCGCAACCTATTTATCGGTTGGTACTCTGGGATGCTTACCTTCGCCTTTATCTGACTTGAGATTATGATGAGGATTTGATATGGCCAGAATGCATACCAGAAGAAAGGGCTCCTCCAGGTCGAGGCCTCCCTTTCGATCGACGCCACCCGAGTGGTGCGACACGAACAAAGAGGAGCTGGGAAAGCACGTTCTCAGGCTCTACGGCAACGGCATCTCCCCCACGATGATAGGGCTGACCCTCCGGGACCAGTACGGGGTTCCCAGCGTCAAGCCGATCCTGGGGACGAAGCTGACGTCTTATCTGAGGGAGAACGCCGAGGTACCGGAGATCCCAGAGGATCTCGCAAACCTGATGAGAAAGGCGATCGGCATGAGAAAACACCTCGCCAGCAACAAGAAAGACCTTCACAACAGAAGGTGGCTGAACCTCACCGAGAACAAGATCCGACGTCTCGCCAAGTACTACCGGAGCACCGGAAGGCTACCCTCGACCTGGCAGTACAAGCCCCAGACCGCTGAGATGCTCATCACATGAAACGGCTGGAGAAGCTGGCGAAGTCTGCGGCCAGCTCCCTCTTGCAGTGTGAGACCGTGAGGGTGATATCCCACCATGACGCCGACGGCATAGCCTCGGCGGGGCTGATCTGCAACGCCCTTCAGAGGGCGGATATCCCCTTCCACGCCACCCTAGTCAGCAGGCTCGAGCCGTCGGTCGTCGATGCCCTCGAGCCGCCGGTGGTATTCTGCGATATGGGGTCGGGAAAACCCCATCTGATATCCCGGATCGATGGGCCGGTCTTCGTCTTCGACCACCACACCCCCGTAGGGTCCCTGACCTGCCACCATGTCAACCCTCATCTGGTGGGGGTCGACGGCGCCTTTGAGCTCTCCGCCTCCGGGACGGTCTACGCCGTCGTCCGGGAGATGGGGGATAACGTCGACCTCGCTGGCCTCGCCCTGGTGGGGGCTCTCGGCGACCGGCAGATGATGATCGGGGCGAACCGGACGATCCTGGAGGAGGCGGCGAACGCCGGGGTGGTGGAGGTGAGGCCCGGCCTCAAGATGGACGACGGCCCCCTCGACGCCGTCCTGGCAGGCTCCCTGGACCCCCTTTTGGACTACGCCGGGGATCCAGGGATGGCGGGGGCCCTCCTGGAGGAGTTGGGGGTCGCAGGAGAGCTTCCCTCAATCGGGAAGAGGGAGCTATCGCGCCTCTCCACCGCCCTCGTCCTGAAGCTTCTGATCCAGGGGAGCTCTGCCGCCGACTCGATCGTCGGAGAGACGATCAGGCTGAAGAAGGAGGTCGTCGAGAACGGCTTTGAGATGATGTGGATATTAAACTCCTGCGGGAAGATGGACGAGGCGGGGCTCGCCCTCACCCTATGCATGAGGGATCGCAGGTTCCTCTCTGAGTGCCGGAAGATAAACGTGGATTATAAGGCCCAGATCCTCTCGGAGGTCGGCCTCGTCCGGCAGAACCTCAGAGAGGCGGAGAACCTCAGGTACGTCATCCTGGAAGAGATGGACGCCGCCGGGGTCGTATCCGGCCTCTTCGTCAGGTACCTGTATCCCGATAGGCCGATGATCGTCCTGAACAGGTCCGAGGGGATCGTCAAGGTATCGGCCCGGGGGAACAGGCTTCTCGTATTCGACGGCCTCGACCTCTCCGTCGCCCTAAAGGAGGGGGCGGAGAAGGTGGGCGGAAACGGCGGCGGCCACAGCGTCGCCAGCGGCGCCTCCATCCCCCTGGGATATGAGGAGGAGTTTATAGCCGCCGTCGATGAGGCGGTGGGCCGGCAGCTCGCGGCAGGTCGGAAGGGATGATCAGGGCGAGGCTCCGGTTTGAGGGGGAGGCGGCGGAGGCGGTAGCCCGGTCCCTCGATCCCGACAACCTCTCGGGGATGAGGGTTACAGTCGCCGAAGGGGCGGTGGAGGTGGAGTTCTCCGCCGAGAGGGCGGGTACGATCCTGGCCACCGCCGACGACCTTATCATGAACGCCAAGATAGTTCTGGATCTTCTGAATAATGAGGTGAGGAGTTGAAGTTTCATTTGGACGCGAGCTTTCGGCTCAGCGGTGATGCCGGGGTGGCGAGAGGGGAGATCGAGGAGTTCTTTATTGGTGCAGCCGACCTGCTGAAGAAGGGGGCTGCCGGCGGGAAGGGGGCTGAGGTCAAAAGCTGGAGCCTCGGCGAGACAGAGATATCCGTCGTCATCGAGAGCGATCGGTACGTCCGGGCCCACGACGCCCTCCTCCGGCTACGAAGGCCTCTGGCCGATCTCCTGGGCAAGAAGTACAGGATCGGGGTGAGGGGGATCGAGGTCGAGAGGTACGAGATCGAGGT
>CP086218.1:48967-53066 GCA_020844795.1 Methanothrix sp. | reverse complement strand
GGGGATCACCTCAAAATCTCTCTTGAATTTGCTTAATCCCTGATGATAAATACTTCTGGCGGTGGACTATAGAAGACTGCGAATCCCATGACGGACCCTGGATGATAACCGGACGACATCGGCCGTGGGGGCGAGATCGCCATCTGACTAAAAAAAGAGGATATTATTGGGGAGGGGGCATCCCTGGGATCCCCCCCTCGGTGGTGCCGATCCTCAGAAGGGCCCCCTCAATCGAACTTAATGGCTCTATCGTACACTATCTCTGTATAGGATGGACCTGTCTTTGTAGATTCTTCCAGGTAGCTCCTCCAGGCGACGAAGAGCGGCTGATCGAGGTCTATGCCGTAAGCTCCAATGCCGTAGGGGACCTCATAGCAGTACGGATCATCACTGCAATCCCTGGCAAACTTGTAGACATAGAGGTATCTCGCATAGGGATTGTCGGGGAGGTACTCTTCGGCAGTTCCGTTGAAATCCTCGTCGGCGATCGCTTTGACCCCATTGAATAGATCCGCTCCGTAGAGGGCGACGTTCGAGTAGGTAGCCTTCCCTGTGGCTACATGGTTGACCCCATAGACTATTATGAACTCATTGGCGCCGTTGCCCAAAGTGATGGCAGGGTCTCGCAAGAAATCATAGTACAGCGAGAGATCAGGGAAAGGTGGCGTTGGCGAAGAGACCGTTTGGACCGCTGACCACAGATAGCAGGCATCGTTATCAGGGGCCATGGCATTAATCCCTCTCTGGATAGCGTCTGTCCCTGGTTGGACAGCGACGCTGGTGGGAAGCTCTGTGGCATTCGATCCGCTGTATTTGTTGAGGATCGCGACCCTCAGCTCTTCAAGATCGTCCAAGAGGTCAAACTCGGTAGTCCCCGTTCCGCGGACTCTCAATGCTGGATAATCATACGGATCCAGCTCAGCCGCACCTTTTAGGGTTACCCGGAAGACGGTCGCAGGAGGGTTATTGAGATAGTCCTCGCCGGCTTGTTTATCTTTATACAAGGCTGGACGAATCACCATGATGAACTTATCTGAGCTTTCCTCTAAGCCCATCTTCAGCATGGAAGAGGGAAACACCTGGGTGTTAAATATCTCGCCAGAATATCCTGCTGATAGGGCGGCTGCCCGGATTCGTTGGTCAATGGCTCTGTCGGCCGTGGCGACTATAACAGCGGTCTGATTGAAGGGATCTGCGACCGCCCCATCGGGCGTTCCTTCAGTATTGATAACTAGATTGTTTATCGTATCGGCCAAGGGGGCAAAGATCCATCTAGTCTCATTTCCATATGTCCTGGAGAGCAAGTAATGATCGAAGCTATAGTATCTGCATTCAGGTGGCGTTCTTCCTACGAAGACGATGGCTTCATCCGGACCAAGCGTCCAAAAGGCGGATGTGTCCTGAGACATTCCAAGGGCTCTACTTACCCTAGAAAATAGCTCAGGCACCTCAAGGCCTGGCGCCGGTGGAATAAAGTACGTCAGATATCTTGTGCTCGGGTTGTTTCCATATGCAGCAGGCAGCAACCCCTGATCGCATAGTTTGATCAGATCCAAAAAGCCTATCCTGCCTTCTTGGACGGTGAAGCCATCTTGTTCCAAGGCTTCTTTAAACGCATTTACGTCGCCTGTCGTCGCATCTTCTCCAAGGCCAGCCCCGATGAAGATGGCTGAAGCAATCAAGATTGCCATGAGAATTCTCATACGCTATCCACCTCACCGCCGATCTATCTCTGATTAAACCTAATATAATCTATCGTTTAATAAGGAATCCTTCACCAAAGATTCAAGTTCCATGGAATGAAATACCATACCTTCATTGGAGATAGAATCGCCCGATGCGCAACGATAATGTAATTGAAAGATAAATATAATTAGCAGTTTAGACGGTCTGCAAGGATATAAAGTATTTCGGCACGAGCAGAATGGTATGTCTATGAAGATAAAATCATTGATGAGAGAGGAGTTCGAGGGCCTCTTCTCGGAGAAGATCCTGGAGAGGGGCTGGAGGTACTGCGAGGCGGATCGGGTCGACGACCCCATCATCGTCGACGGCGTCGTCCGGGCGAAGGTCCACGGGACCGCCAGCTACGCCGTCGAGGTCGACCCGGAAAGGATGGTCTTTCTCTGCTCCTGCCCCTACTTCGACACCTACGGCAACTGCAAACACCTCGCCGCCCTCCTCTACCGCCTCGCCGACGATCCCGAGGTCGACTCCCTCGACGAGACGATCCGAATCCTCGAAAGGAAGTCCAAGAGGGAGCTCGTCGCCCTCCTCCAGAGGATCATCCACGCCGAGCCGAAGTTCAGGCATCTTCTCACCGGAGACCTCGGCGACCTGGATAGAGAGGTCCGGGGGCTGAAGGAGGGGTTCCTCGATGCCGACCCCGACCTCTTCGTGGAGAAGGTCGCCTCCATGAGGCGGCTTATCATGCTCTTTGAGAAGCCGCAGTCCCTGATGCTCCTGAAGGACCTCTTCGTCGAGCTTTACCACATGTACTACGACTATGGAGGCGTCGAGTTTCTGGAGGATGAGATGTCCTTGATCCTGGAGACGATGGCCCCCGAGCTGGAGAAGATGGACGAGGCGGACCGCGATAGATTGATGAGAGATATCCGGGCGATTTACGAGGAGGATGACTCGGTCCTGAAGAGCTTCATCTACGAGCCGGTGGCAGATTTCCTCTGACCGTGCCGTCAGGATTACGGTATAAGATAACGGAATTGACGGCGGGTCGAAAAGATAGCCCCAGAAAACGACAGGGGTCTGGGAGGATCAGAGGAACCTGATCCCCTTCGGCATCTCCCCGAACCGCTCCCGGAACGCCTCGGGCCAGTTCTCGGGGTCGAGACCCTTCTGGGCGAGGAAGGCGGACGCCCACCGCTCCAGCCCCACCCCTGAACAGCCGCTCCATAGCGGGTCGCCCGACTGGGCCTTGACGTTGAACCCCCGGGGGTACTTGTCGCCGTTTATGGAGAGGTTCTGAAACTCGATCCAGGAGCCGTTGTAGGGTAGAATCGCCTCGTAGTCGACGGTCCCGGCCCCGGTCATCTCCGCAAGGCCGGTCTTTCCCTCCTGGGCCATGAACCACGGCGTCACCCAGGCCATCCGCCACCGAAGCTCCAGGATCTCCTCGAAGATCCTCTTGTAGCAGTCTTTGAGCTTTTCGGCCTCCTCCTTCACCTGCTCCTGGGTCCCCATCCAGACGATCTCGATCCGGTGGAACTCATCGACCCTCTCGATCCCGTGGATCCCGCCGCTCTCGTAGCGGTGGCTCGTCCCCGACCGGTCGATGATCCTGATGGGGAGGTCGTCGCTGGGAAGCGTCCTCCCCTGGAAGAAGACCCAGGAGGGGGGACACTGGGCGTAGCACATCCCGCCGATGGGATCGTCTATCTTCTCCCTGATCAGCTTCACCGGGACCTCTCTTGTCACCTTGTAGTGGTCCATCACCTCTTCCCAGAACTTGGGGTCCCGGGTCTTGGGGGGGCAGACGTAGTAGATCTCCGGGTAGACCCCCAGGGCGTGGCCGGACCTCTTCCAGACCTCCCAGGGGACGAGCTTGGGAAAGATCATCTCCCGGTATCCCAGGGGCTCGATGATCTCCTCCAGGACGATCCTCTCGAAGGCCCGGAAGAGATGGGTCCCCTCGGGGCCGTAGATCCACTGGCCGCGGCTGGCGCCGTGCTTTATCCACCCCCGCCCGACCATCTCCTCGGTGGGATCTTTCTCGAACTTCGCCGGACGTTCTGGACTTTGCCAGAGGAGCTCCCAGTGCTCCGCCTTCCCGCCGTACCCCTCCGCCTGGATCTTCTCGTCGAGGAGGCTCACTATCCTGTCGGGGACCTGGTTACGCAGGTCCGCCTCGTCGACATCCAGGGTGAGGGTCAGCGTCCCGTCCCGGTGGACCATCTCCCGGACGTGGGGGATCTGGTGGTCGATGGAGATCTCCGATTCAACCTCGATCTCGTACCTCTCGACCTCGATCCCCCTCACCCCGATCCTGTACTTCTTGCCCAGGAGATCGGCCAGAGGCCTTCGTAGCCGGAGGAGGGCGTCGTGGGCCCGGACGTACCGATCGCTCTCGATGACGACGGAT
>CP086218.1:28447-48867 GCA_020844795.1 Methanothrix sp. | reverse complement strand
GGAGGGATCCGAGGGGGATGACGACCGTGGAAGAATTGGCTGAGAGATTTTTCGTCGGATATGGCGGGTGATTTCGATGGTACAGGATAACAATGATAATTTGTCGGTGGCCTACTTCTCCATGGAGATAGGCCTGGAGGAAGGGATCAACACCTACAGCGGTGGCCTGGGGGTCCTGGCAGGAGACACCATCTGCTCCGCCGCGGACTTCAGGGTTCCGATGGCAGCGGTCACCCTCCTCTACCGGAAGGGGCACTTCCGCCAGGAGATCGGGGCCGACGGTTGGCAGCAGGAGGCGGCGGCGGACTGGCCGGTGGAAGAGCACCTCGAAGAGAGGCCAGAGAGGACCGCCGTGGAGGTGGAGGGAAGGCAAGTCCACCTGCGGGCCTGGAAGAGAGACGTGAAGGGTATCGACGGCTTCGTCGTCCCCGTCTACTTCATCGACTCAGACCTTCCCGAGAACTCCGACTGGGACAGGACCCTCACCCATCACCTCTACGGAGGGGACGAACACTACCGCCTCTCCCAGGAGTTGATCCTGGGGATAGGAGGGGTCAGGATCCTCCGGGAGCTCGGCTACGGCGAGATCAAGAGCTTCCACATGAACGAGGGTCACGCAGCCCTCCTGACCCTGGAGATCCTCGACGAGACGGCCAGGTCTGCTGGGCGGCGGGAGGTGACCGAAGATGACAAAAAAGCGGTCAGGGAGAAGTGCGTCTTCACCACCCACACCCCCGTCCCCGCAGGCCACGACAAGTTCTCCATCGACCTAGCCCGGAAGGTGATCGGGGATAGGGACGACTTCTTCGGCCTCGAAGGGGTCCTCTACCAGGGCAAGACCCTCAACATGACATACCTGGGGCTGAAGATGAGCCGCTACATCAACGGCGTCGCCAAGAAACACGGCGAGATCTCGAGGCTCATCTTCGCAGGATACTGCATCGACGCCATCACCAACGGGGTCCACGTCGGAAGATGGGTATCTCCCCCCTTCGCCGAGCTCTTCGACCGCCACGTACCCATGTGGCGGCGGGACAACTTCAGCCTCCGCTACGCCCTCTCCATCCCCCACAAAGAGGTCTGGTCCGCCCACATGGAGGCGAAGAGGAGGCTCTTGGAATACGTAAGAGAGGAGGCGGGGGTCGAGATGGAAGAGGAGGTCCTCACCATCGGCTTCGCCCGGCGGGCGACTCCTTACAAGAGGGGAGACCTCATCTTCCGGGATGGTGAGCGGCTGGCGATGATCTCCCGGGAGGCGGGAGAGATCCAGCTCGTCTACGCCGGAAAGGCCCACCCCCGGGACCACGGCGGCAAAGATCTGATAAGAAGGATCATCCAGGCGAAGGATGCCCTCCGGGAGGATATCAAGATCGCATACCTCGAAGACTACAACATGACCCTGGGGGGGATGATCACCTCCGGGGTCGACCTCTGGCTGAATACCCCCGAGCCGCCGATGGAGGCCTCGGGGACGAGCGGTATGAAGGCGGCCCTGAACGGCGTCCCCAGCTTCTCCGTCCTAGACGGCTGGTGGGTGGAGGGGCATATCGAGGGGCTCACCGGCTGGTCGATCGGCGACCCCGTCCGGGGGACGGGGGAAGGGCGGGACAACCCCAGAGACGCCGCCTCCCTCTACGAGAAGCTGGAGGGGGTGATCATACCCCTCTTCTATAATGATAGGGGAGGTTTCACCGACGTGATGACCCGCACCATCGCCATCAACGGCTCCTTCTTCAATACCCAGAGGATGATGCAGGAGTACGTCCTCAACGCCTACTACCGCCGGTGATCCGAGAAGACCCCTCGATCCGTCTAGGTAAACGACCCGAAATCCTTCACTCCGGCGAGCGAGGGGGGAAGACCTCCCCCGCCCCCTCATCTCCCGCCCCCACCGCCAGTTCCTCCCCGGCGTTCATCAGGGTGTCCAGCCTCCCTCTCGCTAGCTTGTCCATCACTCCGGAGGCGACGAGATCACCGGCGACGTTCACCGAGGTCCTGCTCATGTCGAGGATCCTGTCTACGCCGATGATCAGAGCAACGCCGGCGGCAGGAACCCCGACGCTCTCCAGGATCGTCGCCAGGATTATAATCCCCACTCCGGGGGTGGAGGGGGTGCCTATCGACGCCCCTACGGCGATGACCATCACCAGGACGAGCTGGGGAAGGGTCAGATCCACCCCGAAGACCTGGGCCAGAAATACCGTCGCCACCCCCTGGTAAAGGGCGGTGCCGTTCATGTTTATCGTCGCCCCCAGGGGTATTATGAACTGGCCGACGGCCGGCCTTATCCCGAGCTTCTCCTCGGCGACCTTGATCGAGACCGGCATGGTGGCGGCGGAGCTGGAGGTGGAGAAGGCGATGAGGAGGGCGTCCTTGGAGTCCGCCATGAACCGGAGAGGGTTCCTCTTGAGAATTATTAATATTATAATTAAATATAAAACAAAGAGGAGGAAGAGGCCCAGGAGGACCGTCGCCACATAAACCCCCATCCCCAGGAGGGTCTCGATCCCCATCTGGGCTGTGAACTTCGCCATGAGGCCGAAGACGGCGAGGGGGGCCAGATGCATCGACCACCTGACGACGGTCATGCATATCTCCTGCAGCGACCCCAAAAGCTCCATGAAGGGGCCGGAGTTCCTCGGCGAGAGGGTGAGGACCGCGATCCCGACGATGATGGCAAAGAGGACGACCTGGAGCATCTGGCCGCTTGCCATGGCGTCGAGGGGGTTGGAGGGGAAGAGGCCACCGATGATACCGGGGATCTCGAAGAGCTCGGGGATATCGGCTATCTCCTGGGGACCCTCGGGGGCCGCTGCCATGAGCATCACATCCTCTCCCTGGATGTAACCCCCCGGGTTGATCAGGAGGGCGACGGTGATCCCTATACCGATGGCGACGGCGGTGGTGGCGACGAAGTAGAAGCCTGAGAGGACCCCCAGCCTCTTGACCATCTCCATCTCCTGATTGGCGGCGATTCCGAGGATGATGGAGGCGAAGACGAGGGGGACGACGATCATCTGCAACAGGCCGAGGAATATGTAGCCTGGGAGGGATAGCCACTCGCCCAGGGTAGCCGAGACCCCAGGGTCGACGAGCCCCGCCGCCGGCCCCATGGCGATCCCCAGGGCCGTCCCCAGGATCATCCCGAGGAGGACCTTGAGCCACATCCTCCCCTTTATCAAAGATTGAAGCTCCAGGCTCAGCTTCTTTATCTGGGGCGGATGGCGAATCCTGGTGGATCTTCTTCTCCCTTCCATGATATTCCCCGTCGAGGATATACAATAGATAGGATAATTATCATATTTGTTCTTTGCCACCGAAGGAGGGGAGAAACTGGGGGAGGTGGACGTGAGAGAAGGGAAAAGGTGAGAGAAAAAGGAGGATCGAAGGGGGAGAGTATAAAGAGGGCCGTAGGGGGACGGCTGCGGGGCTCTATCCCCGGTGCCGGGATCTCCGGACCCGACCGCCCCGTCCGTCCTTTATGGCAGGAGAGGAACCATCGGTTGGGGCGGGCTGCAAGTGGAGGTCCAGGAGGCGAAGGGTACGAAAGCCTCGACCTTCCAGCCTCAGCCGAACATCCTCTGGGCGCTGGCGTTCATCCCCGCCCTCTCCTGGGCCTCGACCCAGGTGGAGGCGAGGATGGCGAGCCCCAGAAGGAACTCGCAGATGTAGACCTTCAATTTATCGGGATCTCTGATATCTTTCGCCTTCTCCTGGAAGAGGGCCATCGCCTCCCTCTGATCCTTCGCCCGGGGCCAGATCTCCTCCATATCCTCCCGGGCCTTCAGTATCGTCAGCTCCCTCTCCACCTCGCTCAGCCCCGCGGCATCGGGGATCCACCTGAAGGCGAGGGCGAGCCCCTCCGGGGTGACGTCGTACTTAAAATTAGTGTACAGAGGGTCTCCCTTCAGGCTCAGCTTCAAGTTCTCCAACCCTGGCACCTCCCGACCTCTCGACCTCCAACATCTTCCATCTATCTCCAGCCCCTCTCAGCGGTTTCATTTCTCCGATATATCCGCCCGCCTCATTTATAAGTATTATCCATGATCTACAAAAATTATTAGTTATGTTTCTGAGAGGTTCTCCCGCGGATCTGCCGTAACTCTTGCCCAATAGATCCACCAGCCGCCTTCCATGATGCGGCTTAGAGATCCTGGACCGACAAAGAAGGGAAGGGTCTAGCGCCACCGAGCCCCAGATAAGGGGGCCGTCGATCGGATTACGGGAACGTCGACCGGAACAAGGGGCGAGAGGCCACCCCGGTGGCCGGGAGGAAACCCGAGATCATCGAGGGGCCCGGGGACTCATGCCGCTCCGATCAAGATCCCCCCACCGGAGAGGAGATGACGTAGGTATCCCTTACGGTCGATATATCCCTGGGCCTATAAAGCCCCGTCGAAAAGGCCTTCTCCCTCGTCTCGATCGTCTCACCGTGGAGGCTCAGGGTCAGGTCCACGAGGTGGAGCCGGGACGGCCTATTCTTCATGATGAACTTGAGGGGGCTGAAGGACAGGGGGACGGTATGGACCCCCGCCTCCAGGATGACCGTCTCTGCCGTCCTATAGATCTCGAAGCCGTCGTCGTCGACGAGCCTCCCGGAGACCTCGTAAGATCCCGGGTGCTGGACGGCGACCCCCACGGCGATGACGATGGCGTCGGGCTTCGTTTCGACCTGCGACGGAGTCGCCACCATCTCGTCGACGAACTCGCCGGTGAACCTGGCTGATATCGGCTGGAAGTCCTGAGGACATTTGAATACCGTCACGTTACCGTGGTACCTGTCGATGATATCCCCTGCGCCGCTGTAGAGGAAGAGGTTCTCAAGGCGGAGAGGACCGCACGTACCCTTCCTCCAGATCTCGCTCCCGTTGACGCAGATCTCTATCGACCCGGAACCGGCCAGCTCCTTTCTATCTCCAAGCCACCCTATGTAGGTGCCGTTCCCGTCGACGAGGGAACCCTCGACCCGGTACTCGCCGGGGGAGATGACGTCGACGCCGACCTGGATGCATAGCCTCTCATAGAGGCCGTCCCCATCTTCATCGATGAGGTCTATCCTGCTCTCCCCCGTCAGGGACGCCCCTGCCACGGTGACGGTGACGGGTATGGAGAACCTGTCCTCGTCGGCCCTGATCTGGATGTAACCCTCGACCCCGGAGCTTGGTGCATCGGAGGGGACGGTGATGGTGGCGTTTACGAGCTGCTCGGCCCCCGAGCCGAGGCTATCCGGACCCGTCGCCGAGATCCAGGACCAGGAGTCCTGGACGTAGAAGGTCGCCTCGAGATCGAAGGGCTCTCTCGCCCTCGTCCTGACGTGATACCCGTAGACTATCGCCCTCCATATCCCCGGTGCCGGATGGTTCGCCCCCACCACCTCCTGGACGCCGCGGCTGTAGGAGACGTCGACGGCCCTCCCGTCCTGGTTGAATAAGAGGAGGGCGAGGTCGGTGTCGGGATCGGCCCAGGCGAGCCTCACACCGAGCCTGCTGGCGTTAGCGGGAACCTCTATCGGTACCGTCCAGATCACCTTGTCCCCGATGGAGTCGGACCAACGAGCCTTCTCGACGACCTCCGTCATTCCAAGGTAGGTGACGTTGGCGAGGGAAGGGCCGCCGTTTCTAAGGGTGAACTGGATATCTTTGGTCTCGCCGGGGGTAGCGGAGCCGACAGCCCATCTCCTGGGGGTGGTGGCGAGGAGGGTCCTCTCCACCTCCAGGACGTAATCGACCTCTCCGGTTATGTTCCTCGGGTGGACCGCCATCATCCACCGTCCCGTGGAGGGGGCCTCCACCGAGACGGTCTCTTGTCCCTCCCCCCGCCCCGCCGGATAGTACTCGCTGGTGGGAGAGAGGAGGAAGAGGTCCAGGTCGCAGTCCCCCCCCCATCGGAGGGTGGATTTCAGCTCGTCGGTGCTGACGGGGACAGAGACGTAGTAGTAGTCCCACCCGCCTCTTCCGATGGTCCCCGCCACAGATCCCCGACCCGTCACCATCTCGATCGCCTCGGCTACATCGATGGTGACTGGTATGGAGAATATGGCGGTCCCGTTCTCGGATATATCTATGGACCCCTCATACCGGCCTGATTCGGCACCATGGGGGACGCTGACGGCAGCCCCAAAGATCCTCTGGCCGTTGGCGGGGATCCCTCTCGGGAGGGGCTGGACGGAGGTCCAGTCCGATATATCCCCGGAGGCGGAGGTGGTTACATCGGATAGCTCTCTATCAGTGAAGAAGAGGAACTTGGAGCTCCAGTCGACGTCTCCGGGGGCGAGGGCGTATATCTTCTTCTGGAACCTGTCGGCTCCGGTGTCGAGGCTGCCGTAGACGGTGCTGTCACCGGCGATCCAGAAGTCGCCGTAGACCCACCTCCCCGCAGTCCAGCGGTCCGGGAGGGCTCCCGAAAGCCGGTCACCGTGGAGGAGGTCCAAGGACCTGCCGGCGTCGACGAGGCCTGCCCCCTGGTAGTAGGCCTCGTACTCCTCCCCCTGGGTATTATCGAGCTTCTTTGCCCCTCCCGTCAGCGCCGCCTTCACCCCCGCCGGCGTTATTCCAGGTTCCGCCTGGAGGAGGAGCGCCGCCACCCCTGCGACGACCGGCGTCGAGAGGCTCGTCCCCGAGGTGGCGGCATAATATCCTGCGATCTTCCCCTCGATATCGAGGTTCTGGGGGACGGTCGTGACGACGTTCACCCCCGGCGCGACGAGGGTCGGCTTGTACCTCCCGTCCCGGAGGGGGCCCGACCCGCTGAAGGCGGCGATACGGTCGTCGCAGTCGGTGGCTCCTACGGTTATGACCTTGACGCCGTCGCCGGGGGACTCAACGCACCCGAAACAGACCGATGAGGCGACGAGCATCAGAAGAAGAAGCCTCTCGTCCAGGTTCCCCGCAGCGACGCAGACGACGGTCCCGGCGTCCATGGCGTTGTCTGCGGCCATGGATATCGGCGGGTTGCTCTCCCCGAGGTTGAGGCCGCCTAGGCTCATGCTGAGGACGTGGGCGCCGTTGTCGATCGCCCAGTCGATCCCGGCGATGATGTCAGAGATCTGACCCGACCCCTTGCTGTCGATGACCCTGACGTTGAGGAGGCTGGCTCCCGGGGCGACCCCGGTGTACCGGCCGCCGGAGGCGGTCCCCGATCCGGCGATGATACCGGCGACGGCGGTACCGTGGCCGAGGAGGTCGTCGGTCGTCCTCTCAGAGTCGACGAAGTTCACCTCGCCTACCACCTTCCCCGCCAGGTCCGGATGGTTCTTGTCGATCCCGGAGTCCAGGACCGCCACCACCACCCCGGCCCCGTCTATCCCCAGGTCCCAGAGGGGTTTTGCGTTCACCCTCTCGGTGGCGCAAAAACCCCCATCATCCGGGGTGGCGTTCGCCGGCTGGGCGACGACGACCGATCCGTCGGGGTAGACCCCGAGGACGTCCGGGTCAGCACCGAGCGCCCCGAAGGCTTCCGGGCTGATGGTGCCACTGACCCCGTTTATCACCCTGAAGGACCGCTTGACATGAAGCCCTTTCGCCTCTCTATCCGCTCCATCTCTGAAGATCACTATCACCGGCAGGTCTCCTCCCCCCGCCCCCTCGATGAATAGATCCAGGGCCTCTGCCATCTCTTCAGCCAGCAGATCTGATCCTATCGGCGACGCCAATCCCGAAGATGGGGATGCCGCCATCAGGGCGAGGAGAAGACCGACTGCCAGAGCCGGTCTCCATCTCTCTGCGTCCATAAACATGACCACTCCCACGAGGACGCCGACCGCCTTTCTGAGGGGTCGGCGATCCCAGATTTCCCGGTTGGTAGATAATGCTAAATAAACCTGTGGATTTTCTATCACCGATGATTCTAAGCTGGCTTTTCGCCAACGTCCTCTGGATCGGCCTCGCCCTCCTCGCCGCATCGGCCCTCTCGGGGCGGCGGGCCCTCTCGGGGGCGGGCTGGATCATCTTTGCGATCCACTGGCTGAAACAGCCGGCCCATTACCTCGCCATCGGGGACCACTTCAACGTCGCCCTGACCCTGGGGGTGGCGGTAATCTCCATCTACCTCGGCTGGCTCATCCTGGCGAGGGGATGCGCCTCTCGCCCCTGCTGGTGGGCCACCTCTGCCGTGGCGATAGGGGGGTTCGCCTACTTCCCCTTCGCCGAGATCTCCCTCTTCCGGGAGGCGCTGATCGGAGGGACGGCGGCCTTCACCCTCCTCCTCCTCCACGCCCTCGACGTCCCGGCGGTGGCAGGAGACGGTAGCGTCATCACCCTCTACGGCCGTTCCGTGGAGATCGTCCTCGCATGTACAGCCATCGAGAGCATGGCCCTCTTCGCCGGGGTCGTCCTTTCGGTCCGGGCGCCTCTGAAGAGGAAGGCGGCGGCCCTCCTCGCCACCGTCCCGGTGATATACGCCCTCAACCTCCTCCGGAACGTCTTCGTCGTCGTCGCCTACGGGGAGGGGTGGTTTGGAGAGAACAGCTTTTACCTCGCCCACCACGTCATCGCCAAGGCGGGGTCCGCCGTCGCCCTCTTCGCCATTGCGTACATCGTATTCCTCCTCCTTCCGGAGCTCCTCGACATGATCGAAGGGCTCGCCTCCGAGATGAGACGCGGCGGGGGTGAGCCGGCATGAGGCTCGCGAGAAGCTCCGGGCCCTGGGTCGGCGGCCCCCTCCTCGCCGCCCTCCTTCTGACTTTGACGGGGATCTGGCAGCTCTCGGGGGCAGCCCTCGCCCTCTCGGCCTTCATGGCCTTCTTCCATAGGGACCCGGAACGGGCGCCCCCGGCGGAGGGGATGGTCTCCCCTGCCGACGGCCTGGTGGTGGAGGCGTCCGAAGAGAAGGTGGCTATATTCATGAACCACATGAACGTCCACGTCAACAGATCCCCCCTGGACGGGAGGGTGGTGAGGGTGGAGCATGGGGACGGGGGTCACCGCCCCGCTTTCCTCCGGTCATCGACGAAGAACGAGAAGAACCTGATCGTCCTCGATACCCCCGAGGGGGAGGTGGCGGTGAGCCAGATCACCGGGTTCTTCGTCCGCAGGATAGTCTGCTACGTCCGCCCCGGGGAGATGGTGGAGAGGGGGGAGAGGATAGGGATGATCAGGTTCGGGTCCCGGGTGGAGTTCTCGATCCCCGATGGATACTACCTCAGGACCGCCGTTGGGGACAGGGTGAAGGCTGGGGAGACGGTGGTCGCGGTGAAGGAGAGATGACCGGGATCTTCCGACTCATCCGGACCCCCGACGTCGTATCGATCCTAAACGCCGCCCTCGGCTTCGGCTCCATAATGATGGCGGCGGAGGGTAGATTCGGTCCGTCGGCGGCGCTCATCTTCCTCGCCCTTGCCGCCGACGGCGTCGACGGTTTCCTAGCCCGAAAGGCGGGGGAAGGCCCCCTGGGGACCCAGATCGACTCTCTCGCCGACGTCATCTCCTTCGGGGTGGCCCCCGCCTTCCTCGCCTGGGCTGCCTACGGCTCCATCTTCTGGATATTGGGGGCGGTCTACCTCGCCTCCGGGATCCTCCGCCTCGCCAGGTTCAACGTCTCTCCCAAGAGCGGGGACGTCTTCTTGGGGATCCCCATCCCTGGGGCGGGAGCGATGGTGGCCGTCAGCATCTTCCTCGGCGGTCCGCCTCTTACAGCCGTCTTCCTGGTCCTGACCTCCGTCCTCATGATCAGCACCATCCCCTATCCGAAGTTCAGAGATCCGAGGCTCATCCCCCCGGCTCTGGCGGTGGGGGCCGTCGCCGCGACGGCGTGGCATCTCGGCCTGCTCCAGATCTCGGCGGGGGTGCTATTTTTAGCCCTGGTCGGCTATCTCGGCTCACCGTTGGTGATGGAATTATGGCGACGAAGAGGGAAGAAGCCGCCTTCGAGGCGGGGATAAAGCTGGGGGCGATATACCACCAGTTCGTGGGGTCACCGGTATCGAAAGAGACGGCGGAGACCCTGGAGGCGGCGATGGAGGAGAGCATATCCCTCGAGCCTCACGTCAGGTCCGTCTCGGTGAAGATAGATAGGGAGATGCTTCAAAAGAACGTCTTCGGCTACGCTGAGCTATCGGGGAAGATGATCAGGGCGCTGGTGGAGATCGACTGCGACGGGGCCGTCGTCAGGGCGAAGCTCGAGTACGACCCGCAGACTGACTATCCCCTGATGAGCCTCCTGGACTGAGGGGAGAGCCAGCTCACCGAGAAGAGGAGGGCTGCGCTCACCACCATCCCGAGGAGGGGCATCTCGGCGCCGAACAGTATGGCGGTGCCGCCACCCCCCAGGAGGGCGGCGAGGGCGCCTCCGGAGGTGAGGCGGAGCCTCTCCCTCCAGAAACCCGCCACCAGAGGTACGATGAGCCCTCCGGCGAAGACGGTGTAGGCGGAGAGGAGGGCGCCTATGATCTCGGGGAGGCGGAGCGCCGAGAGGAGGGCGACCCCTCCGATGAGGACCGTCCCGCCCCGGGAGACTATCATCATCGTCCTCTCGCTAGAACCCGGCCTCGCCCTCCTGAAGAGGTCGAGGGATAGGATCGACGTCGCCGTCAGGAGGGTGGTGTCCGCCGAGGATATGAGGGCCGAGAGGAGGGCCGCGGCCAGGAGCCCCTCCCCCAGGGGTGATAGAGTCTCGGAGATGAGGACGGGAAGCGCCTCTTCTGGACCGATCCCCGGAAAGAGGATCCGGGCGCTGATCCCAAGGGCGGTTATGATGAAGGCGATCGGTATCAGGAGGAGGGCGGCGGCGAAGGCCGATACCCTGGCAGCCTTCGGGTCCTTCGCCGAGAAGAGCCTGGAATAGATGTCGGGGCCTGCTATATAGGTGGAACCGACCACCAGGACCAGGACCATCACGTCGATCCCGCCCCTGGCCTGAGAAGTGGGGAAGGACCCGCCCGCCAGGATCTCGTCGGGGCCTGCGAGATGGAACGCCCTCCAGGCGACGACCAGAAGCCCCAATAAGAGTATGGAGATCTGGACGGCGTCGGTCTTGACTATCGACCTCTGCCCCCCCAGGGCGGTGTAGCCTACGAAGACGAGGGCGGAGACCACCATGAAGACCTCCAGGCCGGGGCCGAAGAGGACCCCCAGGAGCTTTCCCGAGGCCACGATCTGAGCGGCGATTATCCCCACCCAGGAGATGAGGATGAGGGCCGAGGCCCCATACCGGACCCTGGAGTCGTACCTCTCCCCCAGAAGCTCGGGAAGGGTGTAGCAGCCCGCCGACCTCACCTTCTCCGCGAAGAAGATGGAGAGGACGAGGAGGCCTATGGCCCCGGATAAGAGCCACCAGGCTCCTGTCAGCCCCTCCCTGAAGCCGAGCCCCGCCATCCCCAGGGTCGATGAGGCCCCCAGGATCGTGGCGGTGAGGGTGGCGGTGAGGACGGCGGGGGAGAGGTTCCTCCCGGCGAGAAAGAAGCTCTCGATGGTCTGCGACCGCCTCGCCGCGGCAGCCCCCACCCAGATCATGAGAAGGAGGTATCCTACCACCACCAGGGCCACGATCCAGGAGTCGTCAACCATGTCCAGCATGACAGGTTTACGAAATGATAAACCTTCCGATCCAAACTCTATATACCATCAGCCTCCATGGGGTGCGAGATGACTCTGGCAGATCCCTTCGGCCGGGAGGTGACGGGCCTTAGGATAGCGATAACAGCCCGGTGCAACCTGAGATGCCTCTACTGCCACCACGAGGGGGAAGAGGTGAGGTCTTCCGGGGGGCGGGAGATCTCGCCGGAGGAGATAGTGGAGGTGATCTCTGCCGGGGCAAGCCTGGGGGTAAAACGGGTGAAGCTGACGGGAGGCGAGCCCCTGATGCGCCGAGACCTCGAAGAGATCCTGATGAGGCTCCCCGACGGGTTGGAGATCTCCCTCACCACCAACGGCACCCTCCTCGCCGGGAGGGCCGGTCCTTTGGCCGATGCGGGGCTAGATAGGGTGAACGTCAGCCTCGATTCCCTCAATCCGCGGGTCTACAGAAGGATCACCGGCGGGACCGAAGAAGACCTCAAAAGGGTCTTGGCGGGGATAGATGGAGCCCTGGAGGCGGGGCTCCTCCCCGTCAAGGTGAATATGGTGATCCTGAAGGAGAACGAGGGGGAGGTCTGGGATATGGTGGAGTTGGCCCGGGATCGAGGGGTGGTCCTCCAGCTGATCGAGCTATTGGACCGGTCCGGCCGGGGTATCGGAGGCGGCATAGCCGGCATCGAGGCGGCCCTCGATAGGCAGGCGGAGGACGTGGTGACGAGAGATATGCACCGGAGGAGGAAGTACTTCCTCTCGGGTGCGGAGGTGGAGGTCGTCCGACCCATGGACAACACCGAGTTCTGCGCCCACTGCAACCGGCTCCGGGTCACCTCCGACGGGAGGCTGAAGCCCTGCCTCCTCCGAAACGACAACCTCATCGATCTGGCGGGAGCCGACGGCGAGGAGACGAAGAGAAGGATAGAGAAGGCCGTGGGCCTGCGAAGCCCCTACTTCTGCGAAAAGAGGCGAGAAGGCCGGTAGACGACCTTTAGGAGTTTGATGGGCCGCCAGCCGCCTCCCGTCCCCTGCGGCCGCCGTCATATTTCCTCATCTTTCGGCCCTCTCCTCATACCGAGGCTCCTGGTGGTCTCATATGCTCGTATCCCCGGGGCTCAAGCCTCCTCCTCGCCCCGGCGGCCTCCATCAGCACCTTCCTCTCCTCCAGGACCGTCCCGATGACGGTGAGGTCGCAGGCCCTGGAGGCCTCATCGATCCGGTCCGGCCTCACGGTGAAGACGAGCTCGAAGTCGCCACCGGAGTAGAGGGCGAGGTCGAGGCCGTCTTCTGCGTCCTCCGCGACCTTCGAGACGAGGGGGTCGATGGGGATCCTCTCCTCCTGGACGAGAAAGCCGACGCCGCCTGCCTCCGATAGGTCGAATAAGGAGAGGGCGAGGCCGTCGCTGTTGTCCATCATGGAGGTCACCGCCCCCGAGAGCGCCAGGGCCCGCCCCTCCTCGAGCCGCGGCGACGGCTCAAGGAGCCTCCTCGTCAGGGCGCGGTGGTCCGGATCTTCGACCGCCGTTTCTTCACTTCCTTCCGCCCCCAGGGCGACCCGGAGGCCGGCCCCCGCCGATCCCAGGGTCCCGGTGGTGCAGAGGAGGTCTCCGGGGCGCGCGCCGCGGCGGCGGAGGACTAGGTCCCTCTCGACCCAGCCGAGGGCAGTTCCCGAGAGGGTGAGTTCATCGATGGAGTCGAGGTCGCCGCCCAAAACCCGGGTGGCGTATCTTCCGGCGCAGTCCTTCATCCCCCTGAATATCTCCTCGACGAAGGCGACCTGCGTCTCCGCAGGCATCCCTGCTGCTATGAGCAGGCCCAGGGGGACGGCCCCCATCGCCGCGACGTCGCTCAAATTGACGGCTACGGCCATCCAGCCGATCTGCCAGCCTGTCGCGATACCGGGAAAGTCCGCCCTCCGGTGGAGGGTGTCCGTCGTCCAGACCAGATATCTATCGCCATCCTCCACCATGGCGCAGTCGTCCCTCTCCCATATCTCCAGGATCCCGGTGATCCTCCTGACAAGCTCCCTCTCCCCCAGATCCGAGCACCTATCTCTCATCTGAAGTCACCCATATTATCTCTTATATCATAAATCTTGTTATTAGAAGAGTATTTTGAATTACCGCCCGGCCCAACTTCGACTTTTTGGTGCAGATCGTATAATACATGGAATAAATGTTTATACTGGATATTCCGTTATATCATCCAGGGAGGAATTAGGCAATGTATAAAAGCCTCTTTATGGTATTAGCAGCGCTCCTTCTCTCTGCAGGGATGGCGCTGGCAGATGATATGGTTGAGGAGGAGACCGCCGAGGTCATGACGGTCGCCTTTACAGGGGTCGCTCTGGAGCTTTCCGTCGGCGATATGCCCGGTGCCCCCACCATCTGGACCGTCCAGGTCACCTCCGTTGAAGACGAGATGGAGATCTGTAGCGAGATCATCAACGTCACCGTCTTCCAGGCTACCCCTCCGCCATGGGGAACCTTTGACGAGGACGTGGAGGTCGGCGATGAGGTCGAGGTCTACGGCGCCTACATCGAGGACGAGACCGGATGCTCAGTGACCCTCCAGGGGTCCGAGGACTACTACTTTCAGGGAGTCGTCGTGGAGGCTGACGAGGTAGTCGACGAGACCGAGGAAGATGAGACGGAAGTAGTCGACGAGACCGAGGTAGTCGACGAGACCGAAGAAGAAGAAGAAGTGGTAGAGTAAACCCCGGATTTAAACCCAGAGGCATTTTTGAAGGGCGGACCGGGGGCGCCTTGGCGGATGCCACCCGCCTCCGGCCCCATCCCTTTATCCGAAAACCCCCCGCTATTCTCACGAAGACCATGACCAGAAGGACGATCTCCGAGGTCGACCCCATCAAATCCTTCGCCCTTATTCGAGACAGAGCGTCTGACCCCTATTTTGTGATCCTGGACGTCCGGACGGCAGGAGAGCACGAGCTAGCCAGGATCGAGGGGTCCCTCAACATCGATTATCTATCTGCCACCTTCGAAGCGGAGCTTGAAAGGCTCGACCGGAAGAAGACCTACCTCCTCTACTGCCTGGTGGGGATCAGGTCGCGGGAGGCGGCGAAGGTGATGGAGCGGCTCGGCTTCGAGGAGGTCGTAAGCATGGCAGGCGGGATCCGGGAGTGGCACCGCCGGGGCCTTCCCGTCGTCGGCCGATAGCCCGATATATCCGGCCCGCCACCCCCCACCCATGCGATTTGGCGTCGTCGTCACCGATCCCTCGGACTGGACCGCTAGGGCGATCGCCTCCGGCCTCGAGAGGCAGGGGGCAGAGGCCGTCCTCCTCGACTTCTCGCAGATCTCGGCCCCGTTGGGACCAGACCTGCGGCTGGAAGCTGACGGTACCGACCTTCTCGGCCTCGACGGCCTGGTGGTCAGGGACCTGGGAAGGAGGGGGAGCAGTGACGTAGCCTTCCGGTTTGAGGCGCTCTCCGCCGTCGAGGCCTCCGGCGTCCCGGTCGTCAACCCCCCTTCGGCGATTCTGAGGGCTGCGAACAAGTTCGCCACCTCCCTCGCCCTCCTGAGGGCAGAGATACCCCAGCCGGAGACGCTGGCGGCGACGAGCCTCCCGGCGGCCGAGGAGTTCGTCGCCCGCCACCGCCGGGCGGTCTACAAGCCCCTCTTCGGGTACAAGGGAAGGGGGCTTCTTCTCTTAAGCCCCGACGACCCGGCGCCCCTGCGGGATGCCCTGGCGAAAGAAGGGGTCGTCTACCTCCAGGAGTTCCTCGAATCGACGGCCCCAAGGCCCAGGGACATCAGGGCCTTCGTCGTCGATGGGAAGGTGGCGGGGGCGATCTACAGGGTGGCTCCCCCGGGCTCCTGGATCAGCAACCTCGCCACGGGTGGAGCGCCGAAAAGGTGCCCCCTCACCTCCGAGATCGAGGACCTCGCCCTCCGGGCCGCTGCCGCCGTCGGGACGGTCTACAGCGGCGTCGACCTCCTGGAGAGCCCCGGGGGCCTCTGCGTCCTGGAGGTGAACGGGACCCCCTCGGGGTGGGGGGTCCACCAGGCCTGGGGGATCGACGTCGGCGAGATGATCGCCTCCGCCGTCCTGCGCATCGCCGAGGGGTCTATTTAGGCGTCCTCGAAACGGAGCGGCGGCTTCATGGTAACGGTTATCTATCATGGGACGGCTCGTCGAGATCATGTTCACCATACTCACGGGATCTCAGTTCGGAGACGAAGGGAAGGGGAAGGTCGTCGATCTCCTGGCTGAGGATTACGATATCGTCGTCCGGTTCCAGGGCGGGGACAACGCCGGCCACACCGTCATCGTGGGGGACCGGACCTACAAGCTCCACCTCACCCCCAGCGGCGTCCTATTCGGGGCGAGGCTCCTCATCGGCCCCGGCGTGGTCTTGAACCCCCGGGTCCTCTGGTCCGAGATCGAGGCGCTCCGGGCCGAAGGCATATGGCCCAACATCGGGATCGACGCCAAGACCTCCATCATCATGCCCTACCACATCGCCCTGGACGAGCTTCGGGAGAGGGGGAGGAAGGAGAAGATCGGGACGACGAAGAGGGGGATCGGCTACGCCTACATCGATAAATTCTCCAGAGACGAGGTCCAGATGAAGGACCTGACCGACCCCGCCCTCTTGGAGGCGAAGCTCGCCGAGATCGGCCCCGCCAGGGAGAAGGCGATAGCCGACCTCGGAGGCGACCCCTCAGTCGTCCGAGACCCCGACCTCCTCGGCGAGTACCTCGCAATCGGCCGATCCCTCAAAGAGAACGTCGCCGACGTCTCCTACGAGATAAACGTAGCCCTGGACGCGGGAAAGAAGGTCCTGGCGGAGGGGGCGCAAGGAGCCTTCCTCGACGTCATCCACGGGACCCAGAAGTTCGTCACATCCTCTTTCACCACCGCCGGGAGCGCGTGTGCCAACCTGGGCGTCGGCCCCGCCAGGGTAGACGACGTCGTCGGGATCGTCAAGGCGTATATGACCCGGGTGGGGGAGGGGCCGATGCCCACGGAGCTTAAAGACGAGGCCGGAGCCCACCTCAGCAAAATCGGAAAGGAGTTCGGCACCACCACCGGCCGGCCGAGGAGGTGCGGGTGGTTCGACGCCGTCCTCGCCAAGAAGTCGATGTACCTTAACGGCTACACCGAGCTCGCTCTGACCAAGCTGGACGTCCTCGGGGGGCTCGACCCCATCAAGATCTGCGTCGGCTACGAGCTCGATGGCAAGACACTGAGCTACCCGCCGGAGAGCACCGTCGAGTTTGCCCGCTGTCGCCCCATATACGAGGAGGTCAAAGGTTGGACCGACGACATCAGCGGGGCGAAGTCGTACGAGGGTCTGCCGAAGGCGGTAAGGGATTACGTCGAGAGGATCGAGGGGCTCCTGGGGGTCGGGATCACCATCGTATCGGTGGGGCCCGGAAGGGAGCAGACGGTGAGGAGAGGGTGAGGAGGGGGGCGGCTGGAGTCGCCCTCTAGTTTTGGTCACAATATTATTCTTTTCTAAATATACTACCTGCGGCGCGGAGGCGGGGGCGGTCGCCACCCTTGGGACGGGTCGGTGAGATTCGGGGCTCTTTTAGCGCTGGGGTCTAGAGGTCTCTTTTTTCAGGTGAATAGCGGCGTAATAGGATTTTGAAGGATCATCTAAGTGCGATGGCGGTTTATGCGCCGTCAGACTGGCAGCGTTCTTAATCGGACGTATGTCAGTCAATTTGACCGAAGATAATATAATAAGGTATGCTGTAGTTGAGATTCAGCAGTTTGAGGGCAGAAGAGAGGGCGATCGTTATATGAAAAAACGAAATAAATCAAGTCCAAAACTGAAGGCGACGAAGCCAGAGAGCATTTTTGAGAAGCAATTTAACGTTGATTTAGAGCAGCTATTCAAATCACTATCCAAAGGCATCGGCCACGCCGCTTTTGGCAGATGGGAAGAGATCGGAAACGACACAGTGGAAGCCCTGTCGGCGGTCGGATTAGAAACAAAGCCTGAAGAACTCGCTTTTCTTCTTATTCAGCGTTCCATCACCAGAGCACTTTTTGACCTGGTGGGCGAAAGTGCCAGCCTATATCTAGCCGATGCAGAGATGGATTCTGATGCGCTGTTGGACAAGCTTGACCTATCAATATCAGCTGGAGAGGTGCATATCGATCAAAAATTCTTTGATCGACCCTCGGATTTGCCCCTGATCAAAGAGATTCAACCACTCCTTCAGAAGTGGCTCGAAGGCATCGGAGTAAAGGAGCCTGCAGCGAAGGCGATTGTAGACCGTCTGCCCAGCTACTTTGTTTACGCCCTCAATCAGGAATGGCGGAAGAACGCGAAATCTTATCGTCCGATCATCGAGGCGCTGGATACACCCTTCTCCAGGGCTGGAGATCGGGAGTGGGCATGGGCCACTTATTCTGCTCTCTTACAGCGACGGGTCCATGAAGGGATTTTCGATGAGCCTTTTGGCCTGAGCCAAATTTATGTTCCGCTAAATGCATTTTACTATGAAGAAAAGGCAACAGAAGAGTTCGGGGAAGAAATTACCCGTGCAGGTAGGAAGCGCCAAAGTGTCGTGGTCTCGTTGGAAAATGAACTGGAGCAATGGCTGAAGAATACAAGCCAGATAGATGCTATTCGGGTTATAAGTGGCGGCCCAGGTAGTGGAAAATCTTCATTCGCACGCGTTTTCGCAGCCAAGCTCTCGAACGACCCAAAAATGAAAGTGCTCTATGTTCCGCTACATTTGATAGATCCCACCAAAGATTTAATTGAGGAGATCGGACGTTTTGTGAGGGATGAGGGGGTTTTGATTCAGAATCCTTTGGACCGCGACTCGCCTGAGCCAAATTTGCTGATTATTTTTGATGGCCTCGACGAGCTGGCCAGCCAGGGGAAGGCAGCGGCAGAGACTGCGAGAGCTTTTGTTCGAGAAGTTGAAAGGACAGTAGAGAAGCGAAATATCCAAAGCGCCAAGCTTCGCGTTCTTATCAGCGGCCGGGAACTCATCGTGCAAGAGAATGAATGTGAATTTCGCCGCCCGCGCCAAATTCTAAATTTGCTTCCATATTTTATCCCTCGAACTTCCGAGCGCAAACTCATTTCTGGACTGCCAGATGACGGCCGGCATTTTATAAGAGACGGGGAGTATTACAGCGATCCCGGAGAGTTGTTAGAAAAAGATCTTCGACAAAACTGGTGGAAGAATTTTGGTGCTTTGACCGGCGAAGAATACGAAGGGTTGCCAAAGGAGCTGAGCCGAGAAGATCTTGAGGAGATAACCTCCCAGCCTCTACTCAACTATCTAGTCGCGCTCAGTTTTACACGAAAAGCGCTGGACTTTTCAAAGGACGTAAACCTGAACTCGATCTACTCAGATCTCGTTGCTGCGGTTCACCAACGTGGATATGAAAAGCATCGAGCTTACCCATCCATTAGTCACATGACGCAAGAAAATTTCTTCCGTGTTCTTGAAGAAATCGGATTGGCAGCTTGGCATGGTGATGGGCGTACAACTACGGTGCGGGAAATTGAAGAGCATTGTAGCGCCAGCGGTGTGGGGGCTTTGTTGGACACATTTGAGGAGGGCGCCAAAGAAGGTGTTACAAGGTTGCTTGCTGCTTTTTTCTTCCGTCGATATGGGCAACGAATGAGCGGTGATGCAACGTTTGTATTCACTCATAAGAGCTTTGGCGAATACCTTACAGCAAGGCGAGTCGTGCGCGCAATTGAAAGAGCCAACCGTGATTTGAATGAACACGCCAACGATCCCGATAGAGGTGGAGACGAACGAGATGCTCTCCGGAAGTGGGTGGAAATCTGCGGACCGAGTGCAGTTACGCCGTATCTTCATGTCTTCCTCCTCAATGAAATAAAGCTCCGGTCCGCGGCGGATTTGGCTCAATGGCAGGAGCAACTCGCTAAGCTTTTCAACTACATGTTGCAACACGGGATGCCGATGGAACAGCTCCAAATAGGATCGTTCAAGAAAACGCTCTTTCAATCCCGGAATGCCGAAGAAGCACTGTTGGTCGCTTTGAATGCATGTGCTCGCATTACTGGGCGAGTCGTCTCGGTAGAACAGCCTGATCCGACGGCTTTTGGAGCATGGTTCAGGCGGATTCAGGGACAGCGCTCAGGTCCAGAATCAGCTCTTGCGGCACGTTGTATTTCTTTCTTGAATTTGACTGGAACATGTCTTGACATTAGCGATTTATATGGGGCAAATCTAAGCTATTCTAATTTGGAGCGCCTGAGCGCTCATTTTGCCTGTTTTGGATCGGCTAATCTCACAGAAGCCGATCTACCGAATGCTACTCTTTATGGATCCGATCTATCCAGAGCGCTTATGGTAAAAGCTGATCTCAAAAATGTGATTCTTCAAAGAGGTAATCTCATAAGAGCCATCCTCGAAGGAGCCCAACTCCAAGGATCCCAACTCCAAGGAGCCAACCTCAAAGGAGCAAATCTTGAAGGAGCCAATTTAGAAGGAGCCAACCTTTCAAGAACTATACTCGAAGGAGCTGACCTTAAGTTTGTTACATCTAAAAAGCCCAATAAACAGATTCCAAACGTGCGGATTGTCTCAGGTTGAAAGATGAATGAGGCTGAACAGCCAAAATAGGATAAATAGACCTCCCGCCGATCCTCCGACGCCGCCCTCCACTGTGAGTTCATGACCAGCTTTAAATTCATCCTCAAGATGGCGGCTGAAATCGACGTCCCCACCGATCTGTGCAGCCCTTCCGACCGCCCGACGGAGACGCGCCCTGCATTTTCGAAGAGCGCGACCGCCGCCGCTCGTCTTCGCCAGACAGATCCGGGAGGGATGGACCTGGCGGGCATCTCCGGCGGGAGGCGGAGATATGGTCCGGAAGATCGCGGAGTTTGGGATCAGAAGCTGAAAATGAGGCCGAAAGGATGTACCGCGCCGTAGTGGCGGG
>CP086218.1:16163-28347 GCA_020844795.1 Methanothrix sp. | reverse complement strand
GCCGTGACCGGAAGGCTCGCCGAGAGGATGGTGAGGGAGGCGGTGGGGGACCGGGCCGACGTCCTGGTTATGGACGTCGACGTCGCCTCCTTCATAACCCCGAAGATGCTCCGGGATGCTGCGCCCGAGGGCTACGATATAATCCTGATCCCGGGGGCGGTCACCGCCGACTTCGGCCCGGTTTCGGCGGAGCTGGGCACAATGGTCCGGCTCGGGCCGAAGCACGCCGTCGACCTCCGGCATATCCTGCCCCTCCTGGACTCGGTCGAGCTCTCGACGACCGTCCCCGCCTGCCTCCTCCTGGAGGAGAGGACGAGGTCGCAGGCCCGGGCCGCCATCTCTTCCCTGGAGGCGGGAGCGGAGGCGCCGTTGTCGATCAAAGGGGTCAAGGTCGGGGGCGCGAGCCGGATGAAGGTCCTGGCGGAGATAGTCGACGCGACCCGGCTCGATGATGCGGCCCTGGTTGAGAAGATCCGCCACTATGAGGGCGAGGGGGCGGATATGATCGATCTGGGGATACCCCTCGACGCCGACCCCGGCGACGTGGTCAGGGCCGTCTGCGTGGCGTTGGGGGCGACCCGCCTCCCCATAAGCGTCGACTCCCTCCGCCCCGACCTCCTCAGAGCCGGGATCGAGGCGGGCTGCGACCTGGTCCTCAGCCTCGACGGCTCCAATCTTGGCGAAGTGGGTCCGATGGCTGCCGGGGCCGGGGTGCCGGCGGTCGTCCTGCCGGGGCCGGAGGCGACCCTGGCAGAGAACCTCCGGCGGGCCCTCGCCCTGGGCGTCTCCGCCATGGCCGACCCGGTCCTGAGCCCGCCGCTCCTCGGCCTCGCCGAGTCGATCTGCAGGTACCGCGACTTTCATCAGGCCTTTCCCGAGGTCCCCCTCTTCTTCGGCGCGGGGAACGTGACGGAGCTCCTCGACGCCGACTCCCCCGGGGCGAACGGGCTCCTCGCCGCCCTGGGGGCGGAGGTGGGGGCGAGCGTCCTCTTCACCCCCGAGTACAGCGATAAGGCCCGCGGCAGCATCCGGGAGCTTCGGAGGGCGAGCGAGATGGTCCATCTCGCCGGCGCGCGCGAGACCCCCCCAAAAGATCTCGGCCTCGACCTCCTCATCCTCAAGGAGAAGCGCCGCCGCCCCGAGGCGGATATGCCGGGGGGATATATTGAGGTGGAGGCCTGCGGCCCCGGGGGCGGCGGAGGAGAGGTGGTTGACGGAGTAGACGGATTTGCGGCCGTCCGCGGCCGCGGACGCCGGATGGAGATGGACCCCGCCGGAAGCTTCAGGATAGGCGTCGCGGAAGGGAAGATCGTCGTCATCCACGACGCCGTCGCCCTGGTGGGGGTCTCAGCCCGGGACCTCCTGGCGGAGATCGTGGACCGGGGGCTCGTCACCAGGCTCGACCACGCCGGATACCTCGGCCGGGAGCTGGAGAGGGCCGAGACCGCCATACGGATTGGGAGGAGCTACTCCCAGGACGAGCCGCTATTCTCGACAAAGAATTAAATAAGATCGGGTAATCCACCAACCCCTGATGAATCAGAGATCATGGGCCATTTTAGTGGCGATCTTCATAGCCGGCATAATGATATTCTCCACCTTCGCCAGCTTCGTGACGCCGGGCGGGGGCCCGCCCGAGACCACCACCCGCGGGGCCTGGAACCCGGCGGACTTCGGGGTAGGTGGGCGGCTGATCAACTGGGACTTCAATAGCATCGGCGACTGCCTGGGGATGTACCCGGAGGAGCTGGTCTACGCCTTCTGGATCGATATGACCGCCTCCGAGGACCTCACCGAGGCCGCAGCCCTCTCCCTCCCCCCCACCATCGGCCTCACATACCGAGACCAGCTGAGACTATACCCCTCTCCGATCGATAGAGCCTCCTGGGGGCTCTTCGCGGACCAGATAGCCGAGTTTCACTGGACGAAACCCGCCCGAATAGGAGCCCAGGGGCTCGCTGTATTCTACAACGGGTACCAGCTGGTGCCCATAGGGACGACGGAGATCTTCACCGTCCTGGGGACGCCGGTCCTCTTCGGAACAGAGACCTCGGTCAAGTCGGTCCTGGACGTGGTGACAGGGCAGGCCCCCACCACCGAAAAGTTCGTCCTACCCTACGAAGAGACCGCCGACCTCCAGATATCGGTCCTCGGAAGAGAGGCCGTCGATAACCCGGGCTTCATGCCCCCCCTGGGCGGAGAGTACCTAGAGTCTTACCTGGGCGTCAGCCCCTCCGATGACGGCTTCTCGCTGACGGTGAAGTACCTCGCCCTCCGCGGAGAGAGCGAGAGGAGGGTCGAAGACCTGGCGACGAGCCTGGGCCTTGAGACCGAGAGAGAGGGGAGGATAGCGACATTCTCGGGCTCCATTGAACCTGAGAGGTTGGCTGAGACGCTGGGAGCGTTCGTCGCTCCTTAGCGCAACCTTTTTAGCTGGGAAGCGGCCCCCATCAGCTAAGCCGTTAAGGGCGATTTTTCCGATGAATGATGACGGGCACCGCCCTGAAGGAGAATCAATTATGGCAAGACCGATATACGTTAGATTTGACGTTCCAGCCGACCTCGCCTCCAAATCCATCGAGGTCATCGAGCTGGCCCGCGATACTGGAAGGCTCAAGAAGGGGACGAATGAGACTACCAAGGCGATCGAGCGCGGCGTAGCAAAGCTCGTGGTCGTCGGCGAAGACGTGGAACCTCCTGAGATAGTGGCCCATATCCCGCCCCTCTGCGAAGAGAAGAAGACTCCATACATATACGTCAAGAAGCAGAGCGAGATCGGCGCAGCCTGCGGCATGAGGGTCAAGAGCGCAGCGGTGGCCATCTTGGAACCGGGGAAGGGAAAGGACGTCCTGGACGAGATAGTTCAGAAGGCTCAGGCCCTGAAGTAGGGGTGTTAGCTGATGGCAGACGAATGGGAAGGCGTTCCCGCCGAAGTGATAGAGATCATAGGCAACACCGGGATGCACGGTGAGGCCACCCAGATCAAGTGCAGGATTCTGGAGGGCAACAACAAAGGCCGCATCATCACCAGGAACTGCATGGGCCCCATAAGGATGGGGGACGTTCTGATGCTGCTGGAGACCGCCAGGGAAGCCAAGAAGCTTACCACCAGGTGAGGCCTCATGGAAGAGAGAAAGTGCTCCTTTTGCAACCGGAATATCGAGGCCGGGACAGGGAAGATCTACGCCAAGAAGGACGGCACAGTATTCTATTTCTGCTCGTCCAAATGCGAGAAGAACATGACCAAGCTCAAGAGGGTCCCCAGAAGGATCGAGTGGGCGATCAAAGGGTGGTAGGGCTTGGAGAGGACCTTCGTCATGATCAAGCCCGACGGCCTCCAGCGGGGGCTCGTCGGAAGGATCATTCAGAGGATCGAGGCGAAAGGGCTGAAGATCGTGGCCATGAAGATGAGGACGATCCCCCTCGCCGTCGCCGAGGAGCATTACCTCGAGCACGCAGAAAAGCCCTTCTTCAAAGACCTCGTCGGCTTCATCACCTCGGGCCCCTCGGTCCCGATGGTGGTGGAGGGGAAGGGCGCCATCTCCGAGGTCAGGAAGATGAACGGGGCTACAAACCCCTCTGCGGCCCAGCCAGGGACCATCCGGGGAGACTATGGCCTGGACATGGGTCGGAACGTCATCCACGGCTCCGACTCCCCCGAGTCGGCGGCAAGAGAGATCGCCCTCCACTTCGATGAATCCGAGCTCTCCAGCTACTCCAGGATAGATGAGGCCTGGCTCTACGAGTGAGAGCGCCCCAGCCCCGGAGGTCCGGCATCTTAAGGGAGAGCGGCCCTCATCGCCGCCTTCGTGACAGAAGGGGTCCGGATGTGATCGGTCATGAAGCAGAAATCGAGGAAGCCGAAGAAGGGGAAGGGCCAGCCCGAGTCCAACCTGAGAACCCCCATAGTCTGCGTGATGGGGCATGTGGACCACGGCAAGACGACCCTTCTCGACAAGATCCGGGGCACCACCATCGCCGACGGCGAGGCCGGTGCCATAACCCAGCACATAGGAGCTACAGAGATCCCTCTGAACGTCATCAAAGAGGTCTGTGGACCCCTCTATAGAGGAGACTTCCAGATACCCGGCCTCCTCTTTATCGATACCCCTGGCCACCATTCCTTCACGTCCCTGCGGAGCAGGGGCGGATCTCTCGCCGACCTTGCCATCCTCATCGTCGACGTAAACGAGGGTTTCCAGCCCCAGACGATAGAGTCGATAAACATCCTCAAACGTTACCGGACCCCCTTCGTGGTGGCGGCAAACAAGATCGATCGGATATCCGGATGGATGCCGGTAGAGGGGGCGCCCCTCGCCAGGACCCTCAAATCCCAGACCGAGAGGGCCCGCGGAGACCTGGACAACCGGGTCTACGAACTGATCGGGGAGCTCTACAAGTACGGATTCAACTCGGATCGGTACGACCGGATCAGCGACTTCACCAAGAACGTCGGGGTAGTCCCTATAAGCTCCATCTCCGGAGAAGGGGTCCCCGACCTCCTCATGGTCCTCCTGGGGCTGGCCCAGAAGTTCTTGAAGGAGAACCTGATGGTCAGGGTGAGCGGCCCCGGGGTCGGGACGATCCTGGAGGTGAAGGAAGAGAGGGGCCTGGGGACGACCCTCGACGTCATCCTCTACGACGGCGAGTTCCGGGCCGGCGACACCATCGTCGTCGGGACCCTGAAAGACCCCATCGTCACCAAGATCAGGGCCCTCTTGAAGCCCCGGCCCCTCTCGGAGATAAGGAGCGAAGAGCGGTTCCTTCCGGTGAAGCACGTGGCCGCCGCCAGCGGCGTAAAGGTATCGGCGCCGAAGATCGAGGCAGCCCTCGCCGGCTCCACCATCAGGGTGGTGACGGAGGGCGAAGATGTAGATCTCATCGCCGATGAGGTGAGGTCGGAGCTGGAGACGGCGAGGATCGATACCGAGAACGTGGGGGTGATCATCAAGACCGACACCATCGGGTCCCTGGAGGCGCTGGTCGGGGAGCTGGAGTCGAAGGAGATACCGATCCACTCCGCCGACGTCGGCCCCATCACCAGGAGGGACGTGATCAGGGCGGACGCCATCAAGGATCCCCTCTACTCTGCGGTCTTGGGCTTCAACGTCAAGATCCTCCCCGACGCCCTAGCCGAGGTCCAGAAGAGCGACGTCCCGATCTTCCTATCCGACGTCATCTATACCCTCCTCGAGAACTACGAAGACTGGGTCGGCGACCAGAAGATGAGGATGGAGCAGGAGAGGCTCCAGGCGGTTATAAGGCCCGGGATGATCAGGATCATCCCAGACTACGTCTTCAGACAGTCCAAGCCGGCGGTGGTGGGGGTCCAGGTGGTAGGGGGCCAGATCACCAACAGCGTCACCCTCATGAGGGAGGACGGCGCCGTCGTCGGGACGGTGAAGGGAGTCCAGATGGGCGGCGAGAACGTCGGATCTGCCAGCGTCGGGAAAGAGGTGGCGGTCTCCATCGACGGTCCCACCGTCGGCCGCCAGATCCACGAGGGAGATATTCTTTATGTCAACATCCCCGAACGGCACGTCAAGATCATCGAGGCGGAGCTGAAGCAGAGGTTCTCAGAGGACGAACTGGAGGCTCTCGAGAAGTTCCTGGAGATCAAGAGGAGCAAAGACCCCTTCTGGGGGCGCTGATCCTCCGGCCAGAACCGCTAAATGCTTTTGCTATTTTTTGTACTTATATCTAAGTCTGAGATGGGGACTGCGGCTCTGGTGGTCGGATGGGGCCTCATCGATCCATCTCGTCAAGGCGTCGGTCTTGAGCGTCAGCGGCTTAAATGAAGGATGAGAATAACCTTTTGAGGGTGAGCTTATATGAAGGCTAGTCTGGTGGTTCTTGGGCTGATAATATCGATCTCAGCCATGGCAGTCCTGGCATTCGGCCAGGTGGAGTTCTCCTTTGGAGAAGAGAGGGCGATCGATCGGTTTGAGAGGGGGATCGGTGGTCCCTGGACGGGAGGGGATAGATATCCGGGGTGGCAGCCCTTCTCCTTCACAAAACCCGAGTTCTCCAAGATGACTACTCCGGTGCAGAAGGAGACGGATGAGGCTAAGCTGGACCTC
This sequence comes from Methanothrix sp., assembly GCA_020844795.1. Taxonomy (GTDB): domain Archaea; phylum Halobacteriota; class Methanosarcinia; order Methanotrichales; family Methanotrichaceae; genus Methanocrinis. The sequence goes on along the minus strand of CP086218.1, from coordinate 22,267 downwards.
GACGATCTGGCCCTCCTCGGCCACGTCACGATAATCAGCGGCAACCTGACGGTCGCCGACTCCATCGAGGGCGGGTTTACGATACCCCAACGTGCGGGAACTTACCCGATATACGGGATCGTAGACGAGGAGGAAGGGCTCAAGGCCCTTTATATCGACCTGGCTGCGGATGATAAGGTAGCCTGATCTGAGGATCCACGATCTGAGGATCAATCTTCTATTTTTCTCCGGCGTTCAAGGGCCTTTCGATCTTAAAACTTCATATCTATTGTGAACTCGTCTCAAACAGATATAAATCGCCGGGGGCGGGTCTTCTACCTGGAGGCGATAAGAGATGTCAACGTCGTCCGGCAAGGACAAGGTGTTTGAGGCGATTGAGTCGAAGGGCGTCAAGTTCGTAAGATTGTGGTTCACAGACATTCTGGGGCTCCCCAAGAGCTTCGCTATCTCTCCATCGGAGCTGGAGGGGGCCTTTGAGGAGGGGATGGGCTTTGACGGATCTTCGATCCAGGGGTTCGCCCGGATAGAGGAGAGCGACATGGTGGCGAAGCCCGACCCCGAGACCTTTCAGATCCTCCCCTGGAGGGCGAAGGAGGGGCAGAACGTGGGGAGGATGTTCTGCGACATCCTGGAGCCGAGCGGAAAGCCTTACGACGGCGACCCCCGGTACGCCCTGAAGAGGAACCTGGCGGCCCTCAAGGATATGGGCTACGACTACTACGTCGGCCCGGAGCTGGAGTACTTCTACTTCAAAGACGATAAGGGGACCGAGATCCTGGACAAGGGCGGCTACTTCGACGCCATGACGACTATGGACGCCGGGTCCAACCTGCGGCGGGACACGATCCTTACCCTGGAGTCGATGGGGATCAACGTCGAGTACAGCCACCATGAGGTCGCCCCCTCCCAGCACGAGATAGACCTCCGCTACCAGGAGGCGCTGAAGATGGCGGATATCGTCATGACCTACAGGATCGTCGTAAAGGAGATAGCCCAGCAGTACGGCTACTACGCCACCTTCATGCCCAAGCCGATCTTCGGGGAGAACGGGACGGGGATGCACGTCCACCAGTCTCTATTCAAGGGAGGCAGGAACGCCTTCTTCGACCCCGGCGACGAATACCATCTATCGGATATCGGCAAATACTACATCGCAGGCCTTCTCAAGAACGCTCCCGTCATCACGGCCGTCACAAACCAGTGGGTCAACTCCTACAAGAGGCTAGTCCCCGGATACGAGGCTCCCGTCTACATATCCTGGGCGAGGAGGAACAGGTCGGCCCTCGTCCGGATGCCGATGTACAAGCCCGGAAAGGAGAACGCCACCAGGGTCGAGTATCGAAGCCCCGATCCGGGGGCAAACCCGTACCTCGCCTTTGCGGTGATGCTGGCAGCCGGGATCGACGGCATCAAGAACAGGTACGAACTCCCGGAGCCTATCGAGCGGGACATCTTCAAGATGACCGAGGTGGAGAAGGAGAAGGCTGGGATCAGCTCCCTTCCGGGAAGTCTCATCGAGGCGCTGATGCTGACGGAGAAGAGCGATCTGATGAGAGAGACCCTCGGCGACCACATCTTCACCAACTTCATCGCATCGAAGAAGGTCGAATGGGATCAGTTCAGGACCGACGTCAGCAGGTGGGAGATAGAGAAGTATCTACCGCTGCTGTAGACGCGGTCCCCGCGGGGACCGGAGAGAGACGGGGTCAGAGAGACGGCAGAGTCTCGCGGATCCTCTCGATAGAGGATCTCAGATCGGAGGGTCCGACCCCGGATCGGAGGCTCTGAGATCCACCTTACTTTTATCTGGACGATTACCGAGTCTGCCCCCACCGGCGAAGGGAGGGGACGGCAAGATCTTCGTCTATCCGGTGGAGGAGGTCGTCAGGGTGGGGACGAAGGAGAGGGGCCCGGCCGGGTTATGACCCAAACGGTCTATCGCCTGCTAACTCCTCCCGATCCAGCGGCCCTCTTCGTCGTAGTTCATCGACCTCTCCCACCCTCCTGCCCTCCAGACGGCGTCGAAGGCAGGCCTCAGGACCTCCTCGGCCTTCCCCCCGAAGCTCTCCATCATGATCTCGGGGACGAGCAGAGCATCCCGATCGATCTTGACGTCCTTATTTCCCGAGAACTCCGGGGTGGAGATCAAAATCGACCTACCCTGGACGCCCAAGAGGCTGACCATCAAGAAGACCGGGGGATCGACCCCCAGCCGCTCCATCACGGAGGTGTACCGGGGAAGCGCCTCCAGGAGCGCCTCCTCGTACCGGAGGGCAGGTATCGCCTTCACCCCCGGATCCGCCGAACGGTCCCCCAGAATGACGGAGTCGACGGCCTCGACGATACCGTTGACGAAGACCTGGGTGTAGGAGCCCCGGTCGTCGTAGGTGAGGAGGCCGTCGAAGTTGTACCTCCATCCCGAGAATAGGCCTGTCAGGGGTAGGGGGAGGGCACCCCGGCCGCTCCTGTAGTCCCGGACGAGGGAAGATACGTCGAAGGATGAAGAGGGCTCGAAGGCGGCGAAGGGGACGATCGAAAAGGCGACCTTAGGGCCGTCCCCCAGGGGGATCGGCGTCTCGGCGGCGACTATCCTCCCCAGCGCCTCAGCCCGGTGCTCTCTCATCCTCTCGACGGCGGTCCCGGTGAGGGAGAAGGCGGTCCTGATCTCGAAGACGTCGAGGGGATACTTGCCGGCGGAGTTTCGAGAGTAAAACCGGGAGGATCCCTTGGTGATCATGTGGGGGGAGGCCCAGCTCTTGGGGATCCGGACGACGATGATAGATCCGGACCCCGAGAGGGGGACGGCCCTCATGGATACGCCGGGGATCCGGGGGGCGATCCCCGTCTGGACCATCGACTCGAGGCGGAGGATCTCCCGGTCGGGGTCGATGTCCACGAGGCCGCATATCCGGACGGGAATCCCGTTCTCCTCGTCGATCCCGTAGATGAGGTGGCCTCCGGAGGCGTTGGCGAAGGAGGAGACGTCCCGGAGAAACTCCCTCTTCTCCAGGTCCGACGGACCGGGGAGCAGCTTCTTGTAGTCGATGACCTTGCTCTCCGGGACCTCGTCGTCCAAAAGGGCCCGGATATCCGACTCCTCCAGGAGGTCGAGGGGCTTATCTTCAAGGGTCATGGCACCATCTTTCAAAGATCCTCCGGAGAATTTAGCGGTTGCGGATATCGAGAGGTTGCGGATGTCGATAGGTTAGGGATATCAAGGGGCTGAGGATATGGCGGTCGGATGGACCGGGGTCGACGGAGATGAAGAGATCTTTCTTGGATTATGGGATCCAGCAGGAAGTTTCAGGCTGTTTATAGTTCTGAAGCGACGATATTCTTTTCAACCTTCATGACCATCTCTTCTCGTCAGGGGATGCCGATATGAAATTCAAGCCGATTTTTACAATACTGATCATCGCGGCGCTGGCGGGCCCGGTCGCCGCAGACGAGGTGGACGATGCCATAGCGTACCTGAAGGACCCGGAATGGGGGCTGCGGGCCGGCGGGGCAGCGAGCCTCGGAAATCTAGGCGACCCCCGGGCGGTCGACCCCCTCATCGAGGCCCTATCCGATGAGGTCTCCATGGTCCGACTCCACGCGGCAAGCTCTCTGGTCAAGCTCGGCAGGCTCGAATATCTGGACCGGGTGATCTCTGGCCTAAAAGACGAGGACAAATGGGTCCGGGGGTGGGCCGCGACCCATCTCGGGGATATAGGAGATCCGGTAGCTATCGTCCCCCTAAGAGAAGCCCTCCAGGATGAGGACCCGTGGGTCAGGTCGAAGGTCTCGCAGGCCCTGGGAAAGATGACGGAAGGTTCCGCCGATGACGGGGCGGCCGAAGAAGAAAGGAAAGAGGAAAAAGATGGCGCAATAGAAGAAGATGACGAGCTATCCCGCCTCTTATACGATCTGGAGCACGGCGATCCGGGGGAGAAGGTCGCAGCCGCCCTCTCTCTTGGTGAGAAGGGCGATGCGAGGGCCATCGACCATCTCATCGAAGCCCTCAAGGACGGGGAGGGGGTGGTCCGGGGGGCTGCGGTGATCGCCCTGGCCGGGATCGGAGGCGATAGATCGGTCGGTCCTGTCATCGGCGCCCTTCTGGATGAGAACGTCACCGTCCGGCTGGTAGCGGCGGCGGTCCTCGGCGAGTCGGGTGCCTCGGAGGCTATAGATCCTCTCATCGACGCTCTGAAGGACGAATCGCCTGCCGTCAGACTCGTAGTCATCTCCGCTCTGAGGGAGTTGGCGGATGATCCGAGGGCCATCGATGGAGTCATCTCATCTCTCAAGGACGACGATCCGGCCCTCCGGGTCGTTGGAGCCACGATCCTCGGGGGGCTGGGTGACGAGAGGGCGGTCGATCCGCTGATCGATCTCCTCAGAGATGGCGAGCCTGTGGTGAGGGCGATGGCGGCGGTCGCCCTGGGGGATATCGGGAGCGAGAGGGCGGCGGCCCCCCTGATAGACCTCCTCCAAGATGAGGCGCCGGAGGTGAGAGCCGGGGCCGCCCAAGCCCTGGCGACCGTCGGGGACGAGAGGGCGACAAGACCCCTCATCGAGGCGCTCGGCGACGAGGAGGCGAGCGTCAGGAGCTGGGCGTCCCTCGCCCTCGGATCCATCGGCGGGCCTGAGGCCGTCGAACCCCTGATCGCCGGACTCGGCGACGAGGAGGAGGGGGTGAGGACCGTGGCGGCCGCGGCCCTGGCCGAGATCGGCGGCGATGCCGTCGAACCCCTCATCAAAGCTCTCGAGGATGAGGACCCCTCCGTCCAGATCTGGGCTGCCTGGGCTCTGGGGGAGATCGGCGACCCGAAGGCCGTCGGTCCGCTTATTGAGGCTCTGAAGAACGAAGATCAGACGGTGAGGCTGATGGCCGTCGTAGGACTCGCGGGGTTCGACGACGATAGAAGGACGGAGCCGCTCATAGCCGCCCTCGCCGATGAGGACGAGGTGGTGAGATTTGCGGCGGCCGCTGCCCTGGCCGAGATAGGAGACCCGAGGGCAGAAGAGCCCCTGAAGAAGGCGCTTCTCGACGAGGACCCCGATGTCCGCAGGAAGGCGGCGGAGGCGCTCGAGAGGTTGGGGATTTAGGTCCCAAAAGAAGGCCCTTTGCGGGATAATCGGAGACCTGGATGAAGAGGAACGGGGAGGCAGATGAGTTGAAGACGAGGATCCACCAGCCGGAGTTCGACGTCCGTCAGTTCGAAGGCTTCGTCCTCGGCGGGGACGTCGGTGGGACGAACACCAACATCGCCGTCGCCGGGGTGAGGGAGGGGAAGGCTGTCCTCCTCTACTCCGCCCACTTCGAGAGCCGAAGTCTATCGTCCCTCCTCCCGGCGATCCGGGAGGCCATCGATTACGGCCGGGAGAAATACGGGATCGAGGTCGGCCGGGGGGTCGTCGGGGTCGCCGGTCCCGTCACCGACCCGGAACGGGCGAAGCCGACGAACCTCCCCTGGACGGTGGACGCCGGAGAGATCAAGAGGGAATTGGGGTTTGAGGAGTTCAGGATAGAAAACGACTTTATGATCCTGGGGCGGGGGATAGAGTCCCTGAAAGAGGCCGACCTCTTCGAGGCAAAAGCGGGAGAGGCGGAGTTTGGCGAGACGCGGGCTGTCATCGGGGCCGGGACGGGCCTCGGGAAGGCGATCCTGGTCTATGACGGCAAAAGATACAGACCGGTCCCGAGCGAAGGGGGGCACGCGGACTTTCCGGTCCAGGATCAGTTCGACCTAGACCTAGCCGATTTCATCCGGGGCGGGAGAGATACCCCCGCCAGCTATGAGGACCTCCTCTCGGGGCGGGGTATCGAGGGGATCTACGATTTTCTGAGGGAGAAGCGGGGAGGGACCGAAAAGACGGGCGAGATCGAGGATGCCGTAGACAGGGCCGCCGCCATCTCGAAGCGGAGAACGACCGACCCCCTCTGCCGCGAGACCTTCGCCGTCTACGCTAGGTGCTTCGGCAGGTGCGCCAAGAACTTCGTCCTGGAGGCGCTAGCCACCGGCGGCCTCTACATCGCCGGGGGGATCGCCGCCAAAAATAGAGAGGTCTTCGTAATGCCAGAGTTCTCCGATGAGTTTCTGAACGCCGAAAAGCAGCGG
>CP086218.1:9327-16063 GCA_020844795.1 Methanothrix sp. | reverse complement strand
CTACATGTCGGCGGTCGACGACCTGATCCGGGATGCCGACCACGACGGGCCGACGATCGGGATCCTCCTCTGCAAGACGAAGAACAGGGTGATAGCCGAGTACGCTCTGCGGGATCTTAACAAGCCCGTGGGCATCTCAAGCTACAGGCTCAAAAAGGCCCTGGCTGGCGAGATGAAAAGAAACCTTCCCACGATCGAGGAGCTGGAGGCGGAGCTATCCGGGGCGGAGCCGGAGATGTAGCTGGATTATCCTGCGGGTTTTTTCCATCATATTGGGCCACCCTGGTCGGACTTTGTGAGCTTGGCATCAGAAACCTTCATCACCCCCCTGCCCTCACCAAACAGCCGTGAACTGCGACGTTCTGGTGGTGGGGGCCTCCCCCTCGGGGATCGCCGCCGCCACAGCGGCCGCCAGGAGCGGCGCCGAGGTGATCCTCCTCGATAGGAATATGGGCGGCAGCTTCGACCACCCGGCCAACACCTTCTTCGACGGGATGTTCCGGAGGGCGGGTTTAGCCGTCGAGCGGGATTACGTCCTCCACGACCTCGAAGGGATGCGGATCGTCTCTCCAGGCGGCTGCGCCGTCGAGATCCCGGCGGCTGGGAGGTTCATCGACCGGGGGAGGTTCGATGCCCTCTACCTGGAAAGGGCCGAGGGGGCCGGGGTCGAGCTCCTCCGGGGCGTGTCCCGGTCCGCCCCCCTCGCGGGTTCTGGTCGGCGGGTCGAGACCGACGCCGGGGAGATCGGGGCCCGGGTAGTCATCGACGCCTCCGGGGTCGATGGATTGATGGCGAGAAAAGAGGGGCTTTCTCCCCTGAAGCATCCGGAGGACGTCGCCTGGGCCGCCGAGGCGGTGGTGGAGCTTGCTGGCCTCGGGGAGGAGAGGCGCTTCGAGTACTTCCTCGGCTCGGTCTCGCCGGGGTGGAAGGCGACCTTCTCCCCCGCCGGCGGCGATTCGGCGACTCTGGGAGTCTTCGTCCGGGGGCACGGCCGGGACGTCAGCCCCTTCCTCGACCGGTTCGTTGAGACCTTTAAGAAATACAAGTCCGCCGATTACGACGCCCGCGAGATGAAGATCGTCTCCATCAACCGGGGCGGAGACGCCATAGCGGCCCTTCCGGGTGAGATCGTCGCCGACTCCCTGATGGCGACGGGAGCTGCGGCCGGCATGAGCGGGATCGCCTACGCCATCCGGGCGGGGACGATCGCCGGGGATGTGGCGGCCCGGGCCGCCGCGTCGGGGGACGTCTCGAAGAAGGGCCTGTCGGGATACGTCCGGCTCTGGCGCCGGGAGTTTGGCCTGGAGTACCGGATGGGCCGGGCTTCTCTATTGGCCCTCGGTGAGATGGCCGACGAGGAGATAGACCGGCTGGCTTTGGGGCTGGCGAAGAGGGACCTCCACCTCTCGGGCTCCTTCGCGAGGAAAGGGCTATCGGCGGGGATCGCCCTGGCCAGGGCGCGCCCCCGGACGATTCTCCCGCTGATCCGAGGCCTCCTCCAGGGCTGATGAGGGGCCGAAGGTGGGGTGTGGGACGGGGATCGTCCCGGCGGGTTCGGAGGGGCAGGGGGCGTCCCGCCCCGGGTCAGGCCACCTCGACGTTGCTCTTCTCCTCTCTGCCGCCGCCCTCCTCGGGGAGCTTGATCTCGCCGTAGGTAGCCTCGTACCTCTTCAGGTTCGTCGATAGGGCCCGAAGAAGCCTCTTGGCGTGCTGGGGGGTGATCGTCACGATCGCCCTTCCCTGGGCCAGATTCGTCTCGGGGATCTTGTGGAGGAAGGTGAGGGTGACCTCGTCGTCGGCGTGGCTTATCTTTATCAGGTTCGCGTATACCGGCTCCAGGCTATCGGGGATCCTGACCCCCAGCTGCTGAGTCCTCTTCTTGTCGGTCAAGGGGCAACACCATCCGTCCCTTGAATTTAGGTCGGTCTTATCCCTTTTCCCCGGGGGTATACGAAAATCCTTTAACCGCTGGAGCGGTCTACTCAGCCATGATAGAGCTGAGGAGTGACCCTTACGTCCTGAAGTCCCGGACCGTCCAGGATACGGAGCTGGACTTCAGGATAAACCTGAACCTCTCCTGGTGCCGCGGCGTCCTCTTCAACGTGGTGGCTCAGAAGAACTCCGTGGCCATCGTCGAGTACGACGCCATCCTCTGGACCGATGAAGCTCTGATGTTCGTCGAGTACAAGGACTCCGTCGCGGCCTACAAGAACCTCTCCACCCGGAGGATCCAGCAGATAGGCGCCTTCGCGAAGAACATCGCCGCCGGCCTAGGCTACAGATCCTACACCTTCGTCGTGGTCGTAAACGACCTTTCCGCTCCCACGACCAGGGGCGGCGCCGTCGTAATCCCCCTATACATGCTCGGAAGCTACGAGCCGGTCTTCAGCTCCGCCGTCTCCGAGCTCGAGATGATCGATAAGCTCATCGAGAAGTACGCCAAGAGCGGCAACGACGGGGTCGCTGGCGACCTCTCCAAGCTGAAGACCCTCATCGAGACGGGGTTATCTTGAGCCGGAGGGGAAGGGCGACGGCCCTGGGGGCGGCGACGGTCCTCAACGCTGTCGCCAACTGGAAGGGCTCCGCTTTCGGTGTCGACCTCCACACCTCCGCCGAGGTCGTCCTCGACGACTCTCTTGCCGACAGGGGGGACGTCCCCGGCATCGACGATCGCCTCATCGTCAGGTCCGTGGAACTGGTCCTGGAGCGGTTCGGCGTCGAGGCAGGAGGGGTCGTCAGGACAGTGAGCGATATCCCCCTCGCCCGGGGGCTGAAGAGCAGCAGCGCCGCCGCCAACGCCGCGGTGATGGCGACCCTCGACGCCCTGGGAGAGGTGATCGACCCCCTGGAGGCGACGAGGATCGGGGTCGAGGCGGCGAGGGCCGCTGGCGTCACCATCACCGGCGCCTTCGACGACGCCGCAGCGTCGATGCTGGGGGGGGTCGTCGTCACCGACAATCGGAAGATGGACCTTCTCAAGAGGGAGGCTCTGGAGTCGGAGGTCCTCCATTTGGTCCCCGAGGAGAAGATCTTCTCGAAGGATACGGACGTGGCCAGGTCGAGGCTCCTCTCCCCCATCGCCGACCTGATCTTCGACCTCGCCCTCGCCGGTGATTACGGCAGGGCCATGACCCTCAACGGCCTCGTCTACTGCACCGCCCTGAACCTCTCGGCAGAACCGATCTACGCAGCCCTCGCCGCCGGCGCCGGGGGGGCGAGCCTGTCGGGAACCGGCCCCGCTTACGCCGCCCTGGCAGAAGGCGGTGATATCGACGCGGTGGAGTCTGCATGGGTAGATCTGGGCGGAAAGGTGATAAGGACAGAGGTCAACAACAGCGGGTCATCATTGGCCGTGAGGTGGCGATCATGAGCCTGGAAGATCTTCGCGCTGACGTAGAGAGAGTGGACCAGGATATAATAAGGCTGATCGGAGAGCGGATGAGGCTCGCAGAAGAGATCTTCGAGGCCAAGAGGGCTCTTGGGGTCGGGATCGAGGACAAGAATCAGGAGAAGCTGGTGATGAAGAGGGCCCTGGATATGGCTACGGAGCTGGGGCTTGACCCCGGCGCCGTCAAGGAGATATTTGCGACCCTCATCAGGATGAGCCTGGAGAAGCAGCACGAGTTTCTGGGGGAGAATAACCTCCCTTAGGCTCGATATCTGAAACCTTTTAGAGTTTGATAGCCATGACAGATGTTGCCGTCGTATCCGGATCGAAATCCGACAGGGCCGTGGTGGAGAAGGTCCTCCGGGTCCTCCAGGAGAAGGGGATCGACTTCGATGAAAAGGTCCTATCAGCCCACAGAAACCCCAGAGAGCTGGAGGCGTACATAAAGGAGACGGACGCTAAGATCTTCATAGCGGTCGCCGGCCTATCCGCCGCCCTCCCCGGAGTCATCGCCTCCCAGACCGATAGGCCTGTGATAGGGGTTCCGGTGAGCGCAAAGCTTGGGGGCCTCGACGCCCTCCTCTCCATATCCCAGATGCCGCCGGGGGTTCCCGTCGCCTGTGTGGGGATCGACAACGGCGAAAACGCCGCCCACCTGGCGCTCAGGATTCTCAGGTCCAACAGGTAGACGTAAAAGGGAGGGTCCCGTATGTACAGGAAGATCCTCATAGCCACCGACGGATCCGAGGCGTCGAAGGCCGCCGAGAGGGGGGGGATGAAGCTCGCGAAGTCCCTAGGCTCCGAGGTTGTGGTCCTCAACGTGATAAATGAGATGGCCATCTCGAAGGCGATCGCCGCCCTCGTAGGGAGGGGATTCTCCGAAGAGGATCTGAGGAGGACCCTCAAGGACTCTGCAGAAGAGATCGTTACGGATGCAGCGAAGATGGGCGAGGACATAGGGCTCCGGGTCGAGCCCCTCATCAGGGAGGGGGACCCGGCCCTCAGGATCCTGGAGACGGCCGCGATAGAAGGCGTCGGCCTGATCATCCTGGGGAGCCACGGCGAAGGTGGGATCTCTTCAAGGCTGATCGGGTCCGTCGCTTGGAAGGTCGTGAACTGGTCAGAGACGCCTGTGATGGTGGTGAGATGACGGGTTATTCCTTCCGCCCTTTATATGGCTTCCAGATGCCGGTATCGGAAAGATACCTATTTATATCAAAGGCGTGATGGATAGACTCAAAAGGTCCAGAAGGTTGCAGGGAGATTTGAGAGGTGTAATAGAATGTACGATCGGATTTTAGTCGCTACCGACGGCTCCGCAAAGTCCAAGGTCGCAGTCCAGCACGGCGTAGATCTGGCGAAGGCGACGGGCGCGAAGCTGCTCGGGGTTTATATAGTGAACGAGGTTGTCGTGGCCAGCGCCGTCAGGCAGCTGGGAGCCGACAAGAAGGATATCGAAGCCAAGCTCCAGGCCAGCGGAGAGAAGGCGGTGGCCGATATCAAGAAGATGGCCGATGACGCCGGCGTCGCCGTCGAGACGATGGTAAAGTCAGGGGCGCCCGCCAACATGATCGTCGACCTGGCCAGGACCGAGGGCGTCGATCTGATCGTCATGGGAAGCCACGGTGAGAGCGGCGTAACAAAGCTCCTCATCGGAAGCGTCGTCCAGAAGGTCCTTTACTGGGCAACCTGCCCTGTCCTCGTAGTGAGATGATATAAGATGGCAGGAGTAGAAGCTATGGCCGCAGCCAGCATAGTCTGGCCTGCTTTCTTGATCTTCTTCATCGTCGGCACCATCCTCGCCTATACGGTCATCAGTCTGATAGGCGGAAGCTAGAATCGGTGGTTAGACGTCCTCCCCGGGGGGTGGACGTCTCCGAACCCTTTTTTGCATCATTCAGGTCATCTTCGCGATGGCCATAGATCGATATCAAAATTTTAGATCGAGATCAAAATTTAGAGGGAAAAAAATTAAGGCCGCCTCTATTCATCGGTTTTGAAGTGCCTGGGTACGGTCTCCAGGGCTCGGGCTATCAGCTCGGCAGAGGCATCGACGTCCTTTATGCTCAGGACCTCCACAGGAGAGTGGATGTACCGCGTGGCGACGCTGATCACCCCCGTATGAATCCCCTCCCTGGTCAGCTGGATGGCGGTGGCGTCGGTGGTCCCACCTCCCGAGACCTCCATCTGGACGGGGATCTCGAACTCCTCCGCCGTCTCGGCGAGCCAGGATACGACCTTCTCCGTGGTGATGATACCCCGCCCCGAGGCGTCGGCGATGATGATGACCGGGCCCTTTCCTATCTCCAGGGACGAATCCTTCTTATCGATCCCGGGATGGTCTCCGGGGATGGTGACGTCGGTGGCGAGGGCGACGTCGGGAGAGAGGCCGAAGGCGGAGGTCCTCGCCCCCTTCAACCCCACCTCCTCCTGGACCGTCCCCACGGCGTATATCGTCGACTTCGACCTCGTCCGCTTCAGCGCCTCGATCATCACAACGACACCGGCCCGGTTGTCGAAGGCCTTTCCCGTCACCCTATCCCCGGCGAGCTTTGCGAAGGTCCGGTCTATGGAGATGGGGGTTCCGGCCTTTATCCCCAGGGCTTTCGCCTCGTCCTGATCGGCGCAGCCGACATCGACGAACATGTCATTGATCTCGATCGGCTTCTTCCTGTCGTCGGGCTTCATGACGTGGGGGGGCTTGGACCCGATGACGCCGTAGATAGGTCCCGAATCGGCATGGACGACCACCCTCTGGTTCAGAAGGGTCTGGTCGAACCAGCCCCCGATGGTGACGAACCTGAGAAACCCCTTCTCGTCGACGTACTTGGCCATCAGCCCGATCTCGTCGACGTGGGCTGCGATCATCACCGACGGCCGTTCCCCCTTTCTGGTGGCTACGAGGTTTCCCAAGGAGTCCGTCCTCATATCGTCGACGTAAGGGGCGATCTCTTCACGGATCAGATCCTGGATCGACCCCTCCCGCCCGGATACTCCGTGGGCGTTGCTCAGCCTTTCAAGAAGCCTCTCTATCTCGCTCATCTCATATCATCTCATGTGCTAATGTATGATCATTTCACAGAATAATCAGGCGACCCTCACCCTCGCCCCGGAGTTACGGGTCCTGGTGACTAAGACCTCGCCCCCCACATCCCTCATCGCCTCCACCGCCGCCGCCTCGATATCCCTGGCGTTGGAGTCGGCGACGGCGTAGACCGTCGGGCCGAAGGAGCTGAGCCCCGCCCCTGCGGCCCCCGCCTCCCTCATCTCCTCCATGAGGGTTCGGACGATGGGGTGGGAGATTTCCACCTCCACCCTCTTGAACCCCAGCTTCTGGATCCTGTTTAT
>CP086218.1:4826-9227 GCA_020844795.1 Methanothrix sp. | reverse complement strand
TGTTCACCATGATGATCCCCACCTTGGCGGTGGCGAACTGGCAGATGATCCACTCGGCGATGTTCGTCGCCCAGATCGCGAGGCGATCGCCCTTCTTCAGCCCCAGGGCGTGAAATCCCTTCGCCGCGCGGTTGACCTCCTTCTGCAGTTCGCGGTAGGTATAGCGCAACCCTTGGTGGATCGAGACGATGGCGTCGTTCTCGGGGTACTTTTCGGCGATCTCGTCGAACATATCCGGTATCGTCTTTCCGATCAGGGGCTTCTCTGAGGCCATGAAGGCGTAGCTGGAGGATCTTCTGCCCGGCATGAAAGAGGCGTGAGATCCTTATTTGCATTTAACCTTATCCCGGCGGGTCGGGTGGGGGAAGATTATAAATAATTATGGGAATAAATTTTCGGGAAAACAAGGCGGGCGATTTTGGCGGCTCGGGCTTCTTCGCCAATCCGCCCTCCCAGCCGTCCTCGGACTGGAGGGCGACTTTGACGCCGTCTTTGAGGAGGTGATAGATCTCCCGGGTTGCCTGGGGGAGGCTCTGGGCGCTTCGGTCGCTGGTCAGCTCCTTGACTGCAAGATCGATCGCCTCCGGCGACGCCTCGGGGTTTCGCCTCTCTAGGGCCGGGAGGAGTCTGGAGACGAGGACGGCCTCGGCGCAACCTGTAACAACCATCAAATGAGCGCTGTGGCGAGCGCTGTGGCCGTAGCATGCTGAAAAGCAAGCACATAGGAGCACGCTCACGAGTATACGGACCTGCTTCGATCAAATGGCCGTCAAATGAGATCCTTCTCATTAATCTCCCTACGGACCACCCGCACGCGCGCCTGCCCACCAGGGAACGTACTTCATATACCTCTTCGAGGTCTCCGGGTCATATGGAACGATGACGCCCGCTTCAACAGCCTCTTTGATGAGCCGTGAAGCTGCTGCACTATTTTTCTCCTCGATCCCGAACCGTTCTCGTAGCGACGTGTTAGTCAGATAATCCCGATTCACGTACTTCAGGCAGGCGTGTAGATAGCAAGCTCGCACGCGATCGTTCTTGTCCATGGCGGATAGCGTCTTGTGGGCAAAGAGCACGGCCCTCGTGAAGCCCTCCGGCACCTCGAAGAGTGGCGCCGGGAGTTGGAAAAACTCTACCTGAAACACGACCTTGTCGATTCCGCTGCCGCGCTCCTCGCAGATGCGGAACCGGCGCATCAGCGACGCTAGCACCTCGTTGCGCGACTTCGGCGGCGTATCTACGAAGCGTTGAGTATCCACCAGCGGCTCGCCGGGGTTTGTGATCTCAATGCGGTCGTCGAAGATCTCCACCATCGGCCCTGCGCCGGTGACGAAGAAGTCCTGATGGATCAGCGCGTTGGCCACCAGTTCCCGAACAGCGGGTTCAGGAAACATCGGCACCGTCCTGCGCAGCGCCTGCCCGATCACCTCATTGGAGGGTAGCAGACCGTTGATGAATCCGGTCAGTTCCTTGAAGCCGCTTGCATAGCCCTTGACTGCGACCTCTTCCTTTCGCGTCTCCACGCGGCCCATGCCGCGGTACTGGATCACACGCATCGCTTTGCGCTGGAGCGAACGGAAGTCACCCAGTCGTTTGGCGAAGAGCAACGCGCCCAGGTTCGTGATGTCCCATCCACCCGCTTTGCAGACCCGGATCAGGCCGTCATCCGCCAGCTCCGACAGGATGCCGTCTCGGTTAGCGGGCAAGGGCAGCTCCAGCAGGTCGAAGTAGGCCGGGTAGTCCAGCAGCCGCAATACCTCGTCGGCGGGCAAGCGCTCGGCAGTGACGCCATCCTCGAAACGTGTCTGATCGAAGATCCTCCACAGCTCCCGTTCCTTCTCCGGGAAGTCCTTCAGCTTCTTCTTGTACGAGCCGACGCGTATGTATTCTTGCCCCGAAAAGCGCACTGGATGGCGGAAAGCCCGCCCGATTTCCAGCAGAACGACAGACTTGCAGTCCACCTCGACGGGATAGAAACGAAAGTCAATCTTGGGTTCCAGCCGGCACAGCAACCAATTCTCCAGCTCCTCGTTGCCGACCTTCTTTGCAGCCGGAACGAAGGTTGTCCCGACGATCTCGTGCGTGGGGTCGTCGATACCCCAGATCAGGTACGCTGAACTCTTTCCGTGCAGAGCCGCCGAGTTGGACAGTGCCGACAGATATTCGCCGATCTCCTTGGAGTTGTCGTTGTTGTGCTTGAACTCGACCCATTCCGTCTCGGTGTGCAGCTTGCACAACTCACGGACTAGGCCGACGAGGTATTCACTTGTGCGATCCGTCGTCATGCCTTGTCCTTCTTCGAGTTCGCCCTCAGCTCGTCGGCCCCGTCCCACAGCCTCTTCTCGATCTCGCTGTTGTTTCCCGGCGTCTCCCTCTCCTCCTCTCCGTTCCGCTAAGGGGATTTCGCTGATGCGACTTCATCCTTTCGCTTCTAGCTCAATCGATCCCGGCCGACGCCCCCGACCCCGGCCTCTCCGAGACTCTGGCTTGCGGATGAAAAGAGGGTCAACGGCAGACGGCTTCTCTTCTAAGCTTCCGCCTATACTTGCGAAGACGCCGGCATAATTGACCGCCGGGAAAAGCATAAGAGGCGCCGAGACCTCCCCGATAGGGAGGGATCATGGAGCGCCTTCGAGGGCGATCGTCTTGAGAGAAGATCAAGCGGCCGCTGGAGGGCTCATCCGGAGGGCTTTTCGAAATCGCCGGTGGGCCTACATCGACCTTTTGGCGATACTGATCGGGGTTGTAGGAGGAGTCGGGGCGATCGTCTTCGACCGCGCCATCGGCCTCGTCTCCGGGATTTTCTTCTCCGGGATCGATCCGGCGGCGGGGCCGGGCCTCTCCGTCATACTATATCCGATCATCGGCGGCCTCATCGTCGGCCCCATCGTCTTCTTCCTCGCCCCGGAGGCGAAGGGGCAGGGGGTCTCTCGGATCATCGAGAGCGTCCTGGTGGGTGGGGGGCGGATCAGAAGACGGGCCGGATTTCTTCTCATCCTCTCCTCGGCGGTGACGATAGGAAGCGGCGGCAGCGCCGGAAGGGAGGGACCCATCGCTCAGATAGGAGCCTCCTTCGGCTCCCTCGTAGGCCAGATCTTCCGCCTCGGCTCAAGAGACCTCAAGCTCCTGACGGTCTGCGGCGTCGCTGCCGGGGTCGCCGGAAGCTTCGGCGCCCCCATGGGCGGCGCTATCTTCAGCATGGAGGTGGTGGCGAGGAGGTTCTCCCCCTACGACTCGGTCCCGATCCTCCTCTCGGCGGTGGTGGGGACGGCGGTCGCCTCGGCCCTCATCGGCCCCGTTGAGGCGTTGAAGAACCCCCAGTTCGCCTTCAGCGGCGTCGACATCGCCCTCTGCTTCCTACTGGGACCCATATTCGGCGCCATCGCCTTCCTCTGGGTCAGGATCTTCTACACCGTGGAGGAGCTCTTCGACGACCTCTCCGTCCCGAGGATGCTGAAGCCCGCCCTGGGGGGAGCGGTGGCGGGGGTCGGCGGATACCTCCTCTACGGCTACGGCATCATGGGGGTGGGCTACGACGGGATCACCAGGATCTTCGAGATGCATGACCTTCCTGCCTCAGCGGATATGGTGATCTTCCTCATCGTCCTGGGGCTCGTCAAAATCGCTGCCACCTCCTTCTCCGTGGGGTCGGGAGGGAGCGGCGGCATCTTCGCCCCGTCCCTCTATATCGGGTTCATGTTCGGCGTCGCCTTCGGCCTCTTGGCCGATATGGCCCTCCCGGGGCTCGGTTCCGCATCCCCGGAGGTCTACGGCCTCTTGGGGATGGCAGCCCTCTTCGCCGGGGCGGGGCGGGCACCCCTGACCTGCATCGTCATGATACCGGAGATGGCCAGCAGCTACGACCGGCTCCCACCGGTGATCATCGCCTGCGTCCTCAGCTATGCTACGACCCAGTTCCTGATGAAAGGTAGATCCATCTACTCCATCAAGCTCGGCAAGAAGGGGATCTTCATCGACCAGCCCCAGCCGGTCCTGAGGGGGATCACCGTCGGCGAGGCGATGGCCCGGGATGTCGTCGCCGTAGGGGAGGAGATGACCCTCCGGGAGCTGCGGGATCTCGTCTTCAGGACCAATCACACCGGCTTTCCCGTCGTCAAGGACGCAGAGCTCGTCGGGATCGTCACCTTCGATGACCTCCGCAACGTCCCCGTAGATGAGCAGGACGGGTCGACCGTCGGCGACGTCGCCGAAAGGGCGGTAGTCACCGTCCGCCCCGACCAGTCGGCGAAGTACGCCATGGACCTGATGTACCAGCACCAGGTAGGGAGGCTCCCTGTGGTCGGCGGCGACGATCCGAAGAGGCTCGAAGGGATGATCACGAGGACGGACGTCATCCGGGCCTATGAGGCCGAGGCAGAGAGGTGATGATCGGAAGACGGT
>CP086218.1:0-4726 GCA_020844795.1 Methanothrix sp. | reverse complement strand
GGCGGCGGTGATCCCCTTGCCCAGGCCGCTCATCACCCCGCCCGTAACGACGATGTATCTCACGCTTATCACGTATCCGGGAAGGGTTTTCGTCCCTACATAAGAGTGACGATCAGAAGAAAAGAGAATTTAAAAGGAGATAAAAAGGAGATATTGGGTAGGGATCTGGAGGAGCGCCAGACGGGATGGCAGGGAGACGGGGGACGGCTATCAGCTCGCAACGACGCCTCCTACCGGGCCATCTCCTCCCGCAGCTCCGGCGGAAGCATGTTCGGTATCCCGTCCTCGATGGGGTAGACTTCGCCGCAGCCCTTGCAGCAGAGCTTTCCCGTCAGGATCTCCCCTTCCCCCTCCTCGAATACTTCCAGGTCGAGATCGCCCTTGCAGACCGGGCAGGCCAGAATCTCCATCAGATCGCGCTTCATGCTCTTATCACCATATCGATCCGTTAAAAAAGTTGGCTTTAGCGGAAGAGGATCTTTTTGGCGTTCTCGGATAGGATGAGCCTCTTCTCCCGGGCCGATAGGTCCATCCCCTCGACGAACTCGATCTCCTCCGCCTGGTCGGTCCAGGGGTAGTCGGTCCCGAATAAGACCCGGTCGGCGCCGATATCCCTTATCAGATCACAGGCCTCCTCTACGGTCAGACTAGGCGAGATGTAGGCGGTGTCGAAGTAGACGTTCTCCTCCGCCGGGATGAGGTATTCGCGGACGGCCGACCACATCTCCCATCCGCCCAGGTGCGCGAGGACGACGACGAGGTCAGGATGACGCTTCGCCATCCGGGCGAACCGGTCGGGGGTCCCGAAGAACTCCGGCAGGTCCTCGGGGACCTTGCCGGCGTGGAGGAGGAGGACCATCCCCCGCTCCGCCACCGCCTCATAGAGCCGGTCGCACCGGGGATCGTCGGGATAGAAGCCCTGGAGGAAGGGGACTGCCTTCACCCCCCGGACGCCGGAGGCGAGGAGCCTGTCGAGCTCCTCCTCCAGGTCTCCTTGAAAGGGATGGATCGCCCCGAAGGGGACGAGGCCGTCGCCGTCGGCGGCCGAGAGGAAGAAGTCGTTCGCCGGCCGGACGTGTTTAGGCAGAGGCGCCAGGGGGAGGATGATCGATCTTTCGACGCCGGCTTTAGCCATGGAGTCCTTGAGGTCTGAGGCGGTCCCCAGGCCCGGGACCCTCACCCCCATCCTCCTCTTGACGGAGGCGATCGCCTTGGGCGCCATATCGTCGGAGTAGATGTGAGCATGAAAGTCTATCGGCTTCGTGAATTCTCCCCCTTCGTATCGTTAGATCGCACCCGATACCCGTACAATCTCGCTGGGCCAGAGGTCAAAGATCATTGATTATGGAAGTTTCTCGGTAGCATATAAAATCGACCGAAAAAGTGCCGGGGACCACCGAAAAGGACGTCCCAAAACTCAGGGTCCGCAAATCATTCCATTATAGCGGCTTTCAGCTCGCACACAAGCAACTTCACCACGCTAATTCCAAATTTCCAGTCTTGAAGTCCTACCTCTTGGAAGTTGATGCCATCTATACAGTAGCGATCCCCGCCTCGTCAGTATCAAGACCCGCCCAGCGCTACTGGTGCGGTGGCAAGAGAATATTCGGGGTATGACAGTGTGGGGTAGGTCAAGTCCATCAATCGGTGGTGCAATCGTCTCTATACCCATATTGAGCAAGTACTGTCTGCGTAATAGATTTCTCAGGTTGTTTAAGACGCCAAGTAGAAGCAGAGCCTTTTTTGCCTGGTGTTTGTTCGATCATTTCATTTTCTCTAAGCCTATAAAACACATTTTTCATATCATTTTCAGACTTAATCCCAGTAATCTTTCTTGCTATTTGATTACTAATTTCGTCATGTATCCTTAGATATTCTAATACTGTTTCCTCTGATGATGCAAGCGGTTCATGAGGCAATGTTACAATAACAGCATTATCCTTGACTTCAATTTTTGGAGATTTCAATTTCATCTCATTCATTTTTTGGAATACTGTGTTTAGTCCTTCCCCAATATCTTTATTTGGTGTGTCCGGATATTTGTTCAAGAGTCTTACAATCTTTGAGTTCCTTGCAAATCTCTCATCTAATATGTTGTCTATAGTAATATGGCCTGGCAACCTACCTGGGCTTCCAACTTCAATACGATTATTATATATAAATACATGGACATCATCTGGAATATTGTAATCTCTGTGAATTACAGCGTTGACTATAAGTTCTTTTATTGCTTCAGTTGGGTATTTTGCTTTTTCTAGGACGCCATCGTTCAATATTGGAACAGATTCTATTATCTCTCTAATTTTTTCAAGTGATCTGTCTATTTGCTTCTTCAGTGGACCTTCAATCGTGTACTGCTCCTTTAGATGAATTCGAGATGGCTCCAATTCATTTGTGTCATATCGAGTAATCTTCACAGCACATTTTTTTGATAATATTGTTGATGGGTTATCAGCATAAAGCAATACGCCTGCAAGTATGAGGGAATACATCCCACCATCGTCTTTCTTAATAAGGCGTTGTTTCTTTAGGAACTCAAAAGGCTTAGTTCTTGGAGAGTATGCCTCAAGGAAGGATTGGAGTTCTTCAGCATGAGATAATTCTTCAACGGAATAATCAGAAACAGTTTGATTTTCGTATGATACTAACCCCTTAGATAACTTTAAGTTAATTACTGCATCGCCACTAATTGGAAGTTTTTGCGCACCTTTTCTCTCATATACCATACCCTTTGAAGTATAATGAATATCAGTACTTTTTGAAACAATTATATGCAAGACCATTCCTTTATAATCCATTTTATCGACTTTATAAAACTCAAATTTTACTGGTGGGGACGGGGTTATATCTTGAATAACCGTTTGAATCAATGGATTAGCGTCTTCCTGGTTGATAAATCCAATCCATCTATCAATTATTTGGATGGAATCATCCGGGTTTTCAATACCAATAAGGACCTCACCGCCATCCGCATTAGCAAATGAAGTAACTGTTTTTTGCAGACGTTTTCCATCGATTTTTTTGCTTTTGAACTCCAAGAAATGGCTTTCTTGTTTCTCTAATATCTTTTTTGCGTCCTCTAAAGAAATGCGTTCTACTTGAAAAGATCCTGAAATTGCCATCCCCGTCCTTTATCACTAAATTCTCGAAAGATTATTTTTCCCTATTCAAATATGACTGATATGGATTCGGTTACATCTTTCCTTCCTATCATCCCACCTTCCCCTCACCAGTGGCACGAGGACGCCCCTGTCCAAAGCGCAACTAATCGTGGCGACAACAGATTTAGGCGCCTCAAGGAGAAGAGAGCTTGCTGGAACTTCGAAGCCGACCGACACATATTCTTGCGTACCTATATCATCCCCATCTCCGAGAGCCTCTCGGGGAGGTAGACCCTCGTCACGAAGTCGAGCCCCTTCCCGGCGAAGGCCTGCTGCTCAGCCTTCTTCATCAGCTTCAGCTGCAGCTGGATCTGCTCCTTCCAGTAGTCGGTGGCGAACCTCGGGTCCGTAAGCTCGCTTCGCAGCGCCTGGAGGTCCTGGTCGGTCAGCTTGTCCGTCGAGAGGTCGTAGTTGACGATGTCCGTCGGCTGGACCCCCAGGAACTGGGCCGCCGGGGTGACCAGGTAGTCGGAGAGGTGGGCGCTCTTGATGGCACCGTAGGCGACGGAGGCGTAGATCCGGTAAGACCAGGGGTCCCCGTCGGTGAAGACGAGGACGGGGAGGGAGAGCTCTTCGTTGAGCCTCTTTATCAGCCGCCGGGTCGACCGGGCTGGCTGCCCCTTCATATGGACGAGGATGGCGCCATGCTCCTGGTCGAAGCCGTTCTCTATCAGCCGGGCGTGCATCCCGCCCGTCTCTATGGCGACGACGAACTTGGCGTCATGGTCCTTGAACTCCACGTTGTCGACGTTGAAGGGTATCTGGTAGCCGGCCTCGCCGACGTCCTCCTGGCAGTGGATCGTCTTCTCGCCCCTCCGGGTCTTCTCGCTGATGGTGAGGGGGCCGAAGACGGTGGCCCCATCCTCCTCGGGGCGGACGTGGAAGTCCTCCCGGAGGAGGGAGGTGAGGATCTCCAGGTCCTCGACGAGGCGGTCGCTCTCGGCCTGCTCCCCGAACTTGGCGACGTCCCAGTTCTCGGAGATGTAGTATATCTCCCTCAGGGTGGAGCCCCGGTTGTTCTTCAGGTGCTCGTTTATGAGCAGCTCCACCAGGTAGGAGGTCTTCAGGACGCTCTTAGCCCCCCGGACGGTCTTGACGGACCTGACGCTCTCCTGGTCGCCGTAGACCCAGACCTCCCCCTCCTGATCGTACTCGATGTTCCTCTTCGTCCTGCTGGGGAGGGCCAGGTACGGGACGGTCCCCTCCTGGAACTGGTCGTAAAGGGTCTCGGCGAGCCCCAGGAGCCTCTCTCTGGTAACCGCTGCTTCCTTCATCTATCCCACCGCCTTCGCCCCGCTGACCAGCTCCGAAGGGACCCCCTCGACGACCGGCTCGGAGAAACGGACACCTTCAGAGGGGACGGTGTACTTGAAACTCTGCCTCTCCCCCGGTCGGAGGGAGACCTTCCAGAGGTGGTCGTAGCCGTCCCCGAGGGGGATCACCCGGGCCGGGGGCTCGACAGACCCCGCCTCCACCGAGACCGTCTCGTGGAGCTTGAAGGCCCTCGCGGCGTCGCCGTAGTTTGCCACCGACAGGGTCACAAAGGTCTCGCCGTTCTCGGAGGC